>CAZDEE010000007.1:0-67349 GCA_964504595.1 uncultured Staphylococcaceae bacterium | reverse complement strand
ATTTAAATAATAAATAGGGAGGTAAAGAAAAAAATGAAAGCTTTTAAGAGAAAACTTTCTATGCTTTTAGCCGTTAGTGCGATGGCATTTGGAGTTGGATTAAAGTCAGGAGAAACAAAAGTAGCAAAAGCGGCGGAATCAGTTTATAAAACAGCGCTGTTTGGTAAAAATTATAATAGTAATTCTGTTTTATCTTATAGTAATTCATGGACTGCAGCAAATAATGGATTTGCTGTTAGTATTCAAAATGCAAATAATAACAACAATAGTTGGGATTATATTAAAATTGGAAGTAAAAGTGCTGCATCAATAGGAAAAATATCTACAGTAAATTCTATAGATGCTGAGATTAGCAAGATCGTTGTTACTGTTGATAGTGTTACTACGAGTAAAGTAAACAGTACTTATCTTTATGTTTCATCTGATAGTACATTCGATACATCAGATACTAAGATAACAGTTACTATTAGCAATGGTAGTGTTGAATATGTAATTCCAGAAGCAAGTAGAGCTAATAATTTATATTATCAATTGGTATTTGACTGTGCAAAAGGTAGTTCAAACGGAATTATTAAAATTTCAAAAGTTGATTATTATATTGATTTATCAGATGTATCTGATGAAGAAAAAATTCAAAAGGTTGAAGATGCAATTACTGCAATTGGAACTGTTGAATATACTGAAGCGTGTAAAGCTAAAATCGATAGTGCACGTAGTGAATATGATGCATTAGATGAGTCATTGAAAGAAAGTGTTACTAATTATAGTACTTTGACAAATGCAGAAACAACATATGAAAATTTAAAAAATGCGGCATTAGAACAAATAGATAGAGAAAAAGCACAAGAAGTAGAGAATTTAATAAACAATTTACCTTCAGCTGATTCTATTACAGATTATTCTGCAAATAATGATTATGTTACTGCCAAAGAAGCATATGATGGATTAACAGAAATCCAAAAGGGTTATGTTGGAACTGAATATGTAACAAAACTTAATGCAGTTGGTGAAAAACTTAATCAATATAAACCATTAATGTATGAAATTGATACAAATGGTACAGAAAATAAAAATGCAAGTAAAATAGAGAGTGTTAGTGGATTTGAAGAAATATATCCTACACCAGAAGGAATATCATGGAGTGGAAGTTTAACAAATGTGTTTGGTGGTAGTGGTTACGCTTTAAAGCTTGGCACAGGTTCAAATCCAGGCTCTTTTGGATTAGCCCTTGATGATTCTAAGTATTATATAACAAAAGTCGAAGCACAAGTTAAAAAATATAGTAATGATAGTTCTCAAATTGAAGTTACTGTTGGAGGAAATACTTTAACAGGAACATCTTTAACTTCAAATAAAGTAATGTATGATTTTGATGTTTCTAAGTATGAAGTTTCATCTATTGTCATTGGAACAGCTGGTAAAAGGGCGTATATTTTTGGGATCAACATCTATTATGCTGAACATACATCAGATGTTGATCAAGCTAAAATCGATGCAGTTATAGCTTTAATTAATTCCATCGGTTCAGTTACAGCAACATTAGATAGTAAAAATAAAATTGAAAATGCTGAATTGACTTATAATAACTTAAAACTTGAAGAACAAGAATTAGTAACAAATTATTCTACTTTAACTACAGCGAGAACAACATTTGATTTTTTAACAAATAGCGCAAATGAGTTCGATGGTATTAGCAATACTTATTTACCTTATGTAATAAAAGCGGCGGGATTAAATATTGATGCTAATCTTGCCGGAGGCTATAATAAAATTGGAATTAATAAAGCTGAAAATATGTCAAAGTCTATAACTACAGAAAACATTGCATCTGTTATAGGAGTTGAAGCAAGCACAACTGGAATTGTTACTTTACATTCATATTTCTATAATGGATTCTTATCTTTAGATTTAGTCGCAGAAGATAAGATTGAAGGAACTATGTATTACTTAACTTCTAGTGATGGTGGAGTAACTTATACTAAATTATCAGAAGAAGAATTAAATGTTGAAACAGGAAAAGAAATTAATATTGCTGTTTCAACAAGTAATATTACCGATTTAGTTGTAGCATTTAAGTTATCGAATAGCACTTCAAATGCTCAACGTATGTCATTATCATCATTAACTTATTGTAGTAATGCAAATGCTGAAGATGCAGAAACATTAATAGAACTTATTGCAGGATTAGATACTTGTACAGAGTATGATCAAGCAGAAACATGTAGAGAATTCTATAATGAATTATCTGATTATGAAAAGATTGTATTTAGTAGATCAACAGTAATTGATAATGAAAAAGATACAAATAAAGAAGTTTCAGTTAATGTATTAGATAAATTAATGTATATGGAATACTTAGCAACAAAAGAAGCAAAGAGTACAGATTCTGGATTAAATCTATTTGTTGGTAATGATTCTAATAATGCATCATTAATTCTAATTGTTGGTTTATTAGGATTATCTGCAGTCGCAGCATATTATTTATTAAATAAAAAGAAATATAGCTGCTAATTATAAATAAAACTTACAGAACTAAATTAAAAGAGGATTAACAATCGTATTATGGATTGTAGTCCTCTTTTTGATTTTTTAAAGAACATTTATAAATCTAAAAGCTATTACTACAGATCTTTTTTATGTTAACATATGATAAACCCGTCTTTTACAACAAAAAAGAAAAAAAGTAAGAAACTCCTAGTATTCATCGGGATTTTTCTTACTTTTTAAATTTAAAAAAATGTTGTATGTATACTTAACCCCAAAAGTTATACTAACTAAAACAGTTAGAAAGACTTAAGAGGTCAAGTACAAAATAAATAATTAGATTTACTACTTAAATAATTAGAAAATTTTTCATCTTGAATTTCAATGTCTATAAAATTTAGAGTGGTCAATCAAATCTTGTCAACCACCATAGATTTTAAAGAGCAAAAATATTTTTTTATTAAATATCACCCAGTAACCAATCAAGAGCATTTATTTTTCTTATGCCATCAAAATCGGCTTCAGGATCTTCATCTAATGTTAAAATAAATTTTGGATAGTGATCATTTATGCTTTGAAGTGGTTTAAGTTCTCTTCTTAATGTTCTTTCATCTCTAACAGTTGCGGATACTTGATAATAAATTGTTTTTTTATTGTCAATTGCAACAAAGTCAACTTCTGTGTTGTCAACTTTGCCAACATACACATCATATCCTCTACGTAAAAGTTCCAAATATACAACATTTTCTAAAATATGTCCCACATCAGTTGAACGAGTTCCAAGAAGCATATACCTAAGCCCAATATCTACAACATAATATTTTTCAAGAGTTTTTAAATATTGTTTACCTTTTATATTATATCGATTTGCTTTATACAAAACAAAACTTTCAGTAAGTCCAGATATAAATTTTTCAACTGTCTTGACATCGATTTTTCTACCATCAGAAGTCATCGTATCTGCAATTTTTTTCATTGAAAGCGGATTTCCAATATTGTCAAACATAAATCTTGTTATATTTTCAAGCATAGAAATATCTGTAATTTTTTTTCTATAAGCAATATCTTTTACAACAACTGTATTATAAATTCCATCAAGGTACTGTTTTATTTCATTTGCTTGGTCTCTAAGTTCTAAAGTGTATGGAAAAGAACTATTTTGAATATAATCAATATATTTTCTTGCAAGGTCTTTTTTGTCTCCTGTTGATTCAACAAACTCTGCGAACGACAATGGCAGCATTGAGATTTCAATGTATTTACCTGAAATTAGTGTCGCAATTTCACTAGAGAGCATATATGCATTTGAGCCAGTAATATAAATATCAATATTATTTTTTATAAATAAGCTATCTACAACTCGTGGAAAATCTTCCACATGTTGAATTTCGTCAAGGAAAATATAGTTTTGATTTTCACTATCTAGCTTTTCTTTTATGTAAGAATATAGTTTGTTGGGATTTCGTAAATCATAAAAATCAAAATCTTCAAAATTTATTGAAATTATATTTTTTTTATT
This sequence comes from uncultured Staphylococcaceae bacterium, assembly GCA_964504595.1. Taxonomy (GTDB): domain Bacteria; phylum Bacillota_I; class Bacilli_A; order RFN20; family CAG-826; genus CAG-826. The sequence goes on along the minus strand of CAZDEE010000007.1, from coordinate 63,346 downwards.
AACACCATTTTTGAGTAAATAGTTTTTAAATATCTCCATTAAAGTTGATTTTCCACATCTTCTAACACCTGTTATAATCTTTATAACTTTCTTGTCTTTAAGTGCGATTAACTTATTTAAATATTCTTTTCTTTTTATAATCATAATTCTCACCCTCATTCTATATTATGATTTTATCCAAAAACTTTAAAAAATTCAACATTTTTTGGATTTTAATCCAAAAAGTACAAAGATAAATTAAGATAAATAATTAGATTAATCACTTAAATAATTAGAGACTTATTTAGTTTGAAGTTGGATATCTATAATATTTATAGTGATGAATGAAATCTTGATAATCGCCTCAGTTTTTAAAGATTCGTAAACCTTATATATTTGTAAGTTTATCAGTTTACTAATAAGAAAAAGCACTCGACTATTTAGTCAAATGCTTTAATATAATTCAATACTTCATTTCATTAGCTTCTTTTTCAATGCCATGAGATCTTCATAATTAACAGAAGTATCAAATGTATTGTTATAAAATTGACGACTCTTTAAAATCTCTGGTCTAATATTATAGGTTTCATACATATTCTCTAAATAAATCTTATCATTTGATTTAGCAATCCAAATATTATCTTGACGATTAAATAAATCTAAAACTTCACAATAATGAGTTGTAAATACAAGTGTTGAATTTTTCTTATTTACAGTTTTATCTTTAAATAAGATAATCATGTTTTCAACTAGTGTTTTATGGAAATGATTTTCTATTTCATCGATTAATAAGTCAAATCCGTTTTCTAACGCTGCGACTACAAGAATATAAAGCAAGATACCTTTTGTTGTTCCACTAGAAATCATATAAATTAATTCAGAATCAGATAGTTCTTTTATACAATTTTGATATGTTAATTTATAATGCTTTTCATCCATCATTTCTAAGCTTTGAATATTATCATCAAAAATTCTTATAATCTTGATTAATACTTCTTTTGATATTTTATAAGTATTCATTGCTCTAAATAATAGGCGATATGTGTCCACTCCTTCACCATTGCAATTAAAATAAACAGCACGAGTTGTTTTTCTTTTCAATACAAAAAAAACAATTGAAGTATCTTCTGGAAGTTCTCCTAAATCTTTGATTTCTTCAAATTCATCATTTGAATAAATTTCTTTTACTTTAGATTTATAATATTTTTTTCGATAAATATGTTGTTCTGTAAAATTGGCTTTATTTTCTGAATTTGAATCGGCCTTTAAAACAGTAGTGTATTTATAAATATAGTCTTCATGATAGAAAATGATTTCTAGTTTTACATTATCATAATTATAATGATTGTTTTCTAAATGGAATTCACTAAGAATGGAATAGCAACAATCCATTAATTCAATCGCGGAAGTTTTTCCAGATGCATTTTTACCCACAAAGGCAGCTGTATTAAAAACATATAATTCTTCTGCAATTTCTTGTAATTCATACTCTTTATCTTCGCTTGTTTTCTTGGATTTAGCTATAAAATCAATTGTAAAATTATCACAACAATTCTTATAGTTTGATGCACGAATTCTTAACAATTTCATAAAACATAACCTCCTTTTTCCCACATTAATATTATAACCTCGCAAACGATTTAAAACAATTTTTTTGTTCTAAATCGTTCGAAAATCTGTTTTTTGTTAATTTCGCGAGTGATTATTAGATAATAAGCTGAAGTACGAAAATTTATTCTTTATAGAAATATATTAATAAATCATTTTGATTTGTTTGATTTTTCTTGTTTGCAAATAACATAATTAAATTGTTAGTAGCTATAATTTTTGAGTAAAATTTTACCACAAGTACATTAGGGCATTTACATATTTAGTCTTTTAATTGTACTATCTAAATAAGTAATAAAATTCTTATATTGGTATTTTTTAACTTTATCAAGACCTTGTTCTTCTTTTAATTTTTCTATTTTTTCTTTTAATTCGCTTAAATTGCTTTTATCATCATAAAAGAAATCCCTTATATTGCTTAAATTATAGATTGTTTTAAATATTTTATTAATAGTAAATATGTTAAAGGCGTTACATTTTTTTATTAATTCAGCAAACTTTGTAATATCAATATATTTAGCAAATCCTTTTTTTAAAATAAATGAATCACTATTAATTTTAACTTTTTCATAAAATTCATCGATTTTTTCTATAGTATAATCAAATCCAATAATATTAGCTTTAACGGAAGAATATATTGTTTTTTTTAATTTTTTACTAAAATCAATAAATTCATCGATAGCTTTTTTGTCTACTAGCTTTATTCCTGAGTAATTATCTAAATCAAGGGTTTCATTTTCTATTTCTATATCAGAAGATAACATTGCTTTTAGACAATTATCTACTACTTCTTTATCTATTTCTAGGTCGTACTTAATTGCTATTAGATAATTTGCTAACATTATATAATTATTAACATCGATATCTTTGTTAAGAATTTTTTCAGTTACATATTTTATAGCATTTATTAATTCTTTTTCATTAGAAGTATAACAGTTATAAATAGTTTGCATATATCTTTCTATTTCTTTATTTTTTTTATTATTTTTTTCTAATTTGCAATAGTTGTCATTTACTTTTTCTAGGGTTTCTTTATCTAAAATTTGATTTATTATATAGTCGTAAGATATTTTATAAAGAGGAAATTTGTATGTGCCTAACGAATGAGATGCTATTTCTTCATCAAGATTCCATTTAGTAGTTTTATCTCGATTTTTTAATAAAAAAGCAATGTTTCCTAAGAATATTTTTTTCATAAAGTTTTTATTTAATTTATCTGAGGTTTCTAAAATATCTATCGTTTTTTGGCATGCTAAAATAAAGGTCCTTAAATTACCATTTGTTTTATTCATTATTTCTTTAATATTATCAATCATATCGTCTTCATTAATTAAATAATTTAGTTTTTCATTATTGAATGATGAAACAATACTTTTAATAGTGTCTTCGATAGGAAAGTTATAATAAATTGTATCACTTATTGTTTTTTCTTTTATTTTTAAATAAGCGTCATTAGATTTAAACTCGTCTTCATTAGTGACAAGTAATACTTTTACATTATCTTCAACTAAACTATTGATAAATCCTAATAATTCTAAGATGTCTATTTTAGTTCTTTCTACATCTTCGAATATTAATAGTTTGTTGGATAAATCTATTGATGAGTATATTTTTTCGATTTCTTTATCATTTAAATCGTAATTAATTCCTAAAGAATTTGAAAATCCATTTATAATAATTTTAGTTATTATTTTAAAAATACTTGTACTTATATTTTTTTTGTTTAAATTTCTAAATTTGTATTCTAAAAATATATATTTGCTGATTTCACTAATATCTTTTAATCCATATAGAGGAATAATAATACATTTTCCTTCTAGATACTTAATTAAAGTATTATTAATATAGTAGCTTTTCCCAGTTCCCCAAGGTGAAGTTAACATAATTGCACTTTTAGTATTGTTTTTTTCTAAATAATTTTGGATAAATTTATTAATTTGTTCATGCATAAGCCACAATTCCTTTCATTTGTTTGTAAATAATTTTTCTTGTTTGCGTTTTAAAGAAATAACTTATTAAAGATGGACGTAAAATGATTATTTATTATCGATACTATTTATTTTTGGAATCAAGTAATTTATAAAAGCGGAACATGTAACAAGCATGTATTTTGCATCATCAAATGATACATTGCTTTCAAGCATTCCTTCTGAGTGTCTTATACCACCTTCGTTTGAAGAGTAACCATATAAAGAAGAAAATGCAGATTTTAGTGATTTATGTATTTTTATACCTGATTCTTCTAATTTATTAAGTGCTTTCCCTAAAGTTGTATTATCATTATTTATTATAATTTTGCAAATTGATTCTACTGCACTAATACTTTCTTTTATGCTATTTTTATAGTCAGGTTTTTCTTTATCATAAAGAAAGCTGATTGCTTTTTTTAAATGATTTTTGCTCCCTTCAAATTTATTTTTAATAGCTTGTTGTATTTCTTCAAATTCAATTTTATCAGTAATTGGTATTATTTGGTTATCAATCATTCTGTAGCCTACACATTCTTTTATAAATAAACTATTAATTTCTTGAGTATAATCTTTATTTTGACGGAAAGGGAAAAGAGCATTATAGGGCTCATTTCTTTCTGCTTCTTTAAAGCAATTAACAATATACTCTAAGAGTGTTAATATATCATCGTATGAAGAAGATTGATTTATTATAATATCATAAATATAAGTATTAAATAGTTTGTTTTCTTCATTTTCTATTTCATAAATAACATCATCTGATATGTATATGGAAAATACATTGCTTAATAAATTTTCATAGAAACTATATTTATAATTATCAAACCATTCATCATCATACCATTGCTTAATTAAATTAATAAAAGCGATACGTGTTCGTTGATCAAATTCTGTTAATTGCATTTCCATATTTAATGGCTTAATTTTATTTCTATCACTGAATCCGCCTCTTAGTTGTATTTGTTTATTGATTTCCATAGTTTATCACATCCTTTTTAACATTTTTTTATAATTTTATTACTTAGTTTTTAATTGAATTATCAAATACATTAATTAATTCTTTTTCTATTTCATATAGTTTTAATTTAGTTGATTTAAATTGCTCTAATTTAAGTAAGTACCTTTCTGCAATTTTATCTTGTTTTTTCTTATCTATACAAGATATCCTCATTCGCATTAAAGCAGTTGCGTTAATTGAAATAATCGTTGTTCCAGTTTGTATTGATTCTAGTAATTTTTTTCCATTAGTTGAATCGAAAAATGCTTTTAGATAAAAAGGATTTATTTTTTCTTGATCGCACCTAATTACTAATAAGCTCCCTGTTGCTATAAATTTTTCCTCTTTTGGTATTTCTAAAACAGTAGTTTTAATTTTTGTGCTCTTAGAAGAAACAAGAACGTCTCCGTTTTTGACTACATATCTATTATATTTACCATCATCTTTAATGATTTGAAGCTTATTGATATCTATCATACTATCTTGTATATCACCAACTGTAATTAATTTGCATATTTTATCTTCTTCTTTTATATTCTTGCAGTATTCATCAATTTCAGGCGCTGAAATTTGTGCACCTCTGAATACTTCATTAACTACTTTTTCTAAAGGTACTTCATTTTCAAGAAAAATTTCATTGACATCTAAGTATTTTTTTACATGAAGACTATAGTCATCTTTTGATATTGATTTTATATTAACTTTTGTAGTTTTCTTTTCGGCATTATATGCACTTATAATTTCAGAAACATTGAGTTCTGATAGTCTTCTACCAATTTTACACATATTTGAAGCATCTAAAAATTTTATTTCTTGATTGTCCTTATGTTTATTAAAAATAACTATAGATACAGGTATTCCAGTATATATAAATAAATTATCCGGTAATTTTATAATACCTTCTACTAGATTTTGTTCTATAACGTTTTTTCTTTGCTCTATGTCGATAAAATTCATTAAACTTGCTTCAGTCATAAGAATAATGCCTCTATCTTTGATTGATTGAAGTAATCTATCCGCGAATATCCAATCAGCATTTTGTGTTGGCTTTAATTCTCCTACGTATTTATTGTGCTTATTATAATCAAAATTAGTTTTTGATAACCTCATTAAAAATGGTATGTTTGCATATGCAACATCGACAATTTCATTATATTGACTTGTGATGATATTATTTTCAGATATTTTTGCATTAGCGTTAGCGAAGAATAATCTTATTTTTGTCAGCAATTGACAATTATAATTAATGTCTTCGCCATAACATTCATTTTTTTTATTTTTTTTCACTAGTTCTATTAAAAAATCACCATTTCCACATCCTAAATCAAACCATGATTGATGGGTTCCTTTTGAAAGTAATCCTATAACTAAATCGATAAGACTTTTAGGGGAACTAAAATCATTCTTTTCATAAATATAGTTGTCTTTATTTGTTATATACTTTTCAATATCTTCGCTTGTAAAATTATTTAAAAGAAATAATTTATGCATTAATTCCGATTGTAATTCCACGTTGCTATTATCATTTTCTAAGCAATCATTAATAAGACATCCTAATTGTTCTCCACATACATTATATATTTTTTTTAAATTATCTTTTGCTAAATCATGTAAGTTAATTAAATAATTTTGATTAATTACTTTATTATTAACTTCAAATAATGGGTAGTTTATCTTCGCTTTTTTAAAAGCGTAGATAAAAACCATTGCTTTTATTAATGCAAAATTTTGCTCCTCAAAATTAAACTCTCTTTTTAAAAATATCGAATCTTCAAATTTCATATAGACCCTTCCTTTCTTGGTTTTTAATTACCAACCTTACGCTATTAATTATACTACTTCGGTTTTGTGTGTCAACAATTATTTTGGTTTTTAATTACCAAAAAAGAAAAATGCTTATTAAAAGTTCATAATCTGAATATCTTATTTATATAGCATCCATTGATGAAGAAGCACAAAATATTGAAGTTAGATACGAAGATGAAAATATATGGTTGACTCAAAAAATGATGGGATTACTTTTTGATGTTGAATCGCATACAATCAATTATCATATTAAGAAAATTTTTGATGATAATGAATTACTTAAAGAGTCAACTACTCGAAAATTTCGAATAACTGCCGAAGATGGAAAAATTTATAATACCAATCATTATAATTTACAAATGATTATTGCTGTCGGATTTAAAGTGAACTTTGAAAGGGCAGTTCAGTTTCGTTAGGGTTAATAGATATCAGTATTCTTTTTTTCATTAATTGTTATTCCTCTTTCGTTCTGTTTGCTATATTACAAATTATAATAATTACTACAAGAAATTGATGGATTTTAAATATTAAGTTTAATATATTAAATCTGTTTTAAAAATAAAATTGTTAATCCATATTATCTCCTACAGAACTATTTTAATTTATCTTAATCATTATTATTCTAGTTATATCATTTGAAGGAGGAATAATATATGAAAGAGCAAATGAAAATTAAAGATATTGTTAATTTATGGAAAGAGGAAAAGAAAAGATATGTAAAACAATCAACATATGTTACTTATGTTGCTTTAGTGGATAAACATATCGTTTCTTATTTTGGAGAGAAGGAGAAAATATTAGATGAAGATATTCAAAGTTTTATTTTAAATAAGATTGATGAAAAATTAACTCAAAAGACTATTAAAGATATCATTATGATATTAAAGATGATTATTAAATTTGGATCGAAGAATAACTTAATTGAATATCATGAAATAGAAGCGTTATTTCCTACAGAACGTGAGAAAAAGAAACTAGAAATACTATCAATTAATGATCAAAAGAGATTAATTAACTATTTAAAAGATAATATTAATTTTAAGAATTTAGGAATATTTATATGTTTATCTACAGGATTAAGAATAGGAGAAATATGCGCATTAAAATGGAAAGATATAGATATTGATAAGAAGATTTTTATTGTGGGTAAAACCATACAGAGAATATATGATTATGATCAGATGAATACAGAAATAATAATAAGTGAACCAAAAACAATTAATTCATATCGAGAAATACCATTAACTAGTGAATTATATAGAATAATTAAATCATTTAAAAAGTTCTTAAATAAAGAATACTATGTTATATCTAATGACATCAATCCTATAGAACCAAGAACATATCGTAATTATTTTAAGAAGATATTAAAGAAATTAGATATTCCAGTTATAAAGTTTCATGGTTTAAGGCATAGCTTTGCCACAAGATGTATAGAAAGTAATTGTGACTATAAAACCGTCAGTGTGATTTTAGGTCATTCAAGTATTACAACAACAATGAATCTTTATGTACATCCAAATATTGAACAAAAAAGAAAAGTAATCTTAAAGATGGAAAAACTGTTTAAATAAGATGTCACTATATTTAAGTTAGTGTGATTTATAAATAAAGTATTTTGTTTAGTAAAAAATTGAATTAAATAATTAAATTTTTAATTATTTTTTAGCAATAATTTAACAAATATGATTTAATATTAAAAAGTAAACTTAATTTAAGTGAGGACGTTTGTATGAAAAAATGGAAATCGATATCGTTTCTAATGATGATGTTACTAGGAACATGTTTTAGTAATATTGTTGTTGCACAAGCGGGTGATAATGATAGAACAAATAGTGATCCTTTAGTGACAACATACGCTGATGAAATAAATGATGTTAATGAGTTTTATACCACAACTAACTATGATGTTACTGGTTTAAAAGGTGATGCTTTGTTAGAGCAACTTGCAGAATTAATGGAAGTTAAACATCGTTATTATAATACTTATGCTGAATTAAGAAGTGGTTTAGCTTATTCTGATGAAGATCCAAATAATACTTCAAATATTATTTTATTTTATGCTGGTGAATCTTTTTCTAATTTATGGGGTGAAGGAAATAATTATAACCGCGAACATGTTTGGCCAAAGGATCTTTCTAATGGGTTATATAAAAAGACAGATAATTCTGATAGAGGTGCAGGCGCTGATATCCATCATTTAAGACCCGCTGATCCAAGTATTAATAGCACAAGAAGTAATTATCCATATACTGATTTAAATAAATCAGGAACGGAAATTAAATATAATGGTAATGGAACAGGTAATTATTATAAAGATAGTAAATTTGAACCACGTAATGGAATTAAAGGTGATGTAGCTCGTATTTTAATGTATATGTATACTCATTATTCATCTTCTATTACCGCGAATGCAAATCGCGCTAATGTTAGTAATAGTAAAACTACTTCTAAAACGGGAGCTTTAGATATTACAAGTGTTGTTTATACGACTAAAGGTACAGAAAATGCAGCGTTTGATTTATTACTTGAATGGAATGAATTAGATCCAGTTGATGATTTTGAAATGAATAGAAATAATTATTGTACAGCAGTTACAGGTACAAGAAATCCATTTATTGATCATCCTGAATTTGCAACAATGATTTGGGATGATACTTATGTTGGCAATGGAGCATTATGTGATGAAGGTAAAGATGTTGAAGTGCAATCAATTTCTATTACTCCTAGTAACATTAATATTTCAGTTGGTAGTTTACAATCATTACAAGTAACATATAAACCTTCTAATGCTTTAAATAAATCCGTGACATGGTCGACAAGTAATAATGAAATTGCAACAGTAGATGATGGTTTAGTTAGAGGTATTAGTGAAGGAACGGCGACAATTACCGCAGCAACAACTAATGGTAAAACCGCTTCATGTTTAGTGACAGTAAGTTCTACAAGCGGAGGAGATTCTAAGGAAGATAATATTCCTGCAAACACAGTTAAATATACAGTTGAATCTAAATCGAGTGTTACTACAAGTGGAATATCACCTGAAGGAACATCTGCAAGTTATTTACAAACTTATAATACAAAATCTCAAATTACCGCTAACAATTCTGCAACTTTAACTTTATCAGGTTTTAAAGGATATCAAATTACAGATATAGTCTTGAATATGAAATCAAATCAATCGAAAGGTTCTGGTTTTGTTACCGTTAAAGCAGGTAGTACGACATTATATTCAATTCCAAATCAATCTTTCGCGGAGTGGACAGGTAGTTTTAGTAGTGAGTATATCGATGTTAATTTAGATAATATTGCTGAGTATACTATAAAAGAAAATGAAAACCTTGTTATAACAATTAATGCAAGCGCAAATTCATTATATATTGCTTCTTATTCATTAACTTATAAATATATTAGTAGTATTCTTGTAAGTAGTGTTACTTTAAATGAACACTCTTTAGATATTTATCTTGGTGATTCTAGAACATTAACCGCGACAGTATTACCAGAAAATGCGACTGATAAGACAGTTGCTTGGTCAAGCAGTAATGACGATATTGTTACCGTTAATAATGGTATGATTACTGGAATTAAAGAAGGTTCTGCAATTATAACAGCAACATCAGGAGATAAAACAGATAGTTGTTTAGTAACAGTTAATAAAAAAAGTGAAGTTGTTGTTAATGGTAATAAAACATATTATCAATTAGTGAAAAATGTTTCAGAATTAAAAGTAAATGAAACTTATGTTATTGCATCATATGGATTCGATGTTGCTTTAAGTCAAACACAAAATCCCAATAATAGAGGGCAAGTAAATATTAATAAGAAAACGGATGTTAATTCATATTTATATACAGATAATCTTATTCAAGAATTAACTTTAGAAAATGGTAATGTTAACAATACATATGCATTTAATACCGGTTCAGGATATTTATATGCAGCATCATCTAGTAATAATTATCTTAAAACAGAAACATCGTTATCTATTAATAGTTCGTGGTCAATTTCGATTAATGAAGATGGAATTGCGACAATTATATCTAAAGGTACTAATACACGTAATACACTTAAATATAATAAGTCTAGCTCGTTATTTGCATGTTATGCTTCAGGTCAAGAGGATGTTGCTATATATAAAGTTAGTGATGCGAATAAAATCATTGATTCTTGGTTAGAAATGCATAGTGAATCAAGCTCTAGTTTCTGTGATTATATTTCCACAAACAACAAGATACTTACTGATTTAATTAAAGATTATGATAATTTAGATACTTTTGGTAAGGATATTGTTGATAACGCTGATGATATTAGTAATGATTATGGAACTTGTAAGATTGGTCATTCGATAGAATACGCAAAAGCGAGATTAACTTTCTTAGAAAATAATCAATCTAATGTAGGAAATACATTAGTTAATGTTATTTCATTAAGAAGTATTGTTCCTTTGTTAGTTATTTTATTAGGTTTAATTACTATTTGTATTTATTATTTTACTAATAAAAGAAAATATGTTAGATAATTTATAGTTTAATAAGGACGATAACAGTAGCGTATTGTCCTTTTTTTATTATATTAAGTTAGTTAAATAGTATGAAGAATAGTGATTATTTTAGATTTTTAATTAAATAAAAAGGGGATTTTAGTCCCCTAAGTTGTTATATTTAATTAGTTTATTTTTCTTTATTGTTATCGTTATTTGCTGGTAATTTCTTTTTCTTTTTAGGAATATCCATTTCGGCGATTTTTCTTAAAAATGAAATTGTTAATAATTTAATTTCTTCAGATGATTTTGTTTCAACATCTTTTAGTATTGCTGAAAGTTGAGGTTTAAAATCATCACGATATAAAAGGTAGTCTAAGGAAACATTAAATAGATCGGCGATTTTAACTAAGCTTTTAATATCTGGTTCGGTTTTACCTTGTTCCCAGTTACTGATTGTTTGAATGCTTACACCGATATGGTAGGCAATATATTTCATTGCGTAGTTTTTTCTAAGTCTTATTTCTCTAATTCTTGTGTCCGCCATAGAGCAACCTTCCTTTCGCTTTCGTATATTTAATTTTAATATATTAAGACGAAAAATGCCATAATTATTTGGAATTTGAACTCATTAAAATAAAGATTTTCTTGGAATAATCTTGGCATAGAATATATTAAATAAAACTAATCATCACATATATTTTTTAACATATAGTTACATTAATATTATTACAGAAGTGATAGTTATATAGCGTAAAATAAGGCTTATTAGAGGTTGATTGTTTATGGCTTTAAATGATATTCCTTATTTTGGTAACGGAATTGGTTTGAATTGACTTTAAGTTTAAATACCGCTATTATATTGATAATATAATAGGTTTAAAGCTGTGGGAGCAAAAGAATGAATGAAAGAATAAAAAAGATTGTTAATACAATAGGATTAGTGGTCATTGACGCTTTGATTATTTTTATTTTGAATATATTAGGATTTATTTCTTGTAATTCGTTAGGTTTAAATGAAATTATTTTTATAATATCCATTGTTTTATTTAAAACGATTCCTTATGCGATTATTGGACAATATAGATTGGTGACTTCTATTTTTGGTTTAAGTGATGCACTTAAATTAATTATTCTCTCATTCATAACAGATATAATTGGATATAGTGTGTTACAATTTATTCCAAACGTTTCAAAAATAAATATAATTATTGCAGCTTTAATTATTTTATCAGAAACTTTTTTATTGGTAAGCGTTCGTTGTGTTAAGAGAATCGCACGATTGTATAGACGCCGTTCTAATTTAAAAACTAAAAGGACAATTGTTGTTGGAGCAGGAGCGGGAGCAAAAATTGTGTATGATGAATGTCGATATAATGATGATATGCACAATAAAGTTGTAGCGTTTATAGATGATGATTCTAAAAAAATAGGACAATTATTTTCTGGAATACCAATAGAAGGACCTATTTGCAATATTAAAGAAATTATCCAAAAATATAATGTTAGTGAAATTATTATCGCAATAGCGCATTTAAGTAAAAATAAATTAAGAGAAATATTTGAATTATTACATGATGTTGATGTAAAGATAAAGAGATTACCATTGTTATCGGAAATGGGAAAAGTTAGTCAAAATAGAATTGTTGATGTTAATATTGATGAATTATTATCACGTGATCCCGTTAAATTGGATAACGATGGGTTGAATGATTTTATAAATAATAAAGTTGTTCTAGTTACAGGAGCGGGAGGATCGATTGGTTCTGAGCTCGTTAGACAAATATTTGATTATAAGCCAAATACTATTGTTTTATTGGATATATATGAAAATGCTGTATATGATGTTCAACAATTTTTGTTAAGAAAAATTAGAAGAGAACATAGCGATATTAAATTAGTTACATTAATTGGAGCTACTTATAATGAAGAGAGAATGGAAAACATTTTTAAATTATATAGACCTAATTTAGTTTTTCATGCTGCTGCGTATAAACATGTTCCTTTAATGGAAGATTCACCAACAGAAGCAATTAGGTCTAATGTGATTGGTACATACAACATTGCTAAGTTGAGTCATGAATATAATGTTGAAAAAATGGTTTTAGTTTCTACAGATAAGGCTGTTAGACCAACAAATGTTATGGGAGCAACTAAGAGATTTGCAGAAATGATTATTCAATATTTTTCTGAATTTTCTCACACTACAAAATATTCTGCAACTAGATTTGGCAATGTTTTAGGTAGCAATGGCTCGGTTATACCTCTTTTTAAAAAGCAAATTGAAGAAGGCGGCCCAGTAACTGTTACTGATTTAGAAATGAGAAGATTTTTTATGACTATTCCTGAGGCGGTTGGGCTTATTTTACAATCCGCTGTTTATGCAAAAGGTGGAGAAATCTTTATTTTGGATATGGGCAAGCCGGTAAAAATTATTACATTAGCGGAAAAAATGATTAGACAAGCTGGATATGAACCTTATGTTGAGATACCTATTGAAATAACAGGATTACGTCCAGGTGAAAAAATATATGAAGAATTACTTCTAGATTTGGATAATCAAATAAAGACTGCAAATGAAAAGATATTCATTGAAAAGCCAGATGAAATTGCTCCTATTTTAGATGAAATTGAATTTATATCACAAGTGTTTGAAATTGATGATATTCAAACTGTAAAAGATTTATTGGCAAAGGTTATAACAACTTATCATCAACCAGAAAGAGATAAGGTTGGGGTGTAGAGATAATGAAAAAAAATTATTTATTTTGGAAAAGATTCTTTGATATATTCGCTTCTTTTATTGCGATTATTGTATTAGGAATACCAATGATTATTGTGGCAATTATAATTAAACTAGATTCAAAAGGCCCTGTGCTTTTTAAGCAAAAAAGAGTTGGAAAGAATAAAAAGATTTTTAAAATATGGAAATTTAGGTCTATGAAAATAGATGCACCGAAAGATTCTGCAACACATCTATTAGAGCATCCAGAAGCTTATATTACTAGATGGGGAAAGTTTATTCGGAAAACAAGTATAGATGAGTTGCCTCAGTTGTTTAATATTTTAATGGGTCATATGTCAGTTATTGGACCTAGACCTGCATTATGGAATCAATTTGATTTAATAGAGGAACGAGATAAGTATGACGCTAATAAGGTTAGACCGGGATTATCAGGGCTAGCTCAAATATCCGGACGTGATGAACTTGGAGTGGAAGAAAAAGCTAAAATTGATGGAGAATATGTTAAAAAGATGAATATATTCTTGGATATTAAAATTTTATTTAAAACTGTAATTAATGTTTTTACTAGCAAAGATATTGTCGAAGGAAAACAAGTTAAGGAAGTTGAAAAAGTTAAAGAAAATACTGAAGAAAAAGAAACAATTAATGTATAAGAGGTAAAATTATATGCAAACAAATAGTAAAGTTAAAATTACAGTTGTTGGTGTAGGTTACGTTGGATTAGTAACCGCTATTTGTTTTGCTCATAAAGGCTATAAAGTTACTTGTTTAGATATTAATGAAGAAAAGATTAAGAGGTTAAATGATGGTGAATGTATTATTTATGAACCAGAATTAGAAGAGATGTTAAGTGAAAATAAAGAACGATTAACATTTACTACTGATGCTTGTTTAGCCTTTAATGATTGTGATTATATATTTATTTGTGTAGGTACTCCAGAAAAAGAAGATGGAAGTTGTGATTTATCATTTGTCTATAATACCGCTGATTTAATAGCAAATTATATTAACAAAGAATGTGTGATTGTTATTAAATCAACAGTACCAGTTTGTACTAATGAGAAAGTTGAAGAATATATAAAATCTCATTTAGTTAATGATGTTAAGTTTTATATAGCTTCTAATCCAGAATTCTTATCTCAAGGAAGTGCATTAAAAGATACGTTAGAAGCTTCAAGAATTGTAATAGGATCAAATGATAAAATAGCAATAGAAAAATTAAAAGCAATATATGATTCATTTAATCTTCCATATGTTATTACTAATTTAAGAACCTCTGAATTAATGAAATATGCTTGTAATTCATTCTTGGCGACAAAGATATCATTCATTAATGAAATAGCTAATTTATGTGATATCTTAGGAGCGGATATAAATGATATTCGTTTAGGCATGGGATTAGATTCTCGTATTGGTAATAAGTTTTTAAATCCGGGTATTGGTTATGGAGGATCTTGCTTTTCTAAGGATACAAAGGCTTTGGTTAAGTTTGCTTCAGAAGCAGGTTATGAATTAAGAATTGTATCATCAACAATTGATGTTAACGAAAGTCAAAGATATATTTTGATAGATAAGTTAAAGAAAGATTTTAGTTCGTTAGAAAATCTTAATATTGGTATCTTAGGTGTTACATATAAGCCTAATACAAATGATTTAAGAGATGCACCTTCGATAGATATAATTGATAAGCTACTAGAAGAAAGAGCAAATATTTATGCTTATGATCCAGTAGCGTTAAATGATTTATCTAAAGTGTTTAAAGATAAAATATATTATTGTCCTAGAATAGAAGATGTACTAGAACATTGCGATATTATTATGGTATTAACTGAATGGAAACAGATAGTTGATATAGATAGAAAACTATTGAAAGATAAGATAGTTTATGATGGAAGAAATTGTATGAGGTAGGTGGATGATATGGAAAATAAAGATTTACCCAGAGTTTTAATTGTGGGGACGGTTCCTTATAATAAAAATGCTACTTCTAGAGCTTTTGATGCCTATTTTCATAATTGGCCTAAAGAAAAACTTGCTCAAGTTTTTTCTATAAATAAAACTCCTACAAAGGGGCACTGTGGAAAGTTTTTTCAAATTACGGATCAGAGATTGCTAAAAAGAAGGTTTTCAAAAAAGATTAAAACAGGCATTTCATTTGAAGATAAGGATCTTCAAGATGAATGGAAGGATAATAAATTAGAAACTAAAAGTTCTTTTTTTAGCAAATTGTATAAAATTGGTAGTAACAAAACACCATTTGTTTTTTTGATGAGAAAATGGTTATGGAATAAGAAATATTGGCTTACAAAAGAATTTAATGAGTGGTTAGTTGATTTTTGTCCACAAGTAATATTTTTAAGTTTTTCAGATGATTTTTTTATTCCTGAAATTGCTTTATATGTTGCTAAGAAATTTAATATACCTATTGTTTCTTCAACAGGAGATGATTATATTTTTAATGATCATTTTAGTTTATCGCCTTTATATCATATTTATAGGTATAAATATAAAAAGCTGATAAAAAAAGTTATGGATTATCCTGGTGATATTATTTATATAAGCGATAAAATACGAGATAAATACAATGAATTTTATGGTTGCAAAGGACAAACTATATATCTTTCTTCTGAATTATCGTTAGATAAATTTGGATACCAAATAAGCAATAAACCAACTTTTTCATATTTTGGTAATATAAGAAATGGCAGAAACGAATCTTTAGTTTCACTTGCACATGCATTGCAAAAGATTAATGAAAATTTTTGTATAAATGTATATACTAATGAGAATAAAAATCAATATCTTAAGATTTTAAAAAAGTGTAAAGGGATAAATTTATTTGGTTCAATACCATATTCTGAAGTAATTCAAAAAACTAAAGAAAGTGATTTTTTAATTATAGTTGAAGGAACAAAAAGCAAGGATATAATAACAACAAAGTATTCTTTATCAACAAAAGTGGCGGATTGTTTATCATCTGGAATTCCTACTATTGCATTTGGCTCAGAAGAGTGTGGTGTTATTCAGTATTTAATTAAAACTGATACAGCTTGTGTAATTACTAAGACTTACAATTTAGAACAATCTTTGCGTTCATTTATTTTTTCTAATGAAGAAATTAATAATAAACTTAAAAATGCAAAAGAAACATATAGAACAAATCATTTATTAGAAATTAATAATAAAAGGTTTGAAACGATAGTTATTGATGCTTTTAATAAGAATAATGAGAGAAATTATTCTACTGATATTTCTTTATTAATTTTATCGTGTGATGCATTTAGTGATATATGGGATGCAAATTTTACTCTTTTAGAGAATAATTTTGGAAATAGAAATATGGAAACGTATTTAGTAAGCGATAAAGAAAATAAAAAGATAAAGCGCGATAATATTCATTTTATTTTTGCAGGGGAAGAGAAAGAGTTTTCTCATAGAATAAAAGAAGCGTTGAGTAGAATATCGACAAAATATGTTTTGATTACATTAGATGATTATTTGTTGACAAAACCAATAAAGATAAAAAAGATTAATGAATTATTAGAAATAATTAAATGTGAAGATTATGATTATTTTAGATTATTTAATACTCCATCTGGAAAGAAAAAAACAAAATATAAAAAAATTAAAACTATTAATCCTTTAGATGTTTATGATGTTAATCTGTATCCAGGTATTTGGAAAACTGAAGTTTTAAAAGAAATGGTAAATGAAGATTTGAATCCATGGCAATTTGAAGTATCTTTGTCAAATAAGATGGAACAAAAAGGATATAGATGTGCGATGACTAGCAAAAAAGTTTTTCCTTTTATGGATACAATAAGAAAAGGCAAACTTTTAATAAAATCAAGAAGATTTTTGACTAAAAATCAATTGTATTTCGGCGATAGAAAGAGAATTAGCTTTGCAAAGAGTTTTGAATTAACTTTTAAATGGTATTTGAAAAAAATATTGCCAAAAAAGCTATTAAAAAAAATAAAGAATTATTTAAAAAAGAAAGGGATGAGTTTTTACAGTGAATAAAAAAGAAATAAAGAAAAAAAGTATTATAGCTGTTTGTTCTATTTTTATCATTTCATGTCTTATTTTTTCTTTAGATATTTTTCAAATGGGAACATTAGGTGATTATTATTTTGTTTTAGATGGAAAGGTAACACAAAAACTACATTTATCGATTACAAATAGGGCTACATTAACAACTTATGCGGAAAATGAGATGACAATTATTAATGTTATAACAGCAAATTGGCAACATGCAGTCACATTTATAAGAGATGAATACAAAAATCCACTTTATGATGAAGAAGGACATAATATTACAGAGA
This sequence comes from uncultured Staphylococcaceae bacterium, assembly GCA_964504595.1. GTDB lineage: Bacteria > Bacillota_I > Bacilli_A > RFN20 > CAG-826 > CAG-826. The sequence goes on along the minus strand of CAZDEE010000007.1, from coordinate 45,432 downwards.
ATATGATTAATTTGATTTATTATGATAATGGTCAAAAAAGAGTTATTCAATTTGTATACAGAGATTGTACCTTAACTGATTTATATAAGAATTCTGATTTTGAACTATATAGAACATTTATCAAAGAGAGAAGGAAATAAAAATGAGAAAAGTTTTATCTAAACTAAAAATAAATAACTTAAGGGATTTATCAATTAATTTTTTTTATTTGATTTTATTTTTATATGGCCTTAATTTTTTTGGGCTAGATAATGTTATTTTATCCTTTCTTTGTATTATAGTTTTGCTTCGGCAATTTATTTGTCATAAAATAAGAATTCATAAAGGCTTTATTTTTGTTTTAGGATTTTCTTTATCGTATTGTTTGTTTTTTAATATATATAAAGGGTTTTCGATTGCTAATGTTTTTTATTATTTGTTTTTCCCTCTTGCTTTATATCTAATAGGCTCATCTATGTGTGTAGGAAATAATATAGACGATATTGAAAAAAAAGTTTTTAAATCTTTTTTCTTTATTGCAATGGGTCTTGTATTGCGTGCTTTTTTAGGATTTTTATTAACAACAAAGGAATTTGGGCTGTTTCAAAATGGGAGATATTTTTTAGATATTTGGAATTATGGAAAATCTTATACAGCAGCGACAGGAGTTAATACTTTTGTTATTCTAATTTCTTGTATGAGTATTCCACTTATTTTTTTATTTAAAGAGCATAGAAAGTTCTGTTATTTAATAATATCGATTATTTCTTTGATTTTTTCTCTTTATTTAACAATAGTACTTCAAAATCGATCGTGTTTATTACTAATTATAATTGCGATTTTAATTTATCCAATTTTACAAATGTTTTCTAATTTTAAAAAGTATAAAAGATTGTTTTTAATTTCTGCAATAACTATTTTAAGTGTTATTTTTATATTTTTAATTTTATATAGTTATAGTGAATCGTTTAGAAAAATATGTAATTCTATTCCTATGTTTAACCGCTTGTTTGACTCAAGTGATGAATCATATAATGAGAGATTTAGATTGTATGAGATATTCTTTGATACTTTTTTAAAAAGTCCATTTGGAAATATGGGAGTTAATGGTAAAATAATTGATGAAAATGGCAATATTTTATCGGCATATTTTCATAATACATGGTTAGATATATATAAAATTGGTGGTATTATTTCTTTCATTTTTTTCTTATTAATTAGCATATTATCTATAAAATATACGATAGATTATTGTATTTTTTCAAAAAAAAGTTTTAATAAAAGATTTTATATATATGTTTTATTTGGAATTTTTGGCTTATTCTTTTTTGAACCAATGATAGAAGCTAATATATACTTTTTTGTGTTGATATTTTTGTATTATGGTGTAATTGAAAGATTAAAAAAGAATTATCAATATCAAAATATAAACTATTCTTTATATTCAAAAATTGATAAAAGTAATTATAAAATTGTTTTTATTTCAAATTTTCTTTCAATTCATCAAATAGAAACACATTATGCTTTGATTAATAAATATGGTGATAGATATCATTTTATATCGTTGGATTCAACGATGTTGGAACATCAAAAATATAATCCTGAATATAATAAGATTTTGCCAAATGAAGTTAGAAGATATATTTCGATTCAGCAACAAGAATACGCTGATAAATTGATAGAAGAAGCTGATGTTATTATTTATGGAAATGCACCAGATTCAATATTAAAAAAAGTAAGAAAAAAAGGAAAAATTGTTTTGCAATGTTCAGAACGTTTGTATAAAAAATGTGAATATGAAGAGTGGACTCCACGTGCTATAGCAAGTAATTTAATACATAAAGTCCCTTATCGACATTATCAACAATTTTGTTTAACATATTCTTCTTATACAGCTTATGATTATGATCTAATTAATTATAATTCTAATAAGTGTTTAAATTGGGGATATTGGATAAAAAAAAGTAATTATAGTGATTTTAGTGAGTTATTATCATATAAAAATTCAGAGGCTATTAACATATTGTTTGTTAATAGATTAATTGAATTGAAACATCCAGAAAAAATAGTTTATCTTGCAAATTATTTAAAAGAAAATAATATCGAATTTCATATTAATATAGTTGGTGAAGGCGAATTAAAATCAATTTTATTTGAAATGATTAAAAAGTATGAATTAGAGTTTTTTATCACGTTCTGCGGTGTAATGCCAAATGATGATGTGAAAAAAATTATGGAACGCACACATATAGTTATAAGTTGCTCTAATAAAGAGGAAGGCTGGGGTGCTTGTGTTAACGAAGCAATGACATGTGGTTGCTGTGTAGTTGCAAGTCATACTACAGGATCTGCATACACACTTATAAAACATAGAGAGACCGGATTGATTTACGATTTTGAAAATGATAATGATTTATTTGATAAAGTTTTATATCTTTGCCATAATAAAAATGAAATATTAAGAATTAGTGAAAATGCTTTTAATTCAATGAAATATGAATTTAATATTGATGATCTAATATATAAATTAGATATCTTTATCAATAGTTTAATTGATGGAAATGTTTGTTATCAAAATGAAGGACCTTTAAGTATTCAAAAACCATTATCCGAGGATGAGGTTAGAAAAATAATTATTCACCAAGATAAAGATTTTAATTCTAAATTTGACTCTGGAAAAGATAATAAAAGTAAAAAAATATCGAGTGAAACAAAAAAAATATCAAAAGGAGCAATTATATCGTATATATCTATCTTTTTGAACATAATTGCAGGACTTATTTATACTCCATGGATGATTAAAACCTTAGGACAATCAAATTATGGAATATATTCACTAGCTAATTCTATTATGTCTTTAATTGCGATTGATTTAGGGTTAGGAACTGCGGTATCACGATTTGTTGCTAAGTATAGAGCAGAGAAAGATGTTGAATCATCAAATAAAATGGTTGGTATTATTTTTAAAATATTCATATTTTTATCAGCAATTATGTTAATTGCACTATCAATTATATATTTATTTATACCATCAATTTATATTCAGTTAACTTCGGTCGAATTATCTACTTTAAAAACAGTATTTATTATGGTTGGATTTTATTCAGTTTTAGCATTTGGATTTATGCCATTAAATGGAATATTAATGGGAAATGATAAATTTCCAGAATATAAGTTTATTACATTGATTTCTAGAATAGTTAATATTTTGTTAGTTTCAATTACGTTGTTGATGTTTAATAATATTTTTATGTATGTATTTGCTATTATTTTAAGTGGATTAATAGAAATAATTATCAAGTTAATTTATATAAAAAAATATTGCAAATATGGATCTCAACCATTGATAACAAAAAAAAGTGATAAAAAAACACTTAAAGAATTGATTAAATTTTCTTTGTGGGCTGCTATTTCATCAATTATGAAAAGATTTATTATATCGATTCAACCTAGTATATTAGGAATAACATCTGGATCAGTTGAAATTGCATTATTCACTCTTGGTTCAACAATAGAAGGTTATGTTTGGCAAATAGCTAATGGATTGGATGGAATGTTTATTCCTAAATTATCGATTATGAGTAAAAACAAGGTTGAAAATGAAGAATATAATAAACTAATGATTAATGTTGGGCGTTTCCAATTAATGATTACAGGAGTGATTATAACTGGGTTTATAGCTTTTGGAAGAGGATTTATTAATGATATTTGGAAAATGAATAAAGATGGTTTTTCTTATGATAGTTCCTATTTTGTGGGAGTGTTTCTTCTTTTGCCTTGTTTAGTAACATTTACCCAACAAATTGGAAATTCGTTATTAATTGTGAAGGATAGAATTAAATATAGATGTATTTCAATTGCTGTAACTGCTATTTTATCTGTTTGTTTGTCACTTTTTCTTACATCAGTATTTGATAATTATGAAGCAATTTGGTCAGCTATATCTATTTTTATTGGAAAAATGATTGGTATGATTATAATTATGAATATTATTTATAAAAGAATACTTGATATTGATATTAAGAAGTTTTTTAAGGAATGCCATTTTTCGATAATGCCAACTTTAGTTGTTGTTTTGATGATTGGAATTGGATTGGATTATTTAATTGTTAATAAATCAGTAGTATTATTTGTAATTAAGATAATGATATTCATTTTTATATATGTAATTCTATTATATAGATATGCTTTAAAAAAATCAGAAAGAGTTTTAGTTAATAAGTATTTAAAAAAAATTATTACATTTGTAAAAAGTACAGATGAGTAGATTAATTTTTTTAAATTTATATTTTTAAATTACTTATGATTTATATTAAAAAATAGAGGAGGTAATTATGAAAGTTGCTATTATTAATGGGAGTGATTTTGGTTCGACAGGAAAAATATCTCTTGATATTATGAATTATGTTGAATCAAAAGATAATAATAAATGTATTTTATTTGTATCTAATAAAAGAACAGATAAATCTAATGTTGATTGTATAGATAGGAATAAAATCTTAAAAATGATTAATCGTTTTACAGTTAAAATATTTGGTTCGGATTGTTTTAGAAGTTTTATTAATACAAAAAGATTAATAAAAAAATTGAAAAGAGGAAAATTTGATTTAATTCATATCCATACACTCCATGGTTATTATATTAATTTATCAATGCTATCAAAATTTATTCAACGTCATAAAATACCTGTAATATGGACATTGCATGATAATTGGATTTTTACAGGAAGATGCGCTTCCATTCCTGAAAAATGTAAAATGATTTATAAAGAGTGCGAAAAATGTGATTTTAAAAATGAATATCCACGAACTATATTTGATAGAGCACATCACTTTTTTTTAAAAAAGCAAAAGATTATCCAATCTTTTGATAAAATTGTTTTTGTTTCACCATCTAAATGGAATCTTAATTGTGGATCAGAAAATACATTGAAATATAAACAAAAGATTGTTATTAATAATGGAATAGATTTATCTGTTTTTCATCCGACGACATCTAATTTAAGGGAAACTTATAATATAAATGATAAATTTGTCATTTTATGTGTCGCATATCCATGGAGCGAAGCAAAAGGCATTACGTATATTAATAGACTGGCTGAAGAATTAGATCCATCTAAATATGCAATTCTTATGATTGGTGTTGAAGAGAATATTATAACACATCATAATATTATTAGAATAAATCCGATTTATAATCAAAATGAATTAGCAAAGTATTATTCCATAGCTGATGTTTTCCTGTCACCGACATTAGCAGATAATTATCCGACTGTTGCTATGGAGGCTATTTCGTGTGGATGTCCGGTTGTGATTTTTGATATCGGCGGAACTTCTGAAATTGTTAGCAAAGATGTTGGTATTTTAGTATCTAAAGGAGATTATGAAGGTTTGAAAAACGCTGTTATTAATGTATATAATCAACCATTTGATAGAAAAAAATGTGCTGGAAAAGCAAAAATATTTAGCAAAGAATATATGCTTTCTCAGTATTACGAACTATATAAATTAATCATAAAGAAAGATAGGTAGAAGAATATGGAAAATACATCATTAATTAAATCAATTCAATTTAATTTATTAATAATAATGGATGAACTTGATAGAATTTGTAGAAAGAATGATATTAAGTATTCGTTAGACGGTGGGTCTATGCTAGGAGCCATTAGACATAATGGATTTATTCCTTGGGATGATGACATGGATGTTGTTATGCTTAGAAAAGATTATAAAAAATTTATAAAAGCATGTAAAAAAGATCTTGATTCATCTAAATTTACGTTTGAATCTACAAAAACATCTAAGTTTTATTCTTATAATTTCGGTAAACTAAAACTTAATAATACAGTGTTTGAAGAAAAAGGAAGTGAGCTAGTTAAAGAACATAAAGGTTTATATATTGACATTTTTCCGTTGGATAAAACAGGAAAATATGTTTATAAATTACAATTTAAAATGTCATATTTTTGGCAATCTGTCAGATGGAAAAAATAAAAAGAGAAATTAGCACTAAGCATTATAACTTAGTTTCTTTTTTTGCTTTAATAACCCCTTTAAAAATTGTAAATATTAAGTCAGAAATGTGGCTTCGTTTATTTAATTTTATTCCATTAAAATTAGTTTGTAAAATATGTCATTTTGGAAAAGGAAAGAAGCCTCATTCTATAGATTTTTATAATAATTTGATAGAATGGAATTTTGAAGGAAGAAAGTTTTTTGTTTTACAAGATTATGATAAATGGTTGGAGTTAAGATATGGCAATTGGCGTATTTTACCTCCTTTAGATGAGAGAAAATCAACTCACCAAGTTAGCAAGATAGTTTTGCTTGATGGAGAAAAGGAAAATTAATATGAATGATTATTCAGTTTTAATTTCAGTATATTATAAAGAAAAATCTTCTAATTTTAAATTTTGCTTAGATAGCATAGTTAATCAAACGATTCTTCCGAAAGAAATAATTATTGTATGCGATGGTAAATTAACAAAAGAATTAGATGATTTTTTAGATGAATATATGGAAAAATATTGTTTTATAAAAAGAATTCAGTTACATGAAAATGTTGGATTGGGAAAAGCACTTAATATTGGACTAAAAGAATGCTCTTGTGATATTATTATGAGGATGGATAGTGATGATTATTCTGTCCCAACAAGAGCGGAAAAAGAATTGGCAATGATTAAAGATTATGATGTTGTAGGATCTTCAATTCTTGAATTTGAAAATGATATTGACAATATTATTGGAAAAAGAGTTGTCCCTGAAACTCAAGAAAAAATTATAAAATTTGCCAAGAAACGTTCACCATTCAATCATCCTTCTGTTATGTTTAGAAAAGGAGCTATTGAAAAAGCAGGAGGATATCAACATATGCTTTATGCTGAAGATTATTATTTGTGGGTCCGATTGTTATTAAACAATGCTAAATGCGTAAATATAAGTGAACCGCTTGTATATATGCGTTCGGGAATTGAAATGCGTAGTAGAAGGGCTGGAAAAAAATATAATCAATCTATGCGTTTATTAAGAAAATATATGTTAAAAAACAAATTTATTAATGTATTTCAATATTTATATTGTTCAATAGGTGTTACGATTATTTCAATTTTACCTGTTAGAATAAAGGAATATATATATAGAAAATTTTTAAGAAAGTAGGAATGCAATATGAGTTTATTTAAAGACAAAACATTATTAGTTACAGGTGGAACAGGATCATTTGGAAATGCAGTTGTTAATCGTTTTTTAACTTCTGATATTAAGGAAATACGGATATTATCTAGAGATGAGAAGAAACAAGATGATATGCGTCATTTACTTCAATTAAAATATCCTGGATATGTTGAAAAAGTAAAATTCTATATTGGAGATGTTAGAGATTATAATTCAATCGTAGGAGCGTTTAGAGGTGTAGATTATGTTTTCCATGCTGCTGCCTTAAAGCAAGTTCCTTCTTGTGAATTCTATCCAATGGAAGCTGTTAAAACTAATGTTATTGGTTCTAATAATGTTATTTCAGCTTGTGTTGCAAATGGTATTAAAAAAGCAATCTTCTTATCTACAGATAAAGCTGCATATCCAATTAATGCAATGGGAATGACAAAGGCATTAATGGAAAAAAATGTAATTGCTAGAAGTAGACAAATGGAAGAAGGAGATCCAATTCTTTGTTTAACTAGATATGGTAATGTAATGGCTTCTAGAGGTTCAGTAATACCATTATTCTGTGAACAAATAGAAGAAGGCAAGAAGTTAACAATAACTAATCCAGATATGACTAGATTTATGATGACATTAGAAGATGCTGTAGATTTAGTTTTATATGCATTTGAACATGGTGAACAAGGTGATTTATTTGTACAAAAAGCACCTGCAGCAACAATTGAAACTCTTGCAAAAGCAGTACTAGAACTTAAAGGTTCTAATATAGGTTATTCTATTATAGGAACAAGACATGGAGAAAAGCTTTATGAAGTTTTAGTTACGACAGAAGAAATGTTACGTGCAGAATCATTACCTGGATTTTATAGAATACATGCAGATAATAGAAATCTAAATTATGATAATTTCTTTACAAAAGGAAATAGAGATTTAGAAAAGATAGAGCAATATACTTCTCATAATACTGAAAGATTAGATGTTGAAGGTATGAAGAAGTTATTACTTAAATTAGACTTATTTAAATAAATTGAGGTAATAAACATGAAAGTACTAATAACTGGATCAAATGGATTTATAGGTAAGAATCTTCAAGCAGAACTATTAAATAAGAAATATAGTGGTTTAATTGAACCTCTATGTTTTGATAATGATACAGATATTAGTAAATTAGATGAATATTGTTCTTATTGTGATTTTGTTATTCATCTAGCGGGTGTTAATAGACCTCAAAATGAAAGTGAATTTATGGAAGGTAATTATGGATTCACTTTAAAAGTTTTAGATTTATTAAAGAAGCATAATAATAAATGTCCTATATTAATTACTTCATCTATTCAAGCTGCTTTAGATAATCCTTATGGTAAATCTAAGAAAGCAGGAGAGGATTTAATATTTGAATATGGTAAAGATAATGATATTAATGTATTAGTGTATAGATTACCTAATGTATTTGGTAAATGGTGTAAACCTAACTATAATAGTGCAATTGCAACTTTTTGTAATAATATTGCTAATGATTTACCAATACAAGTTAATGATCGAAATCATGTTATGAATTTAGTTTATATCGATGATGTGATTAATGAGATTATTAATGCAATAAATGGCAAAGCAAAAAAAGTAGTAGATGATTATTGTTATGTAGAACCAGTAATTAAAACTACCTTAGGTGAAATAGTGGATACTCTTTATAGCTTTAAAGAGCATAGTAAAACATTAGGAGTACCAAATCATAATTCATTATTAGAAAGATACTTATATGCTACATATTTATCTTATCTACCAACTGATAAATTTAAATATGACTTAGTGGAACATAAAGATGATAGAGGTTCATTTACAGAGATAATCAGAACTTTAGGTCAAGGTCAATTTTCTGTTAATAAATCTAAACCAGGAATTACTAAAGGAAATCATTTCCATCATACTAAAAATGAAAAGTTCTTAGTCGTACAAGGTAAAGCAATTATTGCTTTTAGAAAAGTAGGAACTAAAGAAGTAATTGAATATGAAGTTTCAAGTGATAAATTAGAAGTCGTTAATATTCCAACAGGATATACTCATTCAATTACTAATATTGGCGAAGATGAATTAATTACATTCATGTGGGCAAATGAACCATTTGATAAAGATAATCCTGATACGATTTATGAAGAAGTATATTTAATTAATAAATATTATATTTTGAAAGGAAATTGATAAAATGAAAAATTTAATTTTTTCCGCTTATGCAGATAGTGAGTTATTACAGACAGGAGTAAATATTAATAAAAAAAATAAAGAACTATATTATAAGAATGTTTGTGTGGCACTCATAAGTGCCAAAATAACAAATAAAAATACAGATGTTGCATTAATTACAAATATCGATGTTCCAGAAATTTTTAAAAAGCAATTATTAAAATACGGGATTTTAATTTTAATTAAAGAATTTAATGATTTTGTTTTTAATAATAATTATAAATGGGGATTGGCATTTTATAAATTATGTGCTTTAAATTACGCTTTTAGTTTACAATATGATAATGTACTTATGGTTGATAACGATGTTTATTTTCAATCTAGCTTGGAAGATCTGTGGATAGAAACAGAGCAAAATATTATGCTTTATGATATAAACAGGCGCTTAAATAATGCCGATTATTTTAAAATGATAGAAGAAGTAAAATTATTTGATAATACTTTAGGATTAATTACTAGTTATGGTGGAGAATTTATTGCTATAAATAAATCTATGTATGATATATTTTTTAAGATAACACATGATATTTATAAAGAAATGATAGAAAGAAATTTTATTACAACTTATGGTGATGAATTTATTTTATCTATTGTTGCTCATAAAATCAGAAGTAATGTAAAAACAGCGCAAGGTTATGTTTTTAGATATTGGACGGGCGATTTTAGAATGATTTCAACAAATTATCGCTTTGATCCGATAAGTGTTTTGCATGTGCCTGCTGAAAAAGAAAGAGGAATGCTTTCATTATATCGTTTTCTTAGTAAAAAAGGATATTTTCCTTCTAATAATAAAGTTTATAAAATACTTTTTATAGAAAAAAAGCCTTTAAAAGTTTTAATAAAGGAACTGCTTATTAAATTAAAAATTTATAAACTAAAATAGTTTTTTTTATAAATATCAATACTTAGGAGGTGTATCTAGATGAGTAAACTTAAATTAATGACAATTATTGGTACTAGACCAGAGATTATTCGCTTGTCAGCGACAATTAAATGTGCCGATAAGTATTTTGATCAAGTATTAGTGCACACAGGTCAAAACTATGATTACACATTAAATGAAATATTCTTTAAAGATTTAGGCTTAAGAGAACCTGATTATTATCTTAATGCAGTAGGTAGTCATTTAGGTGAATCTATTGGTAATATTATTGCTAAAGCTTATGCTTTAATGGTGGAAGTTAAACCAGATGCTTTATTAATATTAGGAGATACTAATTCTTGTTTATCTGCAATTGCGGCCAAACGTTTACATATACCTATATTCCATATGGAAGCGGGAAATAGATGCTTTGATGAATGCTTACCAGAAGAGACAAATAGAAGAATAGTAGATCATATTGCTGATGTTAATATTTGTTATTCTGAACATGCAAGAAGATATTTAAATGCTGAAGGAGTGGCAAAAGAAAGAACATATGTTTCTGGCTCTCCAATGGCGGAAGTACTTCATGCAAACTTGGATAGTATTGAATCATCTAGTGTATTAGAAAGATTAGGATTAGAAAAGAAAAAATATATTTTATTATCAGCACATAGAGAAGAAAATATTGATAATGAAGAGAATTTCTTATCATTAATGAATGCTATTAATTCTCTAGCGGAAATTTATGATATGCCTATATTATATTCATGTCATCCTAGAAGTAAGAAGTTTATTGAATTAAGAAATTTTAAATTTGATAGACGAGTAATTCAACATGAACCATTAGGATTCCATGATTATAATAATTTACAAATGAATGCATATTGTGTTGTTTCTGATAGTGGAACATTACCAGAAGAAAGTAGTTTCTATTTATCAATTAATAAACCTATTCCTGCAGTATGTATAAGAACATCAACAGAAAGACCAGAAGCATTGGATTCAGGTAACTTTGTTTTAGCGGGTATTAGTAAAAATGAAGTTTTACAAGCAGTTGATATGGCTGTTAGAATGATAGAAGAAAATGATTTAGGTAAACCATGTGAGTATTATACAGATGAGAATGTTTCAATTAAGGTTGTTAGATTAATTCAATCATATACATCTGTGGTTAATAAGATGGTGTGGAGAAAGAAGTAAAAATAGGTAATTATGAAAAAGTATAAAAAAGGTTACACTGCAGGAGTTTATGACATGTTTCACATAGGCCATTTAAATATATTAAGGAAAGCAAAAGACTTATGTGATGTATTAGTAGTTGGTGTTACAACTGATGAATTGTGTTATAAAAGAAAACGAAAGTATCCTATTATCAATTGTGCTGATAGGTGTTCTATTGTAAGTGCTATAAGATATGTTGATGACGTTGTTACACAAGAAAACATGGATAAAATCAGTATGGTAAAAAAACTTAATTGTGATGTTGTTTTTGTTGGTGATGATTGGAAAAATACGCCATCTTGGATTGAATATGAAAAAGAATTTAATAAAATTGGTGTTGATGTTATTTATTTACCACATACGGATGGGATTTCTTCTACTAAATTGAGAGAGAAAATAAAAAAATAGGATAGATTTAATGATTGTTAGAAAGTATAAAAAATATTTTTTATAAATGATATACTATAAATGGCGAAAGTAAGTAATTATTAATAATTATAGTTATTAAACCTAATAATTGAATTTATAAATGATTATGGATATAGGAGGATTTGATATATGAAAAGAGATTTTATTGAAGAAGTAAAAATGGGATCTGGATTTGCATTTTATATGCTTACCCCATCTAATGGTGGCGCGGTTCAATATCGAGAAGAAATGAAATACATATTAACCCATAGATTAAAAACAATAAATGATCTTGATTTCTATATCTCTTGTTTAATTGTTACAACAGGTGAAGAAGAGTATTATCATAATTTCTTAAAAGAAGAATTGTTTAATAACAAAGTTAGTGTTGATGGCTTTTATAATATTGTTACACAACTATCATATTTTGTTAAGAAAGGCGCATTAGATACAAAAGAACTTCTTATCGAATATACTAAGAAATTAATTAATGATACAAAAGTATTTCGAAGAAAAGAAATTAGTAAATTAGATATATTATTAAAAGTTATTCAAGAAGATGCTCAAGAAGAAATTGTTCCTATACTAAAATTAATCGTAGATCATAATTCATTTAAAAAAATTGATAGTTTATTTAGATTAGAATTTATGGATACATATTATGATATATATCTTAATGCAAAGATTGATGATGAGTATATATTTGGTAAAAATAGAAAAAGTAAAATGACAAGATATATTAAAAAATATCATCAAAATGAATATGAAGAATATTGTAGACAAATAGATGAAACAATTAAAGAGGTTGGAAATGATGAAATTAAGTTTGATGATTTAGAGAATCTTGATGTTGAAAAAAGAAATTATTTATTTGAATGTATAAAAAATGAATCATATTCTTTAGATGCTAAGATCGCTCTTATGATGTATATAAACTTATATGTACCTTTAACCAAAAAGCAAAGAATAGAATTAATTGATTTATTCTATGAACATATTGGTGAAAATAGAGATTTTGATCTTTTAATTCTAAGTGAAGTTAGATTCATTAGAAATAGTAAAGTTAGAAAATTAGCCAAATATTTAATTAAAAATGGAATATATTTAGAAGAAGCAGCTTCACTTCTTGCTTATAACCTAAAAGGAAATAAAGATTCTGATACTTTATTTGATTTAGTGAATAATTTTGATTATAGCGATTACTATAATAATCAATTAGAAATAATAGAAATTTCTATTTTAAGATTATTTTACTGTCAAGGTGATAAAATTCCTAATATAGATGAGTTCTATCCATTTGAATTAATTCGTTATATGTTCGATAGAACAATTAATGCTAGATTACGTCATGATATGGCGGTTATATTAGATCAAAAAGATATGCTTTCAGAAGAAGACTATTATGTTCTAGCATTCGATTCAACAATGGATGTAAGTGATTATTTTAGAAATAAAACCAAGGAAAAAAGGGAAGAAGAATAAATTAATATTCTAAACCAAATAGTAATTTAGATAATAGAGGATAGTCTAGTGAATCATTCGCTAGGCTATTTTCAATATTGTTATAAGTTGTAATTATAAGATTTGCAATTGAAGTTGCATGATTATAAATATAATCCGCTTTTGCTTTGATATCAGAATATTCATTAACACTATTAATAATATTTTCTAATTCATTACTATATTTATCAAGCGAATCAATTGTGGCGCTTAATTTATTAATTTTATTTTTTTGAATTTCTGAAAGATGTTCAATTACATCACTATATGATTTAATTTCTTTTAAAAGTGTTGGAATGAAAGTACTTCTTGTTAAATGAATTAATGTTTTAAATTCAACGATTCTAACATTATAGTATTCATAATATGCAACTCGAATTCTTGAATATAATTCCGCTTCGTTAAACACTTGATGTCTTGAGAATAAATCAAATACATCTTTATTATTTAATGCTTCAATTGATGAAAGAAAGGTTTTATAATGAGGAAGTTTTTTAGCATTAGCTTCTTCAATCCAAGAAGAAGAGTAACAATCACCATTATATAAAACACGAGAATGCTTCATCATTATTTTCGAACAGATATCCATTGCGATTTCTCTTTTGTTTTGACGATATTTATGTTCATCTAATTGGTCCGCGATTTTTTTTAATGAATCAGCGACAATAGTGTTAATAACTGTATTTATAAATGCGGCATTCATTGATGAACCAAGCATTCTAAATTCGAATTTATTGCCTGTAAAAGCAATTGGAGAGGTTCGATTTCGATCGGTATTATCGTGTGGTAAATATGAAAATGATTGAATTCCAAATTCATTTAAGGAACTCTTAGTATATGTTACTGGTTTATGTTTGACAAATTGCTTTAGTAGATTTTCAATTGTTTCACCTAAGAATATAGATATAATTGCAGGTGGAGCTTCGTTACCACCTAATCTAAAGTCGTTTCCAGGATTAGATGAGGCCATACGAAGAAGGCCGGCATATTTATCGATTGCTTGAATAACTGCACAGGTGAATGTTAAGAACCTAATCATCTCATGAGGGTCTTTAGAAGACTTAAATAAGTTGATTCCTGTATTAGTTAATAAAGACCAGTTATTATGCTTTCCACTTCCATTAAAGCTGAGAAATGGCTTTTCATGAAGCAAACAAACTAGATTATGTTTTAAAGCTGTTTGAGTTAATACATCCATTATGATTTGATTTTGATCAACGGAAATATTAACTGGTCCATATAAAGGCGCTAATTCGAATTGTGCTGGTGCTGCTTCATTGTGTTCTGATTTAGCATAAATTCCCAATTCCCATAATTCATTATTAACATCATCCATAAAGGATTTAACTCTACTAGGAATAATACCATAATAGTGAGTATGCATTTCTTGTCCTTTAGGAGGAAAAGCACCGAAAAGAGTTCTACCTGTTAAAAATAAATCTTCACGGTTATAAAAATCGTTTTTGTCAATTAAAAAATATTCTTGCTCTAGACCCACAACTGGCATGACACTTGTAACATCGTTATCACCAAAGGCATTAACAATTCTAGTCGCTTCTTTTGATATTGCTTCAATACTTTTAAGTAATGGCCATTTAGTATCTAATGTTTCACCTTTAAAACCGACAAAGATAGTTGGGATATAAAGAGTGTTATCTCTTACAAAAGCTGGAGATGTACAATCCCAATAAGTATATCCTCGAGCTTCAAAAGTTGTTCTTAAGCCTCCAGTAGGAAAAGAAGAAGCATCTGATTCACCTTTAATTAATGATTTTCCTGATAATTTAAAAATAGGTTCACCATCTCTTTGATCAATAAAAGCTTCATGCTTTTTTGCGGTAGCGCCAGTAAGGGGTTGGAACCAATGACAATAATGAGTACAACCTAATTCTAAGGCCCATTCTTTCATGGCGTGAGCAATTGCGTCAGCGGTATTTCGATCAAGAGTTGCGGATTTTGCAATCGTTTCTCGCCATATTTTATATATTGGACTAGGTAGCTTGATCTTCATAATCTTATCATCGAATACTTTAATTCCAAAATTTTTAATATCAAACATAAAATTACGCTCCTTAAAGTAAATTCCAGTCTTTTAAAATTTATAAAAGTGAATAATATTTTAGAACAAAGTAGTAATAAAAATTAATTTTAAAAAAAGTATTATTTATGCATTATTTTATAAAAATAATTGTATGAAAATTGATATTTAATTAATCTATATTTTGCTTCTTGCCGAAAATTTCAATTTTTATATTAAATTTGATGATAGATATAAATAAATCTCTCTAAAGTTTTGTAGGGGAGCTAATAATAAAAAATGCCTTTTCAAGGAGAAAAGACATTATGTAAATTAAATTATTCAACTGTTACTGATTTAGCTAAATTACGAGGTTTATCAATATCGTTGCCAAGTTCTAAAGCTGTATAATAAGAAATATATTGAGCGACCATAACTTTAGTTAATGCGCATAAGTATAATGGTGTATCAGGAACGATAACTTTATCATTATCTTTTTTAAGTGATTCAGAAACGATTGAAATAACTTCCGCTCCACGACTTTCAACTTCTTTATAATTTGAACGTAATTGCATTTCTGTATATGGATCAGAGATAAAACCAAAAACAGGAGTTCCTTTTTCAATTAATGCGATAGGCCCGTGTTTTAATTCACCACCTGGATAGGCTTCTGAATGGATATAAGATATTTCTTTTAATTTTAAGCTTGCTTCTAAGGTGATATAATAATCTAAACCTCTACCCAAGAAGAAAATATTTTTTTTATCTTTTATATGATGAGCAATTTCTCTAAATAAATCTTTTTGTCTTTCAATCAATAATAGTTTTTTAGAAACGTCTTGTAAGTCGTTTATAACGGTTCTGTCGTTATTATAGGCTCCTTTTAATAAGGCCATAATTGATACTTGAGCGCTATAGGCTTTCGTGGAAGCAACAGCAATTTCAACTCCGGCATAAAGAAGTAATGAATAAGTTGCTTCTCTTTCTAATGTAGAACCTTTGGTATTAGTAATAGTTAATGATTTATATTTTTTATCATTAATAATTTTTAAGCACTTAATTAAATCTGCAGTTTCACCTGATTGAGAAACGATTACATAAAGAGTCTTATCATTACCAAATTCAGGATAATATCCCCATTCTGAGGCTATGAAGGCGGAACTGCGCTTGCCTAAACTTCTCATATAGTTGCTTCCTATTAAGCAAGAATAATATGAAGTACCACAGGCTAAGAAGATAATATCTTCTGCTTCTTTTAACGCATTTATTAATTCTTCATCAAATAAATATTTTTCTCCATCATAGTAATTATCTATTAAACGTTTAATACATAAAGGAGCTTCTTCGATTTCTTTTAACATATAGTGAGGATAATCACCTAAATCACGATTTAAAAGTTCAGCTTTTCTTGTTGTATAATGTACTTCAACTTCGTTTCCATCTTTGAAAACTTTGATTTCATTTTCACTAATATAACCATATTGTTCATCTTCTAAATCGATAAATTTATTGCAATTATCAATCATTGCTAAAGCATCAGAAGCTAAATAATTATTTCCGTTTTCTCCAGCACCAATAAGAAGAGGAGAATGACGTTTAGCAAAATAGATTTTATGTTCGGATGAACTTTTAATTATTGCTAAGGCAAATGATCCTTTTAATTCTTTCATTGTTTCACGGATTGCTTCTAATGTATTTCGATTGCAAATTAAGTATTTTTCATCTAATAAATTAGCAATAATTTCGGTATCAGTTTCACTTTCAAAACTATAACCTTTATTTATTAATCGAGCTTTAATTTCTCGATAGTTCTCGATAATACCGTTATGAACGATAGTAAACTTTCCAAGATTACTTTTATGAGGATGACAATTTACTTCAGTTGGAGCTCCGTGAGTGGCCCAACGAGTATGGCCGATTCCTAAAGTGACATCAGGTAAATTAGGAACTTTTGTTTCTAAGTTACTTACTCTTCCTACTGTTTTATAAACGGAAACAGCGTTTTTAGTTTTTAAAGCTAGACCTGCAGAATCATAACCTCGATAGTCTAAATGTTTTAAACCTTCGATAATAAATGAACGTATGTCAAAATTACCAATTCCACCGACAATTCCACACATAAAAAAACCTCCTAATTTAAATAATTAAATCTTCTATAAATGATATGATGGTATCAACAACATAATCACATATTTCATTGGTTGGAGCTTCACACATAACTCTTATTAAAGATTCAGTTCCAGACGCTCTTAATAGAATCCTTCCATTACCTTTTAAGACTTCATTTTCTAATTTGTTAATAAGATTTTTAAGTCCTTCATGAGATAATATATAGTTTTTATTAACAACAGCGACATTTCTTAGTTTTTGTGGATAGATAGTTAAACCATCAATTAAATCTAAGATAGATTTTTTACTTTCTTTCATAATCGTTAATACTTTAATTGCGGTTAATATTCCATCACCTGTATTAAGATCATCCAAGAAAATAATATGCCCCGATTGTTCTCCACCTAATGATAATTTATCTTCCTTTAATTTGGCTTGAACATATTTATCACCAACTGAAGTTATTTCATATCCAATCTCTTCTTTATCTAATGCTTTCTTTAAGCCGATATTAGACATTACAGTAATAACAATTTTGTTGTTGTTTAATTTATTATTAGCTTTTAAATTTTTAGCGCATGCATATAAAATTGCATCACCATCAACTACTTTTCCGTTTGGAGCGACAATCAATAAACGATCTGCATCACCATCAAAAGCAAATCCAATATCATAATCTTTGTTTGCAATAGAGTCTTTTAATGATTTTAAATGGGTTGAACCACATTGTTCATTGATATTAATTCCGTTTGGAGAACAGTTTATGCAATCAAAAGATAAATTAAACTTTTTAAATAAGATAGGAATTATCGCGGAAGATGATCCATTCGCACAGTCGACTAAGACTTTAAAAAAAGAAAAATCTCCGCCTTTTTTATATAAGAAATCAATATATTCATTAATTAAATTATCATCTTTAATCCATCTTCCTAGAACATTAGGTGATGTTGGCAAGTAATCTATATTTGAATCGATATATTCTTCAATAAGCAATTCGATGTCAGAGGAAAGTTTTTCTCCTTGAGGAGAGAAAATCTTAATTCCATTATCGTAATAAGGATTATGAGAAGCAGAAATCATGATTCCATAATCAAAATTAAACCGGTTTACTAAATAAGAAATTGAAGGAGTGGATGATATTCCTTCATCATAAACATCGCTACCGGATGATGTTATTCCCGCGACTAAAGAAGCTAGGAGCATATCACCTGATAAACGAGTATCTCTTGCAATCAATATTTTATTTTTTTTCCCATTAGGATATTGGCCTAAAAATCTTCCTATTTTATAGGCTATTCTTGCGGTCAATTCTTGATTTGCTAAACCTCTTGCCCCATCGGTTCCAAAATATTTTCCCATTTTTATTTTTTCCCTTCATAGATAAAGCCCCAACTTTATTCTACATATAATGATAAAAGATTTTATCAATATTTACAATTTTTTTATTAAAATTTGAATGTCAAAAATTAAAGTAAATTAGTTCTGCTATATTACAATGAAAAATTTTTTCTAATTCTTAGTTTTATTTTTAATGTAAACAAGTTGTTAATTTACATTAAAAACTAAGTTTATTAATATTTTATGCTTGTTAAAGTAATAATATTATTCTATTTTTAAATCTTTTCATTTTTAATTTTATAGAAGCGATAAGTACTATAATATTTTCATCATGAATTAAGTTTATTAAGAGTTAAAATTAGTTTGATATAAAATAATATGCCATAATCTTATAATCGTGATATAATGAAAAACGAAAAAAAGAAGAACTATATTATAGTTTTTCTTATGGATAAGTAAGAGAGTGATTTATATGATTGAACGTGGAATGTGGATACAAATCCAAAGCTTTAAACACGACGGCTCCTTACATCGATTTTGGGATCAAGCATTAGTGTTAGAAGTGACGCCGGAAATGTATGTTGTTGCTTCTAAAAGAACAAAAGTTACCGAAGCAGATGGTAGAAGGTGGTATACTCGTGAACCAGCGATAACATTTTTTTCAAGAAAGTATTGGTATAATGTTATAGCTATGATAAAAGAAGATGGTATTTATTTTTATTGTAATATAGCTTCTCCAACTTTAGAGCAAGATCGCGCTTTAAAGTATATTGATTATGATTTGGATTTAAAATTATATCCAACAAATGTAATTAAAGTCCTTGATGAAAAGGAATATGAAAGGCATAAAGAGAAGTATAACTATAGCAGAAAGCTAGATTTTATATTAAATAAAGAGGTTGGCTTTATACATCACTTAATGGAAAAAAGAGCGTATCCATTTAAAGAAGAAGCTGTTCGTCGTTATTATGAAGACTATTTAAAAAGTTATGATGAACAACATGACCTCTCCCCTTTTATTAGAAAGGAGAATGAGTAATGATTGAATTTAAAACTATAAACGCTGAAGAAACTAAGAAAATTGGTTTAATAATTGGAAGATTTGCTTTTGCAAATGGATTAATTCTTCTTACTGGTGATTTAGGCGCGGGTAAAACTACTTTAACAGGAGGTATTGCTAAAGGATTAGGAATTGATGAAAAGATATCTAGTCCAACATTTAATATTCTTAAATGCTATTTTAAAGCAAGAATTCCTCTTTTTCATATCGATGCCTATCGTTTAGAAGATGGAACAGTAAAAGATATTGGATTAGAAGAATTTATTGATGGAGATGGCTTATGCGTCATTGAATGGCCTAATTATATTAAGGATTTAATTCCAAATAGTTATTTATCGATTAATATTCAACATGTTAAAGATGATATACGTTGTTTTAAAATTGAAAGTAATGATAATAGATGGAATGACCTTATAAATCAGTTGAAGGAGGAGTTTGTATGTACAGAATCCTTTTAGATAGTTCAAATCGTGAACTTGCAGTCGGATTATCAAAAGACAATACCTTAATAGATCAAATTAGATATGAAGCTTGGCAAAGACAAAGTGAAACGATGGTGAATGAAATTGATACCCTTTTAACTAAACATAATGTTAATAGAACTGATATTGATGGAGTTATAGTATCTATAGGACCTGGTTCTTATACCGGAGTTAGAATTGCATTAACTATAGCAAAAGTCATTTCTTTAGCTATTTCATGCCCTATTTATAAGATTTCTTCTTTAGCAATATTAAAAAAAGAAGATTATCCTTCAATATGTTTAATTAACGCTAGAAGTAATCGCTCTTATGTTGGAGTATATAAAGGTAATGAAGTAATTGTTAAAGATACAATATGGACAAATGATGAAGTAATGGATTATATTAAACTTCATCCTGATTTTGTAATATGTGGTGATTTAAAATATCTTTCTTTAGAAGGATTTAACAGTGATATTTTATCGGAAATGCTTTCTTTAGCGGATGACACTACTCTTGTAAAAGATACATTAGGATTATCACCAGTTTATTTAAAGGATTAATTTTATGGTAATTAGAAAAATGACATTAGAAGATTTGCAAGAAGTTGTTGAATTAGATAAATCTTGTTTTTTATCACCTTGGGGAGAAAATCAATTTATATATGAGATTAATGAAAACCCATTCTCAACAATTTTACTTGCAATTGAAGATAATAAAATTATTGGCATGATTGATTATTGGATTACATTTGAAGTTGGTCAAATTAATCAAATTGCGGTTTTGTCTTCATATCGTAAAAATGGTGTCGCAACAAAAATGCTTAAGGAAGCGTTCAAAGATATGGTTAAACAAGAGGTTTTTAATTGCACATTAGAAGTTAGAGTGCATAATAAACCGGCAATTGACTTTTATTTAAAGCATGGTTTTGAAACAACATGTGTAAAAGAAAAATATTATGATAACGGCGATGATGCCTATTATATGGAAAGGAGAATGTTTGATGTCTACAACAATTTTAGCGATTGAATCTAGTTGTGATGAAACAGCGGTAGCTATTACTCGTGATGGCAAGTTATTATCAAATATTGTCTCCACGCAGATCGAAGTTCATACCAAATATGGTGGAGTTATGCCAGAAATTGCTTCTAGATTACATGCAGAAAATATTTCCATCGTTTTAAAAGAAGCATTAGAAACCGCGAAGGTAACTTTAGAAGAAATTGATGCTTTTGCAGTTACAAGAGGACCAGGATTAATCGGTGCCTTACACGTTGGATTACAAGCGGCAAAAACATTAGCGATGCTCTATAAAAAGCCACTTATTCCTGTTCATCATCTTGCTGGGCATATATACGCGAATGAATATATTAAGCCACTTGTATTTCCACTTCTAGCTATTGTTGTTAGTGGTGGTAATACTGAACTTGTAATTATGGAAGATCATCTTAAATTTAAGATTATTGGCGAAACAAAAGATGATGCAATTGGAGAATGTTATGATAAAGTTGCTCGTGTTTTAGGACTTCCTTATCCAGGGGGTATTCCTATTGACAAATTAGCGGCTTCAGGCAAGCATACATATAAGCTTCCTTCACCTTTACATGATGGAAGTTATGACTTCTCTTATTCAGGATTAAAGACTGCGGTAATTAATTTGGTACATAAGAGTGAACAAAGAGGAGAAAAAATAATCGTTGAAGACTTGTGTACTTCTTTCCAAGAGACTGCGATTGGAATGATTATGGAAAGAGCAACTCGGGCAGTTAAAGAATTTAATGTAAAACAAGTTGTTCTTGCAGGAGGAGTATCCGCGAATTCATATTTAAGAAAACAAATAACAGAAGCTTATCAAAATAGTGATGTTGATGTTATTATTCCCCCAATGTGGTGTTGTACCGACAATGCGGCGATGATAGCAAAGGTTGCGGAACGTTTGTTTAAAGAAAATGTAACTGCGGATTTATCTTTAGGGGTCGATCCAAGTTGGAAATTAGATGATTATCGTAATTATTAATTGATAAAATATAATTAATGATTAAAAAGATAATTATTGTCGACAAAAAATGAAAAAAATAGATATAATATTAATACGTGTTTGTTCCTTAAG
This sequence comes from uncultured Staphylococcaceae bacterium, assembly GCA_964504595.1. Classification (GTDB taxonomy): domain Bacteria; phylum Bacillota_I; class Bacilli_A; order RFN20; family CAG-826; genus CAG-826. The sequence continues at coordinate 22,963 of CAZDEE010000007.1, read as the reverse complement.
GAACAAGGAGGAGAGTTATGGAAGAATTTAAAACTGTTCGCGAATGTTATGAAACTTGTAAATATGGCGATCATTTAGAAAAAGAATCAATAGGTGAAATTATGCTTCAAGGATGGGTTAGAACTAATCGTGATAATGGATCGGTTGGTTTTATTGAATTTAATGATGGAACCTTCTTTAAAAATGCCCAATTGGTATATGTTAATAATGAATGTGAAAATTTTGAGGAAATTAGTCATATTTCTACTGGTTCTGCGATTACAGTTCATGGTAAATTTGTCTTAACACCTGAAGCTAAACAACCTTTTGAAGTTCAAGTTAAGAGCATAATAATTGAAGGAACAGTTGATAGTGACTACCCTCTTCAAAAGAAAAGACATAGTTTTGAATTTTTAAGAGAAATTGCTCATTTAAGACCAAGAACAAATACTTTTACTGCTTTATATAGAGTAAGAAGTGTTCTTTCGATGGCAATTCATGAATTCTTTCAATCACAAGGCTTTATATATGTTCATACACCTTTAATTACTTCAAATGATGCTGAAGGTGCTGGTGAATCTTTTAAAGTAGTAACTGATTTAAAACATCCAGAAGAATTCTTCTCAAAAGAAGCAAGTTTAACTGTTTCAGGCCAATTACACGCGGAAGCATTTGCTTTAGCTTTTAGAGATGTTTATACTTTTGGACCAACTTTTAGAGCGGAAAAATCTAATACTCCTCGTCATGCTTGTGAATTCTGGATGATTGAACCAGAAATTGCTTTCGCGGATTTAGAAGATGATATGGATTTAATTGAAGATTGTTTAAAATTTGCAATTAAGTATGTTTTAGATAATTGTGAAGAAGAAATGGAATTCTTTAATAAAATGATTGCGCCAGGAATTATTGAACGTTTACAAGCAATTGTAACTTCTCATTTTAAGAGAATGACTTATACAGAAGCAATTGATTTATTAATTAAAGCTCAAAATGAAGGTCATAAATTTGAATATAACAAAATTTTCTGGGGCATGGACTTACAAAGTGAGCATGAACGCTTTTTAGCGGAAACTGTTGTTAATGGACCAATGTTCTTGACTGATTATCCTCGTGATATTAAAGCATTCTATATGAGACAAAACGATGATGGTAAAACAGTTGCAGCGTGTGATTTACTCGTTCCAGGTGTTGGAGAATTAGTTGGTGGATCACAAAGAGAAGAACGTTATGATTTATTAAAAGCAAGAATGGATGAATTAGGAATGACTTCTGATACCTTAAATTGGTATATGGATTTAAGAAGATATGGCGGTTGTAAACATGCTGGCTTTGGTATTGGATTCGATCGTTTATTAATGTATATTACTGGTGTTAGTAATATTCGTGATTCAGAACCATTCCCAAGAACATTTAATAACTTAAAATACTAAGAGTAATTGAATTAGAAAGGAGTACCCATATATGGCGGAGATATTAAACGAAGAAGATGAAGTTAAACTTAAGATTCGCTTAAGATCACAAAGACATGTCCGTGCGGTTTTAATTGTTTTAAATTTGCTACTTGTGGGTTATCTTGTTTATTTTACATCCGATTCAATTATGAAGGCGATTGATAAAAAAGATGAAGAAATCGTTGCTTTAAATGATTTAAGTCGAACTGAATCTAAAAAGCGATATGAAGAGATAAGCTTAGGAAAATACGTAATGATGGGTGATTATGCTTTATATGGTAATTATCTTCATTTTTCTGAAAGTAAATTTGATGTTACTACTTATTCTCCTTTAGGAAATGTCGTTTTAAAAGATACAAGTAGAAATAATGAAGCTTCATATCCTAAAAATATTGGACAAAATCTTGATGATGGTATTAATTTGACTTCTTTACTTGAAGGTGACTATTTAGTGGCTTATGGTGAAAATGAAGAAATTATCAAGGTAGTAGTGGGAAAAGAAAAATATGAAGAAACGATCTACTCTTTACCTCTTGATGAAGAAGGATTAAGAAAAAAGATTACTTTATATGCTTATCCAGAAAATCCCGCATTTGTCATAAAAATTAGAGATGTGTATACTTTACCAAGTGATTATTATGACTTAGTCATTCAAACATATTTTAAAGATTCACTTACTTCTTTATTTGAAAAAGATGGTGAATTTGCAAATTTAAAAATTAAATGGATTGATGATGAGGCAAAGTTAAAAGAATCATATAGTGTTAATACAAACTTTGCAATTAAAACGACCGCGGATGATGCAGAAGAAAAAATAATATGTTCATCCTTTATAAAAGGAGAAGATAGTTTTATAAAAGATCAAACGATTAGTGAGACTTCATTAAAAGGATTAGATGAATCATCCTTTATTCGTGAATTAGGTGGATATACCTTTAAAAGCGGTTCTAGATGTAAAGAAATTCCTGATTCTTTTGAGGTAGTGGATATTTTAGGAATTCATGATGCAGGAAAAATAGCCTTTGAAATCTGCGTTAATAATAGTGATTTTGAAAATGAAACTAAGAATATTTATTTTTTAATCGATAGTGTTACTTTAATTATTAATTATTTGAAAAACTAAATATTAGTTTTATTAGAACTTTTAAATTTAAGATGATGTTTATTTTATAGAAAACATTATCTTTTTTTATACTTTGAAATTTATGTAATTATAACTATATATAATAAAAAAAGAGAAATTCAAATTTATTGAGTTTCTCTTATGATTTGAATAAGTATTGTTATTAAATCTTATAAATATAATTTTCTTTTCTTGGGCGTGCGATTGGAGTTGTATCAGAATAGCCGATAATACAATTTCCAATTCCTTCATAATCCCCTTCGATTCCTAATTCTTTTAATAATTGTTTTCCTTCTTCACTTTCAAATGATTCTTTAGCGCGATGAATCCAGCAGCTTCCTAGTCCTAGAGAATGTGCGGCAAGGAGCATATTTTCCATTACGACACTTCCATCATAAATATATGTTGGGATACTTTTATCTCCTAAAACGACAAGAACAACAGGTGCGTTATAAAAAGGATCCATATCTTCACTCATACCCGCGACACGAGCATTTAATTTTGACAATTTATCTCTTATTTCTTTGTTAGTTACTGCGATAATGATTGGAGATTGCTTGTTTAATCCTGTTGGAGCGTATGTACCCGCTTCTAAAATTGTATCAATCATTTCTTGAGGAACAGGGTCACTTTTATATTTTTTAATGCTTTTTCTGGATATAATGTTTTTAATAGTTTCATTCATAAGTCTTACCTCTTTCTTTTGCTATTTTTGCTAAAAATATGATAAACCGATAAATTATATAAAGCTAGTTTTTTAGAATAAAAAAATTAATAATTAAGATAAAATATTTTTGATTGTTAAAGATTTAATTTATTTATAATAAGTAAAATACCTTAAATTTGATGTGAAAGTAAGGGAATGTTTAAAAGATTTAAAATTATAAAAATATAAGAAAATTTTAAAAAGAGCATGTCTTTTACTAAATTTAATAGGCATTAAGCTCAATTAATAAAATGTTTTACATGATTGAGTTTATAACTAATCTTTTTTACGAAAAAAGTCTAAAAGCTATAAATTAAAACGGGGTTTGAAAAAAATTCATCCCCCGTTCTTTTTAAAGAACCATCTTAAATATCGTTATTTGTTACAAGTTTATCTAAATCTTTACTAAAGACATCTTTAGACATTTTTATTATTCTTATTTTTCTTGCAATAAATGCTTGAACATTAAACATAAACCATAGCGAACCGATAATGAATAATGGAACAGTAATATAACTAATCCAAGCATGTATATCATTATATATAAAATGTGGTTTATTAATAATGCTTGGCCAGTCACAAGGAATTGTTAAACCAAAGAAATTGTTTTTTGGCATATTTTTCCAATCAAATATATAGAATAATGAATTAAATCCTTTTTCATATGAAAATAAGAAATTAATATCTGTTTGCTTTGTAATAAGGCAGAATATAAAGACGATTAAACTTGCAACAATCATTAAAAAGAAAGGGACTTTTGTTTTTTTATAAAAATAGCGAAAGCTTTTTTTATTTGCTACTTTTTTAAAATGCTTTGTAGTTTTAACGACTTTATATCTAACTAAATCATACATGAAGGTATCGACAACTTTACCTTGTCTCTTCATGACTTTTCTTACAAGCTCGACGAGTAATCCAATTAAAACAAGAACCAAAATAAAGACAATGGCTATTGAGATTAAAATTCTTTTATCATTCTCAGTAAGTTTAATTAAAAAGATAAAATTATTCATCATCTTCACCTCCATCTTTAATTCCTAAAGAGGAAGCAAATTCAATGCGGTTTAGATCGTTTTTTTCTTCATAACTTTCTTTATATTCAGTTACTTCAATTGGCTTTGGTTCTTTTCTTTCAGGAGTAATAATTTCAACGCTTGATTTTTCTCTTGCAGCAATTATTCTTTTAACTTCATAATCTTCATCTAAGTCTCCAAGAGGATCGACTATTTTGTCTTTATCACGAACAAAAAAGTTTCTTATATCGTAATAAAGAACTTTGATTGTCATTAGTAAAAATGAAATGAGTAAAATGACAATCATTATAGCAAAAAAAGTAATCCATAATGGACTAAGAATAATGGCTAGAAGACCCGCTAAACAGTATTTTAAAAAGCTCATCATCATAGATCACTTCCTTTGTTATTATTGTACCCAAATTTTAAATATCCCGCAATTAAATGTTGAAATTGTTATTATAAAGTTATTTTATGTCGATAATTGATATGATTTTTATTGATAAAAGGTACAGTAACTAGTTTTTTTGATTATTAATTACTTTAATTCTAATTATTATTCAAATCGATGCGCATATTTATAAAGATAAAATCCGATAGATGAAATTATTAAAACTATATAGCATAAAGGTAATGCTCCATAACCGGATAAAAAAGTTGATATTATGGCAAATCCAAATATTAACAAGAATAATATTATTCCTAACATTATATAACGTTTTTGTTTGATAATATAAATATAGGTAGGTATAGAACATAATAAAGAAATACCTAAGCAGAAATAAGCTAAATCACTAATAAAGTACATTAATATACATCCTAAAAGCGATGATATTATCGATATAATTAATAAAATTATACAAGGACTATCATCAATTTTAATAAACACATCAAATTTTTTAAGCTCAGGAATAATAATAATTGCGTTTAGAATAGTTTGAATTGATGAAGTTAAAACAATAAATAGAGGAAAAATTGTCGTAGCATTTTCTTCATTTATACCAAATAATAATCTAAAAGCATCATATAAAGATGTTTTGAAAATTAATTCGACTACATAAAACAATCCAAATGATACTAAAGAATTGATTATGCATGTAAATGTTATAATCCAGATAATATTAACTTTTTTTTCAATTAGTAAAGCAAAAATAAACCCGGATATTAACGAAGGTATTAAGTAAAATATTGTTTTTTCTAGATTAATTACTAAGCAAATAAGTAAAGACGCTATAACGTAGCAAAAAGCCATTTTTTTATCAATAAAAAGGAAGGCAAAGCTTGTTATTAAAGGGAAAAACAGGATTAGAATTAAATCGGAAATAAAAAATGCGCCGCTTATAGAGCTAATAAAAATAATAATTGCATTAATTGAGGTCATTAAAGCGGATAAAGCTAGACTTTGAATCATGTTTTTCTTTTTTATCATTTTTATCACCTATATTTATGGTATCACATTTTTATAAGTAATTAATTATTTTTTAGGTATTTTTGTTTTTCTTTCGAAATAATAAGTATAGGAGAAAAACAATGAAAAAGATTTTACTTTTATTAACCTTAGTTATTACTTCATGTTATAAAACAAAAAGTTATGATTATTTAGATATTGAAATAAATAAATTTATCAGTTGGAATGATGTGTTTAATACTACAGAAAACGGATTTTTTTATTTTTTTTCGTACACTTGCTCTAATTGTAATAAGATAAAAAATGAAATATTGAAGTTTCTTATAAAACAAGATTATTATTTTTTAATAGCTAAAAGCGATGACATTTGTTATGTGGATAATGTAAATAGTATGATAGGCGTTTATAGTGGTGATCAATTTGCAATTAAAGGATTCCCAACACTTATGGTATTAAAATATAATCGAGTATATTCTATTTTCTCTGGCACAAATGAAATCTTAAATTACATCCATTAATAAAATAAATTCTTCTATAAATAGAAGAAATTATTCTCAAGGCCCTTCATTCGTGATAAAATGAACAGGTGCGAGGTGAGAAAAATGGATTATAAAAAATTACTTAATGAAAAACAATATGAGGCTGTTACTACTTCTTCACCTTTCGTACGTGTTGTCGCTGGTGCAGGATCAGGAAAAACACGAGTTTTATCATTTAGAATTGCTTATTTAATTAGTGAACTTGGAGTACATCCTTCAAGTATTTTAGCAATTACTTTTACAAATAAAGTTGCGCGTGAAATGAAAGAAAGAATTACCTCTCTTTTACAAGATAATTGTTCTTACGATGACTTATTTGTTAAAACATATCATAGTTATTGCGCTTATTTTTTAAGAAGAGAAATATATCATATCGGATATCCTTCTTCATTTACAATTATCGATGATGAAGATCAAGAAAAGCTTATTAAAGAAATTGCTGTTCAAGAATATAATTGTTCTAAAGGCGATGAATTAATAAAAAAATCGATTAAATATATCGGTCAACATAAGACAAAAGGAATATTACCAGGTGAATTAATGGGAAAAGAAGAGTCATTCCCAGAGGAATATAAATGCATTCGAATTTTTGAGCTTTATGAGGAAAGACTTGCCGAGATGAAGAGTCTTGATTTTGATGATTTAATTATTAAGACTATTTCAATTTTAGATGCTTACCCTTCGGTTAAAGAAATTTGGCAAAGTCGCATTGATCATATTTTGATTGATGAGTTCCAAGATACAAATGATTTACAATATCGATTATTAAAACTTTTGAAAAAGGATGATGCAACTTTATATGTTGTAGGCGATCCTGATCAAACTATTTATACATGGAGAGGCGCAAATCAAAATATTATTTTTGATATAGAACGTACTTTTGGAATGGACACTATTGTTTTAGATCGGAATTATCGTTCTTCGCAAACAATTCTTGATACTGCGAATAGATTAATTGCGCATAATCGAAAAAGAATAAAAAAAGATTTATATACTGAAAATGAGAAAGGTGAACCTATTACAATTAATTCTTGTTTTAAAGGTGAACAAGAGGCGAGATGGGTCGTTGATCAAATTTGCAAAATTCAAAGTGATTTAGCAAAAGTTAAAGGTGATTTCTCTTATAAAGATATTGCTATTTTATATCGTTCAAGTTATCTAACTTTACCTTTTGAAAAAGAATTGAATCGTTTTCAAATACCATATAAGATTTTTGGAGGATTACGCTTTTACCAAAGAAAAGAAATTAAGGACGTTTTAGCGTATTTTACTTTGCTTATAAATCCTAAAAACGATATTGCTTTTTTAAGAATTATTAATGTTCCACGTCGAGGTGTCGGTGATAAATCATTAGAAGTATTAAAACAAGAAGCAAGCAGTCATTCATTGAGTTTATATGAATATATTTTAGAAATTGAAAATCATGATACGAAGTTAAAAACTTCTATTATTGTCGCTTTAACCGCGATGGTAAGAAAATTAGAGGCCGCAAAAGAAAAACTAACATTAAATTTAGAAGCTTATGCGGTAGTTTTAAAAGACTTAGTTAAGAGTTTAGGTTATGAAGATTATCTTCTTTTAGATGAAGAAGATGGCGCGGATCGTTTAGAAAACGTTAAATCGTTATATGATGATATTTTATCCTATATTGAAGCTAATCCAAGTTCGGGATTCCAAGATTATATGGAAAATGTTTCGCTTCAAAATGCTCAAGATGAAATTAATGATGGTGATTTTGTATCGTTAATGACTGTGCATACCGCGAAAGGACTAGAGTTTCCATATGTTTTTATTGTTGGTTTAAATGAAGGAGTATTTCCAAGTATTAGAACATTAGAAGAAAGTGCAGTACAAGGATTAGAAGAAGAAAGACGTCTTTGTTATGTTGCATTTACTAGAGCAATGAAAAAATTATATTTAAGTTGCAATAGCGATTATTCTTTTGTTGTAGGTGGAAACAAGATTCCTTCTAGATTCTTTAAAGAATCCGGATTAAGCTTTAAATCTTCTTATCAACCAATAACCCAAGAAAAAACAGTTTCCACGAAAACAGATGTTATTAAAAAAGCAGCCTCAATACAAACTAATGATGTTGAAGATTGGCAAATTGGTGATTTAGTTAATCATACATCTTTTGGTGATGGAGTTGTTATTCAAAAGATTGGTGATTCAATATTGCAAATTTCTTTTAAAAATTTTGGAACAAAGAATATTATGTCCAGTCACTCGATGTTAAAAAGAATTAAAAAAGGAGGATTTGATGCATGAAGACCCCTAATGAGAGAGTAGTAGAAATTACTGAATTACTTAATAGGTATAATTATGAATATTACGTTTTGGATCTACCTTCAGTTAGTGATGCAGAATACGATTGTTTAATGCAAGAACTTATTCGTTTAGAAGAACAATATCCAGAATTACGTTCTCCTTTATCACCAACTCAAAGAGTGGGTGGACAAGTAGCGAGTGAATTTAAAAAAGTTACTCATAAAAGATTAATGCTTTCTCTCGCTAATGCTTTCAATGATGCAGATTTAAGAGATTTTGATCGAAAAGTAAGAGAGACATTAAAACTTCCGGTTATTACATATATGTGTGAAATGAAAATAGATGGATTAGCTATGAGCCTTGATTATGTCGATGGTAAATTAAATTACGCAGCGACAAGAGGTGATGGTACAGTAGGTGAAGATGTTACTAGTAATGTTATTACTATTAAATCGATTCCTTCTCATATTTCCACAAAAATGCCTTTTGAAGTTCGAGGCGAAGTGTTTATGCCTAAAGCAACATTAGAAAAACTTAATAAAGTACGGGAAGATAATGGTGAACCATTATTAGCGAATGCAAGAAATGCGGCAGCGGGTTCGATTAGACAATTAGATTCAAAAGTTGCGGCTTCTCGTAAATTAGATGCTTTCTGGTATTATTTTGTTAATGCTGGTGAATTTGGTATTAAAAGGCATAGTGAAGCTTTAAATTATGTTCAAAGTTTAGGATTTAAAACAAATCCAGAAAGAAGACTTTGTAATGGAATTGAAGAGGTCTTAGATTACATTAAAGAATATACACTAAAAAGGCCAACACTACCTTATGATATTGATGGAATAGTTATTAAAGTAGATGATATGACCGCTTATGACGTTTTAGGTTATACCGCAAAAACACCAAAATGGGCGATTGCTTATAAGTTTCCACCTGAAGAAGTAATGACAACTTTAGAGGATATTATTTTTACTGTTGGTAGAACAGGTAAAATTACTCCAAATGCCGTTTTATCTCCAGTTCGTGTCGCGGGATCTTTAATTCAAAGAGCCACTCTTCATAATGAAGATTTCATTAAAGAAAGAGATTTAAAAATTGGTGATACAGTTGTCATTAGAAAAGCTGGGGATGTTATTCCTGAAGTTGTTAGGGCAATAAAGGAACGCAGAAATGGCTTAGAAAAAGATTTTAAAATGATTGATGTATGTCCAGTATGTGGAGAAAAATTAGAAAAGATTGATGCGATGCATTTTTGTTTAAATCCACATTGTCAAGCTAGACATATTGAAGGATTAATTCATTTTTCTTCAAAAGACGCAATGGATATTGAAGGTTTGGGAGAAAAGGTAATTGAACAATTATTTGATAAAGAATTAATCTTATCCATTCCAGATATTTATTGTCTATATCAATATCGACAAGATTTATTAATTCTGGATGGATTCTCGGATAAAAGTGTTGATAAATTGCTCGATTCAATTGAAAAGTCAAAAACACAATCGTTAGAAAGATTGCTTTTTGGCTTAGGAATCGATGAAGTTGGAGCGAAAACCGCAAAGGTTTTAGCAAAAAGATTTACATCTTTAGAATCTTTCTTTAATATTAGTGAGGAAGAGTTGTTAACGATTCCAGATATTGGTCCAGTTTCGGCAAAATCAATAAGCGATTATTTTAGAGATGAAAATAAATTAGCAATGTTAAACGAATTAAAAGAACTTGGACTTAACTTTAAATATTTAGGAAAAGTTGCTTCAGAAAGCTCATATTTTACCGGAAAAACGGTTGTTTTAACTGGAACGCTTAATAAATATGGTCGAAAAGAAGCTACTACAATTCTAGAAGATTTAGGAGCTAAAGTTACCGGTTCAGTTTCTAAGGCAACAGATATAGTGATATATGGAATTGAAGCTGGATCAAAATTAGATAAGGCGAATGCTTTAGGAATAAAAACAATGGATGAGGATGAATTTATTTCTCATTTAGAAGGAAAGGATGAATAGTATGAAAGAAATAACAAAAGAATTACTTCAAGATTGTGCACATAGGTTATTGTTTGATATGACAGATGAGCAATATGAATTATTACAAAAAGAATTTGATACCATTTTAAAACAAATGGAATTACTTGGCGATGAATCTCTTGATGAATATTCTCCAATGGTCTTTCCTTTTGATGTAACTGTTGATTATTTACGTGATGATAGCGTGGTTGAAACAATTTCTACTAGCGAAGCATTAAGCAACGCAAAAGATGTTGTTGAAAATCAAATTAGACTTCCAAAGGTGGTGTTATAATGCATATTTTAGATTTAACAATTAAAGAAATTCACCAAGCTTTAGTCGAAGGCAAAACAACACCTTTAGAATTAACTAAAGAAGCCTTAAAAAGAGCTAAAGAAAATAATGATAATGCTTTTGAAACATTAAACGAAGAAGAAGCTTTAAAATTAGCAAGTAGTTTAGAGAATGTTGAAGAAGATAATTTATTTTGGGGAATACCAGTTGTAGTTAAAGACAACTTTTCCACTAAAGGATTAAGAACTACCGGTTCAAGTGAGATTTTAAAGGATTATGTACCTGTATTTGATGCTACAGTAGTAAAAAAATTAAAAGAAGCAAAGGCGATTATTATTGCTAAATCAACATTGGATGAACTTGCAATGGGAGGTACCGGTACGACTGGTCATTTAGGAGCAACATACAATCCTTATGATGCGACACATACCCGTATTATCGGTGGTTCAAGTTGTGGATCTGCAGTTGCGGTTGCGGATGCGATTGTTCCTTTTGCTTTAGGTTCAGATACTGGTGATTCAGTGCGTAAACCTGCTTCTTATAGTGGATTAGTTGGATTTAAACCAACATGGGGAAGAATTTCTCGTTTTGGATTATTTCCATTTGCGCCATCATTAGATCATGTTGCATATTTTACTCGTAGTGTTGAAGATGCCGCGATTTCTTTAAATTTACTCGCGGGTCATGATTATAATGACGCTACTTGTTCTTTTAAAGAAACTGAAGATTATACTTCTTATTTAAATGAAGATATTAAAGGAAAGAAGATTGCGGTTATTGATGAAGTAATCGCTGCAATAAAATGTGAAGATGTTGTTAATAAATTTAATGAGTCATTAAAATGGTTGGAAAATGAAGGAGCAATAATCAATCACATTTCCGTTGATAAAAAATTATTAGAATCTATATTTCCAACTTATTTTGTTATTTCTTGTGCAGAAGCGACATCAAATAATGCAAATTTGGATGGAATTAAGTTTGGACCTCGTTTTGGAGGCAAAACTTATGAAGAAGTTATGATGAATGCTAGAACTAAAGGATTTAGTGAATTAATTAAACGTCGGTTTGTTATTGGAAGCTTTGCTTTAATGAAAGAAAATCAAGAATTACTCTTTTTAAGAGCGTTACGCAATCGACATCGAATTGTTGATGCAATAAATGATATCTTAAAAGATAATGATGTAATTTATTTACCTGCCTCTTCTTCTATAGCACCTAGATTTGATGATAGTTCAGATAAATTATCAAGCGAGTATTTAATCGCTGATAATCATTTAGCTTTAGGTAATTTTGCTGGATTACCATCAATTACAATTCCTATTGGTTTTATGGATAATATGCCATTTGGAGGAAATGTAATGGGAAAATCCTTTAAAGAAGGAGAAGTATTACAAATCGCTAATGCAATTGAAAAAGCAAGTGGTTTTTATAATTTATCAACAAGGAGGGAAAGATAATGAATTTTGAAGCTATTATAGGACTTGAAATCCATGTTGAGATGAAGACAAATACTAAAATGTTTTCAACCGCTCCAGTTCGCTTTGGTTCTTTTCCAAATACGAATGTTATGCCTCTTGATTTTGCTTTTCCTGGTTCAATGCCTGTGGTAAATAAGCAAGCAGTAATCAATGGAATTCGCGTTGCTCATGCACTTCATATGACTATTGATAATGAGCTCCATTTTGATCGTAAAAACTATTTCTATGCCGATTTACCAAAAGGATTCCAAATTACACAAGATAAAAGACCAATTGGTAAAAATGGATATATTGATATTGAAACTTCATTAGGAGTTCGTCATATTGAAATCGAAAGAATTCATTTAGAGGAAGATACATGTAAACAACTCCATTTAGGAGATTGTTCTTTATTAGATTATAATCGTGCTGGTACACCGTTAATTGAAATTGTTACTAAACCAGATTTTAGAACCGGTGAAGAAGCGCGTAAATACGTTGAAGCAATTCGTTCAATTGTTGTTTTCGCAGATGTAAGTGATGGAAAAATGGAAGAAGGTTCACTTCGTTGTGATGTTAATATTTCCTTAAGACCATACGGAAGTGATAAATTTGGCACCAAAGTTGAAATTAAAAACTTAAATTCAATTGCGAATATTGAACGCGCGATTGAGTGTGAAATTAAACGACAAACACAATTGTTACTTTCAGGAATTCCAGTCGAACAAGAAACGAGAAGATTTGATGAAGCAACTAAAACAACTGTTTTAATGAGAAAGAAAACAGATGCGGTTGATTATAAATATTATCCAGAAGCTAATATTGTTCCAATTAGATTATCAGATGAGTTTATTGAAGAAGCTATCAGAACATGCCCTGTTTTAGCGGATGAAAAACGTAAAACATATAAGGATGTTTATGGATTAGGTGATTATGATATTGAACAATTATTGTCGGATAAAGATATTTCTTCTTATTATGATGTAGTCTGTAAGCATACAACTCAATATAAACTTGCTTGTAACTGGGTAATGGTTGATGTTATGGGTTATTTAAATAAAGAAATGATTACAATTAATGAATTTAAATTAAATCCAAATTTACTTGCAGAATTAATTGAAATGGTAACAAAAGGCACTATTTCTTCAAAACAAAGTCGTCAAGTATTTGAAATAATGCTCAAGACATTTGAATCGCCTTCAAAAATTGCTAGCAAATTAAATATGACTCAAATTAGTGATGTTGATTCTATTAGAAATTTAGTGATGCAAGTTTTAGATGAATATCCTCAATCAATCGAAGATTATAAAAATGGTAAAGATCGTGCAATTGGCTTTTTAGTGGGAATGGTTATGAAAAAATCTCAAGGAAAAGCTAATCCTGCTTTAACTAATAAATTAATCGTTGAAGAATTAAAAAATCGTTAAAAAAGGGGCTGTCAGTTTGATAGCCCTTTTTCATACCATGTTGATTCAGGAAGTAAAACTTCATAAAGCTTTAAAAATCCAAATTTATATTTTTCTTCATTTTCCAATGGAGTGTTAGGATGTAATCCATTTTCTTTTATTTTATAAGAAACGCTAATAATATAACATCCTTCTAAATTAGATAGGTCAAATTGATTAGAATTTTCATCTATAAAATCTTCAAAGTATCCTCCAAAGAAACTTGGAATACCTACAGAATTACCTCCAATATTGACATCAAAGATAAATTTATATCTAGTATACTTATCATCACTTTCTTTTTTATATAAGGAAAATGTGAATTCAACATCCATATTTCCGTTATTACATGAAGCAAATATTGCAAAGTAATTGATGCTTTTTGCGGTTTTATTTAAATTGAATGTTGGAATTAAATTTTCATTTTCACCAACACTTTCTTTAATAAAAATTCGACTATTTGCAACAGAACAATTGATGCCTCCATCAAAAATACTAGGAATTTTTAAATCTTTTTCTTTTAAATCAGCGTAGTTTGTTAATCCATAATATTGAGCATAAGCCATGCTGTAGAAAATATTGTTCTTTTTTATATCATCTAATGTATAAGTGTCTTCAACGGAATTTTGATTTAATACATTTAGATAAGGTGTACAGAACTCATCTTCGACATCGCTTATGTTCTTAACTCCGTTTTTAATATTTTTAAATATAGGAGAACTTTCACTGCTATCTGAACTTTCATAAGGATGATAAGTATAATCATTAATAATTTTATCTTCTATATTAAGACAATGATTTTTATGGTCTCCATAAAAGCTAATTTGAGATTCATCTTTACAGATTTCTTCTTTGTCACCTCCGCCATATATAACTATAACGCCTACCGCTCCTGCAATTGCTAGGCAACCGGCACCTTTAAGTATTCTACTTGAAACCATTTATTTATCCTCCATTTCTAGTTTTAACCATCTTCCCATTTCAAAATCAGCATTATCATCATCAAGTATAAGCGTTCCTTTTGCGGGTGTAAATGTCATTTCACTTATATATATCTTTCCTTCAATGGAGTAAAGATCCACTCGCACAAAAGGAAAAGGTGAGGCTAATTTTTCAGCAAGAAAAATCATTTCATCAAAATTATTTGGCTTTGAAGGTTCTATTTTACTACTTTTCCAACCATTAAATTGTGATCCATCAAATCTTTCCCAATTAATGTAGAAGTTGGTGTAGCGGATATCCTTTCCTCTGTTTGTAACAACATATAATGATTTTGCTTTTCCATTAAATACATGAATTTTATACTCAATAGGTAAATAATCATTTTCTTTTAATAGATGTTCAATTATTATTTTTGGCTTAATAGGAGAATAATGTCTTTCCATTGTTTTTTTACCATAATCAGTTTTAAGCCATTTATCAAATTTCTTTTTTAAATCTAAGATATCAATTATTGCTTTATCTTCTATAATTGCGTTCATTGCGCTTCCGTGAGTACATTTCATAACAAATGCATCTGGTAATTTATTAAAATCTATTTCATCAAAAGATGAATAAATACCTATGATAGGAACAAGATATTTTTCTAATCCTAATTCACTAGCGTATTCTCTTAAGCCATCTCGAGAAGCACATTTGCTAACAAGAGGATTTTTCGGATAAGTATACACTCTTAAATATTGAAGCTTTTCTGTATATCTAATAGGATTTTTTAAATTTAGTTTATGATGTGTAATATACTTATATTGAAGCTTTACATATGTAATAGGGAAAAAAGTTTTAATTACATTACGAAAAGGTAACACGACGGTTCTAATTAATTTATTTTCTTTTAGATTTGGATTTGCCATACTTTTTCACTCCTATTTATTGTTTAATTATAACATATTAATCAAAAAATTAATTATAAGTTAAATGCGCTTTTAATAAGAAAAAAAGAATAATGCCTTTGATTTTAGTTTATTTTTTAACTATGAAGTTTACTTTTTAATTAGTTTATAAATTTATAGTTAATAAAGAGGTTTCATGATATAATCATATGGAAGTCATTCTTAGGGAGTGTTGTTATGGAAATAAAAGAATATGTTAATCAAGAAAAAATAAAATTAAAAGAAAAAATTGATAACTTAATTATTAAACCTCATTTGGTTATTGTGCAAATGAATGATGATCCAGCAAGCAATGCCTATGTTAAAGGTAAGATAAAAGATTGTAGTGAAGTTGGAATTATTTCTGAATTAATAAAATTATCTTTGAATACTAGTGAAGAAGATTTACTTAAAGTGTTAGATGAGTTAAATACTCGTGATGATGTTCATGGCTATATTGTGCAGATGCCTTTACCTGCACATATTGATGAAGAAAAGATTAAATTATATGTTAATCCTTTAAAAGATGTTGATGGATTCCATCCTTGTTCTTCTTTTATCGCATGCACTCCTAAAGGTGTTATTGATTATTTAAAAGCGGAAAATGTTTCTTTTAGTGGCAAGAATGCTGTTGTAATTGGTAGAAGCAATATTGTTGGACGTCCTTTAGCAAAATTGTTAATTGATTTAAGTACGAACTGTACTGTTTTACATTCAAGAACAAAGGAAGAAGACAAAAAAAGATATTTAGAAAATGCTGATTTAATTTTTAGTGCAGTAGGCAAAAAATGGATGTTAGATGATTCGATTACATATAAAGAAAATGCGATTATTGTTGATATTGGCATTGTTCGAGAAGAAGGAAAACTTTATGGTGATTGCAAACCTGGATTAAAAGTTCAACTTCAAACACCTGTTCCTGGAGGGGTGGGTTTATTAACGAGATTATCATTATTAAAAAATGTTTGGGAGGCTTATAAAAATGGAATTTAATATTAAAAATACATCAGTTTATGGATTGGATAGAGCGGTAAAGGCTTCTGGAAATCCTATGAGAACAGTTATTGATGATAGTGAAGTTACTGATGCGGATTTTAGAAGAGCAATGAAGCTAGGCACAACTAAATCTGGAGAAGGTCATGATAATTATTTAAAAGGTATTTTAGTGCAAATGGATGTAACCGCACCTTTATATTGGTGGAAACAAGCACAAAGATATCATTGGTTTGATTTTATTTCTTCACAATCAACGATGCATTGCTTAATGAAATTTGAGATTAATGATCAATGTGTTGAAGAGACATCTAGTGAAGTTTTAGCGGTTATTGCCAAATTGGTAGAAGAGTATAAAACCTTAGAGGAAGGAGAAACAAAACAATTATTATGGAGAAAGATTGTTGCTTCTCTTCCATGCGGATTTTGCTTAGGCGCAACAATGACCACTAATTATCAACAATTAAAAACGATGTATCATCAAAGAAAACATCATAAATTAAAGGAATGGAATATTTTCTGTAAGTGGTGTGAAAGTTTACCTCACTTTATAGAATTAACTGAATTTAATAAATAGTTTATTAATAAAGATTAATAGAAACTGATTTATAGAGTATTAGCTTTATGATTGGTTTCTTTTTTATTAGTTTTAATGAATGAAATATGAAAAATGATAATAAAAAAAGCTCTTGTACTTAACTTTTTAAGTATTTCTAACTACTTTAGTTAGCTTAACTTTTTTGGTTAAATACATATAGAGCTATTTAGTCTTGATGGGTATGTTTTTCACTTACGATTTCAGCATCGATAACATCGGATTTAAACTTGATTCTGTCGCTGTTATTATCGTTGGTTGAATCATTGCTTTTTCCACATGCAGAGTTAAGAAATGTTATTACTGCAAGAATTATTAATGTGATACCGGATAAAATTCCTAATACATTTTCTGCATTTATAATTGCGGTAACAAATATCGTAACACCAAATAATGTTTCAAGAATGGCAAGAATATTAGGTAAATAAGTTTTTTTATTTTTTAAATCAAGTGGAGTTTTTGTTAGACTTGTAAGTCCTTCACCTAATAAAATAATACTCATTAAAATCATAATGAATTTAAGGAATAATCCCCATAATACTAAGCATAGAATACCGATGCATAAATTAATACCAGCGGAAATTCTAGATAATGGGAAAATAAGTGGAAATAAGAAGCCTATTAGAGCTTTGCCGATAAAATAAATACCAACGATTAAACCAATCCAATTGATCATTTGTGAGGGAAATACAAGGAAGAGAATACCTATAATTAATAAAAATACACTATCAATGCAATCACTTAATTTTATTTTCATATACAAATCACTCCTTTTTTAAGAAATTAAGTAGATGACTTCTAACTTAAATAGATTTTAATAAAACTAGTTTTTTTATTAAAAACTAAAATTATTTTACCACAAATATAATACAATATTTTTATTAAATTTATATTAATAAAGATTTGTGCTATTATTAAATGCGAAAGAAGGATGATTATGAAAAAGAATGTATTAAAAAAATATGCTAAATTAATAGCTCGTGTAGGTGCGAATGTTCAAAAAGGTCAAGATGTTATTGTCCGAGCGGAGATTGATCAAAGTGAATTTGTTCGTTTAGTGGTTCAAGAATGCTATAAAGCGGGCGCTAAAAAGGTTGTTGTTCAATGGAACGATGACGAATTACGTAAATTAGATGTTAAATATCAAAATGTTAAAACATTAGGCTCTTTAGAAAAATGGGAACTTGAAAAATGGGAATGGCAAGCATCAACATTACCAGTTATGATTTATATTGAATCAAGTGATCCTGATTCCTTAAAGGGAATTGATCAAGAGAAAAATTCAAAAGCAATGAAGATAAGATTCCCTCAAATAAAAGCATTTAGAGATCGAATGGAAAATGAATATCAATGGACTATTGTTGCGGTTCCTTCCTATGCATGGGCTAAAAAGGTATTTCCTAATGATTCTAAAAAAGTTGCTTTTGATAAATTATGGGATGCAATTTTATATACCACAAGAGTGGATGATGATCCAATTTTAGCTTGGGAAAAACATAATAAAGAAATGCAAAGTAAATGCGATTATTTAAATGGCTTAGGTTTGAAAGAATTGCATTATCATTCAAGTAATGGTACAGATTTCAAAGTTGGGTTAATAAAAGATGCTTTATTCTTAGGTGGCGGAGAATATACTGCGACTAGCAAGATTTATTTTAATCCAAATATGCCTACAGAAGAATGCTTTGTAACACCTAAAAAAGGTGAAGCGGAAGGTATTGTTTATGCAACTAAACCACTTTCATATAATGGCGAATTGATTGAAGATTTTTCAATTAGATTTGAAAATGGTAAAGCAGTTGAAGTTCATGCTCGTGTTGGTGAAGAATTATTAAAAACAATGATTTCTATGGATGAAAACGCACCTTATTTAGGTGAAGTTGCTTTAGTTCCATATGATTCACCTATTTCAAATTCAAATATATTATTCTATAATACATTGTTCGATGAAAATGCATCTTGTCACTTAGCTTTAGGAAGAGGATTTTCAAATTGTATTAAAGATTATTCAAAGTATACAAAAGAACAATTTGATGCAATGGGTGTTAACGATTCGATGATTCATGTTGATTTCATGATTGGCGCGCCTGATTTAGAAATTAAAGGTATATTAGAGGATGGAAGAGAAGTCTTGATTTTCCAAAACGGAAATTGGGCTTTCTAATTTAATGTAATTATTTAAAAAAATTGGAGATTGTTTTCATGGGTTTTATTGAAGTATTAATTTTATCTTGTTCTTTAGCGGTTGATGCCACAACTGTTTCAATTACTAATGGACTTGTTTATAAAAACTATTCGAAAAAGAAAATGATATTTACATCATTACTTTTTGGATTGTTTCAAGGTATTATGCCTCTTGTTGGTTACTATTTAATGTCATTAACAAGTTTGAATAGTAATGTAGATAGTGTTGTTAAATCTATGGATCATTGGATTGCTTTGGCTCTTCTTTGTTATTTAGGTGGAAAAATGGTTTTTGATGGAATTAAGGAAGTTAGAAAAAAAGAATCTAGTTCTGCAGAGGAAAATGATGAGAATAACGATGATTTGACTATTGGAGGGATGTTGCTTCAAAGTGTTGCAACAAGTATTGACGCTCTTGCAGTAGGAATATCTTTATATGCTTCATTAGGCGTTGAAAATTATCAACAGATGACAATTTGGGGAATTGTTCCAGTTATTGTAGTTGTTACTTTTATTCTTTCTTTAATTGGAGGATTGTTTGGTAAAAAAATAGGTAGCATATTTAATAAAGTAGCTCCTTTTATTGGAGGCATTGTGTTAATAGTTATTGGTTTTTCGATTTTACTTGAACATACAATCTTATAAAAAATAGTAAATAACAAATAATAAATTAAATGAAGGCATCTATTTGTAATATTATGCAAGTTGATGCCTTTTATTTTGTGTATTTTTTTAAAACTTGAATAATCTTTTTTTCTTTACTATAGATATTTAGTTAAATTTTATTTATAATAAAATCCTTGGAGGGACGATATTATGAGAAAATATGATGTCATTATTGTTGGCGCAGGCCCTGCTGGTTATTTTTGCGCTTATGAGCTTAGTAAATTAGATCCTAATAAATCTATTTTACTTATTGATAAGGGAAGAGATATACATACAAGGAATTGCCCGGTACTGAATCATAAAATTGATAAATGTCCTCTTAATAAGGAAGGATATAGGGAATGTTTCCCAGCTTGCTCTATTACCTCGGGATTTGGTGGAGCAGGTGCGTATTCTGATGGAAAATTTAATATCACAACAGAATTTGGTGGCTGGCTACAAGAATATATGTCAAATGACGAATTAATGGATTTAATTAATTATGTTGATAGCATTAATCTTGAGTTTGGGGCGACAGAATTAATAACTGATCCATTTACCCCAAAAGTTAAAGAAATTGAATTAAGAGCGTTATCTGTTGGTGTTAAGTTATTACGTAGTAAAGTAAGACATTTAGGAACCGAAGAGAATTTAAAAATACTTTCTCGTATTTTTGCTTATTTAAGTGATAAGATTGAAATGCAATTTGGTATAGCGGTAAATGATATTATTGTTCAAGATGGTCAAATTCAAGGAGTCATTTTAGATAATAATAATGAAAAAGTATTCGCTGATAAGGTCGTTTTAGCGGTCGGAAGAGAAGGAAGCGAATGGCTATCTAATATATTTGAGAAAAATAATATTAAAATGTCACAAACTCAAGTTGATATAGGTGTTCGAGTTGAGTGTGATAATTTAATTATGGAAGAGATTAATACTCACCTTTATGAAGGTAAGTTTGTTTATAAGACATCAACAGGTAATACTGTAAGAACATTCTGCTCTAATCCTGGAGGACATGTTGTTATGGAAAATTATGAAGGTGTTGTTAATGTTAATGGCCATTCATACAATGATTCAAAATATAGTTCAGATAATACAAACTTTGCTTTGTTAGTCTCACATCATTTTGAAGATCCATTTAATAAGCCGAATGAATATGCTTTAAAAGTTTCATCCCTCGCTAATCAATTAGCCTGTGGTTCTGTATTAGTACAACGTTTTGGTGACATCTTAAAAGGTAGAAGAACAACCGTTAAAAGATTAAGAGAAGGATTTGTTAAACCTACTTTAAAAGAGGCTGTTCCAGGCGATTTAGCATTATGCTTACCATATAAAACTATGCAGTCAATTGTCGAAATGATTAAAGTACTTGATAAAATTACTCCGGGAATTGCAACTGAGCATACTTTATTATATGGAGTTGAAGCTAAATACTATAGTGCACATCCAGATATCGATAACACATTAGAAGTTAAAGGTATCAAAGGATTGTTTGTTGGTGGAGATGGAGCTGGATTAACTCGCGGCCTTGCTCAAGCAGGAGCTTGTGGAGTTTATATTGCAAGAAATATTATTGCAAAGAAAGGATAAATTATTAATTATGAGAAGTGTTGGTACTACAAGTCGAGGAATTAGATGCCCTATTATTAAACAAGGCGATGATTTAGCTTCTATCGCTGTCAATAGCGTGATTTTAGCCTCACAAAACGAAGGATTTGATTTACACGATAGAGATGTTATCGCTTTAACTGAATCAATTGTTGCTCGTGCACAAGGAAATTATGCATCTGTAAATGATATTGCAAAAGATGTTAAAGCTAAATTTCCTAGTGGTGAAATAGGAGTTATTTTCCCAATTCTTTCAAGAAATAGATTTTCTATTTTATTAAAAGGAATTGCTTTAGGAGTAAAAAAGATTTATTTAATGTTATCTTATCCAAGTGATGAAGTAGGAAATGCTTTATTAACTTTAGATGAATTAGATGAAAAGGGAGTAAATCCATATAGTGATATTTTATCATTAGAACAATATCGTAATTTATTTGGCCATAAGGTTCATGAGTTTACCGGTGTTGATTATATTGATTTTTATATTGATTTAATAAAGAGTCAAGGATGCGATGTAGAAGTAATTTTTGCTAATCAAGCGAAAGCAATTTTAAACTATACAAAAGATGTCTTGACATGCGATATTCATACACGTTTTAGAAGTAAAAGAATTTTAAAACAAAATGGTGCGAATAACGTCTATGGCTTAGATGATATTTTAACTAGCTCAATTGATGGAAGTGGATATAATGAAAATTATGGTTTATTAGGCTCTAATAAATCAACTGAAGATACAATTAAATTATTCCCACGCGATTCTCAATGGTTAGTTGAAAAGATTCAACAATTGTTTTTAGAAAAGACAGGAAAACATGTTGAAGTAATGGTTTATGGAGATGGAGCATTTAAAGATCCTCAAGGAAAAATATGGGAGTTAGCGGACCCAGTTGTATCTCCTTTCCACACTGATGGCTTAAAAGGAACACCAAATGAAATTAAGCTTAAGTTTTTAGCGGATAATGATTTTAAAGACCTTCGTGGAGAAGAACTTGCTCTTGCTATTAAAAAGTCAATTAAAGAAAAGAGCAATAATCTTGTTGGTCAAATGGCATCTCAAGGAACTACACCACGTCAAATAACTGATTTGCTTGGATCATTATGTGATCTTACAAGTGGTTCTGGAGATAAAGGAACTCCAATTATTTTAGTTCAAGGATATTTTGATAATTATACCGAAGAATAGATTTTTAATTATTTTTGTCTATTAAAGCTTATGTATTTAACCCTAAAAGTTAGACTAACTAAAACAGTTAGAAAGACTTAGGGTTTTTTTATTATGGAATTAACAATAGAAGAGAAAATAAAATTGATTGAATTAAAAGAAGTAAGGTTGGAATAAAAAATTAGGATAAAATAAAAAAGGCAAAATGTGTATCAATTATTAAA
>CAZDEE010000006.1:0-69519 GCA_964504595.1 uncultured Staphylococcaceae bacterium | reverse complement strand
TTATAACCTTTATTTTTTATCGAAATTTTTATAGTGCTAAAGTCGAAAGTTGGGGCTTAGAACCTGCGGCAGCAAAGTAATCAACTTCAATATTTAAAGCTTTATTATTTTTTACTAGAATGAAATCAGCTTTTCTATCTTTGATATCTGATGAAATTGAAAATCCTAATTTATTAAGTTCTTTAAATTGCTTTTGACTAATAACTGTTAACCCATATTTATTAGCGATTTCCATAATAATAGGCTCACATGTTATTTCGAATGCTCTTCCACTTCTATTTTTTCTTCCGTTAGAATCTAAGCCAACTAAAACGCCTATAACGTAATCGATAATGCTTTTTTCTAACATATTTTGAAATAAATTTTGTAATCCTGATTGACAGAAAAATTCATAATATAGATTTACTTGATTTTTAGCTTCATTACTTTGTAAGTAATTTAAACTTAAATCGTATCTTAAGAAATCTTTGCTATCATTATTTTTATCAATAATAACCAAATTTTCTTTACCTTTTATTATATTTTCACGATCTCTTTTAGCAATAGCTATAAGTAGAGGGAAAGCGCAAACAATAGTAGGTAATTTATTAAATAATTTTTCGAATTGTTCTTTAGAAGCGTTTTTTATAAGACAATTCATAGCATTTAATTCAATATTGAATTCATCAAAGTTATTTTTAGTTGCATTTGTCCAATCGACATAGACATCAAAACTTCTATTAGTTTCTAAAATATTGTCTACAAATAATTGTGATAATTCATTGATATCTTTTTCTAAATACATATTCGTTCCTCCAATTTTATTCATAATTGGTTATAATTACTTCTTCAACTTTGCCACGTCCATCAGCTTTTGAGCTTATCATCCTTTTAGCGGAAACTACAGTAATATGGAATTCTTTGTATAATTCATTTATAAATTTTGTATTATGATTGCTTAACATCACATAGACGCCTCTATTAGATAATTCTTTAAATACTTTAGCAAGTCTTATTTGTTCTTCCTTACCAAAGGCATTCTTATCATAAGAAGTAAAACTACTTTTGTCTTCCCAAGTATCATAAGGTGGGTCGAAATAAACAAAATCGCCCGCTTTAGCATTTTTTACCGCTTCTTCAAAATCGATACTTGTTATTACAGGTTTTCTATTTTTAAAGAATAAGTTCAAATTATCAAAAGTTATTTTATCAAAGCAATTTACTACTTTTTTCTTTCCTGAAGGAACATTAAAGTATCCTTTGGAATTAACTCTATATAAACCATTAAAGCAAGCTTTGTTTAAATAAATCATTCGTCCTGCTCTTACGTAAATAGGAAGTTGATTAAACCCTTCTAATTTATCCATTTCTCTTATTTGATAATAATATTCTTCAGAATGCTTTTCTTCGTGCTTTAATAGTTCTTGTTTTAATAATTCAAATAAATCATTATTTTCTAAACATTTATAAACGCACATTAGTTCTTCATTTGAATCATTAATAGAAAAAGCTTTTGGTTGTAATTTAAATAATAATGCTCCTCCACCTACAAAAGGTTCAAAATATCTATTAAATGTTTCAGGTAAGTGAGATTCAATAACTTCTAGTAATTGTGTCTTACCACCAGCCCATTTAACAAAAGGATGAATATCTATATTTTTTATTTCTTCTCTAACTGGAATTAATTTCATTCCCAATGCATCATATATTCTAGCAATAGTATTAAAAGTAACTCCAATAACAGTTCCTTTTTCAATTTTGGATAATTGTGATCTATCTATTCCACATAATATTGATAGTTGTTCTTGCGATAATCCGGCTTCCATTCTAAAATTGCGGATATCATTTCCTAAATTTGATAGCATTGTTTCCATATGAAAATAATCCTCCTTAGATATTTGCAAATAAAGTATATCACTTATTGTAAAAAATGTGTATAAAAATACACATTTTAATAAATAACGAATCATTATCTGCTGTTGATATTAATTGATTTAGGCATAATATTCAATACATCAATTTTATATATAAAAGTAAAATTAAGTTAAAAAAACATAGTTCTTTATTATTTATAAATATTCTATTTGCACTTAGAAACATACTTAATAATTTAAACACATCTCAAAATATATTCAACATTACTTCTTTAATATTAAGGCACAGACCGTCTCGACGTGTGTAATGATGTTTCATAATCTCAAACGCACGTTTAATAAGTAGTTGAAAGAAACATTTTATTATATTTCTCTAATTTCATTAACACCGCTATAATTAAGTCTATTCGTGTTTTACAAATTAATCTTTTCCTTCTATTATTGTATCATCATCCATAATGACATCTTTAAACTTCCTTCCATCGATATAACAATTTTCCAATAAGTCATATATATCGTCATACCAACCTATAAATTGATATTCCTCAAATTGAAAATCAGAATGGCCATTAGAATCAACTAACGCAACTTCGTACTTCCCTAATTTTTTATTTAACTTTTTTTCAAATTCGTTTCTAAGTTCATCTGGTTCCATTTGATCCATAGTCATACGATATAGTTTATCATTGAATCTAAAATCAATTCCGAAAACAATGTCATATTTATCACTTCTTATACCAGAATATTCCCCAATAAATTCATCTAATGATTTATAATCGTTTTTTTTCATTGCTATAGTCTCCTTTACTTCTTTAACGTTAAAGCACAGACCGTCTCGACGTGATAAGTCATCGGGAACATATCTACAGGTTGAATTTTTTCAATTTTATATTTAGAAGAAAGAATTTTAATATCTCTTGCTAAAGTGGTTGGATCACAAGAAATATAAATAATCTTTTTTGGAAGTAAAGTTAATATAGAGTTTAAAAACTTTTGATCAGATCCTTTTCTAGGAGGATCCATAAATACAACATCAACGTTTCCTTTTGATTTTGCGTATTTAATCATATATTCACTTGCATCTTCGTTAACAAATGTTTCATTAGTTATATTGTTTCTTTTTGCATTTTTAATTGCGTCAGAAACAGCTTCTTTAACTATTTCAATTCCGATAACTTTTTTAGCGTGTTTAGATGCTATTAAACCAATTGTGCCAATACCGCAGTAACAATCTAAAACAGTTTCAGTTCCGTTTAAATTAGCAAGTTTAATTGCGGTACTATATAACACTTCTGTTTGAATAGGATTGATTTGATAAAATGATTTTGCAGATATTTGAAACCACACATCACATAATGAGTCTTCAATATATCCTTTTCCATACAGAATCCGCTCTTTTTCACCTAAAATAACGTTTGTATCTCGAGTATTAATATTTTGTACAATTGTTGTAATTGATGGACAAGAAAGATGAAGAGCTTTTACAAATTCTCTTCTACCTCCAAATTCATCTTGGTTAGTTACAAGTACAACCATAATTTGTTTTTTGTGGAAGGATGTTCTTATTAAAATATGGCGAATAACTCCTTTTCTGGTATCTTCATTATAAGGTAATATTTTAAACTTTTTCATTAAGTCTTTGATTGTAGTTAGAACATCTTCAGCTTGTTCATTTTCAATATAACATTTATCAACTGGAACAATTTCATGAGTTTTTTCTTTATAAAATCCAGTTATAATTCTACCTTTTTGTGATAATCCAATTGGCATCTGAATTTTATTACGATAAAAATATGGATCACTCATTCCAATACAAGGTTCCACTTTAGCGGTTAATTTGGCAAATTTTAAAAAAGCATCTTTAACTTTTTTAGTTTTATATTCTAATTGAGCTGAATATGATAATTGTTGATAACAACAACCTCCACAGCTGGAGCATATTTTACATTTTGGCTCGATTCTGTATGGTGATTTGGTAATAATCTTAATTATTTTTCCAGCATAAAACTCGCTTCTTTCATACACTAATCGAATAATTGCTTTTTCATAAAGAAAAAATCCAGGAACAAAAACGACCTTTCCTTGATAATGAGTTACTCCTTTACCATCAAAAGATATGTCTTCACAAGTTGCTTCAAATTCTCCTAAATTTAAATCTCTTTTTTTTGCCATTTTTAATTCTCCTAAAAAGTCCCTATAAAAGGGACCTGATTTTTATAATTTATTTTTTTTGCATTAAAGAAGCGATAAACTCAATCTCTTCTTTTGCATCTAAACGTGGAAATAAAGGATTTCCTTTAGTAACATCAACATCACCAATTATTCCAAAATTACGAATACAATCATAGTTTTGATATTCTTCTTTTACTCCTAATTGAGCAAATAATGATTTAGGTGCATGAGTTAAAACTGGTTGCAATAAAATTCCAGCAATATATAAAACATTTACAAGATGAGACATAACACTTTGAAGTTCTTTGGTTTTAGTTTCATCTTTCGCTAATGCCCATGGTGTAGTTTCATCAATATATTTATTCGCTCTAGAAATAAGATTCATAACAGCGATAAATGCATCAGTGATTTTAACTTCATCAAATGCTTTTTCATATTGATCGATTGTAAACATGGCTAAACTTCTAAGTTCTTTATCTTGTGGATTGACATCTCCTTGATAAGCAGGAATATGACCACCGAAATATTTAATCATCATTCCAACTGTACGATTTAAAAGATTTCCAAAATCATTTGCTAAATCAGTATTAATACGAGTAACAAAATCTTCAGGGGTGAATCTTCCATCGCTACCAAAAATTGTTTCTCTAACTAAATAATAACGAACAGCATCTAAACCATAACGTTCAATTAAAGGATATGGACTAACAACATTTCCTTTAGATTTAGACATTTTTCCATCTTTCATCATTAATAGGCCGTGAACAAAAACTTTATCTGGAAGATGAATGTTAAGCGCCATTAAAATAATTGGCCAATAAATAGTGTGGAAACGAGTAATATCATTACCAATGACATGAATTATTTCAGTATCATCATTCCAAAATTTATTAAATAATGTTAAATCGTCGCTATCATATCCTAAAGCTGAAATATAATTTAATAAAGCATCAATCCATACATAAACGACATGACGAGGATCTTCTTTTACAGGAACTCCCCATGAGAATGTTGTTCTTGTAATGCATAAATCTTCTAATCCTGGTTTAATAAATGTATTAATCATTTCATTTTTTCTTGATTCAGGGGTAATGAATTCAGGATGTTCATCGTAGAATTTTAATAAACGATCGACATATTTACCTACTCTTAAGAAATAAGCTTGCTCTTTTGCTTTATAAACAGGTCTTCCACAATCAGGACAAACTTTTTCTTCACCAACTTGAGTATCGGTCCAAAATGATTCGCAAGGGGTACAATACCAGCCTTCATAATCACCTAAATATATATCTCCTTGTTCAAGAAGCTTAGAGAATACATCTTGAACGACTTTAGTATGTCTTTTTTCGGTTGTTCTAATATAGTCATCGTTACTAATTTCTAAGGCATTCCAAAGTTCTTTAAAACCTTTTACTATTTCATCGACAAATTCTTGTTCACTTTTATTTGCTAAGATAGCGTTCTTTTGAATTTTTTCGCCATGTTCATCAGAACCGGTTAAGAAAAATACTTCTTGTCCTCTCATTCTTCTATATCGAGCATAGACATCACACATAACAGTGCAATAGGCATGTCCAATATGCAGATTGGCACTTGGATAGTAAATAGGTGTTGTTATATAGAATTTATTTTTCATTTCAATTACCTCCTTTGTCAAATAAAAAAACCACTATCAATCAGATAGCGGTTTAATAGTAAATATGGATTCTTATTTTCCCAATCCGTATTTTTTGTTGAACTTATCAACACGACCATCTGCTTGGGTAAAACGTTGTTTACCTGTGTAGAATGGATGACAATTTGAACAAGTATCAACACGGATTTCCTTTAAAATTGATCCTGTTTCAAATGTTGTACCACATGAAACGCAAGTAACTGTGCATTTGTGGTATTGTGGGTGTGTGTCTTTTTTCATTTTCAAATCTCCTTCCGCCTTAAGCCTCTAAGCGTGCTTAAAGAAAGTTTGGCTAAGACATAGTATCATTTTATGATACTTTTATCAAGTGTTTTTTTAATGTGTTTTTCTAAAAGGCTATTTCATGTTGTGCCAAACGGCTTGAACATCTTCTAATTCATCAAGCATATCGAGCATTGATTGCATTTTTTCACGATCTTCATTGCCTGGTTCAACATAGTCATTTGGTAACATTTGTAATTCGCATGTTTCAAATTCAGTAATTCCGTTTTCGTTTAAACAATTTTTAGCATCATTTAACGCTGTTGGAGTAACGTGAATTTCAACAAAGCCATCATCATCTTTTGTGACATCTGTAACATCAACATCGCCCATGATTAATAATTCTTCAATTTCATCACGGCTCATACTTGATTCAAATACTAATACTCCAGCTTGTTCGAAATTGAATGAAACGCTACCTGGTGCTCCTAAATGGCCACCTCTTTTGTTAACGACAGTTCTAACTTCGACAAAAGCTCTGTTTGAGTTATCAGTTAATGTGTCAACTATGAAAGCGACATTTCCTGGTCCATATCCTTCATAACGACCGGCAATATAGCTCTCTGCAGATCCGCCTTTTGCTTTTTCAATAGCGCGTTGAATGACGTCTTTTGGAATATTTTGACCTCTAAATTTTTCAATAGTGGCGCGTAATGCAAGGTTACTATTTGGATCAGGTTCTCCTGATTTTGCGGCCATATAGATTTCTTTTGATGCTCTCATGTAAAGAGCGGTTTTTTTCGCATTTGTCGCGGCCATTGATGCTGCACGTACTTCATGTGCTCTACCCATAAAAATCGACTCCTTTAAAGTTATTTCTTTAAAAGTATATCACTAGAAACAACTTTTTTGAATATTTTTCTAATAAAAGTTGGAAATGAACCGCAAATAATCATAAATGTGCTATCATATTTTCGATAAGGGGATGAATTATATGAAACCAGTAGAAAGATTTTTAAAATATGTTTCATTTGATACACAATCAAAAGAAGAATCAGAAACATTTCCAAGTACTCTAAAGCAACTTGAGTTAGGAAAACATTTATATGATGAGTTAAAATCACTTGGTATTGAAAATGTGAGAATGGATGAATATGGTTATGTTTATGCAAAAATACCTAGCAACTGTGGTTCTAATCAAACATTAGGACTTATTTCCCATATGGATACTTCTCCAGATGCAAGTGGTAAGAATATTAATCCACGAATTGTTACATTTAATGGCGAAGATATTGTTTTAGAAAATGGTTTAAAGCTAGCAAAAGAAGATTTACTTGGTAAAGAAGAACATAATTTAATTGTTACCGATGGCTCTACACTTTTAGGCGCTGATGATAAAGCTGGAATAGCAATTATTATGAGTTTTGTTGAATGTATTATTCATACAGAAACTAAACATCCTAATATAATAGTTTGTTTTACTCCAGATGAGGAAGTTGGTGCGGGAACAGATCATTTTGATTTTAAATGGTATTTAGAATCTTCTGAAAATGCTTATACATATACAGTTGATGGTGGAGACATTAGCGAAATTAATTACGAGACATTTAATGCGGCTTCGGCAAAAATAACAATACTTGGAAAAAGCATTCATCCAGGTTCTGCTAAAAATAAGATGATTAATGCTCAATTAGTTGCAGCGGAATTTATATTTATGTTACCTCAACAAGAAAGACCTGAACATACAGAAGGATATGAAGGTTTCTATCATTTAACATCGATGTCCGGAGATGTTTCTTTAGCAAATTTAAATTACATCATACGTGATCATAATCGTTGTAATTTTGAAAAAAGAAAAGAAAAAATGCTTGAAATTGCTAAGGTTATTAACGATAAATATGGTGAAGAAATTGTAAAAGTTTCTATTGAAGATAGTTATTATAATATGAAAGAAAAAATTAGCGAAAGAATGGATTTAATAACCATAGTGCAATCCGCTATGATGAAAAATGGTATTAATCCTGTAGAAGTACCTATTAGAGGAGGGACCGATGGAGCAAGATTATCTTTTGAAGGAATTCCTTGCCCAAATTTAGGCACTGGAGGAGAAAATTTTCATGGACCTTTAGAATATCTTGATATCGATGATTTTATGAAAATGATAGAAGTTATAAAGACAATTTCAAATTTGTTGATTTAGTTTACAGTTTTTTCTTAATGTGTTATATTTATCTTGCGATTTGAAGACTAATACAACACTAAATAGAATGAGAATTTTAAAAATTATTGTGTCTGGATTTAGAAAATTAAAGGATAATTTTACTATTGACTTTATATCTGATAAAGTTCCGCGTAAAGCAATGTATGATGGTGAATTATTAAATGTTTTAAACGGTACTTATTGTAATATTTGTAATTCGATTATTGGTGGTAATGGACAAGGGAAAACAAGTGTTTTATCACTAATTTTGATGTGCTATGAACTCCTTAATAAAAGAAGAGTAATTTATAATAGATTAGATTTTGCAAAAGAATGCATTGATTTAGAGATATTTGCTTCAGAAAATAATTGTTTGTACAATTATCGATGTTTTCTTTATCCTTCAAAAGAGCCATCTTTTGAGGCAACTTATTGTGAAATAGAAAGACAATATTTACGTTATAAAAAGATAAGAAAATTTCATCCAACATCTTTTTATAGCGGTTGTTATTATTCTTTAAAGAAAGAAAAGGAATTTGCTTTAGAAAAAAATAAAACTTTTCATATTATGCAGTCATCATCGGGTGAAATCATTTTAAGAATTATTAAATATTATGAATATATGAGTAACGATATTTTTCTAAACATATTTAATATATTTGAGCCAGCAATTGAGAGCATTAAATTAAGTGAAGATAGAATTCATTTCTTTATTAAAATAAATGGTAAAGTTAAAAAACTATCATTATCGGAGATGGTAAATATAATGTCGTTTGGAACATTGAAGGGCGTATTATTATTTATGACGGCATATTTTGCATTAAAGTATGGTTCTGTAATCATTATAGATGAGATAGATTCATCAATTAATTTGCAAGTTGTTAAGAACTTTTTAAAAATGTTTATTAATCAAAAAACAAATCCTCATAATGCGACATTATATTTATCAACACATAATCATAATATTTTAGATTTATTCCATCGTAATGAAGGAATATTCGTTGTGAAAAAGCAGGAAGATGGATTTATTGGTATTCATACTTTAAATGATTATATTGGTAAGAATATTAGAGGATGCAGGTCGCGTTGTATTGAACGTTATGAAATTGAAAGTAATAGAAAATATATTTTAAACGAACATTTTATTCGTTGCTTAAGATATAAATAATTATAGAGTTGCTCAATTAATTAAGGTCAAGTTATAAAATGTTAGTAATTATAAACTAAAAAATAATCGCTTTAATTTATATAACTAAATAAGTATAATAAATAAAGGGGAAAGCTTATGGGAAAACTAACATATTTTAAATATTTTCTAAAAAATAGTTGGTTTGTTTTGATGTGGAAACTTTTTAAGAAGAAAAAGAATACCTCTAGATTTTTAGGTAAGAAAAATATTACTTTAAAATATAGTAATGATTTATTAAAAAAGCGGATAGAAAGTGGAAAACCATTTGCTGCAATTCGTTTTGGCGCGGTTGAATTATCTTGCATTAATAATTATGAAAAAATTTGTTTAGGTTTTAAAAAAGACTATAAACCAAGTGTAAGATATAGTATTAAAAATGGTGCTGGGGTTTTCCCGGTTAATAAAGAAATATTATCTTTATATAGTAAAGAAGCCCTAGAAGCTTTTTCTTCTTGTACAATTTTAGGAATATCAGGTATCCATATGGAAGACTATTTTTATAAAAAGTACTGTTCTTTATTAGATGTTGCGCAGTATGAAGCGTTTGAACCTCTTAGAGGTGATTGGATACAAGCGTTAAAGAATAAAAAGGTGTTAGTCATTTCTCCATTTGTGAAAGATATTGAAAAGCAATATAAAATAAAGGAAAAATTATTTTATGATAATATTGTGCCGGATTTTAACTTGTTAATATTAGAGGCGGTTCAAACAATTGCTGATCAAGAAGATAGTCGATTTAATAATTTTAAAGAAGCGTTAGATTATATGAAATCTAAAATTGATGAAATTGATTTTGATATAGCTTTAGTTGGCGCTGGCGCGTATGGAAGTTTATTATGTTCATATATTTCAAAAATTGGTAAGCAAGCAATACAAACCGGCGGGGCAACGCAAACGCTATTTGGTATAATCGGTAAAAGATGGGAAAAACGCGAACATGTTTCAAAATACATTAATGAATATTGGATTAGACCAACAAGTAAGCCGGAAGGATATCAAAAAGTTGAAAACGGCTGTTATTGGTAAAAAGGAGGATCCTGTATGAATAATCTTAATAAAAGCACAATAAAATCATTATTCATGATATTTGTTTTAGAATTTATTGTCGCTTTAAATATTAATTTCTTTGCGTATAATACAATTATTCGTATAATTGGTCTTCTATTAATGCTCGCGGGTATTGGTTTATATTTTAAAGATATAAAAAAATTAACTAAAACATCATTGATATTTCTAGTCATTTCTCTGCTTTATGGCGTTTCTGTATTACCAAATATGATTTTGCATTTTACATCTAGTAATATTATTAACATTCTTGATATTATACCAGTCGTAATTAGTTTTTTTGTCGTCGCGGTAATAGGATATTTAATTGGTATAGATGAAAAGAATGATGTTGGAAAAATATTGATTACTATCTTTGCATCATTATTTGTCTTTGGAATAGTGTCTTTGTTTTCAACTTTATTTGCCTATAAATTTTTATATGCGCTTAAAGAAAATATTGGTTCTGTAAAGCTTTCTTCGAAAATGTGGATTATAGGTATTAATCCATTTTTAAAAGAATCGCGCGTATATATGGCTTTTTTTGGTTATGAACTATCTTTATTATCTTCTGGGTTTATGGTGTTATGGACACATAAAAATGTTGATGAAAATGAAATGAAATTAAAGAAAGTCGCCTTAGCTTCTGGAGTTTTAGGAATTGTAGGATTATTAATTATTCCTTATATTTTAGGAATTGCTGTTACTGTCTTTTCAATTTTAATTACGATGTTAATTATTAATTTTCCTAAAGATAAAAAGAAGAGAATGTATATTTATGTAGGAATTGGTTTAGTTTTAGGTTTAGTATTATTAGTAGTAGTTTTAAAAGGTCAAGATATAGCACGTGTAAAAGTGGGCTTAAATGTTATAAAGAATGTTTTTAAATATCCTTTAGGAGGTCAACCTGAAGAAATATTAAATGAAACTAGTAATACTAGAAATATTTATTTAGATGCCTTATATCAAAACGGGATACCAGCATTCCTTGTTTTATTAGGAATGACGATAATTGCTATTTCAGTAATATATAAATATTATAAGAATTCAAATCAATCTTCTTTAAAAAAGAATCTGATTCTGTCTTATATAGTTCATTATTTTGTTTATGTGAATTTAAATTATGGACAAAATGTTTTTATAGAATACGATGATTCTCTTCCTCTTTATTTAGATCCAACAATGTTAATTGTTTTATTACTTATTGGATATATGGCCGCGGTCAATGCAAGGACAAGCAATGAAAGAAGTTTTGATGAAGCAATTTAATTGGTGTTTAAAAGTGTATAAATTATTAAAGGTTCTTTATGAACCTTTTTAATGTGTTATAATAGACGTTGTCTTAAGAAAGGGTGTTAGAAATGGAAAATTTTTATTTAGAAATAAAACATATATGTAAGCAAACAGGAGCAAGATATGGCATTTTACATACTCCTCATGGTGATGTTGAAGTACCTATGTTTATGCCTGTAGGAACACTAGCAACAGTTAAAACTTTATCGCCTGAAGAATTAAAAGAATGTGGTTCGGGAGTAATTTTAGCTAATACATATCATCTTTCATTAAGACCAGGCGCGGATTTGGTTCAAAAAGCAGGCGGATTACATAAATTTATGAATTATAATGGACCAATTTTAACTGACTCAGGCGGATTTCAAGTGTTTTCATTATCGGAAAATAGAGAAATTACTGAAGAAGGAGTTACTTTTAAAAATCATTTAAATGGAAGTAAATTATTCTTTTCTCCAGAAATAGCAATTGGCATTGAAGAAAAATTAGGCGCGGATATTATTATGTCTTTTGATGAATGCGCTCCATATCCAGTTACTTATGAATATATGAAGAATAGTGTTGAAAGAACCTTAAGATGGGCTAAACGTGGGAAGGACGCGCACAAAAGAAAAGATCAAGCACTATTTGGTATTGTTCAAGGTGGAGAATTTGCTTCTTTAAGAAAATATTGTGCTGAGGAATTAGCAAAAATGGATTTTCCAGGATACTCAATCGGTGGAACATCAATTGGGGAACCAAAAGAGGTCATGTTTAAAATGGTTAGGGATACTGTTCCTTACCTTCCACAAGATAAGCCACGATATTTAATGGGAGTTGGATCTATCGATTATATTTTAGAAGGAATTGCCATGGGCGTTGATATGTTTGATTGCGTTTTACCTACTCGTATCGCGCGTCATGGAGCATTAATGACCAGTACAGGAAGAGTGAATATTCGTGATCAAAAATATGAGGAAGATTTTACTCCATTAGATGCAGAATGCGATTGTTATACATGCAAAAATTATACAAAAGCGTATTTAAGACATTTATATAAATGTGATGAAACCTTTGGTAAAAGGTTATTATCATTACATAACATTCGCTTTTTAATTAAAATGATGGAAGAAGCAAGAAAGGCAATTCAAGAAGATAGATTTGGTGATTTTAAAGAAGAATTTCTTGCTAAATTTGGTGATAAGAGAGGTTTTTAATATGGATATAAGGGAATTTGATTTTGATTTACCTGAAGAATTAATCGCGCAATCACCAAGTTTACAAAGGGATCATTCGCGTCTTTTAACAGTTAACTATACTACTAAGCAATATGAGGACCATCATTTTTATGAAATTATCGATTATTTAAAACCTGGTGATGTTTTAGTTAGAAATAATACTAAAGTAATTCCCGCAAGATTATTTGGAATTAAAGAGTTTACAGGCGCAAAAGTTGAAGTGCTTTTGTTAAAGCAACTTGAAAATGATGTTTGGGAATGTTTAACCGGAAATGCTAAAACTATTAAGTTAGGAACTAATATTATTTTTGGAAATGGAGAATTAATTGCTGAATGTATAGGAGTTTTTGATGAAGGTATTCGTCATTTTAAAATGCACTATAAAGGTGTTTTTTATGAAATATTAGATCTTTTAGGAAAGATGCCTTTACCACCGTATATTAAAAAGCAATGCGATGATAATTCTCGTTATCAAACAGTATATGCAAAATATGAAGGAAGTGCAGCGGCTCCAACCGCAGGATTTCATTTTACAGAAGAATTGAATCAAAAATTAATTGAAAAAGGAATCATTATAGTTGATGTCACTCTTCATATTGGATTAGGTACTTTTAGACCAGTTAAAGTTGACAATATTTTAGATCATAAAATGCATACAGAAACATATTTTATGAGTAAAGAAGCTGCAGAAATATTAAATAAAGCTAAATCAGAAGGAAGAAGAATTATTTCAGTCGGAACAACTTCTACTAGAGTGCTTGAATCAGTTATGCAAAAATACGGAACATTTAAAGAGTGTTCTTCAGAAACAGATATTTTTATTTATCCTGGATATAAATTTTTAGCGATTGATGGTTTAATTACTAATTTCCATCTTCCTAAATCCACTTTAATTATGCTTGTTTCCGCACTTGCGGGGAAAGATTTTATAATGGAAGCTTATCGTCACGCAATTGAAGAAAAGTATCGTTTCTTTTCATTTGGAGATTCGATGTTTATTTATGGATAAACTACATTATTATAATTTATCTCTTGAAGAGATTGAAAATATCAAACTTAATTTTCAAGATAAACCTAAATTATTGCTTCATGTATGTTGTGGACCATGTTCCTCTTTTCCTTTAACTTTTCTTTGTCCTTATTTTGATATTACAATTTATTATAATAATTCAAATATTTATCCAAGTGAGGAATATTATCGACGTTTAGAAGAAATGAAAAAATTTGTTAATCAATTTAATAAAGACTACGGATACGAGGTAAAATATATTATTCCTGAATATGATGAAGAAAGTTATGCTAAAAAATTAGAAGTCTATAAAGATGCAAGAGAAGGTGGAGAAAGATGCTTTCTTTGCTATCGGTTAAGATTAGAAGAAGCATATATCTTCGCTAACGACCATCAATTCGATTATGTAACAACAGTTATGACTGTTTCAAGTCAAAAAAATTCTTTAAAACTTAATGAAATCGGATTAGAACTTCAAGAAAAATATCACGGATGTCGTTACTTTGTATCTGATTTTAAAAAGAAGCAAGGTGCGGAATTCGGCAGGCAAATTAGCAATAAATATGGACTTTATAGACAACATTATTGCGGATGTCGCTATTCATATTTTGAATATTTGAAAAGAATTGGCAATTTATAAAAGTTGCCTTTTTTTTCGCCGCCGCTATAATAAATAATATATATTGATGAGGAAAGACTATGGAATTAATTAATCAAGAAGTTATTGAAAGGATCAAAAAAAATAATAAAAAATTGCTTTTATTTTTTGTTTCTTCTTTTTTAGCCTTTGTTTTAAGTATAGTTTTATTATTTGTTTTTTCATCTCGTGAATATAAACAATTATGTATT
The DNA here is from genome assembly GCA_964504595.1 of uncultured Staphylococcaceae bacterium. Taxonomy (GTDB): domain Bacteria; phylum Bacillota_I; class Bacilli_A; order RFN20; family CAG-826; genus CAG-826. Next base: position 54,799 of record CAZDEE010000006.1, on the reverse strand, counting down.
TTTATTTTTGCCTTTATTTTCGCTTTATTGATTAATTTTATGATTTATAATTTCGATCGAATTAAAAAAAATAGAAGTGAAATTATGTTATATCAATTATTATTATTAGAAAATAAAAAGCAAGTTCAAGTAGTTGTTAAAGAAGATTTAAATCAAGAGACATTTTTAAATGTTGCTTTTCATGCTTATCGAGTTGAAGATAGTGAAGGAAAATCTTTTCGTGTTTTAGTGCATAGAGAACATGTTTTAGATGTTGAAAGTGGATATGTATTATTTATTTTTAAAGGTGTGGTGGTAAGATATGAAAAAAACAAATAGTTTTAAGGATTATCTTACTTATTCCTGGTATATTGTTTTGTTAGTTTTTGTTCTATCTTATGCTTTATCCTATTATTTAGTATCTTATAAGACGGAATATAAAAAAGAAGAATTATTTTCTATTTTTGTTACTTCTTATGGAGTTAAAGATCAAGAACTTCAAAATAGAATTTTGAATGAATGCCAAGAAACGGATATTAAAGAAGTAAATATTTATAATTTTTCATACGAAGATGAAAATATAGCTTCTTATTATGCAAATTTTGGTGAAAAGAGCGACTTGATTGTACTTTATGAAACTGACTTATTGGAAATGAAGGAATTCATAGGTGATAGATTTTTACTTTTAAATAATACTTATAGTGAAAATTATCAAACTTATAATTATGAAAATTGTGCATATGGAATAAAAGTTTTTGATTTCAACAATAAAGAAAATAGTTTATTTGACAAATATTTTAATTTTGAAGGAAAAATTAATAAAGATTCATATGTTTTAATTAATAAAAAATCAGTTCATTTTGAAAATGAAAATGCGATAGGATATAAAATTTTAAATAAATTATTGAAAGGAGAACTATAATGGAAAATCTTGCAAGAAATCGTTTTGAATTATTTAAAGAAATCCTTAAATATCGATGGCTAGATTTAGTTCTATGTTCATTATGTTTAGGACTATTTTTAATACCTAATTATTTGTTTAATATTTTTGTTCAAGATACTTTTTTAAGTGAATCAAATATATACAATTATGTATTTGTTTATTTTGTGAAAATTATTTTCTTTATGATTTTTGGACTTGGTGTATCTGGCGCAATGTATTTCTTTAAACGTTTAACTTTTGGCGAAGGAGCTTCGGTTCGTCGAGATTTCTTTTATGGAATAAGGCAAAATTATAAATCGTTTTTAGCAATTTATTTTTTTCTTGGTTTATTTTATGCTTTACTTAAAATCAATTCTGCGTTGATGGTAAATACCTATACAGAAGGAAGTGAATTTCCAATTGTTTTAATGGGAATATACTATGTTATTTATGCGATAATAGTTATTATTAGTTTGTTTATGCAAACACAAGCAATATTGTATAAAGCAACATTTAAACAATTATTTGTTAATGCAGTTAAGTTTTTAATCGGTACATTTTTAAAAAATATTTTAGTTTTTATTGTGACATTTTTGCCTTTTATGATTATTGAGTTTGTTCAAAATGATATTGTATTAACAATTACTATAATCGCTATGATTTTTGGATATTTATCATTTTCGTTATTGATTATAAACTTATATACAAATTCAATATATGATGAAACCATAAATAAGATGTATAAAGAATTAATAAGAAGGGGATTACAAAAATGATTAAAGGATATTATTCAACGGAAGGAAATTATTTAAAAGAATTAGAAATTAAAAAATCAAATTCAAATGTCATAGACATTAAAATTGATGGCAACATGCATTATCAAACTATTTTAGGTTTTGGAGGTGCGTTAACTGATGCGGCTTCATTTAATTATGAATTACTTAGTGAAGATAAAAAAAGTGAATTTATAAGGAAAGTTTTTACTAATGAAGGTCTAAATTATAATTTTATTCGTCTTTCTATTGGCTCTTGTGATTTTGCTAAAGAAACATATGATTATTTAGATGAAGAAGGAAACTTTTCATTAGAACATGATTTAAAATCAATTATTCCTTTAGTGAAAAGAATTAAAAATTTAACTGATATTAATGTTTTTGCTTCACCATGGAGTCCACCGGCAAAGTATAAGACAAATAATTGCCGTCAACATGGTGGAAAGCTAAAAGATGATTGTTATGATTTATATTCTCATTATTTACTTACATATTTAAAAAATATGAAAGAGAATGGCATTAATATTGATTATATGACTTTACAAAATGAACCACAAGCTGTTCAAATTTGGGATTCGTGTATATATGAAGGTCCAGAAGAAGCTAGATTATTAGAAAAAGTATATCATTTAATTAAGCAAGAAGGCCTCGATACTAAAATATTGATTTGGGATCATAACAAGGATGTTATTGTTGATAGAATTAAGGAGACTATCACTAAAGAAAACAGTTCATATATTTATGGAATTGCTTATCATTGGTATGATAATTATTGCAATCAAGAATTAAGTAAAGTTCATCAATTATATAAAGATAAGGTATTAATGTTTACCGAAGGTTGCGTTGAGTTATTATTGATGGATAAAGATAATCCAGAAAAGAATATTGGTAATTTTGCAAATGGCTTAAGATATGCAAAAAATTACATTCTTGATTTAGAAAATTATTCTTCTTGTTTTATCGATTGGAATTTGTTGTTAGATGAAAAAGGTGGCCCAAATTATGTTGGTAACTATTGTGAAGCCCCAATTATGTACAATAAAGAAGAAGATAAATTAGTTTATAATCCAAGCTATTATATTATATCTCATTTTTCATCCTTTATTTCTAAAGGTGATGTTAGAGTTAAAACTATTGTTTATGATGAATCTATACTTGCAACAAGTTGTAAAAAGTTAGATAATAATACATATATAATTATTGTTTTTAACCAAGAAAATGATAAGAATATCAAAATAGAAATTAATGATGAAATATTTGAAATATTTCTTAAAGAAGGAACAGTTGCTACTTTAATATATAAACAGTAAAAAAGTGAGGTATAAATATGGTTACTATTTATGATATTGCTAAGTACTGTGGCGTTTCTCCATCCACAGTTTCAAAAGTTATAAATAATTATTCATCTATTCCTCTTGAAACAAAAGAAAAGGTTTTAAAAGCGATGAGTGAATTACAATACATTCCTAATAGCTCTGCGACTTACTTATCAAAAGGTAAGTCAAATATTATTGGAATTTTAGCTTGTTTTGGTAGTCGTATTACTCCATTTAAACATTCATTTTTTAATGAAATTCTAGATGCATTTCAAAAAGAGATGAATAAAAACAAATATGATTTATTGTTTGTTTCAAGAACAGTAGGAAAACTAGATGGTACTTTTTACCAAAACTGTGTTTCAAGAAATGTTGATGGCGTTTTATTGTTAGGCAATATGAAGCACAAAGAAATGAAGGAAGTTATCGCTAGTGAAATTCCAAGTGTTGGATTTGATTATTTTGGAAATTCAATGCCTGGTGTATTTTCTGATAATTTTCATTTGATGCATTTATTGACGGAACATCTTGTAAAATTAAATCATAGGGATATCGTTTTTATTATCGGTGATGATAACTGGGTTACAAATGTTCGAATGGGCGCTTTTACGGATTGTTTAAATAAAGCAGGCATCAAAGTTTCTGATAAAAATTTCATAAGATCAAAATATGTTGATTCAACTCGGTTAGAACAAATCATTACAGAAATTGCTAGTAGAGAGAAAAAACCGACTGCGATAATGTTCCCAGATGATTATTCCGCAATAAGAGGAATTGCCCTTTTGAAAAAGTTTGGTATAAGATGTCCAGAAGATATTTCTGTTACTGGATTTGATGGAGTAGATACTTTTTCCTATTTTGTACCTCGTTTAACAACTGCAAGACAAAATACTAGTAAGATAGGATTAGCGCTTGCTCAATCATTAATTGACTTGATTGAAAAGAAAGAATCTCATCAACTTATTGAAATAAGCGGCGAGATAATTATTGGAGAATCTACAAGAAAAATTTAAAAATTATGACTAAGCAGATGATTTGCTTAGTTTTTCTTTTTTTAATTTGGAAATCGGTGTAATTTATTTAAAAAGTACTATGAAACCGGTTTCAAGGGTGCTATAATGAAATCACTAAGAGATTATTTTTCATAAAAACGGAGGAAAAAATTATGAAAATTAAAAAAAGTATACCAGTCATTATGGCGTCCATGTTACTTGGAGTAGCAGTTACAGGATGTTCAAATGGAGATAAGCCAACTACAGGCACTCCAACTACATCAGTTGTGACACCTACAACACCAAACACAGAATCGCCAACTACTGGAACACCAACTACTGGAACACCAAGCACGGCGACGCCAACAACACCAACACCAAGTACAGCAAGCCCTACTACACCAACACCAACAACACCTATTACTCCTACAATTCCAGAAGGAGCAGAAGAAATAGGTTTTGGTGAAGAAAATAAAGGAACACTTCCTGCAAATCAATATGCATATTGGAACGATCAATGGTGGTGTGGAAGCTCTGTCACTATTAATAGAGCGTATGTTTTAGACGGAGTTTTATTGATTGATTATGAGTATCATAAAGATTCAACCACTGATTGGGGATTACAAATTTTTTATGATAATACGACATTAGAAGCTGGAAAAACGTATGCTTTAACTTTAACAATTAATAGTGAGAAACCAGTAAAAGCAAAAGTTAATGGAGAAGCATTTAATTTAGTTGCTGGAGATAATGAAATTGAAGTTACATATGTTGAAACTCCTAGAGATCAAGGATCAATATCAATTCAACTTGATAAGGCGGATGATTTAAAAAACGTTATTACTATTTCAAATGCAAGCTGGGAATTAACAGCTGGAAAATTATCCGCTCCTGTAGGAATAGTCCTTGCAGAAGAACCTTCAGATGGTAGTAAAGTAATTCAATTTGCAGCGGTTGATGGAGCAGCAGGTTATATTGTTGTTTATTATGATGATTCAACAGGAGAAGAAGTTACAAGAGAAGAAATTTCTCAACCTGGGGCAAAATTAACAGCATCATTAGAAGATGGTACTTATAAAATAAAAGTTATTGCTAAAGGAGATGGCACAACTGGACTTAATTCAGATCCATCTAGTCAATATGCTACATTAACAATTGGTGAAATTGCTAAACCAGAACCTGATGTTAAAATTGAAGTTAATTTTGGTAACGAAGCCGAATCACCTGCAAATACAATGATTTATTGGAATGATAATTGGTATGGTGCGGATTCGTCATCAGTTACTGTCAATGAAGCATATTATTTAAATGATGAATATGTTTTTGATTATACTTATGACGCAAATTCTAAAACGGATTGGGGGATTCCAATTATTCTATAGAAATACAACTTTAGTAAGTGGAAAAGAATATGTATTAACATTTGATATTAACTCATCGGATGTATGTAATGTTAAAGTCAATGATAAATCATTCTCTTTAGTAGCGGGGGATAACAAAATTGAAGTTACATATACAGAAGGTCTTGGAATTTCTTCTTTAGATATGCAATTAGATAAATCAGAAGATTTAAATAATGTTGTTAAAATTAAAAATTTAAAATGGGAACCAGTTCAACAAACTCAACCAAGTAATCCAACTAAATTAAATAATGTTGTTGGTGGTGTTTTAAATCCTATTCCAGAAGATAAATATATCTTTGCCTGTGCACCAGTTGAAAATGCATCCGGATATCATATTCAATTTTTAGATTCTAATAATGATGTTAAAGCTGAACAAGATATCGCAAATGGAGGAGAAGTCACCTGTGTAAGTGGATTAGCTGCGGGAACATATAAAGTTCAAGTTAAAGCAGTTGGCACTGGAAATTATCAAGATTCAGATTATGTAGTTATTAAAGACAACTTCGTTATTTCTAATGGAAATGATGGTCAAGAAGGCGATAAAGGCGACGATAAACCAGTAATTGGTGAAGGAGAATCAATTGCAATTGATGGTTCTAAAACTAAAGTTGAAGGCGCTGGAATTCATATTTATTTAGCTGATAAGCCAGCTATTACTGTTGATGATTTAACTATTACAATTGTTTCATTTGAATCAGAACAATTCGCCGGTTATAAAGATGCAATTATGGGCGGTGCGACAAAAGTCCATTATATTCAAAATGAAGGTTGGTTACTCGCAACTGTTTCTAATGGATTCCCTAATGAAGGCGATCAAAAGATGGTAGTTAATATTTCTTATACTTTAAATGGAGTTACTTATTCACAAAATATTACTTTTGTTGGTAATGCCTATCAAGCATAATGAAAGACAAATTAATAAATAACTATTAATGAAATTAACCCCAAAAGTTAGACTAATCGAAAGATTAGAAAAACTTAGGGGTTTTTCTTATGCTTTAAAAGAAAAATAAAAAGCCAGGAATTTTTCTTCACTGGCTTAAAATGTTATTTAGAGTTTATAATCCTTTATAAATTAATGAGGCATTATCGAAACAAACAGATCCGTTTTCACTAGTAATGTTGATTTCAATCAAATATGCATCTTCTGGAAGGGTTATATTTCTTGAAATAGTTTCATAATTTAATGAAGTTACAGGAATTATTTCTTTACTTATTAATTTGTTTGTTGAACTCTTTATATAAATTTCAACGTTTCCTTCGCTATTACTATCATTTAATTTAGCGGCAATTTGGAAATCAAATTTGTAACCTTCAAAGACATTTGTTAATGATTGTTTTAAGTATTCGCCATGATATTTTGATGAAGTATCATTTGACGCTGTAAGCATAAAGGCGTTTCCTTGTTGTCCACTTGTTAATGAGACACTGCCTAATGAAGCAGAATCAATTTTCCATCCATAGTAAGAATTATCTTTGCTTGCTTTATCTAATGATTCGAAATCACCATTTGATAATTTGTTGATATTTTTAATTTCATTAAAATCAAGAGTTTGAATATTGGCTTCACTTGGATTTATTTTGTTGTATCCAGGTTCGCTACGACAAGTTTCATAGTATTGATTTTCATCAAAAGCTGTATAAGATATTTTTTCAATTAATAAATAATCTTTATCAAAGCTTGCTTGTCCTGACCATAGAGGTGGGAACCATAATCCAATCCATAATGGTGTTTCGTGTTCAGGGACAGCACTTCCGGTGATGGAATTAATATATATACCATCAATAAACCAATCAACACGTCTTTCATCGCTATTGCGATAGTTTGTATACCAGTCGAATGTATAAGTATGGATTTTACCATCATTCATATATAGTTTATCAGTAACATCAACAGCGTTAGTTTCTTTGACATTCTTTTTTGTCCAGGATGTACACCAAATTGATTCATAATTTGTTCCATTTGTGGTACCACCTATTTCAATATCAATTTCATTTTGACTGGTGCTTTCATTTCCGGTAGTGGTGCAGTATGTCCACATTGCGGTTACTCCACCTTCTCTTGGCATCGCGGACATTTTAATTTCATAACGTCCAGGTCCTAAGTGTTCTTTTGTAACTAAGCAAGCACCTTCTGGTCTACCATCAATTGTACCAGCTTCTTTGTTATAGTAGCCTCTACCTTTAATAGCTAAATAAGATGTTGTGCCATCATTTGTGTAAAATAAGTTACGATGTTTCATTCCGTTATGTTCACCACCGGCAACATCGGTATGCCAAGCACCTTCAAGTGAGTAGAAAATGTTATCATTTAATCCATTTTCCATAGTTTGGGAGAAGTTTTTTTCATTTTCTAAGTCAAATGAAGCATTTCTTTCAACTTGTTCATAGTAGTTGTTTGGATCAATAGTTATTGGTCCGGTATTATCATTATTTGAGCTTCCTCCACATGAAGCTAGAATAGATGATAAGAAAATTAAAGATACGTATAGTTTTTTCTTCATAATTACCTCCGAGAAATCGATTTCCTTAAATAAAAATTTATCATATTTTGCAATATAAAACAATATCTTGATTATTTTTTTTGAAATCGCTTACAATTTTAGTTTGACATTAATAATTATAAATTTTATAATTAAGTTATTCCAGGAAATCGATTTCCTGACTTTTCCGTTAATTAGGAGGATTTTATATGAAATTAAGAAAAGTTTTAATGTTACCACTTTCTGTTTTAACTCTTGCATGTACATTAGCTTCATGTGGAGGAGAAAGTAACGTATCCGACAATGAATTAAGAATCGTTGTTTATGATGGCGGATATGGTGCCGAATGGCTTGATAAAATTGCTGCAGACTATGAAGCTAAAACCGGTATTAAAGTAGTCGCAGATGTTGACTCTACAATCTTAGATAGACTTGAAGATCAACTTGAAAATGTATCCGACTACGACATCTATATGTCACATGACATTAACTGGCAAAACTTTGCCGCAAGAGGATTACTTGCAAACTTAGATGATCTATATACAAGAAAAGTCGAAGGCTATGAAAATACAACTTTCCAAGATAGAGTCATCGATGGCGCAATTGATTATTCTAAAGCAGAAGGCAAAGATGGAGAAACTCACTTCTATAAAGTTTGTTATACTCAAGGTGCCGGAGGCTTTATCTATAACATGGATATGTTTAAGGAAAATAATTGGGAAGTTCCAGAAACATATCAAGAATTAGTTAAGTTATGTAAAAAAATTAATGACGCGCAAATTCAAATAGAAGGATCAAGAAATACTGTAAAACCATTTGCATGGTCAGGTACAGATAGACAATATTATTGGGATTATATTGTTTTTGAATGGTGGGCACAATTAGCAGGAGATGCTAAGATTGAAGACTTTAAAAAATTCGCAAGTCCTGAAGTTTATAATCCAGCAACTGGATATAAAGAATTTATTGATGCATATCAAATGTGGTATGATTTAATTGCTATAAATAAAGACAATTCAACCGCAGATTCATATTCACAAAAATTAATTTCCGCTCAAGCACAATTCGCTAATGGCGAAGTAGCAATGATTCCTTATGCACAATGGGCTAAAAAAGAAATTAAGAATGCTGTCGGTGGAACTCTTAACTTTGACATCGCAATGATGCAAACACCAAAAGCTACCGCAAATGCTACCGATTACAATTATTTAGTTGGATTTGGCGATTCAATGATCATCCCAGAAAATACTCCAAATAAAGAATTAGCTAAAGATTTCTTAGCATATATGGCAACTGAAGAAGCTTGTAGAACATTTGTTGAAAAAGCTGAAGGAGCTTTCTTGGCATTTGATTATTCTAATGTTGATTTATCCGCAATCGAAGCAACTGATACATATATTAAGTCAGTTCATGATAAATTAACAAAAGCCAAAGGTTTCCATTTAGCAAGTACAAATGACATCGCTATTTGGAATACAAATGTCTTTATGCCATGGATTGAAAATAAATATTTCTATCAATCAGCATGTTCTGCTCCAAATGATAATACACCTGCCATCGTTGGTGCTGATATTTATAAGAGAGCACAAAGCGGATGGGCAACTTGGGCAAGAAATGCTGGAATTAATTATTAGTTATGGAAAGTACTGTTATTAATAATGAACAGTTAAATAATTGTGGAAATAATCGTACTAAAAATAATTCGAAAAAGAGAAAATGGAAAATAAAAGGCGAACATATCTTTATTATTGCAATGCTAGCCTATCCAGTAGCGCATTTCTTATTGATGTGGTTTGGAGTAAATATTAACTCTATATTATTAACATTCCAAAGACCTATTAAAGGAAAGCTTACTTGGGTTGAATTAAGCGATTTATTCTATAATTATAAAACATTGTTTGGTTCATTTAAGATGGAATCAACGCAGTCAATGTTCAAAGCATCAGGTGTATATTTTATTATTTCATGCTTGGTAACATTGCCAATTGCGATGTTTTTCTCTTATTTTATCTTTAAAAAAATATCTGGACATGGATTTTTCAAAATTATTTTCTATTTACCAAATATTTTGCCTTTAATTGTTTTAACTTTAGTATTTTCATTAAGTTTTTCAACTAAAGGAATAATGGAGCCAATCTTTAAACTATTTGGTGGCACAACCGGCGATCTTTTTGTTGGTAAGAACGCTAAATGGATGGTTTGGTTATTCTGTATTTGGGCAGGTATTGGCTACGATGTAATTTTGTTAACATCGGGAATGAGTAGAATACCTCGTGACATTTTAGAATCTTGTAAAATGGATGGAGTTAGACCAATGAGAGAATTCTTTAAGATAATCGTTCCTCTAACTTGGCCAACAATTACAACATTATTTATTTTAGGAATGATGTCAGTATTCAATGTTTATTTACAGCCATTCTTTTTAACCCAAGGTCAAAATGACACGATGACTATTGGATTACAAATTTATCAACAAAGTGGTGGAGCGGGTTTAAATACTCCAGCAACACTTGGATTATTTTGTTCGTTAATAGGCGCACCAATAATTTTAGGAACAAGAAGATTATTGGAAAACGTATATGAGGATGTGAGTTTCTAATGATAGAGTTTATAAAAGATAAGATAACAGCAAAAAGAAACAAGCTGAATCAAGAAAAATATGAAAAGAAGTATGATTTGTTATATAGAAGATATAAAAGTGAAAAAGTATTATTTATAATCATGTTTATTGTCTTCGTTATCTTTTCAATTTCATTTATTTTCCCATTTTTATGGGTTTTAATGAATACTTTCAAAACTAAAGGTGATTTTGCTAAAGATTTTATGAGTTTGCCAGATAAATGGGTACTTGATAATTTCATTACTGCGTTCACTTTTAAAAATACTGCGACAAAGAATTATACTGTGTTCCAAATGATGGGAATGTCAGTTCTTATTGCCGGAGTTGGTACAATTGTGACAGTGTTTACTTCATCTGCAGCGGCATATGTTGTTGCTAAATATAGGTTCCCTGGCCGCAATTTGATATTTTCAGTCGTTGTCTTCTCATTGATTGTTCCAATTGTTGGTTCTTTACCAAGCCAAATTCAATTGATGGATAGCCTTCATTTATCAGGAACAGTTATTGGCTGTATATTCTTATATTCAGGCGGATTTGGTATGAACTTTATGTTGCTATATAGCTTCTTCAAAAATTTATCTTGGACATATGTTGAAGCGGCGAGAATTGATGGGGCAAGTGATTTTAAAATATTTTTTAGAATTATTATTCCAATGGCGAAAGGACCAATTATTGCTATTTCTGTTATTCAATTAATTGGTTTATGGAATGATTATTTAACACCATCAATTTATTTACCAAATAAACCAACAATTGCGGTTGGTTTAAAATACTTATCAGATACAATGATTCAACAAGGTAATTATACATTATTGTTTGCAACGATTATTGTTGCGTTGATTCCAATTATAGTCTTATTCTGTTGCTTTTCGAAAACAATTATGGAAAACACCTCGGTTGGAGGATTAAAAGGTTAAAATTTTAGGAGGAAATGAAAATGAAAAAGATTTTACCATTTATATTAGCGGCTTTATCAGTAGTTTCAATTTCATCATGTGGTTCTAAAGGTGGAGCTACATATCAAAAAGGCGATACAATTTATGAAGGTAGATTAGTTTACGATTCATCTAAAGAGGCATATTCTGTTTCTTATAAATTATCTAAGAATCAAAAAGTAACATCAGTAACGTGTGGAAGAGCCAAAGGTAATGCAAGCGAGTTTGCAGTCAAAGATCAAATCATAACATTACAAGGTTCATTTATGTCTCAAATTGGTTCAGGTGAAAAGGAAATTGTTGTCACATACAAAGATGGATCAAAAGAAAGAATTGAATCTATAATCGCAACAAAAGTAGTTACAACTGCACAAGAATTCCAAGATATTAATAATAATTTAAAAGGTGTTTATGTTTTAGGAAATGATATTGATTTATCAAGTATTTCTAATTTTGAACCTCTTGGTAAATTCTATGAAGAAACAAGCTTAAAGAACGATTATTTCCATGGTATTTTAGATGGAAATGGTTATACAGTTAAAAATGCAAAAGTATTTTATTGTTCTTCCGCAACTTCGAGTGAAGAAGTATATTGGGGTAACTCATTATTTAGTGAAGACTGCCATAAGACCGGAAATAACATTGGATTATTCCAAATCATTGGTAGTTCAGGTGTCGTAAGAAACGTTGTCTTTGATAACATTAAAGTTAGAGGTAAAACCATCGTTGGAGTAGTTGCTGGAAACATTTCTGGATTACTTGAAAATTGTATCGTTACAAGTTCATGCTCTGCGGCTATGGGAACCCATTATTATGATAATGACTGTAATATCGGCGGTGTCGCAGGTATTGTTGCAGGTTCAGGTGTTGTAAGAAATGTTGTCTCATTAACAAGCGATATTGTTTTACCAAATGAATTTTTAGATTATTCTTCAGATTATATTGGCAAAATCGGTAATGGTGCTGACCATACTGCACAAGAAGGAAATACCGATCCAACATGGAAATATTGGAATGTTGATCGTCCATTAATGGATTATTCATCAGGTGAAGCCGTTAGCACTAATAAAAAAGAAATTGATAGTAATGGTGTTCAATCAAACGGAAAATATGCATTTGCAGGTAAGACATGGGGAACTATTTCTGATTCTTATGCTCTTAAATTTACAAATAATGTTTTTGAATCTGAGGCGAGAGACATTTGCTTTACTCAAACACATTTAGCAATTAATAAGCCTGCAAGTGGCGATACTGACTTAGGAACAGTTACTAATTGTGAAGTTTTAAGTGATAGTGAATTACAAACAGCTTCACGTTATGCAAGTTTTGATGCCAATATTTGGAATATTAAAGATGGAAAATATCCAACTCTTAAATGTCCTATCATGACTTCTTATATTGCTGCATAATAAAAAAAGTTGAAAGGAGTAATAGCTTATTTATAAATAGGCTATTGAACGAATAGTATGTCAAATTATAGTTATAAAGGTGATAGATTTATCATTCACAATTATCAAAATGTAAAGACATTTTCAAGTTTTCTTCCTGCAATTGCAGGGGTGAACGGTAAGCCTTTATGGGCATTCTATGCAAATGTTGGACAAGTAATGGCGGGATTTGGAGTGGATAGTAAAGACACTCCAATCACCCCTTTCGATAGCGCTAATTTAGCATATATGAATATATCCACCCGTTCATTTAGAACCTTTGTTCGTGTGAATAATAAAATATATCAACCATTTTTTAATGCTTGTGAAAAGCAAACACTAGAAATTGCTAATAGTGATATTAAAATAATTGCTAATAGTGATATTTTTGATTATAAAGTTAATTATACTTCAGTTCCATCAAGAAATTATGCTGGTTTATTAAGAGAAGTAACTATTACAAATACAAGTAATGAAATTCAAGAATTTGAAATTCTAGATGGATTACCAATTTATTTCCCACACGGATTATCTAATTTTTGTTATAAAGAATTAGTTTCCCTTATGGCGGCGTATTGTGAAGTTGAAAATTTACATAATAATATTCCTTTTGTAAAGTTTAAAACTTCGACTTCTGATAATTCTAAAGTAGAAGAAGCTAAATCAGGAAATGCTTTCTTTAGTATTGATGAAGATAATAATTATCTTAATGCCATCGTGGATTTAAAAATGGTTTTTGGTGATAATAAAGCTCTTCTTTATCCTCAAGGATTTGCAAATAAAACATATGAAGAGTTCTTATCTTTATCACAACAAAGTGAGAATAAGCTTCCTTGTGCATTTACATTAGTAAAGAAAACCTTAAAGCCAGGAGAATCTTATTCCTTTATTACTCTTTACGGCACATTTGAATCATTTGATTTATTAAAATCTGCGGTTAAGGAAGTTGATTTTAATATCTTAAAAAATATTAAAAATGAAAATAAAGAATTATTAGAAAATATTTTAAAACCTAGTGTAATTAAAACAAACGATGGTTTATTTGATAAATATATAACTCAATCATTCTTAGATAATGGTTTAAGAGGCGGATTTCCAATTGAATTAACAAAAAATGGTGAAGTTTATTATATTTATTCCCGTAAACATGGTGATATGGAAAGAGATTATAATAATTTCATTATCCCATCAAAGTATTATTCTTCTGGATTAGGCAATTTTAGAGATGTTAATCAAAATAGAAGAAGTGATTTATATTACTTCCCATTTGTTAAAGATTATAATGTTAAATTATTCTTTAACTTAATCCAAATTGATGGACAAAACCCTTTAACTGTTAAACCATTAAAGTTTGTTAAGAAAGCTGATTCTACAAAAGATTTTGATGAAGATATAAATAAACTTTTATTATCTTCATTTGAACCAAGTGAATTATATACATTATTAAAAGAAAAGAACGTTGGAAATTTAGATGATGAATTTACAAATGTTCTTCAAGAATGTGAACAAATTATTGAAGCATCATTTTCAGAAGGATATTGGGTTGATCACTGGACTTACAATGTTGATTTATTAGAAAATTTTGTTTCCGTTTATCCTGATTTAATTTCTTCATTGTTATTAGATAATACATACAAGTATTTTTATTCAACAATTTATGTTGAACCAAGAAGTGAAAAGTATTGTTTAGTTGAGGATAACAAAGTCAGACAATATGGAGCAATTGATGAACATAAAGCTCAAGAAAAAGCTAAGAAATTAGATATTAGTTTAAATAAGACTCATTGGCTTAAAAATAAAGATAATCAAGAAGTAAAAACAACTTTGATAAATAAAATATTCTCATTAATTGTAATTAAGTTTTCAACGCTTGATTACCAACAAATGGGTATTGAAATGGAATGTGAAAAACCTGGTTGGAATGATGCGATGAATGGCTTACCAGGATTAACCGCATCGGCATTAAGTGAATCAATTGAATTATTAAGATTAATTCGTTTCTCATTAAATAATTTTGATAAAGCTGATGCAAAAACATTTAAAACCTTTAATGAACAATATGATTTCTATTATTCTTTAGAAAAATGTATTGATAGTTTATTAAATAATCAAATAAGTTCCTTTGAATATTGGGATAAGGCAACAACATTAAGAGAAGAATTTAGAAAAAAAGTTGAATTTAATGTTCAAGGTGAAGAAAAAGAAATTAAGATCGATGATGTTTTAAAAACCTTTAAAAAGATGGAATTAATCTTATCTAAAGGTATTAAATACGCAAAAGAAGTCGGTCATGGAATTATTCCTAGCTATGTTATTAATGAAATTAGCAAATATAAAGTTAATGATAAAATTAATTTCTTAGGATATAAAACCGTTACCGCAGAAGGATTTACATTAAAAACTATTCCACCATTTTTAGAAGCATCGGCAAGATTACTAAAATTAGGTAAAGATTTCTTTAAAAAGGAAGATTATGAATTAATAAAGAATAGTGATTTATATGATCATAAACTTAAATTTTATAAGACTTGCGCTGATATAGATGATGCTCCATTTGAAATTGGTCGTGTTCACGCTTTTACAAAAGGTTGGCTCGAAAGAGAATGTAATTTCTTACATATGACTTATAAGTATATTTTAGGACTATTAAAAGCGGGATATTATGAAGAATTCTATGAAGAAATTCATAATAACTTCCCAATCTATATGGATGTAAATGTTTATGGTAGAAATCCAATTGAAAATTCATCATTTATAGTTCCAACTTGTAATCCGGATTCATCACTTCATGGGCAAGGTTTCTTCGCACGTCTTACAGGTGCAAACGCAGAAATCTTAAATATGATTACCATTATGTTCTTAGGAGATAATCTCTTTATTATCAATGATAATAATGAATTGGAATTTAAAGTTGAACCTAAACTTCATGCTTCTCTTTTTGATGAAAATAAAGAAGCAAGATTTACCTTATTTGGTGATGTCAATTTGATTTATCATAATGAAAAATTAATTAATGCATATGAATGTCAAAATATATCTTATAGAATTGGTTCCGATGTTTATAAACATATCACCGGACAATTAGCAAAAGATATCCGTGATTGTAAGATTAAAGAAATCCATATATATATTGAGGAATAACATATGAAAAAACTAAATTTATTACTATTATTACCATTTATGGTTTTAACAAGTTGTTCTAATCCATCGGGTAAAAATGAAATTACGGTTAAAGATGGATATGAGCTTTACTTCCAAGATGAATTTGATGGAGATTCATTAAATGAAGAAAATTGGAATTATATGTATGGTGATGGTTCGATGTATGGAAACCCAGGATGGGGTAATCAAGAAGAACAATTTTATCAAGAAGAAAATGTTTCGGTTAGAAATGGTAATTTAATTATTACCGCAAAAAGAGAAGAAGCTGGTGGAAAGCACTACACATCAGCAAGAATTAATTCAAAAAATAAAGTTAGTATTAAATACGGACGCATTGAAGCTCGTATTGCCTTACCTGAAGTTGAAGGAATGTGGCCAGCATTTTGGATGTTACCAGAAGATACTACACCGTATGGTTCATGGCCAAATTCGGGCGAAATTGATATTATGGAAGCAAGAGGAAGAGTTAAGGATATGTCATCCGCGGCTCTCCATTATAATTCGGCAACCGGAGGACATACTTATCAAACTAAAACATATATATTCCGTGATTCAAAAATCTCAGAATATCATGTCTATGCATTAGAGTGGTCAATGTATTCGATGAAATGGTATGTGGATGATGATCTTTTCTTTGAAATGGATAATTCTCCAGATGCAAAAGGAAATAAATGGTATTCCGCTTCTGCACCTGAATCATTGACTGCACCATTTGACCAAGATTTCCATATTTTATTAAATATGGCTGTAGGAGGTCATTTTGATAATTTTGTTGAACCACCTTCAACATTTGAAAGTGCGGAAATGAAAGTTGATTATGTTCGAGTTTTTAAGGAGGTAGTTTAAATGTTTAAGTTAAAAACAAAAGAGCAAAAAGCGGAAGAAAGAAAAGCGCGTGAAAAAGCACGTGAATTATTTAAAACTCGTGAAGCTCATCATAAAGAATTAATTGAAGAAGAAAAGAAAAACCGCCTTCTTGAAAAAGTAGCGCCTGAAGATAGTTTTATTTCTTTACAACATTTGAATAAAATTTATTCTAATCACGTTCAAGCGGTTTATGATTTTAATTTAGAAATAAAAGAAAAAGAATTTATCGTTTTTGTTGGACCTTCAGGATGTGGTAAATCCACAACTCTTCGTATGATTGCGGGATTAGAAGGTATTACTTCTGGCGATTTGTATATTGATGGAATTTACGCAAACGAATTAGAACCAAAAGATAGAGATGTTGCAATGGTTTTCCAAAGCTATGCATTATATCCACATATGACAGTTTATGATAACTTAGCTTTTGGTTTAGAAGTTCGTAAGATTCCAAAAGAAGAAATTGATATCCGCATTAAAAGAGCGGCAAAAATTTTGGAAATTGAAGAATACTTAGATCGTAAACCAAGCGCTTTATCAGGTGGACAAAGACAACGTGTTGCTTTAGGTAGAGCGATTGTTCGGAACGCAAAAGTCTTCTTAATGGATGAACCATTGTCAAACTTAGATGCTAAATTAAGAGTGCAAATGAGAAGTGAAATCGTTAATTTGCATAATGAATTAGGGGCGACAACAATTTATGTTACCCACGATCAAACTGAGGCTATGACAATGGCGGATCGTATAGTTGTTATGAAAGGCGGATATGTTCAACAAATAGGCACTCCTAAAGAAGTGTATGAAAAACCAAGTAATGTCTTTGTAGCGACATTTATCGGTTCTCCAGCAATGAATATTGTTGAGTCAACTTTAAAAGACAACAAAGTAGTAATTAATGAAGATGTTTCCTTCCAATTAAATGAAGAGGAAATGAAAAAGATCAAAGATTATGAAGAAAAGCATAATAGAAAAGTTGAAGCATTATACTTTGGTATTCGTCCAGAACATATTAAAGTTGTTAATGAATCAACCGCAGAATCATTCAAAATTAAAGTTAAAGTATCTGAATTATTAGGTAGTGAATATTATTTACATTTTGTACTTAATGGTAAAGATACAATTGCAAAAGTTTATTCAGAACAAGCTATCAGTCATGGAAATGAATTAGAAGTTGCAGTTGAAAGAAAGAAAATTCATTTATTCGATAAAGAAACGGAAGAATTAATTTTCTAATTATGAAAAAAAGAATTTTATTATTAACTACAATGTTATTACTTTCTTCTTGTACGATTGATTTTAATTTTGGTAATGGTTTATCTAGTAGAGATGATTTTACTTCATTACCTTCAACAGAACTTATTACTAATACTACTTCAAATGTTAGTCAAAGTTCAAATACAACATCATCTGTAGGAGAAACGTTAAAAATCGAAGAATTATTGGTGAATAATGATTTTAATTCTTTAGCCTCTTGGACAATATTCCATGAGTCAAAGCAAAAATTAGATGTAATAAGCAATGGCAATAAAGTTATTAAGTTGAATGTTAATAATTCAGGAGCTGAAAATAATTGGTCAAATCAAATATTACAGAACGGAATTATTTTAAAAGAAAATTATAAATATTCAATATCATTTGCGGTTACATCAAGCATTAATAGAGATATTCAATTTCTGATTCAACAAGATACTTCTTATGATCCTACTCCAGTAAATAAAACTATTACATTAACTGCAAATGAAGAATGTGTTATTAATACAGAAGTACTTATTTCTTATACAAGCACTTATTTATATGGGTTTATGTTAGGAAATGTTAATGGCACAACTGATTCAGATCACACAATTACAATTTCTAATGTTTCTTTAAAAGGCTATAAGGAAAAGAGTAATTCTTCAATTGACTTAGATGGAACATATGATGATCCACCAAAAACAAAGTATGATTTAGCTTTAGCGTGGTCGGATGAATTTAATGGGACATCTTTAGATCAATCTAAATGGTCTTATGATATAGGTACTGGTGATTGGGGTTGGGGTAATAATGAACAACAATATTATACTTCTAGACAAGAAAATTGCTCAGTTAGTAATGGCTCATTAAAAATAACTGCGCTTAAGGAAAAATATAATGGAAGTTCCTATACATCCGCGAAAATAATATCGAAAGGTAAATATCAAACTAAATATGGTTATCTAGAAGCAAGATTAGCTTTACCTGCGATGGCGGGAATTTGGCCAGCATTTTGGATGTTAGGCGCAAATGTTGATAGTACACCTTGGCCATATTGTGGTGAAATCGATATTATGGAGGCTATTAACTATAATTCCTGTTTCTTTTCCACACTTCATTGGAATGAAGGTAAAGAACATGCTTTTCATGGTTCTTCTTCAATCGATGTTGGAAATAGAACTGAATATCATACATATGGATTCTTATGGACAGAAAAAGAAATGAGATTCTATCATGATGATATCTTACATTATATTTTTGATACAACAGGTAAAGATTGCTTTAATAAAGATTTCTATTTCATTTTAAATGTTGCTGTAGGTGGTAACTTACCTGGATTTAATATTGGAAATAACTTCCCAATGACCATGTCAGTCGACTATGTACGTGTTTATCAATAAAGTGATTACTTTTTATTGATATCTAATTTATGTTTATTCATTTTCACAGGTTAAGTTTTAATAGATAAAAGTTTTTCTTCTTTTAAAGCTATAGTTCCTTAAGTATCTAAATAAAAGATTTAAAAGGAATTAAATATTAATTTAATGGAAAGAAATTAAGACTTTATATGCAACTATTAGAAATCATGTGAAAGTTAATAATAAAAAGAATTGATTTACATTTAATATGCAGAACGCTTATTAAAATATATAAAATCAATTCAAATACAAAAATAATTTTTCTTTTATTTAGATAAAAAAGGAGGAAAGATAAATGAAAAAATTATTTCGAAGACTTTCAATGTTCTTTGCCGTTGGTGCGATGATATTTGGAAGTGGATTAGTTGCTCATGATAATAAGTCTAACTCTAAAGTCGATAATATTGTTGCACGTGCTGCCGGGAATAAACTTTCTAATATTGTTGGTGGTGTTATGAATCCTCTTCCTGAAGGCGGTTATAACTTTGCTTGTGCGGCAGTTGCTAATGCATCAGGGTATCATATTCAATTCTTAGACTCTAATGATGTTGTTAAAGCTGAACAAGATATCACTAATGGTGGAACAATAACTTGCTTAGGCTCATTGGCAGCAGGAACATATAAAGTTCAAGCTAAAGCAGTAGGAAATGGTGAGTATGAAGATTCTGATTATGTTATTATTAACAATAGCTTTGTAATCGCATCATCTAGCGGTTCAGAGGAATCAGGAAATACACCTTCCGAAAATGAATATTATACAGTAGAAGCTAAAGCAACTAGTGGTGCAGCAAATCATTTTAAATTTACATGGAAATCTAATGAATATAAAGTTACAAAAGCACCAACAAGAGAAGACTGCAGTGTTTCAGTAGGTTCTGTTGATCATATTGATAAACCTACTTTAACTGCAGAGTACTTAGAAGTTAATATTGTTACAGGAGCAGAATCAAATAGAAATGTATCAATAATCTTACATACAGATAATGGTGACTTTAAACTCACTATGATTATATCTGGTGGTGTATACACAAATGAATGTACTGTTGAATCTGTCGATTGTAATCATGAAACAAATGAAGAAATTATAGCTAGTGTTGAAGAAAAAATAAACGCAATTGGAACTGTTGAATTAACAAAAGAATGTAAGGCGAAAATTGATGCAGCAAGAGATGAATATAATAAATTAGATGATTCATTAAAATCTAGAGTTACAAACTATGAAACTTTAAGAGATGCGGAAGCAGAATATGAAAGATTGCTTAATACGTTAGACTTAGTTGAAAGACCAATAGCGATTGATGAATCTCAAACAAGAATGGAAGGTGCGGGAATATTTGTTTATTTAAAGGATAAACCAAATATCTCATTAGATGATTTTACTATAACTGCTGTTTTATTTGAATCTACACAATTTGGCTATGCTAAAGATAATATGATGAAAGAACCAAATAAGGTTGAATATATTCAACAAAATGGAAAGTTATATTTTACAGTTGAACAAGGATTTGACCAAGGATTTACATTTATATTTAATGTTACTTATACAATAGATAGCACTATTTATACACAAAATATTACAATCGTGGATAATGCATATCAACCAAATAGATTCCCATCAATTACTAATGCTGCCGCTAGTGATTTGATGCCATCTACAAATGGTGAATCAACATCTGATAGGTATTTCTTAAATGGTAATGTTCTTGAAATTACAGATGAAACAAATGGAGCTTTCTCTTTTGTTGATTTAGAAGGAAACGAAATTGATGTTATAAGTTCTAGTTTATTAGATACAACATATGCTGATATGACTAATAGATTAAATAGAAAAGATGATGTTGTTGTTTATGGCGCTATTAGCAATAAAGATGGTGAAGCAGTAATTAATTCCGCTATTATTGTTAGTATTAATAGAATTGCTCAAGAAGAGACATTTAAATTAATTTCTGAAGTAATTTCAGCTGATACATGTAATGATTATTCTAAAGCTGCTGATTATAGAAATCGTTATAATGAATTATCTACAGATAAACAAAATATTTTCGATAGTATTGTTATTAACTGCAAAGCAAATAAAGATGATACAAGTTTATCAGAGACAGTTTCTTTAGGCGATAAGTTAGCGTATATGGAAACAATTAATGCTCGTGAAGCAACAAAAAGCGAAGCATCATTATTAAATAGCTTTGTTTCATCAAATAATATTTCAATTATCTTAGTCGTTGGTTTATTAGGATTAGCCGCGATTGCAGGATATTACTTCTTAAATAAAAAGAAATATTGCTAATTATTAAATAATTTATAAAATAAACTATTAAGGTATGGGTTTGATATCCAAAACTTAATAGTTTTTTTGCTTTATACTTAAAAAATAGACAATATTATAAAGTTTGTTCAAAAATTTAAAAAAAAGCTACATAAGAATATTGACAAAAGCGCTTACACAATATACACTTTTAATATGGGAACCTTCCCACACTAAAAGGAGTATTTTTTATGAAAAACAAATTTTTAAAAGCGTTCTTATTATCATTAGCAACAGGATTCGCTTTAACTGGCTGTGGAGGAAGTAATAGCGACTCTAATGCTGGTGGAAATGGCATCAAAATTATTAAAGTATGGGTTCATAAAAGCAGCGAAGAACCAGAAGGTAAAGTTTATAAGCAAATAGCTAATAACTTTAATAATTTAGAAAAGAAAACTGCTGATGGACGTATTATTCGTATGAGTGTTGAATTCTATGGCGCTACACTCGAAACGAAGATCACAGGTGCATTAGTTACACACCAATTACCAGACGTTATTGCTATTGATTCATCAGATATTTCAGCAAAAGCAAACGCCGAGATTATTGTACCTATTGATACTTATGTTTCTCAAACAGAACGTGATAGTTATATCAATAGTGTTATTGAACAAAGTACTATTGATAATAAGTTATATGCGTTAAGCGGAATGGAAGCTCCTGCAGGATTATATTACAATAAAGATTTATTAAAATCAGTTGGATATACCGATGCAGATTTTGGAACATTAGAAAATCCATGGTCATGGAATGATGTTTTTAAAGCAATGAAAAAATTAAAAGCCGCTAATAAGAAATATCAAATTAAATTAAATTTAGGATTTGGTGACGATGGATATATGTATTTATATTCACCTCTTGTTTATAGTGCAGGAGGAACATTTGGAAAGGATGGAACTGTTGAAGCATCATTAACATCAAAGAATAGTGTTAATGGAATTAAACAATTAGAGATGTTCTTTGAAGATAAAACTACTGATTGGGCATATACCGGAACAAGTGAAACAGCTTTTGCTGATGAATTAATTCCATTCCAAATTTATGGACCTTGGGATGCTAGAACTATCGAAAAAGGTTCTTCGGCCGTTAAAGGACATTATGATATTATGCCATATCCTGTTTATGAAGATGAAGCTGGTCAAAAAAGTAAGACAGTTGCCACACCATGTGGTTCATTTGGATTTGCAGTCACACGCGATTCTAAAGATTTAGAAGCTGCAACTGAAGTAGTTAAGTATTTAACTGGTGCAGAATCAAGTGAAATGATGCACAACGCTATTGGAACTTTCCCAACTCATAAACAATTATTAAATACAATGAGCAGTTTCCAAAGTGGGGCAATGAAGTCATTAGCAACCTATTTATTAGCGAATACTTTAACTCGTCCAAAAATGGTTAAATATCCTCAATTAAAGGATTGTTATGAATCAATTTTGTCATATATTAAAAATATGAATCAAGTCAAAGACTATAACTTAGAAAAGAAAATTCAAGAAGAATCAAGAAAAGTTGATCTTGCTAAGGCTTAATAAGAAATATAAACAATTAAAAAATAATTGCTTTATAGGAGGTAGTGCCGATGAAGTTCTTTAATAAGTTAACTAGCCTTTTTAAGAAAGATAACGCATTAAATGATAACGATAAGTATTATATTGAACCAATTACAAAAAATAGAAAAAGTGGAAATATTGTTGTTTTTGGTAATTCTTATTCGAAAGAAGAATCAACTGTTGGATGGCTATTTTGCCTTCCTGCAGTTGTTTTAGGCTTAATTTTTATCATTTTACCAATTATTATTTCTTTATCATATGCATTCACGGATGCAAATTTATTAAGAATTGATAGAGTTCAATTTAATGGTTTAGAAAATTTTAGACGTGTTTTTGCTGATCCTACGGTTGGTAAAGCTTTAAAAAACACCTTTCAATTTGTTGTGGAAGTTGTTCCACTTCAATTAGGAACGTCTTTAGGTTTAGCGTTAATTTTAAATAAGATAAAAAGGGGAAATACGTTTTTAAGATGGGCTTTTTTCTGCCCAGTTATGTTATCTCTAGCAATCACTTCTATGCTATGGATGAATTTATTAAATACCCAAGATGGATTAATTAATACCTTGCTTTTAGCTATAGGCGCTAATCCAATGTTGTTTTTAGATTCTCCTAATGAAGCAATGCATGTAATTGTTTTTGTTTCTGCATGGCAAGGTGCAGGTTATCAAATGCTCATATTCTTATCAGGTCTAAAAAATATACCTAAAGAATTATATGAAGCAGCATCAATTGATAGAGCGAGTAAATGGAGCCAATTTGTACATATAACAATGCCAAGTTTAAAACCGACATTTGTATTCATTTTAATTACAATGCTCATTGGAGCCTTTAGAATATGTACTCAACCGATGATTATGACTGGTGGAGGTCCATTAGATTCTACGATAACAATGTCGTATTACATTTATAAACAAGGTATTGAATATCGTGATGTTGGATATTCGAGTGCTTTAGCGCTTATCTTTACTTTTATAATTGCTTCTATTTCATTAACTTTAAGAAAGGTTTTAGGCGATGAGTCTAATACATAGGTGAGCATTATGAATGAAATAATTATCCAAGAAATAAAAAAGAAACCTAAAAAAGATAATAAAAAGGCTATAAAAAAGATTATTAGAAATATTTTTATTGTTATAGGGCTAGCGATATTGTGTGTTATATTCTTGTTTCCAGTTTTATGGATGGTATCAAATTCTTTAAAAACACATGAACAAGTTAATGCACAAATGAGTTCGATATGGACCTTTTTACCCGCAACATGGGATGTGACACAATGGTTTAAGTCGTATGGAAGTTTATTTGCTTCATTTGAGCACTTTGGACGTTCGATACTTAACAGTATAGTCTATTGTGCAATTACGATTGTCGGAGTTTTATTAATAAATTCTTTTGCAGGATACGCACTAGCAAGATTTAGATTTCCTGGTTCAAAAGTAATGAGAACAATTATTATCTTATTAATGATTGTTCCAATTGAAACTTCAATTGTTCCTCTCTATGTCATTTTATATAAGTTAGGGCTATTAGGAGAGACAACAAGTGTTATTGGCTATTTGCTTCCATCGATGTGTTCGTTAATGTACATATATATGTTTAGACAATTTTTCTTAAGTATGCCGATTGAAATTGAAGAAGCAGCCAGAATCGATGGATGTTCACGATTAGGAATTTATTTTAAAATGATTCTTCCTTTATCAAAACCAATATTTGCCACTGTTGCTATCTTTACATTTATGGGTCAATGGAATGAATACATATTTGCTCAATTGATGTTCGTTGATCCGGCGAAGCAACCATTACAAGTATTTTTACAACTTGTTAATACCTATACACCACGAGATATTTCAGTTGTTATGGCGGCGTTAACTTTCTCAACTATTCCAATCGCATTAGTTTATATTTTTGCGCAGAAATATATTGTTGAAGGTGTAAGTTTTACCGGATTAAAGTAAAGGAGAAAAAATAATGAAACTTTTAAATAAATTATTATGTTTATCTATACCGTTATCGATAGTTTTATCTGGCTGTGGTAATAAACCATCACAGAACTATGCAGATCCAAACAAAGATTCATTAGAATTACATTTAACTTTTGATGAGCAAAAAGGAACGATGGTTAATGATGCGACTAAAAAACATCAAGCAAAATCTGTATCATATGCCATTTTGGATTCTGATACTTTAAGTACGAAGCCAACTGATGTTTTATGGAAGGAACATGGAGCAGTTAATGGAGCTTTACTTTTTGATGGATATTCAACATGGATAACATATGATTCATCGGAAATAGCTGTTGGAGGCAGTCAATTCTCGATTAGCGCTTGGGTAGCTCCAAGAGCGTATGATTGGGATGATATTAATGCAGTAAGTAACGATAGTGAAAATTTAACAGGTATTGTTTCACAATATTATCGGGATGATTCGTATTCGATGGGAATGATATTTGGCTATCATCGTGAAGGTGCATGGACTTTCCAATGTGGTTTAGGAAATTCATGGGTAGAAATATGGGATGAAGGTACACCACTATCAAAATATGAATGGAATCATATAACCGCTACATTTGATGGAATAAATGGAAAAATATCTCTTTATATGAATGGTAAGATTGTTAATGTAAAAGAAATTCCTGTTGGAAGTAGTATTCAAATACCTGATATGCCTCTTTTAGTAGGAAAAAATAACATTTCAAGATCTAGTGGTTCATGTACACAAGCAGTTGTAAGTGGATTATTAGATGATATCCGTTTATATAAGACAGTTTTATCAAATAGTGATATTAAGGATTATTATAATTTTTATACCGTAGATGGAAAAGCAAATGAAATCGCATTTTCTGATATTTGGCTTCAAGATGCTTTAACAGATGATGTTTATAAAACACAATTTCATGGAGGCCCATATCAACATTGGATGAATGAACCTCACGCTCCGATATATTATAAAGGCATTTATCATTTATTCTTCCAATTTAATATTTTAGGTCCTTATTTTAATTCAGCAGCAGGCATTGCGTGGGGACACTTAGTAAGTGAAGATATGGTAAATTGGAAACCAATTAAGGAAGCAATAGTTCCAACAAAAGGAACCGTTTGTCCTGATGGTGTCTGGTCTGGTGGTTCAACATACGCTACTGTTAATGGAGTGGATAATGTACCTGTATTGTTATTCACTGCCGGTAATTATGCTCATCCTGGTATGGTTTCAAATCAAAATATTGGTTTAGCAACCCCAAAAGATCCAAGCGACCCATATTTAACAGAATGGGAAGTTAGTGATAAATTAGCGATTGAACAAAAGTCTGGACAAGGTAAAGCAGGAGAATTTAGAGATGCTCATGTTTGGATTGAAAATGACACATATTATTTAGCGGTTGGTTCAAGTGTATCAGCGCAAGGAAGAGGTTGCGTTTTATTATATACATCTTCAATGAATCAAAAAGATCCACTTCATAATTGGACTTATAGAGGAATGCTATATGATTGGAAAGAACAAACGAGTAATTATGGCAGAACTTGGGAACTTCCAGTTATACTCCCATTAAGTGATGAAAACGGAAAAGCAACAGGCAAATATGTATTGATTATTTCACCTGCACCTGCTGATACTGCAGATAACAATATTGTATATTGGATTGGTACATTTAATAAATCAACATACCGCTTTACTCCTGATTGGCAAGGAGCGGCTAGAAGAATGGATTACGGAAGAAATGTTTTTACAGGTCCTAGTGGGTTTATTGATCCAAATACAGGTTTAGCCACTATTTTCTCGATTATGCAAGATCAAAGAGATTCTAAATATTTAGCTGCTTCTGGATGGGCACATTGTGTTGGATTAGCTCGTCATATTTATCTAGGAGAGGACAAAGATTTACATATTAAACCAGTTGCGGCATTAGATAGCTTAAAAGAACAAAAGATATTTATTGAAAATAGTGATGCAGAGACAGTTAATAAGCAATTAGCTAAAATTAAATCGGATATGCTTTACATTAAAGTAAAGTTTACTAATATGAGTGAAAATGCAGTTGTTGGCGTTAAAACTAGAATGACCGAAAATAAAGAAGAATATACAAAATACTATTATGATAATGGTCGAAAAGTTATTGGCGCAGATACGAAATTAAATAAAAACAATTCTGCTTTAACAGATGGAATTTTTGAAGGTAGCTTAAGTGACTCAAGTATAACTATGGAATTATTTGTGGATCGTTCGATGATTGAAGGTTTCTTTAATAATTATAAGACGATTTCAACAAGAAGTTATACTGGTGATCATATTACAAATTTAAGTGAAGTATTTATTGAAAATGGAACGGCATCAATTGAATTAATTGAAGTTAGTATCATGAAATCAATACATAAATAAGAGGATGTTAGATATGAAAAAGAAAATGAAAACTACATTACTTAGTCTTTTATTGGTCATTACATCTTCTTGTGGAAATGATGTAGGTGAATATTATTTTAGCAATAGTGGTTTTGAATTAGGTTCTTTAGATAATTGGGAAGTCATTAGTGGAAATGCTTTTACATTAAATGCAATTGATGTTTCAAGCTATGAAAATAAAACATGGAATGTTGTTGGTGATTTCTTCTTAAATGGTGAACGTAATGGTAATTCCGCAGTTGGTGTTATTAAAAGTCCTTCTTTTAAATTAAAAGGTAATGGAAAGATTGGTTTTATGTTAGGTGGAGGAATCGATACAAATAAATGTTATTTAGTTTTGTGTGATACATCCACAAATGAAGAATTAAAATATATAGCCAATTATAAATTCGATCGAGATAATCCTAGCAATGTTATGCATCGAGTAATATTAGACGCTAATGAATTTGTAGGCAAAGATGTCTACATTAAAATAGTGGACAATGATAATAGTGATACAGGATATAACTATTTAATAATTGATGATTTTATTGTTAATTATAAAGGTGAAGCTGATAAAGTTGGAGCGGCATATGATGCTACAAGATATATTGAAAATCATAGACATGAAGTTGTTGATACTTATCGTCATTCATACCACTTGATGGCGCCTATGGGATGGATTAATGACCCGAATGGATTTTCAGTATTTGATGGTAAAATACATTTATTTTATCAACATACGCCATATTCGGTTGGCTGGGATACGATGCATTGGGGACATGCAACATCGACAGATTTTGTAAAATGGGAAGATCAACCTGTAGCATTAGCGCCAGATAAAAAATACGATCGGAATGGTTGCTTTTCTGGCTCAGCAATTGAAATTGATGGAAGATTATATCTTTTATATGCTGCAGTTGGAACAGATGGAAAACAAAGACAAGCTCTAGCATATTCAGAAAATGGCATCGATTTTACTAAATTAAATCGAAATCCAGTTATTAGTGATACTTTATTACCAAATAACGCGACTGATTATGACTTTAGAGATCCAAAAGTATTTAAACAAGGTTCTTATTATTATGCGATTATAGGTTCGAAACTTGCAGGAAAGCAAGGAGGACAATTATTGTTATACCGTTCTAATAATTTAATAGACAATTGGGAATATGTCGGTATTTTATTTCAATCTGAAATAACTGGTGGAGGAATATTTGAATGCCCTGATTATCAAATTATCGATGGTAAGGATGTTATAATTTCATCACCACAATTTCTAACATCAAAAGAAATTAGCGAATACCAAAATATTCATAGTGTGACCTATCAAATAGGTAGTTTGAATTTAGATAGTGGCGCTTTTACAAATGATTCCGGAGAAATGGTGATGGAAGAATTTGATAAAGGATTTGATTTCTATGCCGCTCAATGTTTAAAACCAGGAGATGGTAGAACTATTCTAACCGCGTGGATGAATATGTGGAGTCGTAGTTCTTTCCCTTCTTCAGGACATGGCTGGACAGGAGCAATGGTCTTACCAAGAGAATTGACAATGAAGGATAATCACATTTATCAATCACCGGTAAGAGAAATTGAAAAATATCGAAAAAATAAGGTTTCTGTTAGTAATAAGACAATATCTAATGAATCGATAGCGATTAAGAATATTGAGGGCACTAAAGCTGAAATTGAATTTACAATGGATATTTCATCATTATCAAGTGATGGTAAAGCGGGAATTAGCGTTTTCAAAGGAACCGATAATCATACAGATATTTATTATGATGCTTATTATCAAAGATTAGTTTTTAATCGTATAAATAACGGTAAAACAATAAATGGAACTGGTGAAAGTGGCCAAAATGGCGTTCGATATGCACCAGTAACACCTATCGATGGAAAGATTAAATTAAGATTGTTCTTAGATGTTTCTTCAGTTGAAGTATTTATAAATGATGGATATTACACAATGACAGGAACAGTATTCCCAGATAAGGATGATACAAATATTGAATTTTTTGTTGAAGATGGAAGTGCAATCTTTAGCGATATAACAAAATATGATTTGAAAGTTGAGTAGTGGAAATTATGGAAAGATTAAAGCAGGCTAATGAGTATATTAAGAAGAAGCGCCCATTAGTTTATGGAAAGTATGTACCAAAATATCATCTATCTTCTTTAATAGGATGGATGAACGATCCTAATGGCTTTATATATTATAGAGGCAAGTATCATGTGTTTTATCAATATAATCCATATGATATTAAGTGGGGACCGATGCATTGGGGACATGCAGAAAGCGAAGATTTATTAAATTGGACTTATAATGATGTCGCTCTTGCACCAAGTGAAAAATATGATCATGAGTTAGGTTGCTTTTCTGGAAGTGCATATGTTAAAGATAATCAGTTATATCTTTTTTATACAGGTGTTTCTGAGGGAAAACAAACACAGAATATTGCTTTTTTAAATGAAAATAATGGTTTTATAAAATATGATAAAAATCCAGTTATTGATGAAAGCATTCTTCCAAATAAGTATAAGATTAGTGACTTTAGAGATCCGTGTATTATTGAAGATAATGGTGTTTATTATTCCGCATATGGTGTAAGAAAAGATGATACAGAAGTAGCAATTATTTTATTTAAATCCAAAAATTTAATTGATTGGGAATATGTGAATGAACTCTATACTCAGAGAAGTGTAAATGGAGGAATGCTTGAGTGTCCTAATTTAGTAAAGATTGATGGATATGATGTGCTTATAATGTCACCTCAATTTGCTTTTAATAGAGAAAGAATTTATGACAGCAATGGACATGGTGTTATGTACATTATTGGCAAAATTGATTATGAAAAAGGAGTCTTTATTAATCAGTTGCCAGCGCAAGAAATGGATTTAGGATTTGATTTCTATGCAACGCAAGTTACTTTAGACAAAAATAATAATCCTTTGTTAATCGCGTGGGCAAGTCGCTGGGATAGAGAATATCCAACTCATTCTTATGGATGGGTGGGACAGCTAACGATTCCAAGATTACTTTCAATTAGAAATGGAAAATTGATACAGAATCCAATTAATACAAATTCAATCGTGGAAAAAGAAAAGGTTTTTGAAAGTTGCTCAAGATTAATTATTAATAATAAAATACCCGCTCATGAAATTGAAGTAAAAATAGATACATCATTGATGAATGATGATAGTGTTGCATCAATCAAACTTGCAAAAGATGGTGATGAAGAAATTGTCTTAACTTATAGTCATCATGAAAGATTATTTACATTAAATCGTTTACATTCAGGTCTAATAATAAAAAATAATGATGGTGAAATTAGTGATGTCCGATATGTAAATAGAAAATGCGATAATGACATAATTGACTTAAAAATTATTATCGATGTTTCGATAATGGAAGTATTTATTGATGATGGATCCTTAATATTAACGAGTAATTTTTATAAAGAAAAAGAAGATTATGATATCCATTTTTTAAGCAATGAAAAAGTTTATAAACAAATAATATTTAAAACATATAAGGAAAAGGAGGAAATATTATATGAAAACAAATAAGAAAATATTGTTGTGTAGTTGTTTGTCGTTAACTGCTTTTACAATGTTGGCAGGTTGTGGAAATGGTCAAAATAATACTAAAACGGAA
Source organism: uncultured Staphylococcaceae bacterium (assembly GCA_964504595.1). GTDB lineage: Bacteria > Bacillota_I > Bacilli_A > RFN20 > CAG-826 > CAG-826. The sequence goes on along the minus strand of CAZDEE010000006.1, from coordinate 23,385 downwards.
TTTCATGATAATTTAATTCTTAATGGTGGCTTTGAAAGTGGTATCGGTGAGAAGATCGAAGGATGGTCTGACAAAGGACTAGGAGCTTTTTCACCAGATAATGTTACTAATGCCACAACTGTTAATGGAATTGAAGCTGGAAAAGTTGGAACATATTTCTTTTCTGGAATTGAAAGCAGTTTACCATCTTATACAGGTAAATTAGAAAGTGATTATTTTAAACTTGGTGGATTAGGATATGTATCATTTAAAATGGGGGCCGCTAAAGATACTTCAAAAATTTATATTCAATTCTATAAAGATGGTAGTGATAAACCTTTAGCATTTAAGGCTAATGGAGGAGATGTCGAGGTTGATAAAATTGGTAATGATGATTTTAATGGAACAACATGTACTGACCAAATGGTTCAAAAATATGTTGATTTATCAGAATATATTGATGAAATCATTAAGATTGTCGTTGTTGATGAGGACACTAATAGTGAAGTAACTGATTATTCCTACGTTAATTTTGATGATTTTAGAATTATTCAAAATGCATCAGAAAAAAATGAAGTAATTAATCTTCGTAAAGATGAGTTAAAGCAATATGAAGAAAAACCATTTGAAGAAGATGAAACATCAACTTCATTACGTAATGGCGGTTTTGAAACCGGTGATTTAACTGGATGGAAAGTTTTATCAGGAGATGCATTAAATGAAGATTTTATTGAAGAATCAGCAAATACATTCTGGGGTGAAAGACAATTCTATGCAGAAGGCAATTATTTCTTAAACGGATTTAAAGTCGAAGGTACAGAAAATCGGATTGGAAAAATGCGTTCTGAAAAGTTTACTATTGAAAATACTGAAGGAAATAAATACGTATCCTTTAGAATTGGTGGTGCAAAATTCTCAACAGCTTATGTTTCTATAATTGATGCTCAAACTAATTCTGAAGTCGCTCGTGTAACAAATAAAGAATTTTCTGATCCTAAGATGTCACTTAATATGCACGAAGTTTTCGTTGATGTAACAGCATGTAAAGGAAAAGTTCTTTATTTCTTAATTGTTGATGAAAGTCAATCAGAAGATAGCTTTAAAGCAATAGTCGTTGATGATTTTAAGATTAATTTATCTAAAGAAGATATTATAGATGAAATTACTGCGTTAAAAACGGCAACATATGAAGAAGATTCAGTTGCTAAAGATGCTTATATTGCTCTATATAATGGAGGATATTCTTATCCTTTAGCGGGCAATGCTCCAACAATTAAGGAAGAAAATGGCTATGCTTTAGTTAAGGAAATGGCGCCAACAAATAATGTCGATTTAAACAGATTACTTAACGAAGTGACAGTAAGTGATGACTACACTGCCACAAATGACTTAAGTCGTTCAATTGTTAGTGCTAAATTAGGTAACAATTTACTTACAGAAGTTGATTATAATTCATTTAACTTTGATAAAGATGGCGATTATTATATTTCAATTAAAGTCACAGATAATTACGAGCAATCGAGCGAAAGCGTAATTAAAGTTACTGTAAAGAATGATATTGTTTATGATAATCAAATTACTAATGGCGGTTTTGAAACCGGTGATTTAACTGGTTGGACAATAGTAAGCGGAAACGTTGTTACAGATGATGCAATTAATTCTGATACAACATTCTGGGCTGAACAAATTCCATATAATAAATCTGGTGAATATTTCTTTAATGGATGGACCGCATGTCCTTCAGAACCAGAAGGTTATACTTTACGTTCAACAACTTTCACTTTAAGTGGAAGTGGATATATTTCTTTTAAAATGGGTGGTGCTGCCTCCGCGGTTAAAGTTTATACCGCAGATGGAGAATTAATTGCTGATTATCGCAACAATTTATTTGCCGATGTAAACTTCCCAAGTATATCAAATGGTTGTCGATTAGCGACAATGAATGGATATGTTGCTAATTTAAGTGAATATTTAAATCAAAATTTATATATTGAAATATCGGATTTAGGAAATATTGGTGGCTGGTCTGTTGCATTCTTTGATGAAATTGTTACTTATTATGAAACTGCACCAGATTATACAACGATGAAAGATACTGTAAGAGAATATATTGCTTCAACTGACTCTTATAATGATGTTGTTTTAAATTATAGTGAAGCTATTAATACTTTATAATGAAAAGGAAGAAATTTATTTATGAATAAAAAATTTATATATACACTTTTAATCCTTTCTGTTTGTGCTTTAGCGTTTTCTTCTAAAGATAACGCTAAGGCAAATTCAGTTGCCCATGCATTTGAGTTTAGTAATATTTATATGGAAAATGGCGACTTTAGTAATGATTTAACTAGCTGGACAGGCGATAATATAGGTGAAATACGTGATAGTAACCATAAATATTGGACAACTCGTAAATTCTTTAGTGTCGATAAGTTTTTATGTGGTGAAGTTAATGAAGGATTAAAAGGTACTTTACATTCACCTTCATTTACTCTAGGCGGTGAAGGCTATATATCGATGCTTTTAGGCGGAAATAGTGATGCTGGTTATGTTCGTTTAGTTGATGAAACTTCAAATAATGAGACTGTACTTATCATCAATAATAATTATTTTGCCGATCCTTCAAGAGCGTGGAATATGGTCTATACTTGGAGACAAGTTGATTTATCTCGTTTAGGTCATTCAATGCATTTTGAAATAGTTGATTTAAAAGAAAATGGCTTTGGTGCACTTATTATTGATGAAATTAAAACAAGTCAAACAGCTCAAGAAGTCATTAATTCCTTTAATGCACATAAGGAAATGATTACTAATGAAACTGAGGATGAAGCAGGTAAAAATGGAACTTTAGAAGTATATAATAACAATTATGTCTTACCTATTTTAGGTGAAACTAATTATATTGTTAATCCTGATTTTGAATCAGGCGATATGAAAGGCTGGAATTTTACAAGTGATTGTTATCCAGAATTTGAAGGAGGAAATCCAGGAAAGAATCCAGTTTATGCGTCAAATACATTTTGGGCGGAAGCAATTCCATTTAACAAAAATGGCAATTATTTCTTTAGTGGCTTTGAAAGAATTTCAGAAAATCAAAGATTTGGTATTCGTTCTACAACCTTTACTTTAGGTGGAAGTGGTTTTATTTCCTTCAGAATGGCGGGAAATGAAGCTAAAGTTGTTGTTAAAGCACAAAATGGAGCGGTTTTAGCAGAAGCACAAAATGCCGCTTTTGCAGATGTTGAATTCCCACGTGTAAAAGATGGTTGCCGATTAGCGACAATGACTGAACATTTACTAGATTTATCGCCGTTTATCGGTGCAAAAATGTATCTTGAATTTCATGATACAAGAGATGGTGGTTGGGGACATTTAGTTTTAGATAATGTTGTCACTTATTATGAAACAAAACCAGAATTTTCTTCACTTGATACTTATGTTAACCATATTTATGGAGATTATAATGAAGAAAATATTAGGATTGCTGCAGTTAACGCGACAAATACAAAGACCAATATCTTTGATTTTGTTAAAAATATGAAAGATAATCTTTCTAATAGTGGCTTATGTAATATTGCTGCTGATGATGCAGAATTTAACAAGTTGATTAATGCATATAATGGATTTCAAGGCGTGGATGCGGAATTTATTAATAACTATAAATTAACTTCAGAAAGTACAATTAAAGATACGATTGATTATTTAACCGCAATTAATGAAAAAAATAATAAAGCACCTTCATTATCTCAAAATATTTTATTTTCAACACTTCAAAATAAAAACAATTGTTTACTTATTGTTATGGTAATATGGTTTGCGTCAATTTCAGTAATGTATTATTATATTCAATGTAAGAAGAAAATTAAGAAAAATTAAAAATCTATAATGTTAGGGCAATTTTTGCCCTGACAAAATAACTTTAGGAGAAAAGTATGGCAAGTATTATCGATGTTGCAAAAAGATCAGGAGTTTCAAAAACAACTGTTTCAAGGGTATTAAATAATAATGGATATGTTTCTGAAGAAGTGCGGAAACGGGTTTTAAAGGCAATTGAAGAAATTGGTTATAAGCCAAATCAAATGGCACGTTCTTTAAAATATAGTCGTTCAAACGTTGTTGCCCTTTTTGTGCCGACTATTTCTCACCCAATGTTTTCAAAAATTGCTGATGCAATTGAAGAAGACTTATATCAAAAAGGCATTCGTTTAATTATTGTTCAATCACAAGGAAATAAAGAAAAAGAATTAAAACTTTTGGATATGATTGGTCAAAATCAAGTTGATGGTATTATATTTATCACTCACCATGTTCATGAATATGTTGATCAATCATTGCCACTTGTTACATTTGATCGTCATTTAGGTAAGAATATACCTTGCATTACTTCAAATAATTATGACGCTACGGTAGAAGCGTTAGAATATTTAATTAGTTGTAAAGCTAAAAAAATAGGTTTTATTGGAGGAAAACCTCGTGTTAAATCAGAGGTTTCAAAGCGTTTAGATGCCTATTTAGATGTTATGAAGAAAATAGGTCAAGAACCAGTCTATATTTATGAGGATTTTGAGCATGGTGAAGAAACCAAATACGCTTTAAAATTTTTAGAATTATATCCTGATGTAGATGCAATTTTTGCTTCCGGTGATATAATGGCGAATTCTTTATACCAATTAGCGGTTTTTAAAGGTATTAAAGTACCAGAAGACTTAAAAATAATTGCTTATGATGGAATGATAGATGATTTAGTGTATCATCCTGTTTTTACAAAATGCCAACAAAATATTGTAGAGATTGCACATGCAATTGTAGAGCAGTTAATGCACAAAATAAATGGTGAACCATGTGAGAAATTAGTGGTTATTCCATCTACTTTTGTGAAAGGAGAAACTGCTTAGGGAGGCTTTTTAATGATTCTTTCAATAGGAGAAATTTTAGTTGATTTAATAGGTAGTAATGATAATGGTGTAACTTGTTATAAAGCTTTTGCTGGAGGAGCGCCTTATAATGTAGCTTGTGGAATTGCTAAGTTAGGCGGTAAATCATCTTTTTTAGGAAAAGTTGGTAATGATTTACAAGGTGACTTTCTTTATCGTCATTCATTAAATCAAAGATTTGTTAGAAATTTAATTGTTAAGGATGATGATTTTAACACTACTTTAGCATTTGTTAAATTAGATGAAAATGGTGAAAGAGATTTTTGCTTTCATCGAAAAAACACGGCAGATTATCAATTAAACCTTGATGAATATGATAGTGATATTATTGATGATTATAAAATTATACATGTTGGATCTTTAATGTTAAGTGAAGAAAAAGGAAGATTATTTGCAAGAAATATTTTTGATTTAGCGCATAAAAAGAATAAAATAGTTAGTTTTGATGTTAATTTCCGCGATGATATATATAAAGATTCTAATACTGCTGTTGAAATATATCGTGAATTTATTGATAAAGCTGATATTATAAAATTTTCTAAAGAAGAATTAGAAATGTTTTCTTTTGGTGAAAAATTAGAAGATAAACTTCGTAATTTAGCAAAGAAAGATCAATTAATTTGTGTTACTTTAGGTGCGACAGGAAGTGCTTATTATTTTAATGGTGCCTTTAATATTATAGAGAGTGTTAAAGTTAAACCTATTGATACAACTGGTGCAGGCGATGCTTTTTTTGCCGGTGTATTAAAGCAATTGGATGAAAATGAAAAACTAGATGAGATTACTTTAGATAAGATTTTTAAATACGCAAATGTATGTGGCGCTTTAACTACTTTAGGATATGGGGCTATTGATGCATTTCCTAATGAAGAAAGTATTAAAGAGGCTTTAAAATAATATGAGTATAAATGATAAACTTAGAGAATTGATTGTTGGAAAGGAAAGTGACGCTCCTTTTATAGAAGCACAACTACCTAAAACAAGAAAGAGACAATTTCTTGATATTTTAAAGCATCGTTATTCAGCGATGATTATTCTTAGTTTATTAACTTTTGTTTTTGTTGCTCCAGCATTAGTGTGGTTTATTGTTTTTAACGCTTTTATTAATACAGTACCACCAGAAATGAGTGGAAATGAAGCACTTCTTTTAGAGAGAAGTTTTTCCTTAAATGTCATTTTATATTTATTTATGATTCCCTTAATTATAATTGCGTTTATTGGTTTAGGTGGTACTTTTAAAGTTGTTAAAAAATTATGTTGGAATGAAGGAATATTTTTATTTAGTGATTTTATAAAAGGCGTTAAAGATAATTTTAAAGTATCTTTGTTATCAGGATTAATGTTAGGAATGATGCTTTTTATTACGATGTCAAGTATATATTTTTATAATTTAGTAGATGTTAATCGTATTATTGAAATATCATTTATTACTATTTTAATAATATGTTTAATAATAGTTATTTCAGCATCTTTATTTATGATGACTCAAGCTCAAATTTATAAAAATAGTATCGAAGGTTATTTAAAGAATTCGTTTCTATTTAGTAGTGTTTTATTACCACAGAATTTGCTTGTTTTATTAATTAGCGTTGTTCCAATGTTAATTTATTTAATTGTTCAAATTGCTTTTGTCCAATTAGTATGGCTAATCGTTTTAGCGTTAATTGGATTTTCGATTTTGGCATTAGTGTGGTATTTATATTCGATTTATATTTTTGATAAATTTATCAATAGAAGATATCAAAAAGATATCGATCAAAAAGGTTTATATAAAGAGGAGAAATAGGATTATGGCAGATGTAAAACTTGTTAGTGTTTATAAAGTTTATGATGGTGGAGTTAAAGCGGTTAATGATTTTAATTTAGATATTTCTGATAATGAATTTGTTGTATTTGTTGGTCCATCTGGTTGTGGTAAGTCAACCACTCTTAGAATGATCGCAGGATTAGAAGAAATTACGGCAGGATCGCTTTATATTGATGGTAAATTAGTTAATGATTTAGAGCCAAAAGACCGCGATATAGCTATGGTTTTCCAAAATTATGCGTTATATCCTCATATGACTGTATATGATAATATGGCTTTTGGATTAAAACAAATTAAAATGGATAATCAAGAAATTGATAAAAGAGTTAATGAAGCTGCAGAAATATTAGGAATTACCCATTTATTATCTAGAAAGCCAAAAGCTTTGTCTGGGGGTCAAAGACAACGGGTTGCTTTAGGAAGAGCAATTGTAAGAGAACCAAAAGTATTTCTTTTAGATGAACCTTTATCTAATTTAGATGCTAAATTAAGAGTGCAAATGCGTTCAGAAATTATTAAAATTCATGAAAGAGTTAAAACTACTTTTATTTATGTTACTCATGACCAAACAGAAGCCATGACAATGGGAAGTAAAATTGTAGTTATGAAAGATGGATATATTCAACAAATTGATTCACCAAAAAATTTATATGATGAACCAGGAAATATTTTTGTTGCAACTTTTTTAGGATTACCTCAAATGAATTTATTTGATGTGGTTTTAAGTGAAGAAAATGGTTCTTTGTATGCAACTTTAGAGAATGATACAAATGTTAAGATTGATTTAGGAAAAGTAATTAACAATCAATTGATTAATCGTGAATATATTGGTAAGACAGTTGTTCTTGGTATTAGGCCGGAAGATTTATATTTAACCGATAAAGAAAGTTATAATTTTGCTCCAGTAGATATTCATTATTATGAAATGCTTGGTAGTGAAACTGTTTTATACACCACAATGAACGGAAGAACCGAAGATATCATTATTTCAACTAGAGATAAAAATGCAATTGATAGAGAAGATTCAATATATTTAAGCATCAATATAAATCGTGTACATCTTTTTGATAAAGAAACAACGAAACGAATTATTGGACTTCCAGAAGAAAATATCTTTGATAGTCGTATTTCATTTAATGAAGAAGGTTATAGCATTTCATTATCTAACCAAGATATAAAATTTGATGATGCTATGAATATAAATCCAGATTATAGAACCGATAGAAATGTTTTGGTTGGCGTTTCTCCTTTAAAGGTGTCTATTGAACCTATCGAAGAAAGTGTAGCGTTAACAGGTAAGGTTGATTTTGTTGTTGAAAGTGGTAAGTCAAAAATAGTTTATATAAATAAAATAATTAAAGACAAACCATTTGTTATTCGTTTGCCTCTTAATACGAATCTTGAATTAGAAGAAGGCAGTGAATTAACTATTTATATTAAAAAAGATGACTTCACTATTCGTGAGAAAGATACTAAGAATATTGTTAAAACAAAATATCCATTTTTTGAAAATAAAACTATAGGAAATGTTATTGTTAAGAAGGGTAAAGTCAAAATTGTAGTTGCGGGTCAAACTATCGTATATGATAAAGAATGCTTTGAAAGTAATATTCAATCAGGAAGATATGAAATATCAATTTCAAATAAAGCGTTTAGAATTCCTAGCACAAGGTTAGAAAAAAAGAATGCATTTGCGATAAATCCTATTAATGAAGAAGTTTTAGGGGATAATAAAGTTGTTTACGCTAAAGACAATAGTTTTGAACACGGATATATTTCCGCAATCGTTAATAAGGAAGTATCGATATTTGTTAAAGGAAAGCTTAAATTATTTGTTGATCCAAACGAAATAAAATTTAAAAAAGTAGATTAATTTGTTTTTTTGAAATATATAGCAAAAATACATGAAAAGACCGCTTCAAGCGGTTTTTTTGCTATATGTGGCTACGTTTTTATATTTCATATATAAAAAGTAAAAATATTTTTAAAAATATGTTGACTTATTGAACTCCCTTTGATATCATTTTGAATGTTAACGTCCGCGTAGAAGTGCGAGGTTGCTGATACACCCAAAAGCGTTGTCATGAATGGTGATATCAGGTAATTCGTGCAGAGCGACGTCTAAGCCTGATTTAGACAAAAGGAGGAAACATTCATGGCTAAAGCAAAAAAGATTAGAGTTCGCTTAAAAGCATATGATCACAAAATTCTTGACGTTTCAGTTGAAAAGATTGTGAGCGCTGCTATTAAGTCAGGGGCCAAAGTTGTGGGTCCTATTCCACTCCCAACGGAAAAACAAGTTTACACAATTTTAAGAGCGGTTCACAAATATAAAGATGCTCGTGAACAATTCGAAATTAGAACACACAAGAGATTAATTGATATCGTTAATCCAACTAAGGAAACAATTGATGTATTAAAACGTCTTGACCTTCCAAGTGGTGTCGATATCGATATTAAACTTTAAGGAGGTAAGATGTCATGAAAGCAATCGTAGGAAGAAAAATGGGAATGACCCAAGTCTTCGCAGAAGATGGCACAATGTATCCAGTTACAGTTATCGAAGTCTTACCAAACGTAGTTACACAAGTTAAGACAGTTGAAAACGATGGTTATGAAGCTGTTCAAGTCGGCTATGAAGAAATGAAAGAACATCGCGCTAACAAAGCAGAAAAAGGAATTTTCGCCAAAGCAGGCACAACTCCTAAGTATGTTTTAAAAGAACTTAAGGGCGATGAAATGATGAAATATGCCTTAGGTGATACCATTACATGTGACATTTTCCAAGTTGGAGAACGTGTTGATGTAATCGGAACAAGCAAAGGTAAAGGATTTACCGGTGCTATTAAACGTTGGCATTTCACAATCGGACCAAAAGGACATGGTTCTGGATATCATAGAGGTGCTGGTTCATATGCCACTACTGGTAGAACTAATAACCGTATCCATCCAGGAAAGAAAGCTGCTGGTCACCACGGAGATAAAGGATGTACAGTTTTAAATCTTGTTATCGTTGGTGTTGATCTAAGCCGCAATGCAATTTTAGTTAAAGGTGCTGTTCCAGGTGCAACAAAATCAATCGTTACCATTCGCAGCGCAATTAAAGCATTACGTGGTAAAGCAGAAGTCGTTAAGACTCTTGTTAACCATGATGCAGAATAAGATCGGAAAGGAGAACAATTATGGCAGAAAAAGCAAAATCAGTTACTTTACCAGTCTTAAACCAAGATGGTGAAAAAATTTCCAAAGTTTTAGTTTCACTTAACGTCTTTGGAATTGAACCAAATAAACAAGTTATGTTTGATGCTGTTCAAGTTTATCAAGCAAACATGCGCCAAGCTACTGCAAAAACATTACGTCGTGATGAAGTTAGTGGCGGTGGTAAAAAGCCATGGCGTCAAAAGGGCACAGGTCGTGCTCGTGCAGGTTCATCCCGCTCCCCATTATGGAGAGGCGGCGGTTGCGTCTTTGGCCCAGCTGGTAATCAAAACTATAAATTATCAATGAATAAAGAAGCTCATCGCTTAGCTTTACGTTCAGCATTATCAAGTAAACGTGCTGAAAACGGAATTATCGTTGTTGATGGATTCAAACTTGAAGCTCCAAAAACTTCTACAGTTGTTGAAATCTTATCCAAGATCAACGCTAATGGTAAAGTTTTATTAGTTTTAGATGAAGCTAATGAAAATTTATTCTTAAGCGCACGTAATATTCCAAGTGTCTTAATCGTTGGAACTGATAATGTTAGCGTTTATGATTTGTTAAATGCAGATTGTGTTGTCTTTACAAAAGGCGCAATCAAAGCATTAGAAGGAGGACTTAATTAATGGCAAGAACAAAGAAAGTTGTCGAAGCCCCAAAAAGTCGCTTTACAAAACCAACAGTTAAAAGCTTCGATGTTATCATTCGTCCAGTTATTACTGAAAAGACAATGAAATTAATGCAAGAAGAAAATAAAGTTACATTTGAAGTTGCTCCAAAAGCAAATAGAACTGAAGTTAAATTAGCTTTTGAATCAATCTTCCAAGTTAAAGCTGATAACGTGACAATTATTCATGTCCGTTCAAAAGCAAAACGTGCTGGCCGTTATGAAGGTAGTGTTCCAGCTTATAAAAAAGCAATCATTACTTTAGCTGAAGGCGAAGCATTAGATTTATTTAAGGAATAAGCCCAAGAAAGAGGCAAAAATATAGGAGAATAGAAAAATGTCAATTAGAACTTATAAACCGACGACACCATCTCGTCGTCATATGACAAACGCGACATTCGAAGAAATCACATGCACTACTCCTGAGAAAAGTTTATTAGTTAATCTTTCTAAAACAGGTGGACGTAATAACACCGGCGCGATTACAACTCGTCACATTGGTGGAGGACATAAACGCCGCTATCGTATTATTGATTTCAAGAGAAATAAAGATGATATCATCGGAACCGTCGCAACAATTGAATACGATCCAAATCGTAACGCAAATATTTGCTTAATTAATTATAAGGATGGAGAAAAACGCTATATCATCGCACCAAAAGATTTAAAAGTTGGTGACAAAATTATTTCTGGAGACAATGTTGATATTAAAGTTGGTAATGCTTTATTACTCGCAAACATTCCAGAAGGTACATTTGTTCACAACGTTGAACTTTATCCAGGAAAAGGCGGTCAATTATGCCGTGCTGCTGGTACAAGTGCTCAAATCTTAGGTAAAGAAGGAAAATACGTTACTATCCGTTTAGCAAGCGGTGAAGTTCGTAAAGTTTTAGCAACATGCCGCGCAACAATCGGAATTGTTGGAAATGAAGATTATAGCTTAATTAACTTAGGTAAGGCTGGTAAAACCCGCTGGTTAGGTACCCGCCCAACAGTTCGTGGTTCTGTTATGAACCCAAATGATCACCCACACGGCGGTGGTGAAGGTAAGTGTCCAGTCGGACGTGATGCACCAAGAACCCCATGGGGAAAACGTGCTTTAGGTGTCAAGACAAGACGTACCAAGAAAGCATCTACACGTCTCATTGTCAGACGTCGTAATGGTAAATAGGGAAAAGGAGGAAAACAAGACATGGCTCGTAGTTTGAAAAAAGGACCTTTCGTTGATGCTCACTTAATGAAAAAAGTTGAAGCTCTCAATGCATCAGGTAAAAAAGAAGTTATTAAAACATGGTCAAGAAGAAGTGTTATTTTCCCACAATTCATCGAACACACATTCGCTGTCTATAATGGTCATGAACACATTACCGTTTATGTTACAGAAGATATGGTTGGTCACAAATTAGGCGAATTCGCTCCAACTCGTACCTATACCGGACATACCGGACATACAGCAGAAGATAAAGCTGCTCATGCAAATAAATAAGGAGAAGAACAATGGAAGCAAAAGCAACAGTTACCGGAGTTAGAATTACTCCAAGAAAAGCCCGCTTGGTCATTGATCTTGTCCGTGGCAAAAATGTTAATGATGCTCTTGGCATCTTAGCTAATCTCAACAAATCCGCTACACCAATCGTAGCAAAATTGATTAAATCCGCAGCCGCTAATGCAATTAACAACAACGGTATGGATGAATCAGAATTATATATTGCCGCTATCTATGCAAATGATGGACCACGTTTAAAACGTTTTATGCCACGTGCTAAGGGCTCAGCGTCAAGTATTATTAAAAGAACATCACACATTACATGTGTTATTAAAGAAAGGTAAGGAGGTAAGTAATCATGGGACAAAAAGTTAATCCAGTTGGTATGCGTGTTGGAATTATCCGCGATTGGAATTCCAGATGGTATGCTTCAAAACAAGATTATGCCAACTTCTTACACGAAGATATTAAGATTCGTAAATTCTTAAGTGCTAAATTAAAAGATGCTCTTCTTTCACATGTTGATATTGAAAGAATTAAGACCGATAAAGGTCACATCGTTAATGTTACAGTATTTGTCGCTCGTCCAGGTGTTGTTATTGGACAAGATGGCGCAAATATTAACGCACTTAAAAAGCAACTCGCAAAAATCGTTAAAGGGTCTGAATTAAAAGTCAGCGTTGCTGAAGTTAAAAATCCAGATTTAGATGCAACATTAGTTGCTCAAACAATTGCTAAACAACTCGAAGAACGTGCTTCTTTCCGTTCCGTACAAAAGAAAGCAATTCAAAGAGTTCGTAAAGCAGGCGCAAAAGGTTGTAAGACACTTATTTCCGGACGTCTTGCTGGTGCTGATATCGCTCGTAGCGAAGGTTATCACGAAGGAATTATTCCTCTTCATACTCTTCGTAGCGACATCGATTATGCACTTGCAGAAGCCCACACCACTTATGGTCGTTTAGGCTGCAAAGTTTGGATTTGTCGTGGAGAAATTCTCCCAACCAAAAAAGAAAAGAAAGGAGAATAATTCACTATGTTACAACCAAAGAGAGTTAAGTATAGAAGACCTCATAGTATTAAATATGAAGGTAATTCTAAGGCCGGAAACGAAGTTTCATTCGGTGAATTCGGTCTCCAAGCAGTATCTGGTAATTGGATTACAAACCGTCAAATAGAAGCGGCTCGTATCGTTTTATCAAGATATACAAAAAGAACTGGACAAATTTGGATTCGTATTTATCCACATTTAGCCAAAACTAAAAAACCAGCTGAAGTACGTATGGGTTCTGGTAAAGGTTCACCAGAATCATGGGTCGCAGTCGTTAAGACTGGACGCGTTATGTTCGAAATTGGTGGAGTTCCTGAAGCTGATGCACGTGAAGCACTTCGCTTAGCATCCTACAAACTCCCAATTAAATGTAAAGTTATCGCGAAAGGAGAATAGTTATGAAAATTAAGGAAATTAGAGAAATGACCACTGAAGAACTTCATGCAAAAGTCTATGAACTTAAAGAACAATTATTCGAAGCTCGCCGCAAACAAGCCGTTGGTCAATTAGAAAACGGTAAAACAATGACTCAAGCTCGCAAAGACATTGCTCGTATTTATACAGTAATTCGTGAACGTGAACTTGGCATTAAGTAGGAGGTAAAGATTCATGTCAGATAGAAATACTCGTAGAGTTTTAAAAGGAGTCGTTGTCTCCGATAAAATGGATAAGACAATCACTGTCTTAATTGAAACACATAAAAAACACGCTAAATATGGTAAACGTGTTAAATATGCTAAAAAGTACAAAGCACATGATGAAAACAATATCGCAAAGAAAGGCGACGTTGTTACCATTATGGAAACTCGTCCTTTATCAGCAACCAAACGCTTCCGCCTTGTTGAAATCGTAACAAAGGCGATTGAAGACTAATATATAAGGAGGAACGTAAGATATGATTCAAACAGAAACAAATCTTGTTGTCGCAGATAACAGTGGCGCACGTTCAGTCCGCGTCTTCCGTATTTATGGTGGTTCAAAAGTTAAATCAGCTTCATTAGGCGATGTTGTCTTATGTGCTGTTAAAGATGCAACCCCAAATGCAAAAGTTAAAAAAGGTGATGTTGTTAAATGTGTCATCGTTCGTGTTGCAAAAGCAGTTAATCGTGCAGATGGTTCAACCGTTCGTTTTGATGACAATGCTTGTGTTGTTATCAATGATGATGGTACACCAAAAGGTACTCGTGTCTTTGGACCAGTCGCACGTGAATTACGTGAAAAAGGAGATAAGTTTATGAAGATCATCTCCTTAGCACCAGAAGTTTTATAGGAGGAAAAAACAATGAAAATCAAAAAAGGTGATAAAGTAATCGTTATTTCTGGCTCCTATAAAGGTAAGACTGGTTTAGTTCAAAGAGCTTATCCAAGTCTTAACAAAGTAGTTGTTGAAGGAATTAACGTTCGTAAAAAGCATAGAAAACCAACTCAACAAAATCCAGAAGGAACAATCGTTGATATCTATGCACCAATCGATGCTAGCAATGTTGCTCTCATCGATCCAAAAACAAAGAAAGGTACTCGTGTCGGTATTAAAGTTGTTAAAGGCAAAAAAGTTCGTGTTGCTAGAACAAAATCAACCGGCAATAAGTTAGACTAAGGAGGTAGCAAATTATGGCAAACAAAACATATGCAAATCGTCTCCAACAAAAATATGCTGAAGTTGTTGCACCTGCTTTATTTCAAAAATATGGCTATAGTTCAACAATGCAAACTCCAGCATTAGTCAAAGTTGTTATCAACATTGGTGTTGGTGAAGCTACATCAAATAGCAAAATGCTTGATGATGCCGCTGCTGAATTAGCCTTAATCACTGGACAAAAACCAGTTATTACAAAAGCTAAAAAATCTATCGCAAGCTTTAAGCTTCGTGAGGGACAACCTATCGGATGTAAAGTTACTCTTCGTGGAGTTCGTATGTATGAATTCTTAGATAAATTGATTTCTATCGCACTTCCACGTGTTCGTGACTTCCGTGGTGTTAATAAGAATGCTTTTGATGGTCGTGGTAACTATACCCTCGGCATCAAAGAACAATTAATTTTCCCTGAAATTGACTATGATAAAATTAGCAAAATCAGAGGTATGGATATTGTAATCGTTACGACTGCTGGTACAGATGAAGAAGCTTACAGCTTACTTGAATTACTCGGCATGCCGTTCCAAAAATAGTAGGGAGGATAAAGAAACATGGCAAAGAAATCAATGGTCGCTAAATATCAAAGACCACAAAAATTTAAAGTCAGAGAATACACACGTTGTGAACGTTGTGGACGTCCTCACTCAGTCATTCGTAAATTTAAGTTGTGCAGAATTTGTATCCGTGAATTAGCTTATAAAGGTGAAATTCCAGGTATGAAGAAGTCCAGCTGGTAATCTTAGAAGGAGGAAATTAATATGGTAATGACAGATCCAATTGCAGATATGCTTACAAGAATTCGTAACGCTAATGCTATGCGTCACGAAACAGTATCAATGCCAAGTTCTACGATGAAAGTTCGGATTGCTGATATCTTAAAAGAAGAAGGATTCATCGTTGATTACGCTGTTACTGGCGAAGTCAAAAAAGAACTTACAATTACATTAAAATACGCAGAAGGTGGCGTTCGCGTTATTTCTGGATTAAAGAAAATTTCTAAACCAGGTCTCCGTGTCAATGCTTCCGCAGATAAACTCCCACGCGTATTAAAAGGATTAGGAATAGCAATCATTTCTACATCCAAGGGAGTTATGAGCGATAAGAAAGCCCGCGCATTAGGCGTTGGTGGAGAAGTTATCGCTTACGTTTGGTAGTAGGAGGAAACAAACAATGTCACGTATTGGTCATAAGGTTATTAATATACCTGCAGGCACAACCGTTGAAGTGAATGATAATACCGTTGTTGTTAAAGGTCCTAAAGGTACTGAAAGTGCAACATTTAGTCCATTATTCACTTATGAAATCAATGGTTCAGAATTAACTGTTAAACGTCCAAATGATGAAAAACAAACTAAAGCATTACATGGTACAACCCGTGCTTTATTAAACAACATGGTTAATGGCGTTTCAGAAGGATTCAAAAAGGAACTTGTAATCGTTGGTATTGGTTACAGAGCTCAAATGAAAGGTACCGATTTATTATTAAATATCGGTTATTCTCACGAAGTTATTATTACTCCTGATCAAGGAGTTACAATTACCTGTAAATCAGCTACTGAAGTTATCGTTGAAGGTACAAATCGTCAAGCTGTCGGACAAACCGCTGCTAGAATTCGTGCTGTAAGAGAACCAGAGCCATATAAGGGTAAGGGTATTATGTATAGAGGCGAACATATCATCCGCAAGGAAGGTAAACGCGCCGGTAAGAAATAGTCGATAAGAGGAGGAAAAGAGTATGATTACAAAACAATCTAAAAATGTCGTTCGTCAACGCCGTCATGCTCGCGTTCGTGCTAAAATTAGCGGAACCGCAACATGCCCACGTTTAAGCGTCTATCGTTCAAATGCTCACATTCACGCTCAACTTATCGATGATGTGAATGGAGTTACACTTGTAAGTTCATCATCCATCGTTTTAAAATTAAATAACGGTGGTAATATTGAAGCCGCTAGTGCAGTCGGTACTGATATTGCTAAGAAAGCTTTAGCAGCAGGTATTGAAACTATCGTCTTCGATCGTTCAGGTTACATTTATCACGGCCGTGTTAAAGCCGTTGCAGAAGCCGCTCGTGAAGCCGGCTTAAAATTCTAGGAGGAAGTAAATTATGGCAGAAGAAAAAGTAGTAACTGCAGAAGCAGTACCAACAGAAACTCCAGAAAAAGCTCCTCGTGGAGAACGTCGCCCTCGTGGTGAACATCGTGGAGAACGTCGTGGACGTCGTCCAGAACGTCAAGAAAAACAATATGAAGAACGTGTTGTTGCCATTAATCGTGTTTCAAAGACCGTTAAAGGTGGACGTAAAATGCGTTTCTCAGCTGTCGTTGTTGTCGGCGATGGTAAAGGCAGATTCGGCTACGGAACAGGAAAAGCATCTGAAGTACCAGATGCAATTAAAAAAGCACTTGAAGCTGCTAAGAAAAATATGATCCGTGTCCCTATGGTTAAAGGTGATACCATACCTCACGAAGTTGAAGGAATCTTTGGTGCAACTAAAGTTTTCTTAAAACCAGCTCCAGAAGGTACTGGAATCGTCGCAGGTGGTCCAGTCCGGGCTATCTTAGAATTAGCGGGTGTTAAGAATATTTATTCTAAAGTTTACGGTGCTCGTAAACCAATTAATATTTTACGTGCAACAGCCGCCGGTCTTCTCGCATTAAAGAGCTATGGCCAAGTTAAAGCGCTCCGTAAATAATTAGCGCTACAATTCATTTAAAAATTACTAGGGAGGTGCACAATATGAAATTGCATGAACTCGGATACACAGAAGGAGCCCGTAAGAATTCATTCCGCGTTGGTCGTGGTATTGGATCAGGAAACGGCAAAACTTCCGGCAAAGGACACAAAGGTCAAAATGCTAGAAGTGGTGGTGGTGTTCGCTTAGGTTTTGAAGGTGGACAAAACCCATTATTCCGTCGTTTACCAAAACGTGGCTTTAATAACGTTTCACGTGTTAATTACGCAATTGTCAATGTCGGAGACTTAGAAGTCTTTGAAGATGGCGTTGAAGTCACCCCAACATTGTTAAAAGAAGCAGGACTTGTTCGTAAAGAATATGATGGCATTAAAATTTTAGGTAATGGAACATTAACTAAGAAATTATCTGTTAAAGCCAACAAATTCTCTAAGTCAGCGGAAACTGCTATTACCAATGCTGGTGGTACATTTGAGGTGATTTAATTATGAAGAAAATCATTTCTATTTTAAAAAATAAGGAAATTATGGGTCGTATAGTGTTTACACTTGCGATTCTCCTTATCTTCCGAATTGGATCGGCTATTACCGTTCCTGGAGTTACCGTTAATGATGTTAATTTTGCCGAAGATAGTGTTTTTGGTTTAATGAACCTTCTTGGCGGTGGAGCTTTATCTACATTCTCGATATTCGCTCTTGGAGTTTCTCCATATATTACTTCATCAATTATTGTTGAACTTCTTTCGATGGATGTTCTTCCTGCACTTGCAGAACTAAATAAACAAGGACAAACAGGACGGAAGAAAAAAGAAATGACAACCCGTTACTTAACTCTCCTTTTAGGAGCGGTTCAAGGATATGGTATTATTAAAACTATGGAGAATAGTTCGTATATTACATTGACACCATTATCTGGTGGAACTATTCAATTTATCGACTATGTTTATATAGTTACAATCCTCATGGCAGGTGGTATGCTTGTTATGTGGTTAGGTGATCAAATCACTTCAAAAGGCTTAGGTAATGGTATTTCCGTCATTATCTTTGCAGGTATTGTTAGCTCATTACCAAATCAATTTGTAACTGCGTTCCAACAATGGTTATATTATCCATTAACATGCGCGGATACAAATTACATATTAGAAGGCGCAATTAGATTTGCGATGTATGTTATTGCTTACTTACTTATTATCTGCTTTGTCGTGTTTATTGAACTTTCAAAACGTAAAATTCCAGTTCAACATTCAGGAAAAAGTGGTTCAGCAAAAATGTCACAAGCAAGTTTCTTACCTCTTAAGATTAACTCTGCAGGGGTAATTCCAGTTATCTTTGCTTCTTCTATTTTAATGGCTCCAACGGTCATTGTTAGCTTTATTACTGGTGCAGATACAAATGCTGAATGGCTAAAAATATTCTCCACTAGTGAAATGACAACAATGCCATGGTTCAATGATCAAACCTGGCAAATGCCTTGGGGACTTATTATTTATTTAATTTTGATTTTTGTATTTTCTTATTTCTATTCAAACTTACAAATCAATCCAGAACAATTGTCAATTAATTTCTATAACAATGGTTCTTATATTCCAGGTATTCGTCCAGGTAATCACCCAGGAAATGAAACTGAAAGATATGTTCGTAAAGTTTTAAATAGAATTACATTTATTGGTGCGACCGCATTAGCTTTAATTGCGGCACTTCCAATTGTCTTAACTTTAACCGGTGTTTTACCTCAACAATTAGCGTTAGGTGGAACAGGATTAATCATCGTTGTTGGTGTTGCAATCGAAATCAATACACAAGTTGATGGTTTATTAGCCGGAAAGAGTTTTGAAGAGGTTGTCTCTTCTGGAAAGAGAGGATATTAATAGTGAACATTATACTTATGGGTCCTCCAGGAGCTGGAAAAGGCACTCAAGCAAAGAAAATCATCGCGGAATTTAACATTCCTCATATATCAACAGGAGATATGTTCCGCGAAGCGATTAAGGCTGGAACTCCACTTGGTGTTCTTGCCGCAAGTTATATTAATCAGGGGCACTTAGTTCCTGATGATGTCACAATCGCTCTTGTTAAGGAAAGATTATCAAAAGACGATTGTGCTAGTGGTTATCTTTTAGATGGTTTCCCAAGAACCATTCCACAAGCAGAAGCTTTAGAAGAAATCACTAGAGAAATCTCTCGCCCATTAACAATGGTTATTAACATCACAGCGGATAAAGATGCTTTGATTACTCGTATCAGTGGAAGACGCGTCTGTAAGACATGTGCAGCTCCATATCATATCGAGTATAAGCCAAGTAAAGTTGAAGATGTTTGTGACTTATGTGGCGGTCCACTTTTCCAAAGAAAAGATGATACCGTTGAAGTATTGAGCGAAAGATTGGATGCTTATGAAAACCAAACACTTCCTTTAGTAAAATTCTATGAAAATTTAAATTTATTAAAGTCAGTTAATGGTCTTCAAGACATCGAAGACGTCTTTAAAGACATCTCCCATCTTTTAAAAGGAGAATAAAAATGATTATCGTGAAATCGTCTCGAGAAATTGAGTTGATGCGCGAAGCTGGTAGGATAACGGCGAGTGTATTTGATGCACTTTTGCCGTTACTTAAACCAGGAGTAACCACAATGGAATTAGATCGAGTTGCTGAAGAAACAATTAGATCACAAAATGCAGTTCCTGGTTTTAAAGGATATGGCGGATTTCCATCTACATTATGTGTTTCAGTTAATGATACATTAGTTCACGGATTTCCAAGTAAATATCGTTTAAAAGAAGGCGACATTGTTTCAATCGATGTCGGTGCAGTCTATAAAGGTTATAATGGCGATGCTGCAAGAACGTTTGCGATTGGAAAAGTAAGCGAAGAAGCTAGTAAATTAATCCGCGTTACTGAAGAATGCTTTTGGAAGGCGATGGAGATTATTAAACCAGGTATATATTTATCTGATGTATCTCATGCTATTCAACAACATGCAGAAGCCAATGGATTCTCTATTCCTCGTGATTATACGGGGCATGGAATTGGAACAGAACTTCATGAAGATCCAGTAATTCCAAATTACGGTCTTCCAGGTCATGGTCCTAAATTACGTGTAGGTATGTGCTTAGCTATCGAACCGATGTTACATCAAGGTAGACGCGATACTAAAGTCATGCCAGATGGGTGGACAGTCAAAACAATTGATGGTAAATTAGCAAGCCATTATGAAAACACGATTGTCATTACCGAAGGGGGCTATGAAGTCCTCACATTAACAGGAAAACATTAACTACGGAGGTAAAAATGGCGAAAGAAGATGTCATTGAAGTCGAGGCGATAGTCGTTGAAACGCTTCCTAACGCAATGTTTAGAGTAAAGTTACAAAACGGCGTCGTAATTCTCGCTACCGTTTCTGGTAAAATCCGCATGAATTACATTCGCATTCTACCAGGTGATAGAGTTACGGTGGAAATATCGCCCTACGATTTAACACGGGGCAGAATCACATTTAGATTCAAATAATTTAGAGGAGGAAAATTTTTATGAAAGTCAGACCCTCAGTCAAACCTATTTGCGATAAATGTAAGGTAATTCGTAGACATGGCCGCGTTATGGTCATCTGCAGTAATCCAAAGCATAAGCAAAGACAAGGAAATTAGGAGGAATTAGAACATGGCACGTATTGCTGGAATTGATATTCCAAATGATAAACGCGTTGTTATTTCATTAACCTATATTTATGGTATTGGTTTAACAACCGCTAAAAAAATCTTAAAAAAAGTTAACATTAACGAAGATATTCGTGTTAAAAATTTATCAGAAGAACAACTTACCGCTATTCGTAATGAAGTTGCTCTTATTAAAGTTGAAGGTGACCTTCGTCGTGAAGTAGCTTTAAATATTAAGCGTCTTCAAGAAGTCGGTTGCTATCGTGGTCTTCGTCATCGTAAAGGTCTTCCAGTCCGTGGACAACGTACAAGAACAAACGCTCGTACACGTAAAGGACCTAAAAAGACAATTGCGAATAAGAAGAAAGCAACACAATAAGGAAAGTGAGGAAGAACTAATATGGCTAAACAAACAAAGAAAGCTTCTGTTCAACGTAAGAAGAAAATTAAAAGAAGCTATACTAAAGGTATCGCTCACATTCACTCAACCTTTAATAACACCATTGTCACAATCACTGATGAAGCCGGAAATGCTATCGCATGGTCGTCCGCTGGCGCATTAGGATTCAAAGGTGCTAAAAAGTCCACACCATTTGCTGCTCAAATGGCGGCTGAGGCATGTGCAAAAGTCGCTCTTGATCAAGGTATTAAGACAGTTGACGTTAATGTCAAAGGTCCAGGTCCAGGACGTGAAGCTGCAGTTCGTAGTTTACAAGTCGCTGGTTTAAATATCGTTATGATCTTAGACACGACACCAATCCCACATAATGGTTGCCGTCCACCAAAGCGTCCACGTGGTTAATTGTTGTAAATTAAATAATGATTAAAAACAATGTTGATTGCAAAAAGGGAGGAAATCAAATGAAAAAATTTGAAAAACCATGTTTTAAAACCGCTACATATGATTTAAAAACTAACTATGGTAAATTTGTTATCGAACCACTTGAAAGAGGATTCGGTATAACATTAGGAAATGCTTTAAGAAGAGTTCTTCTTTCTTCCTTACCAGGTGCATCAGTATATGCGGTTAAAGTTGAAGGAGCACGTCACGAATTCAGTGCTTTAGATGGAGTCGTCGAAGATGTTACCACCATTGTTCTTAATTTGAAAGAATTAATCTTGAAAATTGATGATATTGATGAAAACGCTACAAAGAAAATTACAATCGATGTTGAAGGTCCATGTGCGGTTACTGCTGAAAACTTCAATCTTCCAGATGGTGTTGAAGTAATTAATAAAGATTTAGAAATCGCTCATGTTGCTGAAGGCGGAAGATTACAAATGACTATCTATGCTCGTAATGGCCGTGGATATGTTACTGCAGAAGGAAATAAAGCCAATAACAATATGCATATTGGAACAATTCCTACAGATTCCAATTATTCTCCAATTACAAAGGTTAGTTACGTTATTGAACCAACTCGTGTTGGTCACGATTCCCGTTATGACCGTTTAGTTTTAGAGATTTGGACAAATGGTTCAATGCTTCCACAAGATGCTTTAGCATTAACCGCTAAAATAATTGTTGAACATTTCAAATTATTTGAAAGCGTTAGTGATATTGCACAAAATGTTGATATCATCGCTGAAAAAGTTGAAGAAGAACCAAATAAATATGAAGATATGACAATCGAAGAACTCGATTTATCAGTTCGTTCATATAACTGCTTAAAGAGAGCAGGAATTCAAACTGTCTTAGAATTAACTCAAAAGACAGAAGAAGATATGATGAAAGTACGTAATCTTGGAAAGAAATCACTTAAAGAAGTTAAAGAAAAATTATTAGCAATTGGTCTTTCTTTCCACGAATACGAATAGGAGGATAAAATAATGCCAGCACAAGGTCGTAAAAATGTACATGGTAAAACCGGTGTTAGATTTAAAGCCGCATATACCTCAAGTAAATATAACAATATGCTTCGTAATGTCGTTAGTGAATTAATCGTTCATGAACGCGTTACCATTACTGCAGGAATTGCTAAAGATGTTGTTAAAATGGCAGATCGTTTAGTTACTTATGCTAAAAAAGGTGACTTACACAATCGTCGTTTAGCCGCAAGTGTTGTCCGTAACATTTTCGCTGATGAAAAGAACGATGTTACTGCGCTTGACAAGTTATTTGGTGAAATTGCTACCCGTTATGCAGATCGTAATGGTGGTTATACACGCATTTTAAAACTTGTTAATCGTCAAGGTGACAATGCTCCAATGGCAATTGTTGAATTTGTTAAGTAGTTTAAATTGACTTCCTTATACAGGAAGTCTTTTTTTTGCATTTTT
>CAZDEE010000005.1:0-74861 GCA_964504595.1 uncultured Staphylococcaceae bacterium | reverse complement strand
TTAATTATTTTATTTTTCTAGAAATCAATGCCACCTGTGCTATCTATTAATCTAACATAAGAATCGGTTTTCATAACAAATATATATGAATATTCCATCAATCCATTACCTGTCTTTTTAGTGTAGCATACATTGCCTTTTGCGGTTGTATTACTTAATGTATATCCTTGCTTTTCTAATGATGCTGTAAGAGTATCAAAAACACCTTTTAAATCACTTGAGTATAGGAATACATTATAGCCAAATAAATATCCATAACTGATATAAGTATAATTTGTTTCATTACCAGCATCTGGCCACTCCTCAATTTTTGTATCTTTAGGTAATTCAATTTTTAATGAAGTATCACCATATTTTTCACCCATATAAGTGGTAAAGTTATCTAAATTTTCTGAATAAACCGCTGATAAAGGTTCTGTTGATTTATAAACTAATACTTCATAACGATATTTAAATAAATTATGATCTGCAAAAGTATATTCATCTGTCGAACGCGTTACCATATCAATATATATCTTTTCATTAGAGTTCTCTACATCTTTATAGAACAAATAATGAGTTGCTCCTCTTGTTACATAAGTATATAACTTACCATCCTGACGTAATGTTTGATAACCTTTACTTCTATAACCATCTCTTAATTGTTGGAAACAATCTTCATTAGAATCTAAGGTTACACAATGTAACAAATTATTATTATCAAATGTACGTCCAGCATAACTTGGCAATTTCCAGAATGTCACATCAGCATCTTGAACACAATCCGGTTGAACAAAATCATCAACATCAAAATAAGAAAGGCTATTTGCTAATTCTTCTTGAGCGGTTGCTTTATGAACAAATTCACCTTTATATAACCATAATGAGAAATTACAAGATTTATCATCAAAAAGCGCACTTGATAAAAGAATATCAGCATAATAATCATTAAATTTATATATTTGATGACGACTACCAGTGGCATCTTTTATTTCTTTATAGAATTCAAAACCAATGCTTTCCATATTATGAATTTGAGCTTCATAAAGAAAAGTTTCTAAACTAGTAACATTATAATAAACACCAGTTGTAGAATGTTTATCTAAACCATATGTGCTTTCAATATATAAACCAGTTGAGTTACCAAAACTAAAACATGAATATGATTCCGCATTAGGGAATGGGAAATTATCAAGCCCTAATCGTTTTGATACCTTTTCTGTAGGTGTTAAATGCTTAGAAATTGAGCTCTCACTACCATATTCTAATTGCAAATGATAGCCACTAAAAGTACTAAAGATAAAACGTAATATCATTCTATCTAAATTTAATTCTAAAGCTTCATTATTATCCTTATTATATATTCCAAATTGTTTTAAATTTAAAATTACTTCATTCTTTTTATCCACAGGCATTTTAGCAGGAAGCAATAATTGCATAGTGAAATAGCTACCATCATCTAAAATCATCTTTGGACAAACAAGAGGAATAACAACACTTTGATTTTCTTTTACTTCCGATGTTGGTAATGACTCAATATATGCATATGTAGAGTACACAGAATCGGCATATATTGGTGTTTGTGAGAATATATATGCGGCATAGTATCCTCCACCATATGAATCGGCAATCATTTCTTCATCAAAGAAAGCATAAAAATCCGATTTACCTAAAGATTCATAAGTAGCATTTTCCATCTTTGCTACCAAACGATTTTGAACAACCTTACCGGTCACTTTAACTCGTTCATTAAGTTTAGGTAATTCTTGAGTGCCATCAAGAGTTACTTGAATTCCAACATTTCCAGTTGAATTATTTTCTTCAGTAATATAAAAACTATTATTATAATCAAAAGAGGCTACAACACCTTCAATACTACAAACTTCATTTTCATAAAGTAATTTATATTGGGTTTCATCAATCATTCCACCATATTTAAGATCAATTATTCGTAAATCAATTTTACGACCTTCATTGCTCCATAAATTATATGGTTCATATGTATTTAAATCAAATGATTTAAATGAAATATCCGCGATAGAAACTTTTCCATTAGCACTATCGACTTCATAAGGAATTAATTTTGATAATCTTCCATCTTCGCCAACAACTAATTCAAAATAATTACAATAAGAAAATGAATGACTTTGGAAATAGTTTTTAAATTCATACGCTAAATCTCTAACCCGGCAAAAATAAACATTTTCTTCTTTTGCAGGCTCAAAATCAATTAAATGCTTTTTTAATATGTCCATGATTTTTTGAGAATATAAGTACTCTCTATCACTTGTAAAAGCAGTTCTACCATGAACATTTAAAATACCATCGTATATTGAATCTGATGTTGACTCAAAATCATAACTATGATAAAAGCCTTTATCTTCTTCAAGTTGAACATATCCTCCAAACATCGGCGCATAATAATATAAATCTGGAGAATTAATTTCCCAATTATATGAAAAACCAAATGTTGAAGCAAATTCAACCGTATAATTGTTTTCTGTATTCTTAATCGCAGTTTCTAAAGATACTTTATTTGTTCCGCTATTGCTTGAGGAGGTTGGATTATTATCTTTATTTCCACAACTTGCAAGAGTACATATCGCTAAAGCCAATAAAAATATTTTTTGTGTATTAGTATTCATAACTTAATCACTCCTTAATAGAATAAAACGCAAATTTGCGTTCCCACAAAAAGTAAGAACGCAAATAATTAAACGATAATCTAATTAATATTCATCATATGAAGGAACGGTTAATGTAAAATTATAAGTTGTTCCATCAACGACTAATGATATACTCATTGAAGATAAATCTTCATTTAATGTTAAAGAAATTGGAAATTCAATTTTTGAGTCCTCATATGTTTCATATGCCGTAATTATACCAGTATATCCGTTTTCACCTTCAGTTAATGAAATATAACCAAACGCATTTTGATAAACTGTATAATCGCTACTATAGAAATTAATTGAAACAGATTTATCTTGATTAACCGTCATCTCTAAAGTAAATCCTTCAATATCTCCAGTCCAACCACCACATAAATATAATTCAGGAGTTACAACTGAAAGAATTGCATATGATCCTACTTCACTATATTCAGATTCTTCATATATGAATAAATCATAGGATTCTGATAAAGCTAATTCAGAAATTTCAAATGATTCGCCACTAACATGAGTTAATGCCATTTTATATCCATAGTCACTAGCGCTAATTTCATAAGATGCTGATTCTGTCTTAGATGAAGCATGATCTGTAATTGTTACTGTGCCTTTATTATCATCAGCTGATGGAGCAAAATCAAATACATATTTAATTCCGCTATAATCAACATATGCATAGCTATTTGCTGTTAAAACAGTAGCAAATGATGGAGCGGCAGAAATATTAAATGTAACATCTACATAAACTGATGAATAATTTTTACTTGAGATTCTAACAACATATGTGCCTGCTGCACTTGCGCTGAAGCACCAATGATCTTCTGGATCAGCCCATTCACTAATAGCAAAATTTCTAGTTACTAATGAAGCACCATCACCACCAGATATTACTTCAACGGATACTTCTTGATCAGCATTAAATGGTTCAATAAGAGCAAATAATACATATTCACAATCAACATAACCATTAATTGTCTTACTATCAGTCATAATTGATTCATAAGTACCATCTGGTTTTGAAACTGCATAATAATAAGAAGCTGAGGTTGGTACTAAAGCAGTTACTTCAACCTTAAATGTTTTTGTAACGTTTTTGGTTTTTAAAGATACTGTATAACTACCAGTTTCCATTCCTGTGATTACATATTTTCCATAATAATTATCATAATATCCGCTGACGCCTTCTTCTTTACCTTCATCTATAACAAGTTCAAATTCATCAAAATCAAAGCTTGCAGTTGCTGGTAAAATATTGGATATTGATAATTTCGCTTCACCTTCTTTAACGACATTAATTGTAGTTTCAGAAGTTACTTTTTCATCATCATAGTATAAATCAAAACTTGTCGCATAAAAATCTGATAATTTAAATGGACAGGTATAATTTCTATCTCCTCTTACTTGTGTAATTTCATAAGATTTACTTGTGCCTGCTGTAGCATCATCTTTTAAATAAACAACTCCAAGTTCATCGTCATAGACAAAAGATGATGAAGCATAAGTATCAACATTAATATTTAATTTACTAAATTCTTTAGCTTCTCCTAATTCAAAGGAAACTTTAGTGTCATGATATTGTGATGGGGTTCCACTATAACCTGCAGTCCAATATCCAAATGTAAAACTATAAACACCATCTTTTAAATTATAGGCGAAATCTTTATTTACATTTGCTTTTCCATTTGTGAAAATTGAAGTAATAAAGCTTCCAACGCCATAGTATTTATCCCAACTTCCAAAAGCACTTGAAAAAGGATAATCAATGACATCACCAGAGAAATCACTATATGGTTTTAAATACTCACCATCGGAATTCTGTTGAACATAGGCATATTCACTACCATCTTTAATTAAATAATAATCAACGATATCACCATAGAAGTCTTCTTGATAATGGAAACAATCTTTTCCATATTCATAAACAAGTGTGGAATCACATGGAGAATATCCACCGACAACTTTATATTTAATAGTTCCGCTTGCTATAGAGTCGGATTTTGAATTTGCAGTTGTCATAGCACTTTCAAATTCATCTAAAGTAATTGATGGTACAACCGGAGTTGTTGGGGTTGGCGTCGTTGGAGTTGGTGTCGTAGGCGCTGCTGTTGATGGGGCCTCTGTTGTTAAACCAGAATTCGTTGTTGGTCCCACTTCTGTAGTTGGTGTTCCTGTTGGTTCTTGGCCTGAGCCAGATGTTGTTTCATTTCCATTTTTACAACCAACACAAAGTGCGGTAACAGAAGCTAACATTAATAATAAATTTTGCTTTTTCATAACTTTTATCCTCCTATTTTTTTATTGTTATGATTTTTAAATAAATATTTTCCTTTTTTTATATGGCGAAAAAGTATTATTCTCTATAAGCACTTTTTCCTAAAAGGAGAAAAAAACAGATTATCAATTGTTATCATTTTTTATATTAATTAAATTTCCTCCTTCCTTTTATAATAAAAATATTGGGCAAATATTCCTGTTTTTTCAAATAAATGATGTAAAGGGACGACCACTGTCCAAATAATTTTTAATTATTATATCATGTCAATACTTGTTTGCAACACTTTTTTTAATTTTTTTACGTGTTAAATCTTGAAAATATCAATATCCAAGTATTAACTAATCTTATTCATCTAAAAATAAAAATATCACTAAACTAAACTTATCATTTTAGATAAGCAGCTTAGTGATATTAATAATAAAACTAATTTATTCGACAATTAGATAATAACTACAACATGCAAGCCATGAATAACTACTATATGTTAGTCCTTCAAATGCTAAAATTCCTGCACGATCATTTTTCATAAATAAATCTAGGAAATTCTTTAATTCTTGATTTACCGGAACTAAACCATCTATATTAATCGCAGCCTTATATTGAGTAATAAAGTTATTATAATTAACGCCATCAAATGTAAAGGCTCTATCAGAAGCTTCTCCAGATTGCATATCAACAAAAGATTCATAAAATAAATCATTTTTATGATCAATATTCGCTAACAAAACCGGACCATCTTGAGTATTTAAATGATACAATCCATCAGTTTCATTATAAACAGGAATATCACTGCCATTTATTTTAGGAACCGCAATTGAGGCATTACTAGGACGAGCATAAACTTCTGGGACATTTTCCGCAACTGCATCTACAACTTTCGAAGTTGAATTTGGATCATAAAAATCATAGACCTCTAAACATTTAATATTAATAGGGAAACTAACTTCCTTATTTTCATCATTAACCGATACTCCAAAAACAATTGCATAATCACTGCCCTCAGGACCATAAGTCTTGCTTGAAATATCAAGATCATATTTGAAATTCTTATTTAATTTGCTAACGTTATCAAAGATAGAATCATCATCTACAATATCAGGAATGAAAGCAAAATTACTACCATATATATATAAAATAGGATCACAGTCAGTAGTCCAAGATTCAATAATAAACTTACCTGGATTACTTGGCTTAAAAGCATAATATTTAATTGGATTTTCATTTGTCAAAGAAACATTATAAGCACCATTTGATTTAATAAAATATGGTCCTTTATCTTTTCCTTGCTCATATTTAGTTCCATCGCCTTCTTCATATTCAATAATCGATGATAAGAAAATGGTTATCTTTTTCTTAGATTCATTTACTTCATATCCATTTGGATCATATGCATATCCTTCAGGAATATTACTAAGACGAATATTATAAACTCCATCGGTTAAATCACTTGATGAAGCAGTGCCTTTATCATCAACTAAAACTGATTTAATAAGTCCGTCTTCATTCCACCATTCAACGCTAACATCACCAGTAACAGATTTACCAGTAGGATATTTAACATTAACAACATATTCTTCCACAACTGGTTGAGTTGCAGTAGTTTCATTAGTGGTGCCATTAGAATTAACATCGCTTGTAGTCACATTTTCTCCTCCGCAACCAACAAGTAACAAAGCGGGAATAAGTAATAATAATTGTTTTCTCATATTATTTTCCCTCCGATAATGCGACATTTTTATAGTAGTAACATAATTTAAGCCATGAACCTTTTACACCATCAAAGGTATAAATATCCATTAATTCTTGTAGTATTTGAGCAAGTTGAGTATCTACTGGAACACATCCTTTAGTAATATTATTTTCAGTAATAATTTTCTTTTGATATTCTTTCATTACTTCAGTATAATCATTTCCATCGCCAACTTGTTCTTCATATTGATCATATTTAAAGTTGAAATAATTATTTTCAATTAGATAGTTGATTGAGTAATTCAAATAAGAAGCATAAGTGAAATCACAATAAATAATTGAACCTAAAGTACCATCACTATATTTCTCATGATAATAACCATCCTCGCCTAATTCATAATTAATGCCATCTCCAATAATAACATCACCAGTTAAATCATCATTTTCAGAAGTAAATGGTCCAAAAGAACATAATCTAAAATATGTAAAATCATCATCAAGTAATTCAATATTGAATTGAATTGTACCGGTCTCATACATATCATCAAATCCAGAACAAATATAATATGAAGTACCCGCTTCTAAATAGACATACATATTATAGTTTTTGGAATAATTATCAATATAGTTAGGATCTGATATGTCTGTAATACTATAATAACGTTCTGCTGTAGTACTTTCAAAATATAATCCATTGTTACGATCATCATTTAAGAAAATCCACGCGACTACATTATTATTTGAAACACTATTAATTTTATAAACGCCACTTTCTGTTGGAGTAAATTTACATAATATTCCTCTTGGCATGGTAAATCTTTCAATATTAACAAAATTTTGATCACCTAATTTTGCTTCAAAAGATGACATTGTAGATAAGCCTTTAATTGGATCTGATAATTCAACACCATTTTTATTATATCCAACATAATAACAACATAAATCGAGCCATTGATTATTATAACCATCAGTATTTCCATTTTGGTTACGGTAATAATATAGTGTGAATTCTTCTAAAATTGTTTTTAATTCTTCAGTCACTGGAGTGGAGCCAAGATCGTTATTATAGGCCCAAACATAATATTCTTCCATACGTGAAGTATAATCAGTATTACCAAGCTTAAAATTACCTGCAGAAATTAATTGATAAATAGGTACATATGTATAATGATTCGCGTACGCTCCCATCATATCTAATAAAAGTAAAGGTCCATTAACACTATTAACATGATAATAGCCATCATTTTGATTTAAGAAAATATCAACCTTGTTTTCATATCTTTTTGTCGTTTCACTATATCCATAAGATGCATGCTTACGAAGATACATTTCCTCAGTAATTTCACTATCATTAATAATACGGACATTGTTAATTAAAACTTTATCGTTACCAGTATGAGTATCATCATCTTTTTCATAAACAAATGCTATTTCATAATCAGCTTCATCACTAGCAATAAAAGCGTATGATGTTAACCAATTAACATTAACTCCACTGATAGAGAATTCTATAATTCCATCTACATAAACATTTAAATAATCACCATATTCTTCTGTTGATGGTAAGAAATCAAAAACAAATACTTGATTTGCTTTCAAATGGACTTTGGTATATATTTTTGCACTTGAAGTATTAACTTTGCTATTAGATGGATAAATCGATTTACCATCTTCGCTTAACACCCATGGCCATGAATACTCTGCAGTTCCTTCATATGGATCAGCATACCAACTTGACGTAAAATCTTTTCCGTTAATTGCCGCTTCAATATCTTTAGATTCTGGCATGGTAACTGTTGGTTTAATAACATCTCCACCATCTTCAGAACCTTCTTCTTTTGGAACATAACTATCGCTTGTATACTTTTCAAACATTTCTGTGAAATTATCAACTGCTAAAATTGCTGAGTCATGGAAAACACGAATTACTCCATAACGATCAATCAAAATTGAAGTAGGAAATCCTGTAACTGAAAAATAACTTGTAAACATATCAGCATCGAAGCAAAAATTAAATGTGTATTTATAATAATTCTTGTAAGCTGACATTGCATCAAGTGTATCTTGGTAAGATAAGGCAATTACCGCAATCTTATCGTTATAAAGTTCATAACCTTCTTGTAAGAATGGAAATTCTCTCTCACACCATGTACAACCAATATAGAAAAAGTTAATAAAAATTGCTTTATAATCGTCAAGTAAAGATGATAATTTAAGTTCATCTCCATCGGTATTTATAAACGAGTGATCATATACAACATCGCCAACAGAATAATTTCCAGCATCTTGTGGTCGATCACCATCAATTATTTTTGAATACAAAACTACATCATATGTGCTAGTTTTTGTATCGGTTTTATATTGTTGATCTAAATAATAACCACTTGGAATGTTATCTAATTTAATATCATATTTTTTAAGTGGAGTATCAAAAAAGACTTTTCCTTCTTCGTTGGTTTTTGAAGATATAAATAATTTGTTTTTTTGATACAATTTAACTTCTACATCTTCTAATTTCTTTCCACTGTTAGATAAAACGTTAATTGTTATTCCGTTAATTGTAGAAGTTTCTCCTCCACAACTAAAACTTCCAAAAATTATGAAAACAAATAACAAAACACGAACCATCTTCTTGATTAATTTCATAAATTCATCCGCCTTTCTTTTGCTAAATATTCAAGTAAGAAATGATACATTATCGCTATTTAGTTAAGTACTTATATATTTAAATGCATCGTTTCTATAAATTAATATGTATAAATTATATACTTTAAAAAAACAATGTCAATATTTTTAATATTGGCACAAATTGATAACGATTAATCAAATAAAATCAAAAAACAATCCATTTGGTCTTTAAAATGAGAACAATTACTACTTTTATTTTCACTTTTTTTAGTATAAACTAGTGAAAATAAGGAGTAATTTACTATGAGTGAAAAAATTGAAAATGAAATAAAAGAAGAAAATAATGATAAAAATTCGAAAAATGAAAATCTAATGCAAACATTAAAGTTTGTCATTTTTTCAGGTTCTGCCGGTGCAATACAACTATTAACTGAAACCATACTTCTTGAAATATGTCACTTCGATGATTTAGGGTTAGTTTGGTTAGCTTCTACAATCGCTTTAATTCTATCAGTTTTATGGAATTTCACCTTTAATCGTAAGTTCACATTTAAAGATGCAAGTAATATCACAATTGCTATGCTTAAAGTTGCGGCATTCTATGTAGTTTTCACCCCACTTCAATTACTATGGACACACCTACTTGTAGATAAAAATGGTGCAAATGAATATTTAATATTAGCCATGACAATGATTATCAATCTTGTTAGTGAATTCTTTTATCAAAAATATTTTGTTTTTAAAAAGCCAGCCTCTACTTCTGATTCTGAAAACTAATAAACTAAAACAATTTCTAAGAAAATACCTAAGAACTGTATTAAACTTCCTAAAAAAACAAACATATGCCATATCGCATGACGATATGGTTTTTGTTTACCTAAACCATAAAATAAAATACCAACTGTATATATTATACCGCCAATTAAGGTCCATAAAAATCCTGGTATTCCCCAATAATTAATGACATCTTTTACACCGCAAATAATAATCCATCCGGCGATAACATATATAAACATAGATACTACAGAAGTTGTTTTTTTATTAAAAAAGCACATATTTAATATTATGCCAACAATCGCGCAACTCCATACCACTATTAAACTAATATTTCCAAATAATAAATGTTTTAAAGGTATTAAACATATTGGAGTGTAAGTTCCCGCGATTAATAAATAAATAGTACTATGATCTATTAAACGAAATAATTTCTTATGTTTTTCATTTTTAATACCATGATAAAGAGAACTCATTAAATACAATATAATCATGCTTAAAGCATAAATAATTAAAGAAAGTGCATCGACAAATAATATTTCTTTTAAAATAATAAAAACTATAAAAATAATAAGTGCGAATACCCCTAATCCAATACCTAATAGATGTGTTATAAAATTAATTTTTTCTTCTTTCTTACTATAATTAGGTAATTTTACATTTTCAATCATATTTCCAAATCCTTTCTAATTAATAGAAATAATCTACCTATTTTTTCTTATTTAGTCAAGAAAAAACCTATGGACATCAATCCATAGGTCTAGACATTTATAGAAGTTTACTTTTTATTACATTTTCGATATTCTTTAACCCATCTAACTTTGCTTTTCGAACAAGCACAACACTCATCGCTTGGTAAATGCTTTTTCTTTTTATATATTTCTTTTCCAAAAATATAAACAACGAACGCAACTACTAAAATCGCAAAAATAATTTCAAATATCATTAAGCGTTAAGTCCTTTTAATTCTTGTTGCTTATTATAGTAATTAATAATAAGTACTGCAAGAACAGCAAGACCAGCGAATATAAATGCTGTCCACCACCATGATCCGATAACATAAATCATCATGGAAACAATGTATGAAGTGACAAGCCAGAATACCAATGTTCCTTTAAATTTCTTATCTAACAATTCTCCTTTAGCAGTTGCAACTGCAGCAAAGCAAGGAATTGTTGTCATATTGAAGGCAATAAAGGCAATTAACGCAGGAATTGTAACACCTGTTGCTTGAATCATAGCCATGACTTCCGCAACACCATCTTCAGATGCGACATATGTTCCGGCAACACAAGCTGCTAATGTACCAAATGTTGCAATAACATTTTCTTTGGCAATAAGTCCTGTTACAGCGGCTACTGCGAAGACCCAGCCAAATGTTCCTAAATTACTACCAAATCCAAGAGGAGCGAATAATGGTGCGATTAAGTTTCCTAATCCACCTAAAATACTTTCATCCATTCTGAAGTTTGCAAAGATTTCTTCTCCTTCAATAATTCTAGTTTCTGGTAAGAATTCATAAGCGAAGCTAAAGTTCGATAAAAACCAAATAACAATTGTTGAAGCTAAAATAATTGTAAATGCTTTTTTAATATAATGTTTTAATTTATCCCACAAGTGAATCATTAATGATTTAAATTGTGGTGCGTGATATGCAGGTAATTCCATA
Organism: uncultured Staphylococcaceae bacterium; assembly: GCA_964504595.1. Classification (GTDB taxonomy): domain Bacteria; phylum Bacillota_I; class Bacilli_A; order RFN20; family CAG-826; genus CAG-826. The sequence continues at coordinate 63,178 of CAZDEE010000005.1, read as the reverse complement.
ATGAATGGTGGTACTTCACCTTTCATTGTAGTCTTTCTCATTAAGATGACACTAACAATCGCGGTCACCATTCCTAAGATATACATCGCATAAGTAATAAAATCAGCATTACCGACACCGAATGAACTAACAATCGCACCTGCAATTGCGGTTAAGATTGGTAATTTTGCTCCACAAGAGAAGAATGGAATAACTCTTACAGTTGCGGTTCTTTCATTTTCATCGGCAAGTGTTCTTGTATTAATAATTGCTGGAACTGAGCATCCAAATCCCATAATCATTGGCATAAATGCTCTTCCAGATAAACCAAATTTTCTAAAAATTCTATCTAAGATAAAAGCAACACGAGCCATATATCCGGAATCTTCTAAAATTGAGAAGAATAAGAATAAGATAAGTATTTGTGGAACAAAGCTTAGGACGCTAAATACGCCACCTAAGATACCATCGTTAATAAGTCCTTGAACCCATAATGGCGTTCCTTCAATTAAGCCCGCTACTGCATCACCTAGCAATGCAGTTATACAATCCATCAAGTTAAATAGAATTGCACCTGGAGAATTTAATCCTTCACTAGTCCAAATTAATCCTTCAAATGCTGAGCCTTCAAAACTTGCACTTGCATCCTTAAACAATCCTCCTAAGAATAAGAAATTTGTTGAGAATGTTAAATGGAAGACTAAGAATAAGATAACCAAGAAAATTGGAATACCTGCCCATTTATTTGTTAATATTCGGTCAATACGATCGGACATTGTTAATTTTTTTGTATCTTTTTCTTTTTTAGTAATTACTGGGGCAAAATATTTTGAAATATATTTATATCTTGCATCCGCAATTAAAGCTTCAAAATCAGATCCAAACACTTCATCATTGAATGTCTCTTTAAATTCATCGACCATTCCTAATAAATCTTCGTGTTCTTTAACTTCTAATTCATCATTTTCGACAAGCTTAATTGCGTGGAATAATGGATTGTTAACCTTTTTACCCTTAAAAGCAATTTTAATATCACCAATAAGATGTAATAATTCTTTATTTTCAATAATTGTATGCCCATTTCTCTTTTCTAAAGAAGCTTTATAAGCAACTTGCATAAGTTTATCTATATTGTCTTCTTTTAATGCGGAAATAGAAACAACTGGAACACCTAATTTCTTTTCTAATTCTTTAACATCAATTTTATCACCTTGTTTTTCAACTACATCAATCATATTTAAGGCAACAACCACTGGAACATCGATTTCAAGAATTTGCGTAGTAAGATATAAGTTTCTTTCTAAATTTGTTGCATCGATGATGTTAATGATACAGTCTGGTTTTTCCTCTAATATATAATGTCTTGAAATAACTTCTTCTGGTGTATAAGGTGACAAAGAGTAAATACCTGGTAAATCTAATATATTAACCGGTTCACTAAGTTTCTTATAAGTACCTTCTTTTTTATCAACAGTAACACCAGGCCAGTTACCAACGTGTGCGGTACTTCCTGTAAGTGAATTAAATAAAGTTGTTTTTCCTGAATTAGGATTTCCAGCAAGAGCAAAATTTTTCATTATTTGTTCCCCCTTGATTCTAATGTTACAAAACAAGCTTCACTTTTTCTTAATGTTAATTCATATCCACGAATTGTTACTTCTAATGGATCACCAAGTGGAGCTTTTTTTCTTAGTATTACTTCCGCTCCCGGAGTAACACCCATGTCAAATAATCGACGTCGAATTCTTCCTTCGCCATCAACTTTGACAATTTGGCCAGTCTCGCCAATTTCAAATTTGTCTAGTGTTTTTAGCATATTTATCCTCCCTTTACGCAACTAGAATTTTAGTAGCTATATCATGGTCAAGGGCTAATCTTCCATCTTTAACTTGAAGAATAACACTTCCATTTGTGTTTGAAATAACCGTTACTAAAGAATCGACAGTTAATCCTAAGCTTTCCAAATGTTTCTTTACTTTGTCTTGAGCTAAAATTTTAATGATTCTTAAAGTTCTGTTAAGTGGTGCAATAACGATTGGCATAGATATACCTCCTTATATGAGTTAGTTCCAACTAACTAGCATGATTATAAACCCGTGTTTATGAAAATGCAATAGTTTTTTAAAAAAAGTTAGTGAAAACTAACCTTTCATTTATAAACTATGTTTATACTAGCAAAAAAGGAACCTTAATGGCTCCTTATTTCTCCATATTTTGAATATATTTCTTTATCGCTTTAAATGATTCTTCACTTAAATCGTGTTCAATTTTGCAAGCATCTTCCCTTGCTTGACTTTCACTAACTCCTAAACCAATTAATGCTGAAACAAGAATTTGATGTTTTTCATATGTTTTAGAAGCAATCTCATAGCCTAATTCCGTTAGTGAAATATGACCTTCACTATCAACATTTATATAACCATTTTCTTTAAGTTTTTTCATTGCCACACTAACGCTAGGTTTAGAGAAATGCATACTTCTTGCAATATCAATAGATCTAACCACATCATTTTTTTCCTTCAAGATCAAAATAGTTTCTAAATAATCTTCAGAAGATTCATAAATATCCATTAACATCACCTTTCCTTACATATATAATTTTAAACAAGAAAATACATTTTAAATAATTAATTAATATATAAAGCTCACAATTGCTTTAAGAATTTTTTAACATTCTGATAGAGAATTCCGTCAATTTGTTTTGTTTTGCTATAATCTAATCTTGCTAACATCGTTTTCATAATTATAATAACTACTAATAAGTGATATTCCAAGATATTTAACGTACTCACTTTGTTTAAGCTTTTGGACATTGTTAATTATTTCAAAACCATATCCATCGCCTCGTTATTAGTGTAGCATAACAAAATAATTTTTTAAAAATTTTTGCATATTTATTACGTTTTTACTTCATTATATAAACATCCAAGTAAGGTTTAATTATTAATCCCCTCTAATTTAATATAGTTATCTAACAAGGAAATATTTTCATTCATTAAGTCCATCTTTTCTTCTCTTACATACTCCGAATATCGATGAGAAAATAGAAACAATAAAAAATTGTCACTTCGACTTAAATCATATGTAACCCCTATACCTAATTTAGTATTAAAAACTCAGATTTCTACATTCAAGTTCTTTAACTTTTTTGACTGCTTATAAACTGTAATTTCCTATAAATTATAAATTTTTATATAATTCCTACTCTATTACAGTTTTGCATTTTTTTGGCGTCCCCGACACGATTCGAACGTGCGACCCCAACCTTCGGAGGGTTGTACTCTATCCACCTGAGCTACGGGGACAGCTTAAATATTTTACCATTTAAAAAAACATCATTCAATGATTAACGGATTTTCTTCTTTTGAAATAAATAACCAATACGTAAAAGCCATTTTTCACTAACAAACTTTGCAAAAAACTTTCTTATTTTAATTTTTATACCTGGAACAATAACTTTTTTGCCTTTAAACATTTTATCAAGTGCGTATTTTGCGACATAATCACTTTTATATGCAGAACCACAATTATTTGCATTCGCGGTTTCATTAAATTCAGTTTTAACCGGTCCTGGACATAAAACTGATACTTTAACTTTTGATTTGCTTTGTCTTAATTCTTCACTAACACTTCTAGTTAACTGATACACATATGACTTAGTAGCGTAATATTCACTCATTAAAGGTCCAAATGTATAAACTGATGAAGAAGCAACATTTAATATAAAACCATTATTTCTTTTTGTAAATTCACCTAAAAAGAGATTAAATAAAATAGTTAAACTTGTGACATTTAAATCTATCATATTTTCAATTTTATCTGTTTTCATATCCTTAAATTCGCCTAAATAGCCAAATCCTGCATTGTTTATCAAAATATCGATATCTTGATTTTTAAGAAGATTAAACAAATAATAACAATTTTCTTTTTTACCTAAATCTAATGGTATTACTTGAACGTCGACATTCAACATTTCTTTAATTTCTAATAGTTTATCTTCTCTTCTTGACACTATTATCAAATCGTACCCTCTTTTAGCTAAGTCAATAGCTAAGTCTCTACCTATACCTGAACTCGCTCCAGTAATTAACGCCTTCATACATTTATCTCCTTTTAAAATATTATAATACCAATACTTTAATAAGTATCCGCTACAAGTATTAATTAAAAATAACTTTTAGTTACATTTAAAAATTCAATATCCTTCTTGCTAAAAATTATATCATTTTAAATCATTAAATTATATTGTTTTTTAATATACATACTTTATATGAAAAATGTTTTTTGCTATAATCTTGTTGCTGACTTTTAAAAAAATTATTTCAAAGTTCAGCATATTAGTTATTTTTTTATATGTCCGTGTAGCTCAGCTGGACAGAGCACTGCCCTCCTAAGGCAGGTGTCGGGGATTCGAATTCCTCCACGGACGCCAAAAGAGCAAAAAGTTGCCATATTTTTAGATGGCTTTATTTATTTCTGTAGACTTTAGCAAGTCCACCTTGTGATGTTTCTTTATAATCCGCGCTCAATTCATCACCAGTAATTTTCATTGCACGCACAACATCATCTAAAGAAATCCGATTCTTTCTTTTAGATGATATAATTTTTGCATACAGAAAGGCATCATACGCTCTTAAAGCAGAACCAGCATTTCTTTCAATACAAGGAATTTGTACATATCCTAATACAGGATCACAAGTTAAGCCTAACATATGCTCTAAAGCAAGTTCAGAAGCATATTCAATTTGATAATTCTTCAAACCATATAATGAAGATATCGCTCCTGCCGCCATCATAGTTGCGGTACCAATTTCTGCTTGGCATCCACCAACCGCGCCAGATATAGTCGCCATTTTTTTTACAATATTACCGATTAATCCTGCGACCATTAATGCATGAACTAGTTCTTTAATTGTCCGGTTATTATATTTATACTCATAATATAAAACAGCTGGAATAACTCCCGCACTTCCACATGTTGGTGCGGTTACAACATCAAATCCGGAAGCATTATTTTCACTTACAGCGTAAGCAAATGAAGAAATTAATAAAGTCCTTCTTTCATCATTAGAAGTCGATTCATCTATTGCGGAAAGATATATCTCTTTTGCCACTCTTTCGAGTTGTAACTTACCTGGTATAATTCCAGTTTTATTTAAACCAGTTTCGACACAATTAAACATCGTTTTTAAACAATATGTAAGATAATCTTCAATATCACTATCTTCATATTTATAAACTAATTCATAATAATTATTTGATTTTAATTGTTCTAAACATTTATTCATTTCATCAAATGAATTAAATGGATAAACTTCCTTCGGTTCATGAAAACTTTCATTTTCAATTGATATTGCTCCTCCACCTAATGAAAAGAAACGATTTTGACCAATAACTTCCATTGTATTATTAAAAGCTATAAAATCCATTGTATTAGGATGAGGAATATTTGTTTCATTATAGTTAAATATCACTTCGCTATTTTCTCCTAGAACCTTTAAAATGATATAATCTGTTAAATGTCCTTTACCAGTTAGCGCTAAAGATCCATAAAGAATAACTTTAAAAGAAGAAGCTTCTGAATACTTCTTTTTAAATATTTCTGCAGCTTTCTTAGGCCCTATTGTATGACTAGATGAAGGACCAGGACCAACAACAAATAATTCTTTTAATGACTTCATGCTTTGTTTACCTTCTTACTAATTAAATTCGTTATTAATTGCGATTAATAAATACAATTATCCCGCTTTATTTATTATAGCCTAATTACAAACAAATTAAAATCAAACGCTTTAATTATTTTCTCTTTAAAACCACAATATCTTAAGATGTCAAAATGCATCCTTTTATTATTCTAAAGTATTTAAAAAGTAGTGAGAGACTCACTACTAAATAACAATTAAAACAAATAAACAACCTTACAACTATACTTTTCTAATAATGTTTTAAATATATTCATTTTCTTTTCATTATCAACATCAAAAATAAATACAGAAGATATATTATTATCTAAATTATCTTTTAATTTTGATAAAGATTCTTTAAATGCAAGTAAAGAAATCCACTTTTCATCATTTAAATCATAACTTATATCTTTGTCTAATTCTTTATGATAATCTTGTTCATCTATCTTATCATAAAACATATACTGCTCTTTAATTTGATTTAAACTTTTACAAACGATTATTTCCAATTTATTCTACTCTCCTACATCTCTAATAACTCCCATAAACATCGGGATATCAGTTTTTGAATTAATAATATATAACGTTGACTTATCGACAGTAAAATTTACCGGTTGCATAGCCATATTGCCTCCACATCCAAATGAAAATGTTGCTGCGGCTACTTTAGTTCCTTTTTCATCCACTTTTATGTAACTCATTTGTTTAATTTCAGTCATTTTAAAATAACAATCTGGACTATTAAGCATTGGAGAAAACTCTTTATTACTTAATTCATAAATAGCGTTAATACCTAAATCATCTTTAATATGATCATTTAAATCAAAAGTTGACTTTACTTCAAATTTAGGAATATCAATAATAATTTCTCTTTTCGTTAACACATCTACATCTCGATAATGAGAAAGGATTCTACTTAAATATCCATAATCCTTCATAATATCATTTAATGTTTCATTAGAATTATCTATTGGCTTAACCATAATTATATACGCTCCATCTTTATAATCCATTCTAATTGAATTAATACGAACATCATTATAATAATAAACATCTTCTTCTTTGCTTATTGAAGTATATTCTTTACTAATACCTTTATCATTAATAAATTGTATATTATGATTATTATCAAACTTTTTAGACCAAGTTCCGTTATAATAAATCGTATTTAATAAGGCAAAATTATTATTTTTCATATAATCAAAATCATTAGGATCAGGATCAATTAAACCATTTGTTGATTTCTTAATAAACCCCGCAAAAGCGGATGGTCCATTCTTTTTAAAATCTTCTTTTTTCAATGTGACATATACTTTATTAGTTTGTTCTTTTAAAAACTCTTCATTATAAATATTATCAACATTGTCATACCAAAGAGAATTAGTAACATTACATTTCTTTAATCCATTACGAATATCTTTTTTTAATAATTTAAAGCTATTTTCAATAGATGTTTTATTAATTTGTAACGCTTCTGATAGTTCATAATATGAATCACTTTCCTCATTAGTTAAAGTAGACATAACTGATAAAACACTATATAAGCTAAGTGGTGAATAAACAGTATTAAAGTTGTTATTTGATAATATCTCTCCCCCACTTTCCATAGAGAAAGAAACCAAACTATCAAATAATGAATTATCTATATTTCTAGAAACCTTTTTAACATTATTACCTCCAATGTTAATTGAAAGACTCAAAAGTAAAATCATAATTCCACTAGATATTACTTTAGAAATCATATTTATCACCTCTTATAATTAGAATACACTTTTTCAATGTTTAAATAAACACTCAAAGTATTTAAACCATCAAAAAAGAGGATAATAATTCATTTCATTATCATCCTCAATTAAACTATTTTGTGTATCGTTAATTATTTAGCAAATTTTCTTTTATTAAGGAAATAATAAGCTCCAACTGCAGTTAAACCTAATAAACCAACCACTAATACGATAGCGATATTATTTGATGAAGAAATATTTCCTAAGATATTAACACCCTTTGAACTACTCTCTGTTTTTTTGAAATTACTATAAACTTCCATATACGCTAATTTCTCAGCAATTGTAATTTCAATATCATTATTTTCTTCATTCTTATCAGTAATTTTAACTGATGTATCTAAGCCTTCTGCTAACTTATTATATTCTACATAATTATCATAAGAAGTACATGTATCAACATTAGCTATATATTGTTCAAATACTATTTGTTTTTGATCATTTGCAATGAATGAAGTACCATTAGTTAAATTACCTTCAGAATCTTTTAAATAATAACCTGTGGCAGAAACATCATTTTCACCATTAATTGCGGCAACAACAGTATTGTTTGATGCAGTGTATTTATTATCACCTAATTCAACAAAAGCATATATATTTAAAGGATCATCAACAACTACTATATTATCAGTTTGTATACTACCATTGTTAAAAATAATCTTAGTATATGTTTGTGAAGCATCTATTTCAATTTTCCAACATCCGTTAGTATCTTTTTCCATAGCAATGCCTGGCCAATCAGCATTTTTTCCACCATCTGTTGAATCTCTATACATATATGCATAAACAGTAGAATCTAAAACATTGTTACCATCATAGAAATAAGCAACATAATCTTCTGCTTCAACATATTTTGGATATAAATTTAAATCACTTGTAATTGGAGTTGCTTTTTCAAATTTATTAACTAATTCTGGTTCTGTATACCAACCTTCTAATCTAAATCCTTCAACTTCTTCAAATTTTGGATTGTACGTAGAATTTTCTAGAACAGTATCATCAGTTGCTAAAACACTTCCATCTTTTTTATAATGAGTAACAGTATAAGTTTTAGCTTCAACTTTATCAATTCCAAAACCATATGATTTGTCATCATAATCTCTTACATTTTCATCTTTAACCCACAAAATATAAGAACCAGTTTCTTTTACCTTAAAATTCCCATAAGCATTTTCTAAATAAGTTCCAATATTGCCACCTGTATTTCCGCCATAACCGATTTCTTTTCCACCTTCGTTTGGCCAAGTCTTATTAAGTCGAAGCTTAAATTCTTCACCCGTATTTAATACTATTGCTAATTCATAACGGTCATCCTCTGAATCATAAATCAAATCACCAAAATCAGTATTCCATCCTGTTCTCGAACCTATTATAGACCACTTTTCTTGACTGTCATCTGTCGTATTTTTTTCAGCAGATGCAACAACTGAATTACTTGCATTTAATCCTGCTAAGCCTGCAACTGCTAACAACCCCATCATTAATCCTGCAAGTCTCTTAAATATTTTTTTCATATATTTTTTCCTTTCTTTAGAGAATATTAAAGGGTTTTTCCATAAGAAAAGCCCTTTTTTATACATATATTATAAACTATAAATTGATAATTACAAGTATAAATGTAAGGGCTTTTTTATTAAATATTAATAAAATAATGTCAATTTCAAGAAACAATTTGGCATTTATTTATAAAATTACAATAAACGTATTTTTTAGTTATTTATCAAATGCTTTATATCCAGGATAAATAGAATTACCATTTTGTTCTTCTTCAATTCTTATCAATCTATTATATTTAGCAACACGTTCTGATCTAGATAAAGAACCAGTTTTAATTTGTAAAGAAGAACACATAACCGCTAAATCGGCAATCGTAGTGTCTTCACTTTCACCAGAACGATGAGAAATAATAATACGATAATTATTCTCTTTAGCTAAATTTATCGTTTTAAATGTTTCACTAATCGTTCCAATTTGATTAACTTTAATTAATATCGCATTAGCAATCTTATTATCTATTCCCTCTTTTAATAATTCATAATTAGTAACGAATAAATCATCCCCTACAAGTTGTATTCTATCACCTAATCTAGAAGTTAATTTCTTCCATCCTTCAATATCATCTTCACTTAATCCATCTTCTATCGATATAATAGGATAATTATCTACAAGCCATTCTAAATAATCAATCATCTCATCTGTAGTCTTTTTGCCATTATTACTTTTATGTAAATCATATACTTGTTCATCTGCTAAATAGAATTCACTTGAAGCAACATCTAAAGCGATACAAACATCCTCACCCGGTTTATAACCTGCTTTCGAAATAGCTTCAATTATATAATCTAAAGGAGATTGATTATCTTTAAAATCAGGAGCAAATCCTCCTTCATCACCGACACCAATAGATAGATTATCTCTTAATAAAAGTGATTTTAAAGTATGAAATATTTCACTTCCCATTCTAACCGCAGTTTTAAAAGAATCAGCTTTAACAGGAACAATCATATACTCTTGAAAATCAACTGCATTAGAAGCATGTCTTCCTCCATTAATAATATTCATCATTGGAACCGGCATATAATAATTATCATCCTGATGCCATAATTTATATAAAGGAACATCTTTTGAATCACTAAGCGCATGTAATACCGCTAAAGAGATACTTAATATTGCATTTGCGCCTAAACGAGATTTATTTTTAGTTCCATCTTCATTAATCATCAAATTATCTATTAACTCTTGTGATGCTTCTTGTCCTACAAGTAAATTCTTTAAAATCGTATTCACATTATTAACCGCTTGTAAAACACCATTACCTAGAAATCTATTTTTATCACCATCACGTAATTCTAAAGCTTCCTTTTTACCAGTTGAAGCACCCGAAGGAACAATCGCTCTTCCAAATGATCCATCATCTAAATATACATCAGTCTCAATCGTCGGATTGCCTCTTGAATCTAAGACTTCTCTTGCCATAATATCTTTAATTTTAGCCATTAATATTCACCTCATTTTTAGTATGGACAAACTTCCAAATAAAAAGCGAACAATCTAAAATAAAGCAAATTATTAAATGTAAAATATTTAATTTCGTTTTCTTAAAAAGTGAATAAACTAATAAAGTAAGGATGTGACAATAATGACACCAATACTTATTACCATTATTTCATTTAGCGTAGTATTTTTTGCTAACGTTCTTGGAGCAACAACCGTTTTCTTTATTAGAAAACAACTATCTAGTAAAGTAAGCAATGCCATATTAGGCTTTACCAGTGGCATTATGATTTGTGCTGGTTTATTTGGATTACTATTACCATCAATTGAAAGAGCAAAAGAAACCTATTACCTTTTTTCTTTTATCCCGGTTGTTGGAGGATTTTTATTAGGAGGACTAATATTATTTATTCTTGATAAAATCATCCCACATTTCCATCATAATAGCGAAAATGAAGAAGGAATCAAAAACAATAAAATATCAAGACAAATAAAATTTGTTCTTGCGGTCACAATTCATAATATTCCTGAAGGTCTATCTGTGGGATTTGCTTGTGGAGGAGCATTAGCCTTAAAAACAGAAGAAGCAATGATAAGCGCTTTATCATTAGCTATCGGTATGTCTATTCAAAACTTTCCAGAAAGTTCTGCAGTCGCAATACCTCTTCATGATGAAGGATTATCAAAAGGAAAAGCATTTATATTAAGTATATTAAGTGGGAGTGTTGAGCCTATATTCGGTATTATTGGAATTATTTTAGCCACTTCGATATCATCCTTAATGTCCTGGTTACTTGCTTTTGGCGCCGGTTCAATGATTTATGTAACTATCGATGAATTGTTACCATCCGCTAGAAAAGACGGCTTTGAACATTATGGAATATGGGCCTTTATGTTCGGATTTGCCATTATGATCCTATTAGAAATCATATAAAAAGGTCATATTTCTATGACCTCATAACTATTTATTCTTTTTAATTGATCTTTGAACTAACTTTATTAATTCCATAATTGGAATAATTGTTAACGCTAAAGCGATAGCTACTATATATTCAATAAAGCTAATACTTGTAAATCCAAAAGCGTCGCTTAAGAATGGAACATAAATTACCATAGTCGTTAAAACTAAAGAAGCAATAGTCGCACCCCATAAAACCATATTTTGTTTTTTAATTGTAAAGATGGATTCTTTACGGGAACGCATATTAAACGCATGGAATAACTCAACAAAGGAAAGAGTTAAAAATGCCATTGTCATACCATCTGGACTTTCTCCTCCATGTAAGAAATCCCAGAACTTAATGCCAGTATCCGCTACATCAACCCATTCAATATAGTGACCGACGAAGAAGGAAACTAATGTTATTAATGAAACTAATAAACCTTGAACCACAACATCGACACCTAATCCATTAGAGAAGATACCATCTTTAGGATTACGAGGTTCACGTTTCATAATATCATGTTCACTATCTTCCATACCTAAGGCAATTGCCGGAATACTATCAGTAATTAAATTAATCCATAATAAGTGAGCAGGTTTTAAAATCTTAAATCCGATTAAAGAAGATACAAAGACCGAAATAACTTCCGCAAGATTACTTGAAAGTAAGAATTGAATTGATTTTCGAATATTGTCATAAATTCTTCTACCTTCTTCAACTGCAGAAACAATAGTCGCAAAATTATCATCCGCTAAAACCATATCAGCAACATTTTTAGTAACATCGGTACCAGTAATACCCATACCAACACCAATATCAGCATTTTTAATTGATGGAGCATCATTAACACCATCACCGGTCATCGCGGTAACTTTTCCTAAAGCTTGCCATGCTTTAACAATACGAACTTTATGTTCAGGTTGAACACGGGCATATACACTATAATTACCAATATTAGCAATTAATTCTTCATCGCTCATATTATTTAAATCAGCACCAGTTATCGCTTGTGATTCATCTTCTAAAATACCTAATTGTTTAGCAATAGCTACAGCTGTATCAATATGATCACCAGTAATCATAACCGCTCTTATACCAGCATCTTTACATTGCTCAATAGCGACTTTAACTTCTGGTCTAATTGGATCAATCATACCGACTAAGCCAACATAACATAAATCATTTTCAATATCTTCTGCCGCAAAGGAATAAGGAACCCCATCTAAGATTTTCATCGCCGCACATAATATACGTAATGCTTTTGAAGCCATATTTTTATTTGCAGCTAAAATTTCTTGTTTAAGTGACTCAGTTAAAGGGATCATTTCACTACCATTCCAATAATAATTACATCTCTTTAACACTTCATCTGGAGCGCCTTTAGTATATTGAATTATTTGTCCATTATAATTATGAACCGTAGACATCATTTTTCTTAAAGAATCAAATGGTGCTTCTCCTACACGAGGATATGAAATTTTTAATTCATTCTTATCTAAATCTAATTTTTTTGCGTAATTAACTAATGCACATTCTGTCGGTTCACCTACAGAACCACATTCTTCAAGTTCAGCATCTGAACATAACGCCATAGCTCTTGCTAATAATATTTCATCATTTGAATATTGTTCAACAACTGTCATTTTATTTTGAGTTAATGTTCCAGTTTTATCTGAACAAATAACTTGTGTACAACCTAATGTTTCAACTGCGGTTAATTTTCTAATTGTGGCATTACGTTTAGACATTTTAGTTACACCAATTGATAAAACGATAGTTACGACCGCGGCTAAGCCTTCAGGAATTGCCGCAACTGCTAAAGAAATTGCAGTCATAAATGAGCCTAAAATAGCCTCAACTTCAAAGCCATCAGTAATTAATCCAACAGCAAAGATAATCACACAAATAATTAAAACTAAAATTGTTAAGATTTTACTTAATTGATTGAGTTTCTTTTGTAATGGAGTATCGCCTTCTTTAGCTTCGGTTAATGCCGTGGCGATTTTACCCATCTCAGTATCCATACCCGTTGAAACGATAATCGCTTTAGCACGTCCATAAACAACATTACTACCCATATAAAGCATATTTTTACGATCTCCAAGAAGAATTTCTTTTTCTTCCTTAGCGATAACATCTGAAGTTTTTAATACTGGGACTGATTCTCCTGTAAGAGCGGCTTCTTCAACTTTTAAACTTGCGCATTCAATAATTCTAGCATCGGCTGGAACTGCATCACCCGCTTCAAGAAGAACGATGTCACCTGGAACTAAATCTTCAGCATTAACAACCATAACATGATCATTTCTTATAACCTTACTTGTCGCACGAGACATCTCTTGTAACGCTTCAATCGCTTTTTCAGCTTTGTTTTCTTGAATAACTCCAAGAATAGCATTAATCATAACAACCGCTAAAATAATAATGGTATCAGCGAATGATTCATTTTCTACAATTGCAAGTACTAATGAAACAATTGCCGCGGCTATTAAAATTAAAACCATTGGATCTTTAAATTCAAGAAGAAATTTAATAATCAAAGGTGTTTTTTTAGCGTCCGCTAATTTGTTCTTACCATATTTTTCTTGTCGTAGTTTAACATCCTCTAAAGATAAACCACTTTCTGAAGTAGCTTGCTCTTTTAAAACTTGTTCTTTTCCTTTTAAATACTCATTCATTAACTTTCACCTCTTATTTAAATAAAAAAACCTAAATGCATTTGCCACACTTAGGTAATTCATTTTTAATCCACCATGTATCGCAAACGCTGCTCTACATGAGTCTCATATTTTAAGGCTAGCCAGATGTTTTTTTTAACATCGATTGTTGACTTCGCCCCGTAGTTTTACTACGCTTCTTACTCCCTCACGAGTTAGTTATAGTATATCAAAACAATTGTTTTTGTCAATTATAGAACTATTAAAAGAGTAATAAATTAAGTTAATAAATAATATCTAAAACAATAAAATATGCATAAATAAAACATCAACTATGATATTCATAATTGATGCCTTAAAAAAAAGCTATTTTAATTCTAAAATACTGTTTTAACATAATATTTATAAGTCATTCTTTTTTGATCTTCTATAATCTAAATTTAAATACTCTTTAATCTTTTTAACAACTCTATTAAAACTTCTTTCATATTCATCATAGATTGCAATTACTTCTAAAATAAATTCCTCATTGATTGCTTCATTAACGTGTATAAACTTTAATGATCCAACCATACCCATTTCAAGTCCTTCAACACCCAGAAGTAATAATTCAACATCATCATTGCCTTTTAATTTGCTTTTTTGCATACAAATAGCCATCTTCTGCATGATTGATAAATCAACATCGGTATTGACATCTAGTTTTTCCATAACCGTAACAATATTGTTTTCATGCACCGCAAAAGAATTCAAAATATCAACCCATAGTTTTCTTATCTCTAAAGAAGATGTCCTTGTTTCAATATTTCTTATAATTCGATTACCCATTTTTACTGAGGCTAAAAATCTCTTCATTAATTTTGTTTCATTCATACTATCACCCAAATGTAGTATGAACAAAATAATTATAAACTATGCAAAATTAACAATCGCAGCCCCTGTATTTACAATACCAGTAATACTTTTAGAATAAACTTTTTCCGGATTATTATCATTTTCATTAATATTACAACTACCCATACTTGTCTTTATATCAACAAAATAATCATCTCTTGTTCCCATTAATTTAGCATTTAAAGAACAAGCGGAAATTAAAAATTCTAATTCATCAACCACAATAGTTTCTAATTTAATATCACATGCAGAAGCTTTTAAATTAATCGAAGCAAATCCCATTTCGCTAATGCTTAAAGTTGATGCATTTGCGTAGATATTTAAATGCTTATAACCATTTTCAGGTAAACCTATTTTAATTTCATATTGGGAAGATAAAGTAGCAAAGGGATTATACCAATAATCTAACTTTATTTTTGGAACAAAGCTCAATAAATTTTCTTCATATAAAAGAACAGCTTCATCGCTTATATAACTTACCTCTATTTCATCACTACTTGATTTCACAATTTGAACTTTACTAGAACTAACATTAATATTCAATGTCTCTTCTTCATTTTTAATTAAAGAATATTTCTCTTCTATTTCTTTAAATTCAGCACCGGCAGTAACAGAAGAAAGATCAAAATTTAAGCCAATTGCACCTGCAAGAGATAATCCTATACCAATCGTGGTAAAAATAATTAAAGCAACATATTTCTTTTTCATATCTATTTACCTCTCATCATTCTAAACATAGTTCCTAAAAGTTTCCAAGATTTCTTAAGAATTAAATTCACTAATGAAATAAATACTACACTTAGTACTAAAATTAGGACTCCAATTCCCGCTTGAAACAATCCATTAAAAATGTTTGCTGACATAAAAAACATAACAGAACCCACTAAAACATATATTCCAAAAAGGAAAATACCAAATCCTAAGAAAGTAAATGGAATATATAATAACCCAATTACTAAATCTAATCCTAAGACAAGAATAATTAATATAAGCCATAAAGGAATAAGTACAGCAGGAATCTTCTTTATCGATTTTTCTTGCTTTTCCTTTGTTTCATCTTTCTTATCTTTTTTATCCTTCTTCTTTTCTTTTTTTGATTTCTTTTTTGATGTCTCCTCAGCCTTTTCTTCAACAACCGCTTCATGTTTAACCGGAACTTCAATTTTTAGATTTGGATTAACTTCTAAAATTGTTTCTTTAGAACCAGAACGTTTTTCATTATTTGCTTCTGTTTTTTCATTTTCTACAGTTGTTACTTCTTCATTAACCATTATTGTTTCTTCAACCTTATTTGTAGTTATTT
This sequence comes from uncultured Staphylococcaceae bacterium, assembly GCA_964504595.1. GTDB lineage: Bacteria > Bacillota_I > Bacilli_A > RFN20 > CAG-826 > CAG-826. Next base: position 46,939 of record CAZDEE010000005.1, on the reverse strand, counting down.
CTTGTTCAGTTTCTTCATCTGATTTTTCTTCTATTGCAATTTCTTCTTCAATAGTTTCCTCTTTAGAAGTAACTTCAAGCTCTAAATTCGGATTAACTTCCACAACAACTTCTTCTTTTTCAGTAGTTTCTTCTTTTTCAGTTATTAATTCTTCTTTCCTAGCTTCATAAACAGCTTGATAAGTAGTTGAACCATCAGTGGAAGTTAATTCTGTATTTAAATTAACCGATACTTCCACTTTTCTTTTTGCTAAATATGCTTCAACAATTTCATTAGGCGAACCAAAAGAACCGATTATTTCTTTATCTTTACGGCCTTTCATTTTCTCTTGTTGATAACGAAATTCATATTCTTTAATAATCATTTTTTGATCATCTAAAGGCAATTCTTTAACAGCTTTTTCTAACGACTTAAAGAAAATTAATTTGTTCATTTATTTCACATCCAATGTTTTTTTATATATAAATAATATAACTTTTTTTAAAAAAATTACAATCGATATTAAATTTTATTTAATATTTTAACCTTTTTTTAAATTATACTTATTTAAAACTATTCGCTTATTATTTAAAATCAATTTTTCATGGATCTTTTTAAAATAATTAATTTCACTTTTTCCATTAAAAATTGGCAAATAAAAATTAAATGAATTTAAAAAAATATTATTCCATTTTAGGTATTTATAATTATGATGAACATAGTGCTTATTTCTAACAATATCAATAATATATCCATTACTTTCTAAAGTTCCAATTAAAGCTTTATTTTTAAAGTCAATTTCCTTAATATTAAGCCCAATCTTTGATGATGCATAAAAAAGTATTAAATTTTCTTTCTTATAATCACTAACAATAGAAATTAAATCTCCTTTCTTAAAACCTAATGAATATAAATATCTTGATACTGTATCAATTAATTTTATCAATTTACGATAAGTTAATCGATATAACTTCTTTTTAAAAGCGATTCTGTTAGGATATAAATTACTTACCAATAATAAATCCCGATATAAATTCGATTTTTTCATATTTATTCAACCTCATAAAATAATAATTATTTATTACAAAAATATGACAAAAACGACATTTTTTCTTAAAATCATTTTATTTTAATTTTCATATAATTAATAACTTGATTTTATATTTGTTACATATTATACTAAAAGCATGAACAAAGAAAAGGAGTGTTGTTAAAATGTTTGGAAAAAAATCAAGTGGAAGCAGTAGTACCGGTGGCGGTTTTAAATTTAAAGGCGTAACTGATGGATTCTCAGCAAGAGATGCATTCGTTAGAAAATTAGATTCAGAAAAAATCAAATATGATTTACATGATGAAAAACCAATTATTTACATTAACTACAAAGGTGATAATTTCGAAAGTTTAACCTTTACATTTATCTTTGATGATGATGGTTTATCATTCGCTCTCCGTGTTTTCTCAATTGAAAAATTCGATGCAAGCCAACTTAATGATGCTTATGAATTCTGTAATAGCATGTGCTATTCATATCGTTGGTTACGTTTCTACGTTGATAGCGATAACGAATTCACCGCAGCTTTAGATGCAGTCGTCAGTGGAGATTCACTCGGTGATGAATGCTTCGAACTCTTAAATCGTGCGGTTAGTATCGTCGATGATGTTTGTGGCAAATTACACGAATAATTAATTTTTTTAAAAAAGGGGTTAACGCCCCTTTTATTTTTGCTTAAATATTTCAATTTCTTGATTAGGATACATAATAAATCTTTTTGGTGCGGTAAACCTTTCCGCTAAAGATTCATCAAATAAATGATCTGGATATAAATGATATGGAATACTCACCTTTGCTTGTACTTTATAAGCGCATATAGATGCCTCATCGATATTCATATTATAGATTCCATCACCACAGAAAAATGCATAATCTATTTTTCTTTCTTTTAATGAATCCATCTGTGAAGTTAATGAAGTATCACCACTAAAATAAAGTAATACCCCATCAACCTTAATTAAATAGCCGACGCATTCACTCTTTTTATGATTAGTATTATAAGCTTCTGTAGCTTCAACTTCAAAATCATCTAAATTAATTTTTTTATAACCATCTGAAGTAATCATATCAAATGAACGAATAATAATTGTGCTTTCTTTTAACTTAAGTTTTTCAATTGCTGTATGATCATAATGTTCATGTGTTATTAAAACATAATCCGCTTCTAAATCATACCCATCTCCTAAAAATGGATCTAAATATAATACTTTTCCATTATTGGAGATAATACGAACAGCACCATGTCCAATATATAATAACTTCGACATTATTTTGCCTCATATCCCGCGTTCATAATCGCAGAAATAAATTCATCACGATTAATATCACCATTATATTTTATAGTGACGTTCTTTTCTTCTAATGATGCATTTGCTTCGATAACTCCTTCTACTTCAAGTAAGGCATTTTCAACATGTGCTTTACAATGATTACACATCATTCCATTAACATTAATAATTATCTCTTTCATTTTCATTTCCTCCTTATCAACTTATTATTTTATTCTAATACAAATAAATACTTAACAAAGTGAGACTTCATCAATTCCTATTAGTAAGCTTTGAAAACTCTCGTAATTTCTCTTTTAATAATTTTTTATCAGGGAGCTTTAACGAATAATCGGCCACCATAGCTGGAGAAAGATTATTACTCAAAGCATATTCTACAACCATATCATCTTTATATGTATAAAGAATTAATCCTACACTTGGATTCTCATTTTGTTTTTTCACATTCTTATTCAATATTTCTAAATAGAAATTGAGTTGTCCTAAATGTTCTATCTTAAATTTTCCAATCTTTAATTCAACTGTAACAAGGCAAGAAAGTGCCCGATTATAAAAAAGAAGATCGATAAAAAAATCTATATTTCCAACTTGTATGCGATATTCTTCACCTATAAATGTAAAATCTTTTCCAAATTCTAAAATAAATTGTTTTAAATTTCTAATAATAGATTTACGTAGGTCTTTTTCCTTATAATCGCTAGGAATATCTAAAAACTCAAGAATATACGTATCACGAAAAATACTAACTACTGGATGCTTTTTTATTAAATCACTACTCTTTAATGAAAAAATCATTGTTCTTTCATATAACATACTATCTATTTGTCGTTCAAGTTCTCTCTTCCCATAACAATGATCAATAGTATTTTTTAAATAAAATTCTTTTTCTTCATAAGTTTTACATTTTGCCATAATTATTAAATTATTTGACCAAGTAATTTCTCTCACCAGTGGTGAGAGTTTTTTATTATTCTTATATGTCTCATAAAATTGCTTCATTCTCCATATATTTTGCGATGAAAACCCACTTGAATTTAAATAAGTTTGCTTTAAAAAAGCTGAAAATTCTTGTACCACACTTTTCCCCCAGCCATCCGTTTCAGCCTTTTCAATAATAAATTTTCCAATCTGCCAATACATTTCAATCATTTCACTATTAACAGCCCTAATCGCACGTGCTTTTGATTGTTCAATTATTCTTATAATACTTTGAAAATCATTATTATACTTTGTAATATTCGCCATTCTTTTCCTCCAATAATATATACTCATATTATAAAAGAAGAAAAGAGAGCGTAGTCTCAAACTTTTTTCAAATTAAACGCAAAAAAATATTTTTATTTTATTTTTTACTTAAATACACCTATTATTTTGCCTCATATCCCGCATTCATAATCACAGAAATAAATACATTACGATTAATATCACCATTATATTTTATAGTGACGTTCTTTTCTTCTAATGATGCATTTGCTTCGATAACTCCTTCTACTTCAAGTAAGGCATTTTCAACATGTGCTTTACAATGATTACACATCATTCCATTAACATTAATAATTATCTCTTTCATTTTCGTTTCCTCCTTCATTATTATAGTTTCTTCTTTTTCTGTTTTTATTTTAAATAAGTAAATAGTTAAAGCATTTAAAACAACAAAAACGCTTGAAAAGCTCATTGCCAATGATCCAATCATCGGATTTAATCTAATACCAAATGATGAATAGAATAATCCGGTTGCCAAGACCACTCCAATACAGTTATAAATAAATGCCCAGAACAAATTGCCCTTAATAACCGATAGAACTCTTTTACTTAAATCAATCATCGTAACAATATCATTCAAGTCATTTTTTAATAAAATAATATCACTCGATTCAATTGCAATATCTGTAGCGTTGCCTAATGAAACACCTAAATCCGCGGTGATAAGCGCCAAAGCGTCGTTAACACCATCTCCAACCATTGCAACAAGATTTTTATCATCTTTCTTTAATGAATTAATTACATCTTGCTTATCTGTTGGATATACTTCCGCAACAACCTGATCAACGCCAACTTCCTGAGCAATCTTTTCTGCAGTTATCTTGTTATCGCCTGTTAGCATTATGACCTTAATGCCCTTATTCTTTAATTTTTTAATCGCCGCAACTGCACCTAATTTAACTTTATCTTTAATTGCAAAAATACCAACAACATCATTCTCACTAATCATAATAATTGGTGTATTTCCTAACGATGATAATCTATTAATATCATTTCTTATATTATCTTTATTACATTTATCATCAATTAAATCCAGGACTCTTTCATTTCCTATAACAAATGTACTTTTATCAATTATTCCTTTTAGCCCTACACCATCAAGAGAAATAAAATCCTCTACTTCAAGTTGCATTGCTTTTTCCTTTTCTCCATAACTAACAACCGCTAGAGCAAGAGGATGTTCAGATAATTTTTCTAAAGAATAAGCAATAGAAACAATATCAATCTCTTTTTTATAATGTATAACTTCGACTACTTCAGGCTTACCTTCGGTTATTGTTCCTGTTTTATCTAAAACAACGGTCTTTATAGAATGAGCTTTTTCTAATATTTCGGCATTCTTAAATAAAATACCATGTTCCGCTCCTTTACCAGTACCAACCATAATCGCAACTGGAGTTGCTAAACCTAAAGCACATGGACAAGCGATAACTAAGACAGAAATAGCAAAATTAAATGATTCTTCAAATGAATTCTTAAACAATAGATTTACTACCAAAGTAATTACAGCAATCATCATTATCACTGGAACAAAAATACTTGATATTTTGTCAACCAACTTTGAAATAGGGGCTTTCGAATTGCTAGCCTCATCAACAAGTCTAATAATTGAAGCAATCGAAGTATCTTCACCAACTTTAGTAGCCTTAATATATACAATACCCGCAGTTATTATTGAAGAAGATAATACTTCTTCTTTTACTTCTTTATAAACTGGAATACTTTCGCCTGTTAAAGTCGATTGATCAAATGAAGCTGATCCTTTAATAATAATTCCATCTACTGGTACTGCTTCACCTTTTTTTACTAAAACAACATCACCGATTTTAACTTCCTCAACACGAACAATCTTTTCCTTTTCATTTTCAATTATTCTTGCTGTTTTAGGTGCTAAATCCATTAATTTTTCAATTGCAGATGTTGTCTTTTTCTTAGATAAACTTTCAAAATACTTACCTAATGAAACTAAAGTTAGAATCATTCCTGCTGATTCAAAATATAGATTTTCATGATAATGCTTCACTAACTCAATATCATTAGTTTTTAATCCCATATACATTCTAACAATCGCTACAAGACCATAAATCAATGATGCACAGGATCCTAAAGCTATTAAAGAATCCATGTTAGGTTTTCCTTTAAATAATTTTGAAAAACCCGAAATATAGTATCGTCGATAAATAATAATAATTGGAATAACACATAGCAATTGACTTAAAGCATGCCAAGTTGCGTTTTCTAATCCACTTAAGAAAGATGGTAATGGAAGATTTATCATATGTCCCATTGATAAATACATCAAGATTAAAAGAAAAGCAAAGCTAACAATTAATTCTATTAACTTTTTATCTTTCTTTTTTTCATCTTTTCTATTCTTAAACAAGAAAGCTTTATAACCCGCTTTTTTTACTGCTTCTTCAATCACACTTGCAGAACAAATATTCTCATCCCATTCTACTTCCATTGAATTAGAAAGAAGATTAACATTCGCTTCAATTACTCCATCAACTTTTGAAACTGCTTTTTGAACATGACTTTGACATGCCGCACATGTCATTCCTTCAACTAAAAACTTTTCTTTCATTATTGGAACCTCTTAATTAAATCAATAACATCATCAACAATATCATAATTCCCATTTTCAATATTTTCTATTAGACAACTATGCATATGTGATTCTAAAAGTAAATTAGAAACGCTTCTAATTGCTTTTTCCGCCGCGGATAATTGAATTAAAATATCATCACAGTAACGATCTTCTTGAATCATTTTTTTAATTCCATTCATTTGCCCAATTACTTTGTTCATTCTTGTTGTTAAAAGTTTCTTTTCTTCTTCACTTCTAACTTTTATCTTATTACAGCATTCCATAATTTCATCTCCTCGACATTTATTATATACCCTTATGGGGTATAATAAAAGTGAAACGCTTTTCTTTTTTTTAAATAAGATAATTCTTAATAATTTATCTTTAATTTCCATAATAAAAAAAGAGCATGTAGCTAAATACATAACTCTCTATTGAACATAATCATAATAAAGTTGATTCATAGCCTTACAAAATTCATCCGCAATTTGATATCGATCTAATCCTTGTTTTACAAAATCTTGAACATATAAGGGATGGCCGATAATAAGTTTTTTCTTCTTTCGACTATAATAAATAGGATAAACTGGTAAATCAATATTATGCTTCTTATAATAACGATCCGCTAGCATCACAAAACCTGAAAAAAATCCACTTAATATTTCTTTATATCCTTCAGTAGAATCTTCTGGGAAAAGCATAATTGCATTACCTTCTTCTAATAGTTTAACCGAAGTTTTAATTGTCTCCATCATTCGTTGATCTTGGTAAGTACCAATAAAACGCATTCCTTTATAAATAAGTTTAGAAAACATAGCCTCAAATCCCGCTTTTAAGGAAGCTCTAAATTTTCCCAAATGTTGCTTTTGAATATAAAATGTATCTCTTAAATATGTAAAACGTGATTTATAATTTCCAAGCATTTGATGAGCGCCCCAAGGAATATAATAATTAGGAAAATATAACTCATAAGTCATTGGTCCACTTTTTGCAGAATGATTTCCTAAATAAATAGCTAACTCTTCAATATGATCTGGAAGGCAAATAATCTCTATTTTTGGAAAAAATAAAGCAAAAATAGGTCTGAAAAAATGGAAAATAGGATGATAGCCACGATATGGCCATTTACTTTTTTTCATATAAAATCTCCTTTTAATTACTAAATATTTTATCAGTTTTAAAAATATTATTCCATAATTATTCTATAGCAATAATAATAGAATATACTTCTTGTCCACCATTGATTTCAACAATTTCTAAATTTGCGGCGTTCGTGCGTATATAATCTTTAATTTTGTTTACTTCTTCTTCATTAATATCTTTTCCATAAATTAATGAAATAACCGATTTATCTTCAATATCATCTATTTTAGAAATAATACTAGCTAATGCAGTAATCTTATCGCTAGAACTAGAAACAATTCTATCATTAACAATAGATAAACAATCATTTTTATGAATAATAATGTCATCTATTTTAGAATCTCTAATTGCATAAGTTATAGAGCCATAAACAACATTATCAATTGCGTTCATAAAATTATCTTTAATAACTTGATAATTGCAAGATGAATAATCTAACATTGTTAATGCACTATAACATTGAGCAACTGACTTTGTTGGAATAATAATAATCTTTGATTCGTTATATATTTCACTTGCTTGAACCGCAGACATAAAGATATTCTTATTATTTGGAAATACATAAATATAGTCCGCTTTTAATTTTTTAAAAGCTTTTATAAACTCATTACTTGATGGATTCATTGTTTGACCACCACTAATAATAACATCACATTCTAAACTTGTTAGTAATTCAGAAATGCCTTCACTAGGAGAAACTGCAACTACAGCATATTCTTTAGTAATAATATCTGTAACTTTTTCTTTTTCATCATGAGTAGTCTCAACTTCATCAAATTTTAAAACAGTACCATTTAATGCTAATAGCATACCTTCAAATATTAAAGCAAATCCTGCTCCACCTGAATCAATTACTCCTGCCTCTTTTAAAACTGGAAGCAAATCAGGAGTATGATTTAAACTTTCATGTGCCGCTTTAATATAATCTAATAAAACATCATCGATACTACTATATAAGGATTCATGTTCATTTACATATTCTGATGCTTCTCTCATAACAGTAAGCATCGTTCCTTCTGTTGGTTTTTGAACGACCTTATAAGCGCGTTCTGCTCCACTTGCAAATGATTTTATTAAATCTTGAGCATTAGCTACTTCTTTATCTAAAAGATAAGTGGACATTCCTTTAAAAAACTGCGATAAAATAACCCCAGAATTACCTCTTGCGGACATAGTCATCGATCTAGCTAAGGCTTTAAGTAATTTTCCGATATGATTTTCATTTAATGTATTTATTTCTTTTACTCCACCACTGATAGTTAAATACATATTTGTTCCTGTATCTCCATCAGGTACTGGAAAAACATTAAGGGCATTAATTCTATCAATATCGTTATATAAATACTGTGTTCCATTAGATAAAAGCTTTTTAAAAGCCTCTCCATCTAATACATTTGTCGACATATTAAATCACCTTTTCTTTACTACAATAAAACTGTATATAACTATTTAAATAACATATGCCTTACATATCAAGACAAAATAACTCTACCATATCACCATTTACAAGTAAATCTACTGTGTGATTTTAAAGTAGAAACTTATTTTTTAATGTCTACTGATAATAGAATTTAATTTTTTTAGATAATTTCTGTCACTAAATAAATTAATTTGTGGTAGTATTATTACAATACCGCAATGATTAAGCAATATTTTTATAAAGTGAGGTTTTAATAAATGGAAAATCAAAATGTAAAACAAATATTCGGTGAAAATCTTGCTCATTTAAGAAAAGAACAAAACATTACCCAACAAACACTCGCAGATTATTTAAATTACAGTCCAAAAGCAATTTCTAAATGGGAACGTGGTGAAGCTATTCCAGAAGCAGAAGTTTTATTGAAAATCGCCTCTTATTTTAATGTCACCATTGATTTTTTATTTCATAAAGATAGCATTGCAAATAGACAAAAATATATTCCAGAAAAAGTAAAAAATAAAAACTTATTATGTACAACTATTTTAATGGCCACAGTTGTTTGGACAATAATAAGCGTTGTTTTTACTTATTTAATTTTAATCAAAGGTGATGTTCATTTAGAATTATTTTTGTGGGGATTGCCTGCAACAGCATTAGTCATTGAAATAGCATATAGAAAAAAGTCTAGGAGATTTCAAGCCATAATTCTTAGTATTTTACTTTGGACATTTTTAACTAGTTTATTTGTCGAACTTCTTACAACATATAATATGTTTTTGATCTTTGTTGTCGGAATACCAGCTCAAATAGCCATCTTTGTTTGGTCTAGAATTATTAAAATAAAATAAAAAAGAATCGTGCTGATTCTTTTTTTGTTTACTTATTACCATTTAATAACTTTTCTTCATTAATTCGATATTCAACCGCTCTAGTTAAATATTCTAAATAATCTTCATCCATGCACATTGTTTTACCTTTAACATCGGATAATTTAGCTACTGGTCTACCATTAATAGATTGTAATTTAATTACAATATTTAATGGGGTTTCTTTAGTGTCGTTAGAAACAAATGTACCAATTCCAAAGGTAACTTTAATTCTATCTTTGAAATAATCATATAATTTTTGTGCTTTATCAAAATCTAAACTATCACTGAATAATAAAGATTTAGATTTTGGATCAATACCTAATTTTTCATAATGCGCAATGATTTTTTCTCCCCATTCAAACGGATCCCCTGAATCGTGTCTAACACCTTTATATGAACTTGCATGAAGTAAATCAAAATCTAATAAAAATAGATCAGTTGTCAAAGTATCGGTCAAAGCAATACCATTATCACCTTGATATTCATCTAGCCAATCTTTTAAAGCATAGTGATTAGTATACGCTAAAGGAAGTGATGGAAATCCTTGATACATTTGGACAAATTCATGAGCGTAGGTGCCAATTGGAGTCACTCCATATTTCATTGCTAAATAAACATTAGAAGTTCCTTTACATAATTTAGTACGGGTTATAAATTGTTGAACAACATAATCTTGCCATTCTCTAGACAATCTTCTTCGGCAACCAAACTCTGCAAAAGAAAAAGTATATGTACCATTATTCATTTTATTAATTTTTTCTTCTAATCTTTCTTTTGCGGATAAAACCAATTCTTCGTAATCGTATTTCATTCTAAAATATACTTCATTAATTATTTCTAATAAATATATCTCAAATTGCATTGCGGAAAAGCAAGGGCCTTTAACGATACATACAAGCATACCATTTTCATCTTTATAGCAATTTACATAATCTCTAATAGGATGCCATAATCTTAAAAATTCAACATAGTCATCTTTAATAAATCTAATTGATCTTAAATAATCTAATTCTTTTTTTGTAAATCTTAATGTGCATAAATGATCAATTTGGGCATTAATTTCCTCAACCATTTCATCACTAAAAACTATATTATCATTTCGACATTTAAAATAGTATATTCCATTTGCGTCTGTATGCTTATGGAAAATGACCTGATTCATATTAAACTTATAGAAATCAGTGTCTAATAAACTAATAATAATTGGCTCTAACTTCATAAAAAACACCTCGTTAGATATTATAATACCTTTTTAGATTTTTTGTTATTTATTTCTTTTATTCTAGTTATTACTGAATAAAAAAAAAACAGGAAAACTAATATTTCCTAGTTTTTCATTTAATCCTTTTTTATTTACTAATCTTCATTTGTTGTAACTTTATTACCCCAAGAATAAATAGCAACTGTTCCTGGACCAACTGAGGCACCAATAATAGGTCCAATTACTCCAATATAAACATCTTTTGGATGAACTTCTTTAATTAATTTTTCTTTAACAAATTTAGCATCTTCTTCACAATCAGCATGAACGACATATAATATTTGATTTTCTAAATCAACGCCATTCTCTTTTGTTAAACGAATAATTTCTAATAATGATTTTTTTCTACCTTTTACTTTTTCAGGTAAAGCAAAATTAATTCCTTTAGCGTCACTAATAATAATTGGTTTAATACCAAATAAATTACCAAAGAAGGCTTTTGAACCTTTTACTCTTCCCGCACGATGAAGATATGTTAATGTTTCAGTTGCACAAAATTGATTTGAACACAACTTTGTAGATTCAATTATATCTCTAACTTCATCAATGGTTGCCCCTTCATTTCTTAAAGAAGCCGCTTTTATAGCAATAAGACCTTGTCCCATACAAGCATTAAGAGAATCAATACAGAATATTTTTCTTGATGGATACTTTTTTAATAACGTATCTTTAATAATTAACGAAGCATTATATGATCCGGATAATCCTGATGAACAAGCAATATATAAAACATCTTTTCCTTCATCTAAATATTTTGTAAATCTACTAATAAATTCTTCGTTAGTTATTTGTGCGGTTGTAACAGTTTTACCATTTCTCATCCAATTATATAAATCTTTAACTGAAAATTCATCATAATCCAATGATGCGATTAAAGGATTGTTATCGACAATCACACTCATTCTAAAATAATCAATATCATATTGTTTTCTTAACTCTGAACTTAAATCACATGTAGAATCAGCAATAATAACAAAATCACTCATAATAAAACCTCCTGTTGATGTGATTTAAATCTAACACAATAAAAAAAATAGATACACCTACGGAACATAAAAATAATAGAATTGTTTTTTCTCTTACTCTACTTTCAGTAGATAAGTGTCAACTCTTTTTAAAAACCTAGTTTCTGTATATCTATTTTCATCGTGAAATATTTTTTATATGAGAATTAATTAATCAAAATTCCATTTAAATTCGCCATTTGCTCCAATAAAAAAATGATATTTAGCAATTCCTAAATCAACTTTACTATAAAATCCCACTCCTGCTTTTGCAGTAACATTACCATTTTCATAATAAAACTTAAATTTTTGTTGATTCATAGCGGTAGGAGCAAGAAGCGCTAATTCAACACCATTTTTAAACCATAATGGAGTATCATCACTAACATTACTAACTTTATCAATTGCTTTAATTTTATGATTTGAACCTTGATTTTTACCATAGCCAAATGCAATTACAACAGTTAATTTTTCACCCTTATCAATAACAAACGCTGATAGTATCTTCTTATAAGTCATTGCAACCCAACAAGAATTTAAACCTAATTGTTGAATTCTAACCGCTATTCGTTCCCCATAAAAGCCACATAATTCATCTAACTTTTTTCCTTTTTTGCCAATTAAAGCAATATAATTACTGACACCTGAAAATTTACCATAATGAGCCATAAAAGAATCAAATGCTTTCGGTTCATTAGAAACCAATTGAATATGTAATCCACTTTCCTTGTTACATTCAATAATTTCTTTTCTAATTTCACTAAGTATTTCTTCTTCTATTGGTTTATCTAAATATTGTCTAACACTATGCCTTGCTTTAATTGCATCAATTAATTCCATATTTTAATCTCCATTTCTATCCGGTAATTCTTTCATTATATTTTTGGCTAAAGTAAATAATTTTATTAAATTATCTAATGTTTCATCTTCTGCAAAAAAATAATAATAATTTTTTGTTCCTTCTCTTCTAACTTTAATAAGACCTACTTCCATTAAAGTCTTTAAATGTTTAGAAACAGCAGTTCTAGATAAATTAGTTTTTTGAGAAATTACCCCAACTCGAACTCCTTTACATCTTCTCATACTTAACATCATAAGAATCATATGTTGTCGGTTCTCATCACCAATCGCTTGTAAAGTTTTCTGACAAGCTTTAAATATTTCACTTAATTCATTAATTTCTTCCATCTTTAAAACTCCTTTTTAGTAGCAAAAAAATATCCATGATATTAATTGCTTTATAAAAAGAATAGCATAATTAATAATTTTTTCTCATTCGTTAAGCATTTCGATACAAACAGAACTTCTATATTATATTTTCAATTTGATTAGATATATCTATAAATTTAATATCAGCATTAATAAATTGATAAGCCCTACGTAGTTCATGTTTAAGCTTTTGTCTTTCAAAAAAAAATTTATCAACTGACTCCCAAAGGAAAACCCATCCTACTATTTCTAATACTATATTCCATAATTCTCCAAGTCCTTTAGAAGTAAGAATTAGCATTAAAACAATAACACCTATGCCAATAATTGCCATCACCAACGCAATTGCGGTCGTATTAAATAAATCACGCATAGTTTGCTGAATAGCATTTTTATAATAATTCTTAATTGAATTTCGATACAATTCTTGCTTATTTCTTGATAAATCACTGCACTTTATATGTAATGATATATTGAATTTTACTGGTATATTTTTTACTGTATTTTCTAAATACGCTGCCGCTTCACCACTAATAACAGGCAAATTACCACAATATGGAGAAATAAAACCACTGTCATCTCTGACCAACATATCTAATACAAATCGATTGTTTTCATCTAATATAAGATTAAAGTTATTTCTATCATTTTTCATTTTTATCACCCGTAAATTATTATACAAGAACTAATTTAATTTATTATTAATTTTTTATTTAAAATTTTAGATTCTTTATTTATTATAATAATCATTAAAAATACTAGTTTTCTGATATTATTTATATCAATAATACTAGCTTTTTATAATAAAATTTTATAAAACAGAACTGAATTATACTAAAAATATACTTAATCCATTGCTTTTACTTTACTTTCAATAAAATCTATTTCTTCTTGAGATAAATTATATTTTTATATAATTGACAATCAATTTCAGAAATAGATTTAGACCAGTAAATATCAGAATTCTCTATAAAAATTTGAAGAGGAACATAATGATAAACGGCTTTAGATGCTCCCTGATCTTGTTTTCTAACACCAACTAATGCTCTAAAAAATTTTGTTTTAATATACTTCCAACAATTATTCATTTCTTGTTCTATATCAAATGTACCAATGACAATAAATGTTTCAGTACAACATTCATTAGGTTTTGCAAAAATTGGAGTACTAAATCCTTCTCCAAAATTACCACTTCCTTGATTTCTAGCCATAAAGAGCTTATATCCATTAATATATTGTCTTTTTAGAAATGGATAATACTTATTTGTATTTTTTTATACCAAATATCAAATAAGCAAAGACTATTTTATATTAAATTCTAAATACATAAATCAAATTTTAAAGAGTCAATGATAAATCATTATATTTGTTTACAAGTATAAATTATTAAATTTGTTTCATACAATTATGTATTTTTTTGAAATTATTTAACTAAATATATAAGGAGAAAAGAAAAAATACAAGAAATTGATTTTATATTTTTATTAAACAAATAATTTCTGTATATTAAATGTTACTAATTTAGTTGAAGTAAATAATGCCGTCTTTTTTTAACCAATTTAAAAAAAGTCCCTCTTGAAACACCTAATAGTTTTGTAGCTTCAATATTATTTATTTGATGATTTATATATTTATCAAGTATTTCACTAGTATTAACAAGCGTAATAACCACAGGACGTCCAAACTTACACCTTTCTCTTTTGCAATTCTAATACCTTCTGCTTGACACTATTTAATATTTGTTCTTTCATTTTCTGCAACAAAACTAAGTACTTGAAGTACAATGTCTGATATAAATTTACCAACTAAATTTTTATCTTCTATTCTAGTATCTAGTAAAGGCATATCAAGTACTTTAATATCTGCACCGATGGTTTTAGTTATTCTTGACCATTCTTCAAGTATCATTTGATAATTTCTACCTAAAGATCTATTGATTTAACTATTAATAGGTCGTCTTTTTTTAATTTCTTAATTGATTTTTGATAATTTGTTCTATCAAAGTCCTTTCCTGATTCTTTATCAATATAGATATAGTTATCATCTAAATTCATTTCCTTAATTTCTTCATATTGTCTATCAATACGTTGTTGTTTTGTTGACACGCGTATATATATGTAAATCATATAAAATCACTTCCTTCTGTACATATAAATTATAGTTTTTTTAATCATCTCCCAAAATTAGTTTTAATAGTTTAAAATCTAGATTAATTATTAATATTTGATATTTTATTAAAAATAAAAAGGGGTGGCATCCTATAAGGAGATACCACCCTAGATTTTAAAAAATCTTTTAAAGTAGCTTTATATTATCTAATGTAAATTTTATTAAGCTTTTACATAATCAAATTTAATTTCATTAATCTTTAAATCATTTTTAATATCATCATAATCTTCACTATAAGAATGGAATACAAACTTATAATACTTATATGCCATCGAATCATCATCTACATTATAAGTATGTTGTGTATAAGTTAAACTACTATATGCATAGTTCTCTGCATAATAACCGCTATTATCAACTGCATCAATTAATGTCCAATCGTCAAAATCATTTGAACCATATACAACCCATGATTTAGGAAGATAAGCATTACCTTTTGGATAATTTGCATGTTCTACTGTAATTGTATAACCTCTAAGTAATATTTCTCTACTAGCCTCTACAACAAAGTAAGCACCTGTTTCAGCATTATATGAGTCAGTTCCAATCCGCCAACTAACACTATTACTATTATCAAATAGTTTATCTGCATTATAACTTGTCCAACTTGATTGAGAATTTTCTATAACTGTGAAATATGCACTACCCTCTTGACCCCAAATAATGATATTTCCATTGACATCATAATGCCAATAATTACCAATATAAGTGCCGTTTTCATCACATGCAGGTTCACCTTCACTATAGTAATAAAAATTTCCTGTGCCAAAATTATAATTATTTTCTGTTCCCATAAATATGATAGTTGCAGGTGAATCATTTTTATATCCTGTGCTTTGCTTATCAAATCTTGTCAAATTAGTACCATTAGGAATAATAATAGTTAAAGTTTTTTCTGCTACAAGAGAACAATATTCAAATTGTTTAATACTACTAGGAAGTTCAATAACCTGATTTTTAAAGCTTCTCAAAGCATTAGAAGAAATTATTTCTATTTGGCTATCATCGGCAAAAGATAATTTTACATTAATTGTGTTTAAAGATATGTTTGGCAACAATTTTAATTTATTAGGAATGACTAATTCAGAAAGTGCAGTGCACTTATCAAATGCCATATACCCTAAATGTAATAAATTATCAGGTAATAAAACACTTGCTAAATTCGTATCATTTCTAAATGCATATGAACTAATAGTGTGCACACTACTAGGAATTGAAACACCAATTAAATTAGATTGGTCAGCTAAAGCAAAGTTTACAATACAAGTTGTTTCTTCTTTAATTTCTAAGGTATAGTTAACAGGCATACTACCTTTATATGTATATAATGATTTACCAGCATATACCGGACCATCAGGTTGATTATTAAGCCACTCAGTATTATAAAATGCATCATTACCAACATAAGTGACGGAATCAGGAATTACAATATCAGAAACGGACTTACCTTCAAATGTGCCTGCACCAATCATCTCAAGACCATCATTTAAAATTACTTGCTCCACATCACAAGAAGAGAAAGCTCCACCGCCTCCATCACAATACACACCTATATATTTTAAAGAACTTGGACAAGTTATTTTTTCAACGTTTGGACATAACTTAATATCGCCAAAGCTCCATTTTGTAAATGCTCCATCAGCAAGAGTAACAACACCTTCAGGAATAATTACATCTGTTTCATCACCAACATATGAAGCAACAACTTTATCATTTAAATAAATAAAGCCATCACCTTTTAAAGCATCATTAATTTTATTGTTATAAAAAGTTGTATTATAAAATTGCATAAGAAAGTCTTCTACAATCTCAACTGAATCAGGAACATTAAGTTCCTTTAAGGAACTACATCCATTAAAGGCATTATATCCAAGATAAGTAGTACCTTCTTTAATCGTAATTGTTTCAACCTTTTCAAGGTATTCTAAACAGCAATCACCTATATTACCTCCTCCAATTGTAATATTCTTTAATGAATTTGGTATATAACCACGAGCCGTTTTAACATAACCATTATTATATAAATTATAATCATCTTGATGATCGAGATAATTATAATGCGTAAAACCATAATACATTTTTTCGCTGTTGCCAGTTTCACTAGAAAAAATCCAGCTAAAATGACGAACTACATCACTAATACTATCCTTTCTTTCTTCTCCTACAAAAGGAATCGTTAAATCCGTTAAAGCGAAACAATCATAAAATATTCTAGTTTCCATATACGTAAAGCCATTACCAATAACAATATTAGTTAAATTCATACAGTTATAGAAGGAATTAGTTCTTAATCTTTCGTTATTAGAATATCTTCCAGTAACTGTAACTTCATGTAATGAAGCAGGTATTATATCATTTTGAACATATGATTGAGCTCCAAAGATATATCCTAATGCATAATATTCACCATTTGATCTATTACCAGTATAAGGTATAGTTAACTTCTCTACACTTTTACAATTCTTAAAGGCTCCTAATTCTATTTCATATACATAATCAGGAACTACTATCTCTTTAGCATTTACATCTTTTATCCCTGTGATTTTAACGTGTCTATTATCATCTACTACATATGTAAATGGTGATAAATCCGCTACTTCATTCCACATCGCTTTTAAAGTAATACTTCCTTCTAGTTCACTAGCTTCTAATTCTCTTGTACTACTTTCCGCTCCATTATATGACCATCCAGCAAAGGTAAATCCCGCTCTATCGGGTAAATCATAAAATGTTATTGTTCCACTTTCTATGTTATAACTTAACGGATTATTTTCATTTGCTAATCCATATGTATTCTCATATTTAATATCATGATTAATAACATTATATCGTGCTTCAAGGTTAATATTTCCTGTACTACCTTTTTCAATACTTGTGACTTTTTCTTCGCCACTATACCATCCATCGAAGGTATAACCCTCTTTACTTGCTTCGCCTAATATTACTTCTTCTTCTATAGTATAACTATTATTAGTATTATCTCTTGTTCCTCCATTTACATCATAATTAATATTATAATTAATCGCTTTAAATCTTGCTTCTACTACTATGTCTTCAGTTAATTCGCTTCCTGATGTAAATTGATTATCTTTTTCATCAAACCATCCTACAAAGGTATAACCATCTTTTTCTGGAGTATCTGGAAATTCTATATCACTAGCATTTTCTACTAAAGCAACATCATAATTTCGATTGTCTACTTTAAATAGTACCTTATAGTATTTAGGTTTAGTATCCTCTATTGTTGAACCACCACTACTTGTTGCAGTATCAGTTACAACATTACTACTTGGTGTTTCATTTCCACTTGTTACTCCATTATTACTTCCACAGCCTACTAACATTGTCACAACAAACAACAGACTCAAGAATCTCTTATTAGGCTTCATTTGTTTATTCCTCCTCTATTTATTATTTTTATTTTCAATAAACAATTTTAATGATTCCTTTAAAACACTAATTTGGGCTTGTAAATACATTTCATCTTCAAACAAGGCATAATGAACTGAGGCTCTTATCAATATAAAAATAAATGACACTATTACGTTATATGATAATCCTAATTTTGGTTCTAATATCTTTGCATATTCTGTATATCTTTTATTTACTCCTTCAAAGAATTTCTTTCCATATGCTATATATTTTGGATTTGTATATATTTGATACATTAACCGATACTTCTTACCATGATGCTCCGCGGTCCAATATGGTACTTTATCTATAAATTCCCACAACTCATCTACTGTCTTTGGTGCTAAATTCATAAAATCATCTTCTACTTTACTCATACAATACTCTGTAGATTGAATAACTAAATCATCTAAATCTACAAAATAGCTATATAGACTTCCTGAAGCACAACCACAGGCTTTCGCTAATGCTTTTATACCCACATTACTAAATCCATATTCAGCATAGCATTCATAGCTTTTCTCCATTATTTCAATCTTTTTTTGTTCATGTTGTTTTTGATTAAATAGTTTCATATATAATTCTCCTTTTCATCTTAATTAATCGTTCAATTAAAGTGTATCATTATATTATTATCGTTACAATATTTTTTTTGCTTTTTATTTTATTTACAATTTTTAATCCAATAAACAAAAAAATCCTGATACTTATATTGTATCAAGATTAGTATTCTTTAACGGTGCAGCTGATGAGATTTGAACTCACATGTTAAGACACTACCTTCTGAGAGTAGCGCGTATACCAGTTCCGCCACAGCTGCAAATATAACAATAAACTATATTACTTTAGTCCACGAAAATACAAAGGAACCGCTATGATTAGAGCCAATAATACTAATTTCATAAGGGGCTTCGAAATTTAAAGGAAAGCGGCTTGTTCCACCAACAACTTCTTCATCAATTTCTAAAACAACCGAATTGTTAGATTTTTTAGCTTCAACCTTCAATGTACCTTCATTATTTTCAAAATGAGTCCAAGTGATTGTAAATTCATATTTATTATTCTTATCACTAAATTTTTTAGATATATGACCAGTAAATTTATCATAAGATGCTGAAATCGAATTTTTAGAAGAATTAATAGAACCTTTAACCATTTTATAAGATCCATATGTACATGAGCAGCAAGAAAACAATAATGGTAAAATAAATAACTTATATTTATTTTTCATAATTTCCACGCTCCTCTTTTTTTATTATAGCACAGAAATCAGAAGGTAAAACACATAAAATATTTATTAATTCGCCCGAAATTGGGTGAAAAAAGGTGATTTTTGATGAATGAAGAGCCACTCTTGCAATTTTATCACTTGCTTTACCATATAAACTATCTCCTAATAATGGATGATTAATGCTTGCCATATGCACTCTTATTTGATGAGTACGTCCTGTTTCTAAAGAAAAATTAACCAAAGAATATCCTTTAAAACTATTTAATACTCGATAATAAGTAACTGCAGTTTGTCCTGATTTTGATATTCTCATTTTCTTAGAATTATGGCGATCTTTACCAATAGGAGAATCTATTTTTCCTTCTAGATTTTTAAATTTATTCGTTGCAATACCAACATATTCTCTTTTTATTAAATGTCTTTCCATATCACCATGCAATTTTGCTTCACTTAAGAAATCTTTAGCAAATAAAACTATTCCCGTTGTTTCAAAATCTAAACGATGAATATATCTAACGGGTCTATATATCTTATGTTGATAGTAATAAGAAGCCACTAAAGAACATAAAGTTGGAGTGGTGTTAATTCCATCACTATGAATTAAATAACCACTTGGTTTATTAACAATTAAAACATTTTCATCTTCATATAAAACTTCTAATTGTTGTTCATTTGAAGGAATAACATCAATCTTTTCATTAAAGATGAATTTTAAAATATCTCCTTCTTTTATAGAAGTATCTAAATCAACTTGTTCATTGTTTAAAAAAGCACTTTTATTAACGCGGATTTCTTCTATTTTACCACGCCCAACATGCATTGATTTTAAATACTCTTTAATTGTTAGTCCACTTTGTTTTCTTAAAATTTTAATACTTACTTGATCCATAATCATTATTTCCTTAGCAAGATAAGGATACATTATTTTTAAGAAAATTACCACTAGTAAGAAAGTTGACTAAATGTTATAATTCTTAAAAAGGAGATTACTTTTATGACTTTATCATCGTTGCAAGTTTTCCTTAATAGTTTTAGAAGAGAAATCTTTAGAATTAAAGGCTTTTCTGTAACATTATGGATGTTTATCTTTTTAGTCATTATATTATTTGTTTTAACAATATTAATCATCCATTATACAAAACATAATAAGAAAAATAGTGTATTAAAAAGTATTACAGAAGTTGAAGAACTTGATGTTCCTTTAGAAACTATAACAATAATTTCAAGAGAAGAAACTTTAAATGACGATGAAATAAAAGTTAACAAAGTAGAAAATGAAAGTGAGGAATAAAAAAATGAAAGCAGAACCTAAGAAAAGTACTTCTAAAGTAAAGACTACCGCAAAAAAAGAAAAAAAAGTTGAAGAAGTAAAAGAAGTTGAAATCATAGAAGAAGATAAAATTGAAGAAAAAGAAAAAAAAGAACGTCCTCGTGTTTATCATATTTCTATTAGAGAAGACGGAAAATGGCAAGTTAAATTTGCAAAAGGCGCAAAAGCAATCAAAACTTTTGCTACACAACTTGAAGCCATCAATTATGCTAAAAAACTTGCAGAAACGCAAAAAGGAAGCATTATGATTCATAAAAAAGATGGCAAAATTAGAAAGCAAAAATATTAATAATAATCATAATAATTATAAAGTGACGGTATATATATTAATCCGCCACTTTCTTTTTATTAATAAATATTTGTAATTTACTCATTAAGAATACCATCAACACTGTAACTCCATATAAAACAAATAACATAATAATAGTAAATAACCATTGAAGATTACTCTTATATAATAAATTACCTAAATCATTCAATAAAGGTACTCCATTTCCATGTAATAAAAGCATATAATCATTGTAAAATCCTTTTGCTTGTAATGTATATGCAATTGGAATAACAAAAAGTGAAAATATTAACGTTGGAATAAATGACAAATAATAATCTTTTTTATCAAATTTTATACAATTAGTTATAACAATTAAAAAACCTGTAAACGCCATTAAAAAATGAAATATAATCGAAACAAAAGTCGAAAAATGGAAAAATGGATAATAAACAAGCATTTGAGTAAAAATTAAATTAGATAATCCTCCAACTATTCCTAAAGATGCTAAAAAGCCTAATGAAGCTTGTTTAACTTTACCTTTTCCAAATGCCGCAAAAGGCAAAGTATAAATGAACATACTACATAAATACAAAGGCAAAAGTCCTCCATAATTAAAGCCATTACCACTTGAAATATCAATGCTACCTTCCCATATTATTTTTGTGATTTCTAAAGCAGCAATAAAAAAAGTCATAATCTTTAAATATCTATTCATACCTTTTTCTTTTGTATTTCTAAAAATATATAACAAGCATATCATTAACAAAATACTTAATACTAAAAAGATTAAATGAGTAGTTGAAAACAACTCACTTTGATGAGATGGATCTTTTGGACTAAAGAAATCAAACAGAAACATGTTTTTTTCTCCTTCTTATTAAATATACAACCAATTTATAGCCATATAAGCTAACAAAGAAAGTTAATAATATTTGACCTAAAGCAATGGTAATAGGATATAAAACGCCTGTAATATCATAAATAAGTTGTAAAGCAGGAACTTTCCAGGGTGTATTAATAAGCATAAAATTTTGATCAAATATAACATTAACTATATATGCAATAATTGTAAATAAGATCGTAAATTCTAAGTATGATATTAAATGTTTAATATTTGGTTTTAAATCTCCTTTTAACGCAATCATAATACCCACAAATACGGAAATACAATGATATACAAGACTATGTATTGTTAAAGGATGAAGTAAAGGTCTAATTATCAACGCTGTTGAAGGATAAAACAAAAACGCAATTCCTGATACTATTCCTCCAAAAAACAAAAAACAATCCCCTATTATTTTTATTTTTCCTTTTCCTAAAGAAGATAATCCTAAAGCATATAAAGTTAAACTACAGAAATAAAGAGGTACCCAATCATCTAATTTACTACTCAATTTTTGATAAAAACAAACATAGCATATCTTAGCTATTTCTAATATCACTAATAAAATAAAGGCTCCTAATAATATCTTTTGTTCTTTACCAACAAACTTTTTCAAATACAAAAACACTAATAGACTTATTAAGGCTATAGACAATACAATGAATATCAAATGTTGAAAAGAAAATAATCCCGCAACATCATTAAAGAAGAAATCATACATGTTTTTCTATTCTCCTTTTAAATCTTTTTTTCTAAAAAACGATAATATAATAATAAATACGACCATGTAATTTATAAAATAAAAACTAACGTCAATCATTCCATATAATCCAGAAAAGAAAAATGCCGAAAAGACAATCATAGTTTCTTTAGAATGCTCTTTTAAAAGAAATACATATTTGCTTATAGTATGGAATAACCAAGCAATTAAGCCAAATATACCAGTTGTGTATAGACAATGAATCCAAGTTCCATGTCCCCATAAATAATTAGTTCCATTTGGTACACCTAAATCAAAATGAGTATTAAATGGTTCAAACATCCCTTTCCCAAAGAAGAAATTAGGTTTTAAATGAGATAAATATGTTTTATAAATATCAAGTCTCGCATTCATATCTCCTGATTCAACATTTATGATATTAAACATTTTTTTCATAACTTCTGGTTTATACGCTAATCCTAAAGAAATAATAAGAAGGACACTTACTACCGCACCTGCTCCTAACAAGAAATACGTAAAGCGATCTTTTACAACAAAAAATCCATAACCATAAGTAATAAATGCCATCAACACGAAAGCGGCAATTCCTCCCCGTGAATAAGTAAAAATTGTTGCAATTGTTTGAGGAATAAATAAAACCGCGAATAATAAGCCTTTCCATCTTTGATAATAAAATACTAAATAGTATGTAAATGGAGCTACTAAAACCATTATTGTTGCTACATTATTCGATATTCCCCATCCTAGATCCATTCCCTTATAGCTTAATACTTGAGAAAAACTAGAACCTGTAAATAAATAGGCAAAGCATTGCATTGTAATAAACATAGCTAAAGCGAACATTATTTTTGATAGTTCTAAAAAAGAAATTGTACAAGTTGAATGAAGATATATAAATAAAACTAATAAGGCAACAACCATTAAGGAAACAACTAAAAATTGAAGTAAATAAATCTTATGGAAGTTAAAAAGTCCTCCAGAAATACAGCTTATAGCAAATATAGCTAAACCGATAAAAAATGGTCCTTGTTCTAATTTAAATTTAAATCTAATTAAAGAAATAATTAATCCTGCAACCGCAAAACATACTGCTACAATCAATTCCCACGGAATCGTTTTTGCCGTAAACGGCCGTGCAAATATAAATGGCGTAAATACTAACAATGCAGTAAACCAATATGAATCCCTCTTAAATGCTAGTAATAAACCAGCCGCAATTCCAATTATAATGACACCAATTATTTCAAAGGGGCGAATAACAGATGATGATAAAAGATGAAAACGTCCAAAATATGGAAATATCCAAATTAAATACATATATAAGGCAATTCCAATTAAACCAATTGTTTTAATATGCTTATTCAACCATAGTTTCATACGAAAGCTCCTTAAAAAAAACATAAGAAACATTATAAAAATGTCTCTTGCTTTTGTTATTGTTTATTATATCACCTTATTAATCATTAAGTAAACTTAATTTATATACTTTAAAAGTGCATCATTAAGTAATTATTTTGATTGATTATCACCAATTTAAGTGATATTTAATTCTATTTTTGAAGCGCAATAATAAAATTCTAATATTTATCATAAAATAGTGCTACAATAAGTTTATAGATATTATTTTATTACTTAATTCTCTTTCACTTGAATAAATAAGTAATAACTAGGAGGAAATATGAAAACTGTTGTTATTACCGGCAGCGCCCGAGGATTTGGATACGAAATGATTAAATTATTTAGAAAAGCTAACTTTAATACTGTTCTTTGTGATATTAATGAAGAAGCTTTAAAAGACGCCAAAGAAAAACTTCAAAAAGAAGAAGGCCAAGGATTAGTTTTATCTTTAAAAGCGGATGTTACTAATGAAGATGAAGTTGCAAATCTAATCGATGAAGTTCTAAATGAAATTGGTTCTATTGATTTTTGGATTAACAATGCTGGTGTCAATCAACCAGATAAGCCAATTTGGGAATTAAGCGCTACAGATATTAATCGTTTAATCGATATTGATTTAAAAGGAACCATTATCTGCTCAAAATTAATTATGCCAATTATGATTAAACAAGGCTATGGACAAATCTTCAATGTCGAAGGTTATGGAAGCAATGATGCTGTAAGCGTCGGATTATCAATATATGGAACTGCAAAACGCGCAGTAACATATTTTACTGAAGCGTTAGCAAATGAAGCAAAAGTCCTTGCCACAAATGTTAAAGTTGGTAAAATCACTCCCGGAATAATGATCACTGGATTTATTACCACATCCTTAGGAGATGGAGAAAAAATTGTTCTTAAAGAGAAAACCAAAAAAGTCTACAACATTCTAGGTGATTATCCTTCTACTATCGCTGAATATATTGTTCCTAGAGTTATAAAAAATAAAAAGAATAATGCTAAAATCGTTTGGTTAACATCATTTAGAGCCTTTACACGATTTATGACTGCAGGATTTAAAAAACGCGACTTTTTCAAAGAAAACAATCAATAAATAATCCATTAAAATCAATTATAAGTTAACAAAAATGATACAGAATCAATCTGTATCATTTTTTAGATTTTCAGAATATAATAATATTTTCTTATTTTTTTAATTTTTTTCTCCATCATATTTGATATATTTTTAACATTGCTTTTTTAATCTTTCCATATGTAAAGCATAAATTTCTTCAACGGCGAGAGAAAGCTTAGTTAAAACATTTCTTTTACCTGTATAACAATAATAAGAATCATCTTCGTTAGTAATATCAAAACAATCATAAGGTTTTATATGTAAGAAATCGTATTCAACATGCAAACTATCTGCTTCAAGAGGTCCTTTTAAAATACGATAAAGTTTTTTACGATATATTCCTTCAATAACAAATCCATCTTCAATTGTATGTCGTACTTTTGCTTTTCCAATTTTAATGAACCGCCAGAAACGTGGAAATCCATAAACTTCTACTTCATCTTCATAAATATAGCTTCCATTTCTTACTTCTTTTCTAACTTCTTCTTTTTCCCATAAATACCATGAAGGAATATCCTTAAAATAAGTTTCACCTTCTAAAGCACTTAAAGAACCATCTTCATTAAAATTCCATCTTTTACCACATTCTAAGCAAAATATTTCAGTACCTTTAGAGTCCATATGTTCCTTTCCACAATGTGGACATTTATATAAAATTTTATGAAGCTTTTCAGCACGATATTTTTCTTTAATTAAAATACCATTTTCTTTTATATAGTCATATTCGTTATATGATATCCTATCTTTAATAACTTCATGGATTTCTTCAACACTCATTTTCTCTATTTGCTCTGGCGTCAAAGTATATTCCACAATTGTATTAAGAGGTACTTTTCTTGTTTTTCGGAAGTTCCAAAATGGCTTATGGATATGATTACCTTGATGTTTAATTGTAACAAGAGGTACTTTGGCTATCTTAACTAATTTAGCTACAGACACAGGAATACTAGATGTAATTCCAGAGGCACAATATCTAGCTTCAGGATACATAACAACGTTATAATCATTTTTTAAACATTTTAAGATAACTTGCACTAATTTAATGTTATTTACATATCTTCTTGTCGTAATAGATCCTATCATTCTAATTAAATAAAAAATACGATAACATGCTAAAACATCACATACATTAGTTACCCGATATGGATATAAAGCAGCACCAGTAACAATAAAATCAATAAATTCCATATGATTACTCAACGCTAAAAAGTTTTTGCCTTTTAATTCTTCTAATCCTTTTTTTTGAATAGTAACTTTTTTTCCTATCAATAAAATTTTACATAAAACAAAAATTAACCACGTAAAAAAACGTGATTGCCTAATTGGAACATAATTAATTCTATATCTTTTTTTGTTTCTATAATTAACTTCAATTTTTTCTAACTTATTACTCATAAAAATCCTTACCTATGTTTTATACGATTTAATATATTTTATAAAAAACGCTTAGAATTTCTTATAAAAAATAAAATTAAGGGCTTTCTGTAGTAAAAATACATATATAATTCACTACTTAAAAAACTAAATTGTCTTAAGAATAAAAACAAGACTATGTAATCATAATCTTGTTAGTTATCAAATGGTGGAGCTGACGAGGATCGAACTCGCTACCTCTTCCATGCCATGGAAGCGCTCTCCCAGGTGAGCTACAGCCCCAGAACCACACAAGCAACACTTTTGCCTGCCAAATAATCATACCATAAACTAACCTTTTGTCAATAACTATTTTTTTACATGCTTTCCTTCTTTTCTTCTTTATTAACTATTTTTATAAGTTCATTTATAGAAATACTTCCTAAACTATTGCCAATGACCGCTAATAACAAATAAAGAATTGTCTTTAATTCAAGCCTACCAGCAGCGACCAAATAAAACATCTCAGCAATTACGTGAACAAAACCAACAGCAACAAATACAGTTACACATAATACTAATCCAAAAACTCTTATAACTGGGTGGTGGTCACTTTTAAAAAGGCGAACCGCTAAATAAACAAGAATTCCACATCCAAAAGCTAAAAGAATAAATGTATACCATGGATGGGAATATTTAACTTCACATATTGATTCTAATTTAGTTATCGCATCTTTAAATTGAGAGGAACAACCTCTAACTAACAATCCCATTAATGCCGCTCCTAAAAAATTACCAAAAAACATTTCTCCTAAATCAACAACGTAACTGAGCTTGTTATCAAATAAGTAACCTATTTTACCTGTATATAAATTAAATCCAAATGAGCAAATTAATAAAAGTCCAATAGAAAAAAGAAAAGCCGCTAAAACATTTTCACCAATCACTGTTGCTTTTGACATTACAAACGCAAAAACAAATCCACCTATCCCAATAAGAATTCCGGCTAATAATCCCGAAGTAATCGTTTTTATATGTTTCATCTTGCTCACCCTCTTATCAATTTAGTATAACATCTTCAGTGAGTAAATTCCTAGAAAAAAACGAGCTAAACGCTCGTCTTTATTAATACATTTTTCTTTCTTTTCGACATCCACAGCTGCAAACATGTAAATCGCAACCATATTCTTCTGCATATCTTAATCCAGCCTCTAAACATTCTTGACGGCTACGATAATGCCTATCTAAGACATCTCCCTCCGGAGTTTCAATTTCCCAATTATTTTCTTCTTTACATGGTCTACATGTTATTTGACGATTTCTACTATACATATTTTTCCCTTTCTAGAAGTTTCCTTCCGTTATTATTATGGCGGACATTTACTATTTTATTCATCTAAGAACAAATCAATAATAGCAATTTCACCTCTACCAGAAGTTCTTAATGGAAATCCCCAACATCCATAACCTTTGGAAATAAATAAATATTTATTATCTTTTTTATAAAGACCGCTGCTAAGAGGAATATCACCCAAAAAAGAATTATACATTTTCACAATGTAATTCATCGGAAACATTTGTCCATTATGCGTATGTCCTGATAATTGGTAATTAATACCACATTTTATACTTTCGTTAAATGTTATAGGCTGATGATCTAAAACCATTATCGGTAAATTAACACCTTCAATTAAATCACTCAATGATTTTCTTTGTTTAGATGAGTCATCAATTCTCCCAACAACCGCGATTTCATTATTAATACAAACAACCTCATCCAATAATAATTTTATTTTTGTTTGATTATATAAAGACTTTATTTCACTTAACGAATTATAATTCAATTCATGATTTCCAACAATCGCAAAAATCCCATATTTTGATTTAATACAATCTAAATTAGTAAAGAAATAATTTTTATTAATATCATCACTTTTAGCGTCTATTATATCTCCTAATAAAAATACAATATCTGCATCAGCCGAATTAATCATATTAACCATTTTTTCTAAATCTGGTCGATATCCGGTCGTTTTATAATGAACATCACTTACACATACAATTCGATAATTATTATTTCCTTCTCCAATTTTTAAATAAGAAAATGAAGGATTATGTGCACTATAAAAACCAAAAAAAGTAATGACGATCGAGAGGATTAATGATGATGATAAATAAATACGATAATGCCTTTTATTATTAGTAAAAAAGCATCTAAAAATATTCGCTATTATTAATATTAAAAACAAAAACATTAAAAAATAAATATAAACCGCTAAAACAATAAAGCCTAATCTAGCTAAAAAAGAAAATAATGGTAAAGCAAATCTATTTATATAATCAATTACGGAAAATACTGGTATAAATAAACTTACGATATAAACAATTATAAAAACTTTCTTTATTTTAAAAATATAATGATAAATAAACTTTCCTAAAATAATCGATGCATAAATATAAAAAACGATTCCTATCATAAAAAAAGTTAGCTGTAAGGAAGAATCAATTTTATACAAAGAATAATACTTTCCATTTTTAACAATTATTAAAATTGTGATAATTAAATCTAAAAGAAAAAGAGAAGAAGAAATGATAATAAGTGAAGGATAAATACGATGGGGCATTATTTCTAATTTTCTTTTAAAAAAAGGAATTACATAAACAAAACTAAAAGAGCATAATAATCCCCATATAGTTGCAACAGTAAAACTAACATATTTATAAGATAGTGGAAAAACATCATTATAATTCCATAATTCAACATTCAATAATAATTCACATAAATTGCCAACAACAAATTCAATCGCGGATATTCCAAAACCAAAAATAAAAAATAATTTGATAAAATAACTCAACGATGGTTTATTAACTTTTATATATAAAAGAGAGAAAAATATTACTAAAGCATAAATAGGAATAAAAGGTCCGCACAAAAAGCCACGATCAACAAGAACTCCACTAAAAATATAAATTAATAAGGTTTCTAAAATAAAGCCTATTACTCCCGCACAAAAAGAAATAATAATTATTTGAAATAAACTTCTTCTGCCAATTTTAACAAAAGGAAATTTCCTAATGTACTCAATTTCAAAAATGTTATTCATTTTTATCTTTCCTCTTCTTTATTATTTATGTGCATTTAATGGCTATTAATAAAAAATAAAAGCGATTATTATTAAAAATAACCGTTTTCTGTCCTTAAAAACTTATATCTATTTCCTTTTTTGCTTAAATATAGTAGTTAATAATCTCTCTTTGATATATTCATATCTTCTTGCATACCGATTGCTAATTTCAATCAATTTTACGTTATGATTACGACATATTGTTCTTTTTATTTCATCGCGTTTTTTCACAACTTCATCAATCTCATGTTCGATGCCATTTAATTCTATAATAGCAACTACCTCATCATTTCCTTTTCTAAACAAAACAAAATCAAATTTACTCTTAAAAAAAAAAGAATTGTAGGTTTCATCTACCGATAACATGTTAAATATAGAGTTCATTGGCACTTGAGTTTTATAAACTAAATCAATATCGATATTACACGCGATTACTTGTGATAAATTGTCTAAAAATGCTCTTTCTAACTCGCTATTGTATGTTTTAAGTCCCGTAGCTCTAGTACCAAATTTACTATCAAATGATACAGAATGAACTCCTTTTTTCTTAATATATTGATAGAGCTCATAGAAATAATCATCACCTTTTGAAGAAAAATGAAGCTGTTCAATATAATCTTCATTAGCGAGCATTATTAATTTTGTTTTCGCTCTTGATGTTGCAACATTAATTAATTCATTATTCGTTTTAAGCCAATTATATGTTGCTGGTAAAGTATTCTTACTTATCGCAGTTGAAAAAATAATAACATCCTGTTCATCGCCTTGGAATTCATGAACAGTTCCCACTGACACTCTTTCTGATAAGCCATTTTTTTCAATTTCTTGTATTAATAATTGTCTTTGA
Organism: uncultured Staphylococcaceae bacterium; assembly: GCA_964504595.1. Lineage (GTDB taxonomy): Bacteria > Bacillota_I > Bacilli_A > RFN20 > CAG-826 > CAG-826. The sequence goes on along the minus strand of CAZDEE010000005.1, from coordinate 16,011 downwards.
TTTTTAAAAGGAGTAATAATTCCAATCTTTTGATTTTGATGTTCAAGACAATATGAAAGAACATTATCAACTTCTTCAATACACGTATTTCTTTTTTCAACTTCCGTTCCTTGAGGAATATCAATAAATACAAGTGGATCTTGTTCAACACCTTTACTCATAATTTTTAAATGATTATTATAGAACATCTTATTATTAAAACTAATAATCTTTGGATCGCAACGATAATGCAATCTTAATAAAATCATTTCATTAACTGTATCATTGTTCAAAAACATATCTAATATTGAATATTGTAAGAAATCATATCCAGAAGGAATATTAAACTTTTCTTTTAAAATCTCATTTGTTCTTTGATCAAGTTGAACAACAGGTTTAAGCTGATTTGGGTCACCAACTAAAAGTAAATTTTCTCCTCTAGCAATTGGAGAAATCGCAAATGGTGCCGCGCATTGTCCAGCTTCATCCATTATAGTTAAATCAAAATGTGGAGTTGGACTGCCTAATTTCAAAGATGACATATTCGTAGTTAAAATAACCGGAAATACTTTTAATAAAGCTTGTAAATTATCATCATCACTTATATAGCCTTTAAATTCCTTCAGCATTAAAGAATCATCATCCATATGCAAAATATTCATTAGCTGCGAATATTTTGATTTTTTTAATTTTTTTATTTTATTTGCAGATTCAAAATATAAATACATAAAAATATCATTATCAATTTTAATTAAATCATCGATTTCCGCTTGATTATCTTCAATATTTCCAATTTCTTTTAATTTACTTTTTACATCATCTAATTGAGGATCCACAAATAAAAATTTTTTTAGAGAAAACGCATCTTGAATAGAATTATCTTCCAACAATTCTTTGACTTCATTTAAATTTTTATATTCTTCATATTTTTCCATAATTCTATTTAAAGAATCAGTTTTCTTAATATAGCGAAGTCTCACTCTTTCAATCGCGTTAGCGTCAGAATTAATAGATTCTGCAATTCTTACTAAATTTAAAATAGTTCTTAAAGACTTTAAAATATTTTCATCATTTCCTAATCGTAAAACCGGAAAAGGAATAATATATGAAATCCCCTTACCATTTATATATTTCATGTTAACAAGTCCATCATAAATTCCATCTAATGGAACATTATTATTCGTAGAAACTAAAACTGTTTTATTATTAAAGAACGCACTGATGATGGTGTTAATAATTGTTTTAGTTTTTCCGGTTCCTGGAGGTCCTTGAACATAAGTGACTGGGAATTTTAACGCTTTATACATCACAAATAATTGATCAATATTTGCCGGAGATATAAGCGAAATCGGATAAGTAACGCTTCTTCTTGGTTTAGTATTAATCTTTCCAAAAAAAGAAAGAAGAGGATAATTAAGATCATCATCATCAATACTCTTTTTAATTTCACGATATTCTTTTAATAAACCCGCGACTGAATGATGCGCAAGTGAAAGAATATGTGGTGAAGAGTCCACTTTTGACCCATCAACATTCTTAGCAAGGGCATCTTTAAGTTCATCAATAGTAACATCAATATCATCTAATAAATAATAATCTTCCTCATTTAAAAATTGATAAGCAGAGATCTCGTTTTCTGGTTTGCCACTTTCATCTTTAAAAATAAAACGTCTATTTATCATTATCCTTTTTGATGCGGTTAAAACTCTATTTTCAACATCGAGCACTAAAGGACGATAAGCAATTACATATAGCCCTTTTTTAGTATTAATCGAAACTTCATTCATGACTAATGAATCTAAAATATAATAATCATCTTTATTCAAAGATAATTTCTTAGTTAATTTTTTAAATTGTTGTAAAGATAAAGTATATTGACCTTTTAATACTTCATTATCAATGCCAAGTACTTGCGTATAATTACTAATATAAGGAGATGTATCTAAAATGCTACATTCATATAAATAATCTAAAACGTTTTCATCTATACTAGGAACATAAGATAAAAAATCATCATCAGGGCAACTACTAATTTTTTTATTGAGATCTAAAGAATCTTTAAAATAAGTATCTATCTTTACTTGTGCGGATAATATTTTATTAAAATAAATAAATGAATTCTTAATATAGCCATCTTCTAAAGCAGGATTAAAAATATCTACGATTAAAACAAGTGAAGGAATGTCACCTTTCTTTTTATAATAGTAGTCTCTAATACCAATCCAGTATCGTGTATTTCCTTCTTTATTATCATATTCAATTTCAATCCATTGTTTATGATTTATACCTTTTATTAATGTTTTAACTATATTATCCATACTTAAAGCCTCAATAAAATAATAACAATAACTATAAATAAATAAATAAAAGTGATTTAAATATTTATTTAAAATAAATAAATCACTAATTAATCCGCAATTAAGAAATTATTTCTTTTTTTACAATCTTTTTAAAATAATCTTTAATCAAAGGTTCAGCTTCATCCGCATCAATTGTCTTTTTAGAAACAAGTATTGGAACTAATATTTTAAAAACTTCTTGTTTGTTTTTTACAATACTGCGTGCTTTATCATAAGCATCTTGCAATATTTCATTAGTTAATAACTCAAATTTTCGTCTGGATTCTTCTGATAGTACACAAGAGTAATTATTTTCAGATAAATCCATATACATACAATTTTCAAGTCCATAAAACCCACATTTAATCGCGGATTTTATTAAATCTCTTGCTTCTGATATATAATAATAATCAATTGTATATGGCCCACGATTATATAAAATATTTGCCGCAACCGCACCCATAAATATCATTATTGCATTAATAATATCCATTTTCGAATAAATTAATCCACCTTCTGATGTATTTTGCTTTTCTTCTTCATACTCATCATCATCTTCATCATAAAAATCATCATAGTCACTATTTAAAGAATAAGTGCATGATGAAAAAATACTTCCGCTAGAACTACCTTGTTGATTTATATTCAATATATAATCAGCATTTTTAAAAGATCGTGCGACTACAAAACGACCCAATTCTGCATATGCGGTAGCAATTGCGTCTGATTGATGAATATCCACACTTATATCTTCATTTAATATTTCATTGACCTTTCTTTCTAACAAATCATTTGAAACAAAATTATTATCATCGGAATTAATTACACATTCATTAACAAGAGTCTTAATTGCCGCAGATGAAAATTTGTTAGTGAGTTTAACAATTTTCTCAATATTAGTTTCAAATTCACATTCTGTTTTATTAATATAGTAAGTAATTATTTCTTTTCGAGAATCATTATTTGGTCGATCAATAAATATTTTTTTATCAATTCGACCTGGTCTTGTTATTGCTTCAGGAATACTTTCAAAATCATTTGTTGTTCCAACAATAAAAATTGAATTTTTAGATTTTGTAGAGTAGCCATCAATTAAGGTTGCTAGAACAGATATAACTTTTTCAGGAGTATCATTTGCATAATCAAGTTTTAAAATACGGTCTATCTCATCAATAAATATAATCGCTTGTTCTTTTCTAGATGCTGTTTTAAAGAGTCTCTTTAACTTAGCGCATATATTTGGCTTACTAACATCAAATTCAAAAAAGCTAACATTTAAACTCGAAGCTAAAACTTTAGCAAAGAGTGTTTTGCCATTACCTGGAGGACCATATAGAATTAATCCTTTTGGAATATAACCTCCTTTATTAAATAATCCTTTCTTATTTTGGAGTACTTCAATAATTTTCATCAATTCTTCTTTTTCTTTGCCATATCCTGCAATATCGTTTATAGTATAATTTTTCATTTCAATCACCTCATGATTAAATTTTAATAGAAAAAATAGGAACTATAAATCCGCAATAAAAATTAAAATTTGTTCATATTTTTTTAAATAATAATATATTTATATATTAACTATAAAAAATTCACATTAAATCAATAAAAATAGTTCATATTATATGAACTTAATGTATAATTAAATAAAAGAAGGTGATTAACTATGTATATCAAAGTTAAAGTCAATTTACCAAAAGAAATATATACCACTATTTGTAATGATATGGATTCCTTTGAATTTAAAAAAGAAAATGGTTCTATTAATAAAAACAAATTTATTAACCAGTTATTAGAAAACTATTATGAAGAATTCTTACTTCAAGAAGAAGAATTAGAAAAAAGAATTCGTTCAATATTAAAAGTTAATAAAAATAGCAACGTGGATAATTTAATTTCATTAATAAACACTTCTGAAATAAAAAAATCTGAACAAAACTATGATTATTCAATCCAATTTTTAATATCTAAAAGTAATGAGAAAATATATCAAATCATTGAAAAATACTATCTAAGAGAGCGTTCTATTTCTCAATACTTTAGAGAGATGTTAATTTCTTATTGTTCACATAGCCAATGGCAAAGAGAAAGATATCTTTTTAAAAAGAATGCTGAGTTAATATTAACTGCGATTAAAGAAAAAAAGAAAATCATCTTTTCAGGAATAAAAGGTGAAACTATAATAATCGATCCATATAAACTTAAAACTACTAAAGAGGAGTTATATAACTATCTTATCGGTTACGTTGATACTAAAAAAGGTGGAAGGATGCTTATTTCAAGAAAACTTTATAAAATTACTGAAATTCATATGACAAATGAACCCTTCTCTTTTACAGATAAAGAGCTTAATCATCTAGATGATACTATTGAACATGGCGCGCAATTTCCAATTAATGAAGATTCACTTACTATCTTAGAGTTAACTTCTGAAGGAGAAAAGAATTATCATAATTTTTATTTAAATCGTCCTTCTTACTTTAAAAAAGAAGGGAACATGTATTATTTTAATTGTTCCTATAATCAAATCGAATTTTATTTTTTCAGATTTGGTGAACAAGTTAAAATAATTTCACCATCCCATTTACAAAGAAAATTTAAAAGAAAATATTACGCCGCATTAAATAATTATAAAAAGAGCGCAATTAAAAATTGAAATTTATAAATTTTAAAGTAATTAAATTTAAAACGTGCATTTATTTTTATAGAAATAAAAAAATATATTAATAATTAAATATTATTGCTTTTTATAAAACAATCGCTTTATTATATAGTTAAATATAGAAAAAGTTAGGAGAATTTACTTATGCCAAGAAGAGTAAGAGAAAAGGACTTAATGATTGCCTATAGAGGCATACCTTATGTACTTTTAGGCGCAGAAATGTTGAAATGGGAATTAAAATCACTCGGTTATAAAACAAAAGGTCGAGAAAATGTTGTTGAACATAATGGATATGAAACTACATATACCGATCATGGAAGTTATTACACCGCCCAAACAAGAGAAAAGATTAATCGTTATAAAAGAATATATTTTCATCGTCCAAATTGTTATAATCATCCTTGTTCTGAAGGAAGAAATATTTTATTTTGGATTACTGAATTAATAATCAAATTAAACATCAAAATAAGATCAATTCTATGGATGTTATTTATTCCCGCATTAATTTGTTATGGATTACATTTATTAACTTTAGATTATGTGGGTGAAATTGCAAAATATTATGCCTATACTGTATTAATTAGCTGGGGAATAACCATTATTTTTCCTCTATTTGCAAGACTATGGAGAAAAGTATTTTATCTAGATGAAAAAACCGATTCTTTCCTAAGAAGAAATGGTTTAAAAGCATGGTCACAATACGATGAATACGAATAAAAATAGCTTTCTGTATTAATTAAATAAAAAGGAGGTAGAGATTTAATGAAAAACATTATTTATTATATGAAAAAATTTGGAAATCGATCATTAGATGAAATGACATTTAATGAAGTAGATAGTTTAATTCTTTGCCAACTTTCATATCTTAATTTTGAAAATCTTGTACCAAGCTTAGATGACAACGATATATCTGTCAATTTTCAAGATTTAATTCATGAAGATTTAATGATTATTAAACTATGTGAAGGAACGCTTGATCGAAAATTAAATCGACGACTTTTAAAATTAATTCGAAAAAAAGAACGATTTAAAAATTTGAAAATTAATTTTTTCGCAAAGCAATTTAATCCTCGTGTTTCTAAGCAATTTTGCGCAGTTACATTCATTTTTGATTGTTTTGCACATATAACTTTTCAAGGCACAGATCCATCCATTATTGGTTGGAAAGAAGATTTTGAAATTTCTTGCTTAGAAAAAATCCCCGCTCAAGAAGAAGCAGTTAATTACTTAAATAAAGTCTGTTCTATCTATCATGGTCCTATTTATGTTGGAGGTCATTCTAAAGGCGGTAATTTAGCATTTTATTCAGTTATAAATTGTGAAGATAGTAATCGTGACCGAATTATTCGTGTTTATAATCATGATGGTCCTGGATTTAAAACTGATGATATATTTAAAACACCAGCCTATAAAAGTTTAAAATCACGCATGATTAAAATTGTTCCAAAAGATACTGTTGTTGGTTTATTAATGAATCACACTGACACTCATGAAGTTGTTGAATGCTATGGTAAAAGTATATTGCAACATGACCCATATACTTGGAAAATCAATAGCATTGGACATTTAAATTTTTTAGAAAGTGGTTCTATCCGTTATAAAGTATTTGCCAAAGCTTCAAAAGAGTGGATGGATAGTATTAGTGATGAAGAAAGAAGAAAATTTATCGACATCTTTTTCGAACTTATTGGGGCTACTGGAAATGTCGGCGTTATCGATGTTATAAAACATCCTTTTATATATTTAAAATCAGTTCATAAGAAAAAAAAGAAAATGCCAAAAGAAGAAAGTGAATTCATTCATCACATTATATTTTCCTATGGCACTTTTGCTAAAAAAATCAAAAAAGAATATAAAGAAAAAAAGAAGCATTTGCGTAAGCTTAAGAAAAAAGGGTTCTAGCCCTTTTTTATTTTTTTAATGTTTAATAACATCGATAGTTTCATTAATTACAGTCCACATCGGCGTGAAATTCGACCGTAATGTCCAAAAACTAATACCTCCTAATCCATAAGCCAAAGCCAAGTTGATTTTAGCGCCTATACTTCTAGCATCTTCATAATGAACTTCATGCTTGTTATCTATTTCATAATAAGTAAAATATGGGGTTTGTGTTTTCTCATCAAAATGAATCGAAACATTCTTTTTTCTTGCTGTTTCTAAAGCTCCTTCATAACTCAATGAACGCGCCTTATTTCCTTTTTTATATGGAACAACAAAATCATATCCATAAGTTGGAATTCCTAAATTAATCTTTAAAGGATCTATCTCAGTAATTGCGTAGTTAATAACTTTCTCCACTTCATCTAAAGGAGCAACCGCCATTGCAGGACCATATGTATAACCCCATTCATATGTCATAATAACAATTCGATCAACAATCTCACCAATCGCTTTATAATCATGTGCCTCATATAATAAACCTTCTTGAGAATTACTATATTTAGGCGCTAAAGCAACACTTAACTCATAATCATAATCTAGTTCTTGACGTAAATTATTTAAAAAATTAATATATGCATCTTTATCTTTAGGTGAAACATATTCAAAATCAACATTTACACCATAATAACCTTTATTTTCTAGAATTTGATGAATTTGTTTTATTATTTTTTGAGTTTTATTTTTATCATTTAATAAAGAACTTGCTAAAGATGTAGAAAAGCTACCATTTTCATTTGTATTAGTAACCGTCATAATCATAGAAATATCTTTATCTTTTACACGTTTCAAAATGTCTTGATCATCTGGTGATATTAAATCTCCATCATTATTAAATCCATAAGAAAAAAAACTTAAAAAAGTTATATCTGGAGAATTATTAATATAAAAATCCTTATTTGTGTTTGCAAAAACATAGCCATTTACTGATAAAGGAGGTTTACTATCCAAATCATTTCTAATAAATATTTGTTGTCCTGGATAAAGAGTATATGGTTTATTAATATAAGGATTTTGTTCTAAAATATTATTAATTGTGGTTTTATACATCTTACTAATCGAATACAATGAATCACCTTTTTTTACGACATAAATTTGATTAACTTGTGGGATTACTAATCCCTGTCCAACAATTAGTGGCGTTGTAACATTTAATCCATTTGCAGAAACAATTTCTTGTACAGATGAATTATAAGTTGTTGCAATTTTATATAAAGAATCGCCTTTTTTTACAGTATATAGAATCAAAATTTATTCACCTCATAATAATATATGAAAAAAGAATAAAAAATACTTATATTTTTCATTTGAAATAGTCTAATATATTAAAGGTAGAAAAAAATATAAAACATTATTCAAGCATCAGTAATGCTCACGGAGGTCAAAATGGAAAAATATGCTGGTACCGGTTGGATTGAAGTAATATGTGGTCCAATGTTCGCTGGAAAAAGTGAAGAATTAATTAGAAGAGTTAAAAGATTAGAATATGCAAGAAAAAAAACATTAGTCTTTAAACCTAAAATCGATAATAGATATTCTGAAGATGAGATAGTATCTCATTCACATTTAAAAACCAAATCAATTAATATCGAGCATTCTTCTGAAATTGAAAAATATTTATCAGATGACATCGAGGCTATTGTCATAGATGAAGTACAATTTCTAGATGAAAATATCGTTCAAGTAGTTGATTCTTTAGCTTCAAAAGGAATCAGAGTTATTTGTGCTGGATTAGATAGAGATTTTAGAGGAGAACCATTTAAAAACATCCCTGAATTATTAGCAATTGCTGAAGACGTAACAAAATTAACAGCAATATGTGTTAAATGTGGCGCGCCCGCAACAAGAACTCAAAGAATCGTAAATGGCAGACCTGCAAAATATGATGATCCTATAATTATCGTCGGCGCAGCTGAAGCATATGAACCTAGATGCCGTTACTGTCATGAAGTGAAAAAATAATTTTCTTCGATAAGTATTAATCCTTTTGAAATACTAAAAAACTACTATGAAAATTCTTTCAATGTATATCGATTTTAATGGAAATAATTTACATTATGAAAATTCTAAAAAATGCTTGAAATGTATTCTTGAGGTGATATAATGTGAATACGTTTTAGGCGTAGAAGATATAACCCGAAAGAAAAAGTTATATAAATGGCGTTGCCTTATTTTTTTTGTCGCCTAAAATCAATAAAATAGATAAAAGAAGGTACTAGTATGAAGAAAATAATTAAAAGAGATGGTCGTAAAGCCAATTTTGATGAACGAAAAATTTATGATGCAATCATGTGTGCATTTAGATCACAAAATCGTAATGAGCCACAAAAAGCAGAAGAAATTACTGACTTTGTTGTATCATCATTAGATGAAGAATTTGGACGTAAAATTTCTACTGTTGAGCAAGTTCAAGATTTAATAGAAAAAACTCTTGTTGAAAAAGGAGAAATCGAAGTTGCTCGTGCCTATATTTTATATAGAGCAGAAAGAACAAGAATTCGTGAAGCAAATACCCAATTAATGCAAGTTTTAAAAGATATCACTTTTAAGACATCCAAAGATAATGATGTTAAGCGTGAAAACGCCAATATCAATGGTGACACCGCAATGGGTACTATGCTTAAATATGGTTCTGAATCTGCAAAAATGTTCTATAATTCCCATGTTTTAAATAAACGTTTTTCTGATGCTCACCAAAATGGTGACATTCACATTCATGATTTAGATTTCTACACATTAACAATGACATGTTGTCAAATCGATTTAATCAAATTATTTAAAGATGGTTTTTCAACTGGCCATGGATTTTTAAGAGAACCAAATAGCATTCGCTCTTACGCTTCTTTAGCGTGTATCGCAATCCAAGCTAACCAAAATGATCAACATGGTGGTCAAAGTGTACCAAATTTTGATTATGCCATGGCGTTAGGTGTTAGAAAGAGCTATCGCAAAAATTTAATTGCTAATATTTTAAAATTATTTTCTATCTTTGATACTTCTTTAGTAAAAAGTGATGTCATCAGCTTAATAGAAGAAGCTGAACTTCGTTCATCTGCGCCATGTAGAATGAAAAATTCTAATTTCGAAAATGCTTTAAAAGCAGTATTAAATGAGAAATATAATACCGACTGGTTTGAATCTTTATTCACTAAAGCATTAACATGTGCTTATAATGAAACTAAAGATGATACATTGCAAGCAATGGAAGCCTTAATTCACAATTTAAATACCATGCATTCACGTGCAGGAGCGCAAGTACCATTCTCTTCTTTAAACTATGGAACCGATACAAGTGAAGAAGGAAGAATGGCTATCGATCAATTACTTGAGGCTACCATGAGAGGATTAGGAAGAGGCGAAACTCCAATATTCCCAATTCAAATTTTCAAAGTTAAAGAAGGAATTAACTATAATGAAGGCGATCCTAACTACGATTTATTTAAGAAAGCAATTCGTTGTAGTGGAAGACGTTTATTCCCTAATTTTTCCTTTATCGATGCACCAATGAATATTCCTTATTACAAAAAAGGAGATTACAATACCGAAGTCGCTTATATGGGATGTCGTACAAGAGTTATCGGTAATGTTGTTAAAAATAAAGAAACCACCTGTGGACGTGGAAATTTATCATTCACATCAATCAATCTTCCTCGTATCGCTATTGAATCCAAAGGTGATTTAAATAAATTCTTTACTATATTAGATGAAAGACTTGATTTAGTAAAAGATCAACTTTTAGAAAGATTTAATATTCAATGTCATAAGCATGTTTATAACTTTCCATTCTTAATGGGTCAAAATGTTTGGCTTGATTCTGAAACTTTAAATTATGAAGATGAAATTGCTCCAGTATTAATTCATGGAACTTTAACTGTCGGTTTTATCGGTTTAGCGGAAACTTTAAAAGCCTTAATTGGTAAACACCATGGAGAATCAAAAGAAGCTCAAGAATTAGGAATTAAAATCGTCACTCATATGAGAGAAAAAACCGATAAATATACTGAAGAATATAATTTGAATTTCTCTCTTATCGCCACACCAGCAGAAGGATTATCAGGACGTTTTGTAAAAATTGATAAGAAAAAATATGGAATTATTGAAGGTGTAACCGACCGTGATTTCTACACCAATTCATTCCATGTACCAGTTTATTATCCAATTGGTATTTTTGATAAAATTCATCTTGAAGCTCCATATAACTATTTAACTAATGGAGGTCACATCACCTACGTTGAAGTTGATGGAGATGTTGCAAAGAACGAAGAAGCATTCGAAAGAATCATCCGTTGTATGCACGATGAAGGAATTGGATATGGTTCTGTAAACCATCCTCTTGATCGTGACCCAGTATGTGGATATTCCGGTATTATTGATAATGTCTGTCCATCTTGTGGTCGACAAGAAGGCGAAGTTCATTTTGAAAGAATCCGTCGTATCACCGGATATTTAGTTGGAACATTAGATAGATTTAACGACGCTAAACGAGCTGAAGTTCAAGCAAGAGTTAAACATATGACCAAGGGTGATATTTAATATGGGAAAGATTAGATTATCCGGCATCATCAATGATTCTATCGTTGATGGACCAGGTTTAAGACTTGCCGTATTCACACAAGGTTGTAAACATAATTGTTTAGATTGTCATAATCCAGAGACTCATTCATTTGAAGGTGGATATGAAGAAGATATCGATAAAATTGTTAAAACAGCTTTATCTAACCCTTTATTAAGTGGAGTTACACTTACTGGAGGAGATCCATTTTATCAAGTTGATGCTTGTCTTGAATTAGCGTATAAACTTCAAGGACATGGACTTTCATTAATTGTTTATACCGGTTTTACCTATGAACAACTCGATGAATTAAGAAAAGAAAATGAAAGTTTAGATCGTTTCCTTCATGAAATTGATTTCTTAATCGATGGTCCTTATATTAAATCTCAAAGAGATATTTCTTTAAGATTTAGAGGTAGTTCAAATCAAAGAATAATTGATGTTCAAAAGACATTAATTAGTCATGAATTAGTAACATTAAATTGGTAAGAGGCTTAAAATGCCTCTTTTTTTATCCTTATCTAAAAAATAGAAAATATTTAAGTCATTTTGCTAAGCCTAATTATTTTAAAGAAGCTCTAAACAAACATCCCATAGAACAGTCAAGCATAAATCCTCTATTGAATTTTTCTAGTTAAAATGTTATAATTTTTGCTAGTTTACTAAGATTAGTAATCAAGGAGTTGGTTAAAATGCCTGACGGGCCTAGTTTTTTATTTAATGTAGGGGATAACGATCCTTTAACGTATATCATCATTTTTATTTTGATTATATTTGGTGCTTTATTTTCTGGAAGCGAAACAGCTTTAGCCTCATGTAATCGAATCCGTATGAAAGTTAAAGCGGATGATGGTGATAGAATGGCTCAGATTGTTTGTAAAATCTTAGAAAAATTCGATAATATGGTATATTCGTTGACAATCGGCAATAACATTGTCGCAGTTTTTGTGTCTTCTATTTCAACATTATTATTTATAAAATTACTGCCGAATTCCACAGATTCCATTATTACCATTGTTGCAACGATATCAAGTACCGCTTTATGTTATATTTTTTCTGACACCCTTCCAAAATCTATTGCAAGAAAATATCCTGATTCTATTGCTAAAATGACCGCTTGGTTTATCTATTTTATTATGATAATCACTTGGCCTTTTGCTAAAGTTTTCCAAGGAATCAACTATCTTATTGGAAAATTATTTCATATTAAAGATGAACCCGCAATGACAGAAGAAGATTTTTCTAATATTATCGATTCCATTGAAGAAGAAGGATTATTAGAGGAAACTGAAAGTGATATTATCCAAAATTCATTAGATTTTGGCGATACATTTGTCAAAGAAGTTCTAACTCCAAAAGAAAATATTTATGCAATTGATATTGACAAAATCACTCATGAGGAATTGAATAAAATAATTCTTAAAACTCCATATTCAAGAATTCCTGTTTATAAAAATGATATTGATCATATTGTTGGAATTCTAGTAGTTAAATCCTACTTAAAAGCGTATTTCAACAATAATAATGTTTCTATAAAATCCACTTTAAAAAAAGTTTATTATGTTTCACCTTCTATTACGATGGATGAAATATTAGAAGGATTTAATCGTCATAAAACTCATATTGCTATCGTTAGAGACCAAAGCAATAAAACCATTGGCATGGTTACAATGGAAGATGTTCTCGATGAACTTGTCGGTGAAAATGCAAGCGAATGGGAATTCTATCATAAGAAAAGAGGTGATGAATAATGGTTATTATTACAGCCTCATCCTTCATAAATGACTATTTAATTTATATTATTCTATTAGTCATATGTTTAATATTCTCTGGTTTCTTTTCTTCCAGTGAATTAGCGTACACAATGGTTAACAAACTACGCTTAAAAAAAGATGCTGAAGAAGGAGATAAACGCTCCGCCTTAGCATTAAAAATCTCTGAAGATTATGACTCAACATTATCCGCGATCCTGTTTGGTAATAACTTAGTCAACATTGCTTCATCATCTATTGCCACGACTATATTTATTAATTTATTTGCTGAAAACAACGCTATAAGCAATGAAACAGCTGCAACATTATCTTCTATAATTGTTTTAATTATATTAATTATTTTCGGTGAAGTCATTCCTAAAAATATTGGAACAACTTTATCATATCAAACATCTAAATTATTTTCTTGGCCAATTCAAATTTGTAAATACATTTTCTATCCGATAACTATAAGTATCTCTTTATTAGTTAAAGGTATTGTTTATATTTTACCAAAAAAAGATATTGAAGAGCCTTCAGTAACCGATGAAGAACTAATAGAAATGGTCGATACTATTGAAGAAGAAGGATTAATCGATGAAGACACTGGTGAACTTTTAAAATCAGCCATTGACTTTACTGACACAGATGTCTATGAAATTATGACTCCTCGTGTTGATGTATTTGCCTTTAATATCGAAGATGATATCAATGAACTAATTACTTGTAAAGAAGTATTCCTTTATTCTCGTATTCCTGTTTATGAAGATTCTTTAGATAACATTATCGGAGTTCTATCCACAAAAGTATTACTAAAAGAACGCTTAAAAGGCAACAAAATAAATATTCGTCGATTAATGATTGAACCAATGTATGTTCATAAATCCAAATCCATTTCTTCATTACTTGAAGATTTAAAAAATGAGCATCAACATATGGCTATTATTAAAGATGAATTCGGTGGCACAATGGGAATTGTCACTATGGAAGACATCATTGAAGAACTTGTCGGTGATATTTGGGATGAAAGCGACAAAATCGAAGAAGCTTATATTGAAAAAGAAGAAGGAGTTTATATTGTTGATGGCTCCATGAATATTGATGATTTCTTTGATTTAGTAGGATACGATGAAGAATATGAAACCGAGTACACAACTATAAGTGGTTGGGTTACCGAAAAATTAGAAAGATTCGCTACTGTAGGTGATGAATTCAATTTTGCTAATTTCAAAATTACCGTACTAGCGGCAGATGAATTCACTGTTGAAAAAATACGTGTTGAAATCATTAATGATATTGAAAAAGAAGATGACTAAAATTAATTACGACATTCATTTGTCGTAATTTTTTTATAAAAAAAGCCCATATTGGGCTAAAAATTAAATAATTTCAATTTGGCAACTCGCCATTGCTTTTAAAGCATTATTGTGTGACTCAGTAGTTACTCCTGCACATAAAGAAGAATTAACTTTAACTCGAGCTTCAGGCAAATATGCTTTAACAATCATCGCATTCGAAATAACGCAAATGTCTGTACAAACTCCCACAAATTCAATTTCTAAATCTTCTTGCTCTTTTTCAAATTTATTCAATAAATAAGATCCTAAATTTCTTGAACCAAATGTCGGTTTATCAAATACAAAAGAATCACTTAAAGCTTCAGAAATACTTTCTTCAATTTCCCAGCCAAAAGTTCCTTTTATACAATGAGCAACAGGTAGTTTGTTCCCTTCTTGAGTCAAAAGATAGTTTTCAAAATGAGTATCTCTTGTTGCTAATACTAAATTTCCTTCTTCTATATATTCCTTTATTCTTTTAACCACGCTTGGAATAATTTTTATTCCTTCTTCATTTCTTAAGGCTCCGGTTAAAAAATCATTTTGCATATCAATAACAATTAAAATCTTCATACTTTTCTCCTTTTCTTACTTTTGTAATGATAGCACATTTAAAACAATTATGTTTAAATATTATCTTTTTATATTTTTATATTTTTAAAAATTTGTTTTTAACTATTTTAATTTCTTTAAAATCAATGTATCATATTATCAAGTTCTGGAGGGCAACATATGAAATTAAATAATTATCCTAATGTAACAATATTAAATCATCCATTAATCGTGCACAAAATTGCTAAATTAAGAGATGTTAATACGGAGACTAATGTATTTAGACAAATAGTTAAAGAAATCGCAATTTTAGAAGGTTATGAAGCTTTAAGAAATATCAACACTTATGAAGCGGAAATAACTACTCCAATTGAAAAAACAATTCAACCACTCGTAGATACAAGCGGACTATGCTTTGTTCCTATTTTACGTGCCGGATTAGGCATGGTTGATGGTATGTTAGAATTAGTGCCAAACGCTAAAGTGGGACATCTAGGCTTATATAGAAATGAAGAAACTCATCAACCTGTTGAGTACTTCTGTAAATTACCAAAATCAATTACTAAATGTAATGTTTTCTTAATCGATCCTATGCTTGCAACTGGAGGAAGTGCAATTGATGCCGTTAAAACATTAAAAAAATATGGTGTTAATAATATTTCCTTTATTTGCATTATTGCCGCACCTGAAGGAGTTAAAGCTTTCGCAGAGGCATATCCAGAAATTCCTCTATATATTGGATGTCTTGATCGTGAATTAAATGAAAATGCTTATATTTGTCCAGGATTAGGTGACTGCGGTGATCGAATCTATGGAACTACCGATGAATAAAAGACTTTTATAGTCGGTCCTATAAAAATTTTTAGGGTTTTGTAGGGTCGAGATTAATTCAAAACAATTG
>CAZDEE010000004.1:0-82328 GCA_964504595.1 uncultured Staphylococcaceae bacterium | reverse complement strand
TATTCTTCAAGTAAAACAGAATCAAATAATAAAGTACAAATCGCGTCAATAATACCTAAAGCGATACCACTTGGAATAATCGCAATGACCGCAAGAACTATACTAATTATTGACTTTGTTCTTATACAAATTGAGGCTCTTAAAAATATTTCAACAAAATAGTTAAGTCCTGGGATAATAAGAAGAAGTACTCTAATTAATTTACTTTGCTTTTTAAACCACTTATCAAATTGCATAAATTTTTCTCCTTTCATTAATTATATTTTAATATATTCTAGATATATTCTTCAATATTCATTATTTAATATTTAAAAAATAATCTTCGCCTTCTTTTAATAATGAATCTACGACAGCTATATTATCATGCTCAAGACCTAATTCCATTCCATTTAAGATACGATATTGCTCTATTTCACTAACAACATCAAGATTAAACAAAATAGTATTTTCTTTAGCAATAACAACTTTTGAATCTAATGCTACTTCACGATTTGTTTGAACTTTAATATCTTCATTACCAATATCTAAAGTTACTTCATTTCCGATAATACTTTTTACTCTTGCAACAATAAAGCTACTTTCTTTTTCTTCAATCAATGGATTTAATCCGGCATTTTCTAATTTGTCATTAATGACTTTAACTACAACTGGTGGAAAATATATAACTCTTCCATTGGTTTTCATTTTAATCGTATTAGAAAAATTTAAAATATTAATTCCTATTAAATGCTCATCTCGATATAAAGAAACTACCTCATCTTTTTTTACGATCTTATTAGGATTAGTCCAAGGATCCATAACAACCATCAATGTATCGTTTGTAGTATGATAATGATAAAAAGCCGCCCACATATTAATTACCTCGACTTAATAAGTTAATAATTTTCGTATCAAAATGTTTAAGCATATATAACAATGACTTTTTCGCCGCTAAATAATCTTCAACATCTAAAATTGAAGAGCAAGTATGAATATTACGGGCAACTAAACAATGAGTTAATGTTGGTATTCCATCGAAGTTTTTATGAATTTGACCAGCATCTGTACCACCTGGAGAAATATAATATTGATACTTAACTTTAGATTTTTCACAAGCTTTTCTTTGAAATTCTATAAGCTCAGGAAAAGCAATCATTGAGCCATCAATTACTCTTAATAATACTCCTTCTCCCAATTGTCCTAATTCCTCTTTATTACCATTAGAATCCCTAGATGGAGAACAATCTAAAACAACTACCATATCTGGATGAATTTTATAAGAAGATGTTAAAGCGCCTCGACATCCAACTTCTTCTTGAACGCTTCCTCCAACATATAAATCAAAAGGCAATTCAACATTTTTTAATGATTCTAAAATTTCTATTCCTAAAACAATACCATAACGATCATCAAAAGCCTTACTTAATAATCGTTTGCCATTATTTAAAACTTCAAAATTACCTTCAACAACTATCATTGCGCCTAAATAGATTCCAGCTTCTAAGGCTTCATCCTTCGATGTCATACCAAAATCAAAAAGCATATCTTTAATTTTAGTTTTCTCTACTGCTCCTTTTTTTAGTAAATGAGGTGGAATCGAGCCAATACAACCCTTTAGATAACCTTTTTTACCTTTTAAAACCACTCTTGAAGATAGTAATGTTTCATCATTAATTCCCCCAACAGGACTAACTTTAACCATTCCATTATCAAGAATCGCGGTGACGATAAAACCAACTTCATCCATATGACCGACTACCATCACTTTTTTTGCGTTCTTAACATGCGATGGTTTATAGGCAAAAATAGAGCCTAGATTATCCGTTACAATTTCATATCCTAAGGATAAATATGTTTGCTTTAAATAACTAGCAACTTCATTTTCTTGACCAGAAATAGCATATAATTCTGTCAATGTTTTAAATAATTTTAATTGATGCTTATTTAATTTCATAAACCCACCTCGTACTTACTTTAATATTAAATCAAATTCTAATTTTTTTCCATTATTAATAGTAAAATAATCATCTATTTTCTTTTTAATAAATTTGTAATTTTTAATGATATCTTTTCTAAGTAATCATTGATTTTATCGGAATTTTTAAATACATAAATAAAAGCTATAATCGAAAGAATCGCTATCGATATAATAATAACTAAACCAAGTCCACTATATGGAATGATTATTCCTGACATAAATAATAAAGTTCCTAAAATTGATATTGGTCTTGTTATTATTTGCATTGCCGTAAAAACCCATTTTTTAATATTGGTAATTCCCGCAATTGCGCATAATGCATCATCAGGAAAAGCTGGAAGAAGAAACATAAAAAATAATAAAACAGTTTCTTTGCCTTTTAACTTACTTAAATAATAATCGGTTTCTTCTTTTGAACCAGTAACCCAATCTACAAATCTTCTTCCAATGACTCTTCCTAAAAAGAAAGCAAACATTGATCCTATAAATAGGCCGATAAATGAAAGAAAAAAGCTAGACCAAAAACCATATAAATAAGAACCTGCAAGAATAGTAACCGCACTTGGAATAGGGATAAAAGTTACTTGTAAAAAAGTAATAGCTACAAATACAATTTTTCCATAAATACCTGCTTTTTGAACAATATCTTGTATTTGTTCTTGATTTAAGTCAGTTAAACCAAGATGCTTAAGTATTAAAAAGACAACTAAAAACAATAAGAGTAAAGCTATTAATCCTATCAACAACTTAACAATCATCTTTTTAATATCAATCTTTTTATCCATATTGAACCTCTATTTAGCAATAAGTCGATAAATCGGCTGTCCTAATTCTCTAAATTTGCGTTCATATTCAGTCATTACATCATTTTCTTCATCAAAAATGTAATTTCTATCGCTATAAACAATTTGCCATTTTCCAAGTTCAAATTCAACTAATGAACAATCAAATAATTGCTCATTATCTGTTTTTTGAATAATAGAACCATCTGTTTTTAAAATACGACGATATTCTGATAAAAACATCGAACTAGTTAATCTGCGTTTATGATGCCTTTTCTTAGGCCAAGGATCAGAAAAATTTAAATAAATATTATCGATTGACTCAGATAAAAAATATTCGCTGATTAAAATAAAGTTTTGTCTTATTAAAACAACATTTTTTAGTCCACTTTCAACAATCTTTTTAGCGCATATCGCAAGGGCGTCAACATTCATTTCAATCCCTATCCATAAAATTGAAGGATATTTTTTTGCCATCCCTAAAATAAAATTGCCTCTACCTGTACCTATTTCCAAAGCAACTTTATCCTTTAATATCGCTTTAACATCATCTTGACTTTTTATATCTTTAACAATTTCAGAGTGCTCTAATAAATAAGGTTCACTCCATGATTTATGTTTCATTCTCATTTTTCTTTACCTAACACATATATTGCTCTAGCATAAATTGGCATACTAGTATAAAAATCTTTTAAACATATATGTTCATTTGCGTCGTGAATATGGTCATTACTACCTGGAAATGCAGAACCAAAAGCAACTGTATTTCTACTTTCTTTAGCATATGTTCCTCCTCCAATAGTAATAATTGGAGTTTTATAATCACCAGTCTCTTCTTGATAAACTCTTAATAAGCTTTGAATCCAAGATGATTGTGGATCATAACATAATGATTCTGTCGCGGTAATAACACTAGTGCTAAATGGCAATTTACTATCTATAGAAGAAATAACTTTTATCGGATCAACATTTTCCGGATATCTAAAATTAACTACCATATCAAAGTTACCATTATTGTACGTAATTAATCCTACATTATAGGTAGTATCGTTTAATAAATCTGAATGATAGAATTCCCCTAAAGTTTTACCGCTAGGATCTTGATATGCCTTTACAAGTTCATTAAACTCATCAACGTGAAGAACATTACCTAAGACATCTAACAATTGTAATCCAGCATTAATTCCTTCTTGTGGTAATGAACCATGTGCGGCTTTACCAATAATTGTTAATAAATATCTTTTTTCAACTTCCTCAATACTATATTTATAAGAAGTATTTTCTAAATACTCTTTTATTCCATCAATTGATGTTAGTAAAGCTGAAGCTTTATCGATTACTGAATTAGCTACCACACCAGCATCAATCGATAATAAAGTAGGAATAGATATAAAACCTGATGTACGATAATTAGCAATACCTTTTTCTCCATAAATAAGTGGGAACTCTCCATCAGGAGTAAATCCATAATCAGGATAAGATTTTCCTAAAGTCTTAAAATAGTACTCTAAACAGGCCGAACCTTTTTCTTCATTCCCTCCAATAACTAATCGAACTTGATATTCATCATCAATTAAATTATTTTCTTTTAATGCTAGTAAAGCATAAAATGCCGCCATCGCAGGACCTTTGTCATCTGATGTTCCTCTTCCATAAAGTATATCATCTTCAATCATTCCTGAAAAAGGAGGATATTTCCAATTTCCAGAGACTGGAACAACATCTGCATGAGCGTATACACCAATGATTTTCTTTCCATTTCCCCATTTTATTTCAGTACAATAACCATCACAACGATCAACTTCAAAGCCCTTTTCTTCAGCAAGTTTAGCTATAAACTCCAATGCTTCATAAACACCTTGACCAAAAGGTTTTCCTTTAGAAATTGTTTTTTCATCATGAATTGAATTAATTTTAATCCAAGAAATTAAATTTTCTAATGCTTCATCTTTATAAATTGATAATAAATTTTTAAATTCCATAATAATTTCTCCTTAATGGGTAATCATATATATCACCAAAAATACTATAAATACAACAAACGATATTATAAGTCCCATTTTGTTTAAAAAATGACCTTCATCGTTTTTAAAATATTTTGCCTTTTGAATACCAACCGCAGATATAAACCAAGTAACAAAAGGAAGAATAAATGAAAATCCAATACCTATTTTTCCTAAAATAATACTATTGTCTTTTTCATTACTTATCGTTAATGAACCAGGCATCAAACCAACTAAAATCGGAAAAACCATTACTGCTGCGGCCGTTGATTCAATTATACCACTACTAACAAGAATTGTTCCCATAAGGGCCCAATAGCTATCATCGCTTGCAATTTCCATACCGTTTATTAATCCTAACATGCCTAAAACCATTACACTATGTAACATCGTACAAGCAAACGAAATTAAAGGAATCAAAATTGACTTTAGAGAATTTAATTTAATCTTACTAACTAAATCAAATAATAATCCCGCTACCAAACCAAATATTGCTCTTGGTAAAACTGAAATCAATGGATTTATAAAGTAAGGATCTAAAACCGAAACCGGTGATGTAGCCGCTTTTAAAAGAGATAGAATTCCAAACATTAATCCGTAAACAAAACCTTTTTTATATCCTCGATAGGCTGCACCTATTAAAACTACAATATGAATTATAGTAAACGATATTAGTCCACCTAAAGAAATAAATCCTAATGAAGGAATAAAAGTCATAATAGCCATAATAGCCAAAAACATTGCATCAATTGTCATTGATTTAATTTTACTATTTCTCATTTTGGTTACCTCTATTTCTATCATATAAATAATATAATCCTTCAAAGATTAATTTATCATCATGAATAAACGTTTCATCTAAATATTTTTCAATAGTTTTCGCATATCCTCCGGTTAAGATATGCTTACATTCGTAACCTAATTCATTTTCAATACGTCTAATTAAACCTAATATTGAATCAATATGACCATATATAGTTCCACTATTCATCGCATCAATCGTATTTTTTCCAATTACTTTTGAAGGTGGTATTAAAGTAATACCAGAAAGTAAAGCCGCATTTCCAATCAACGCATCACTAGATATCTTTAATCCAGGTAATACAACCCCTCCAGAAAAAGCACCATTTTTATCAACGACAATGATTTTAGAAGCGGTTCCTAAATCGATAACCAAAGATGGATAACCATATTTTTTAATAGTCCCTAAAGCGTCACAAATTAAATCAGAACCAACCTCAAGAGGATTATCCATTCGAATTGGCATTCCACTTTTAAGCTTTTGTCCCACAACAAGAGGAACAAAATTAAATCGGTCCTTCAGCGCATAAAATAAAACATTTGTTAACGAGGGAACAACTGAAGAAATAATCGCCCCTTCAACGTTAAAAGAATTAACGTAAGAATTGATAAGTAATCCATAATCATCACTGCTTTTCCGCGTATCTGTAACGGTTCGATAAGTCGAAATGCATTGATTTCCATCATGAATACTCATATAAATATTGGTGTTACCAATATCCACAAGTAAAATCATATAATACCTCCTGC
The DNA here is from genome assembly GCA_964504595.1 of uncultured Staphylococcaceae bacterium. Classification (GTDB taxonomy): domain Bacteria; phylum Bacillota_I; class Bacilli_A; order RFN20; family CAG-826; genus CAG-826. Next base: position 76,035 of record CAZDEE010000004.1, on the reverse strand, counting down.
TACAATCTTAAAATATAAGTATCGTGCATAAACATTATAATTCAATAAGACTCTTAGTTCAATGTATATGTAAACGTATTCATTAACTAAAAGTCAGTTTTAATATATCACAAAAAACATTACCATATTAATTAGAAAATCAATACAGTAATGATTTAATTTTATAAGAAATATATTTTATTTAAAGAATACCATTAATAGAATACCAATTACCATTAAAGCTAATCCGATAATAGCCTTTAAAGATAATTTCTCCTTTAAAACAAAATAAGAAAAAGCTATTGTAACTAAAATACTTAATTTATCTATAGAAACAACTACACTAACGAACCCTTTTTGCAATGCATAGTAATAAAAGAGCCATGATGCACCTGTTGCAATGCCTGATAAACAAATAAAAAGCCAATCTTTTTTTTCAATGCTTTTAATCTCTTTTTGTTTCCCTTTTGCAAGCACAATACCACACGATATAAAAAGAACAACTAAAGTTCTAATTGCAGTTCCTAAATTTGATTCTACATTATCGATACCAATCTTTGCAAATATAGAAGTTAACGAAGCAAATATTGCTGAAAGAAAGGCATACACCATCCATTTCTTATTATCTTTTTTATCTTGATTTTCTTCTCTTTTTTCTATCATCAAAAATATGCCTAATGATAATAGTAGCGTCGCAATTAATTTAATTACAATATTAGATGTCTCATTAAAAAATGTAATAGCGAGTAAAATTGTTATAATTGTGCTCGATTTATCTATTGGTATTACTTTATTAACATCGCCTAAAGAAAGAGCTTTATAATAAAAAATCCATGATAAACCTGTTGAAGCACCTGATAAAATTAAAAACATCCACGTTTTAGCATCTATATCACCAATCGACATAAGCGAATTTGCGACTAGAACCATTATCAAAGAACAAAGAAACACGACAAATGTTCTTAATGCTGTTACTAAATCAGAATCAGTTTTCTTAATTCCGCATTTAGCAAATATTGAAGTCAATCCCGCGAACAACGAAGACATAAAAGCCGCTAGAACCCAAAACATTTTGTTATCCTCCTAAAAAACAAACAAGTGAATTCAAATAACATGAATTCACTTTATATTAATTATTTGTAGAATTAAGTAAATTAATTCTTACTTTGCTTGTTTAATAGATAAAGATATACGATGTTTTGCAACATCGACTCCAATTACCTTAACGGTAACAATGTCATTAACACTTACAACATCAAGTGGATGCTTTACAAAACGATCCGCAAGTTCAGATATATGAACTAAACCATCTTGGTGAACACCAATATCCACAAAGACACCAAAATCCATTATATTACGAACAGTACCTTTTAAAATCATTCCTTCTTTTAAATCCTCAATTGCCATGACATCACTTCTTAAAATTGGTCCTTCTGCTTCATCACGAGGATCACGACCTGGTTTCTTTAATTCTTCAATAATATCTTTGAGTGTTGGTTCACCAACATTTAATTTTTCTGCTAAAGAAGATAAATTATCTAAATGTTCTAATGCATCTTTTAAATCATTATTGTTAATATCTTTTAAACTAAAACCTAAATGCTTTAATAAAGACTCAGCAATATCATATGATTCTGGGTGAACACCAGTATTATCTAATGGATTACCATCACGTACTCTTAAAAAGCCAGCACATTGTTGATATGCTTTTGGTCCTAACTTAGGAACTGATAATAATTCTGAACGTGACTTAAACTCACCTTTTTCTTCTCTATACGCCACAATATTAGCCGCGATAGATGAAGAAACACCAGAAACATATTCAAGTAAGGAAGGTGAAGCACTATTAACATCTACCCCAACATTATTAACACAATATTCAACAACGCCACCTAAAACTTCTTTTAAGCGTTTTTGATTCATGTCATGTTGATATTGTCCAACACCAATTGATTCCGGAGTAATTTTAACTAATTCCGCAAGAGGATCTTGTAAACGTCGTGCAATACTAACTGCACTTCTTAAGTTAACATCGAAATCTGGAAATTCTTTTGCGGCAAGCTTTGAAGCACTATAAATTGACGCACCGGCTTCATTTACGATAACAAATGAACATGGATGCTTCAATTGAAGTTCATTTAATAAATCACGCACAAATACTTCTGATTCTCTACTTGCGGTACCATTACCAATAGCAATAATATCAGCTTTATGCTTAACAATTAATTTTCCTAAAATTGTTTTTGCGGAATCAACTTGACTACGTGGTGGAGTTGGATAAATAACAGTAGTATCTAAAACTTTACCTGTTGCATCAACAACCGCAATTTTACATCCATGCGCATATCCTGGATCAAATCCAATTACTACTTTACCCTTTATAGGCGCCACTAAAAGTACTTGTTCAAGATTCTCCTTAAATACAACCATCGAAGCCTCTTCAGCTTTTTCAGTTAAAGCATTTCTAATTTCTGTTTCTAATGATGGCTTAATTAATCTTCGATATCCATCTTCAATCGCAGAACTTAAAATATCAACAAATGGAGAATCATTTTTAATAATTTTCTTAGAAATATGACGAATTACATCTTCATCTGGAACTTCTAAAGAAACTTTTAATGCTTTTTGAGTTTCACCACGATTAATTGCTAAAACTCTATGAGAAGCAATTTTATTAATAGGTTCTTGATAATCTTTATACATATCAAAGATACCTTTTTCATCTCTAATATTTTCTTTGGTTACAATCTTACCAAATGTTTCAAATAAGAAACGTGCATAACGACGATAATCTGGATCATCAGAAACCATTTCTGCAATAATATCTTGAGCGCCCGCAATTGCGTCTTCTTTTGTATTAACTTTCTTTTCTTCAGAAATAAATGTACTTGCAAATTCTTCTAACGTTTGTTTAGATACATCTTGTTCTAAAAGATAATCTGCTAAAGGTTCAAGGCCTTTTTCTTTAGCAATGCTCGCTCTTGTTTTCTTTTTTGGTTTATAAGGACGATATAAATCCTCGAGTTCTGTCATCGTTTTTGCATCATTTATTTGCGTTTCTAACTCAGGAGTTAATTTACCTTGTTCTTCGATTGATTTTAAAATTGTTTTACGACGATCTTCAAGATTTAAAAGATATGTTAATCGGTCATTTAAATCTCTTAATAGTTCATCATCAAGTCCGCCAGTAACTTCCTTACGATAACGAGCAATAAATGGAATAGTATTTCCTTCTTCAAGTAAAGTCAATACAGAATTCACTTGTTCAACACTAATACTAAACTCATTTGCTAATACTTTGTTAATTTCCATAACTTCATCTCCAATAAATTCTTAATAAAAAACATAATAATATCTTTGTAATTTTCAATAAAAGATATATGTTTATTTTACCACAACTTTATAAACGATTAAAGCACTATAGCAATAAACTTGTTCATTTGAAGAAGTTACAAAAGTTGATATAGAATACTTAATATCCAGCAATAAATTATCATCAATTGTTTTTAAGAATTTATTAATTTCATATACTAAATCACTTTCATTTTCTTCATCAAAAGCTTGAACTTGAATCATAAAAAAATCACCCATAAACATTATGGATGATTCAATATGTTTTTTTTGTCATTAATTAGCGACAATATTACAAATTTTATTTTTTACAACAATGATCTTTCTTATAGTTTTACCTTCTAAGTGACGCATAATTGTTGGATCTTTTAAAGCAAGATTTTCAACTTCATCTTGAGAAGCATCTAAATGAATATTAATTGTCGATCTTAATTTACCATTAATTTGAATAGCAATTTGAACTTCTTTCTTTACTAATTTACTTTCATCAAATATTGGCCAAGGTTCGTAATCAATAACATCATCATGACCTAAAAGTGTCCAAATTTCTTCACCTAAATGTGGTGCAATACATGCGAATGGTTTTAAGAATCCTTCTAAATAACCTTTATAAATGCTATCAGCTTTATATACTTCGTTAACGAAAATCATCATCGCGGAAATTGCGGTATTAAATTGCAAATTTTCAAAATCTTCAGTAACTTTCTTAATCATTGCGTTATAAGCATAATCTAAGCTTCCATCATTTACATCACTAATCTTAGAAACAAATGGTTCTTCACTGAATAAACGATATACACGATCTAAGAATCTTCTTGTACCATCTAATCCTGAATTACTCCATGGAAGCGACGCTTCTAAAGGTCCCATAAACATTTCATACATTCTTAATGTATCCGCTCCATATTTATAAACGACTTCATCTGGATTAACAACGTTGCCTCTAGATTTTGACATCTTTTCACCATTTTCACCAAGAATCATTCCTTGATGATATAACTTTTTAAATGGTTCTTTACATGAAACCACACCGATATCATATAAGAATTTATGCCAGAAGCGAGCGTATAATAAATGTAATACAGCGTGTTCTGCTCCTCCAACATAAAGATCAACTGGTAACCAGTGGTCTAATAACTTCTTATCAGCAATCGCATTTTTATTATGTGGATCAATATATCTAATATAATACCAACAGGAACCTGCCCATTGAGGCATTGTATTAGTTTCACGGGTATATTCTTCACCATCGATGTTAACGTTCAACCATTCTGTTGCATGAATTAATGGTGATTCACCGGTACCTGAAGGCTTATATTCTTTTAATTCTGGTAAAACAAGAGGTAAAGAATCTTTACTAACAGGCACAATAGTACCATCTTTTTTATGTAAAACTGGTATTGGTTCACCCCAATAACGTTGTCTTGAGAATAACCAGTCTCTTAATTTATAATTTTTCTTACTATAACCCGCTTCTACTTTTTCAAGATATTCAATAATTTTTTCTTTTGCTTCCGCAATATATAATCCATCAACGAATGAAGAATTAATATGTTTAGCATCTCCGGTAAATGCTGAAGAAGAAACATCACCTTCTAAAACTTGATGAATTGGTAAATCATACTTTTTAGCAAATTCATAATCGCGATCATCATGAGCAGGAACTGCCATAACCGCTCCAGTACCATAACTTGCTAAAACATAATCAGCAACCCAAATAGGTACTTTCTTGCCATTAACAGGATTAATTGCGTACGCTCCAGTAAATACACCAGTTTTATCTTTATTTAATTCTGTTCTTTCTAAATCACTCTTAGATGCACATCTTTGCTTATATGCTTCGACTGCTTCTTTTTGTTCTTCACTAACTATAGAATCCACTAAAGGATGTTCTGGAGCTAAACAACAATAAGAACAACCAAATAATGTATCAACACGAGTGGTAAATACTTCAAAATGTTCTTCACTATCTACGATATTAAATCTAACGATTGCTCCTTTTGAAGCACCAATCCAGTTTCGTTGCATTTCTAAAGTTGAAGTAGGCCAGTCTAATCCATTTAAATCTTCTAACAATCTATCTGCATAAGCAGTAATTTTGAGCATCCATTGACGCATTGGCTTACGAATAACTGGAAAGCCACCAACTTCACTTTTACCATCAATAACTTCTTCATTTGCTAAAACGGTACCAAGTTCTGGACAGAAGTTAACTGGTTTGTAAGAAACATATGCTAAATCATGTTCATAGAGATTTAAAAATATCCATTGTGTCCAATGATAATATTCTTGATCTGTTGTTGCAATCTCTCGATCCCAATCATAAGAAAATCCTAACATTTTTATTTGTTTACGGAAATTATCAATGTTTTGGTAAGTGAATGTTCCTGGATGTTGATTTGTCTTAATTGCGTATTGCTCGGCTGGTAATCCAAATGCATCCCAACCCATTGGATGTAATACATTAAATCCTTGCATTCTTTTCATTCTTGCTAATACATCAGTCGCGGTATATCCTTCTGGATGTCCAACATGAAGTCCTTGACCTGATGGATATGGGAACATATCTAAAATATAATATTTTGGCTTTGAAAAATCATATACATCAGTTTTGTAGAGTTTTCTTTCTTCCCATACTTTTTGCCATTTCTTTTCAACAATCAAATGATCATAGCCCATAACAATATCCTCCTAAAAAATAAAAAAAGCACTTTCTGCTCTAAGGACGCATTCGCGCGGTACCACCTTAGTTTATGAAATGCTTCATACACCTTAATTAAATCTTTAACGCTGATCGCGGGAACTTATAAAGAGTGAGACTGATAAACTATCTAGCTATGTTTCACCAAGCCATAGCTCTCTATCATAGAATCGCCTATCAATATTTCCTAATTCCTTTTATATTATCTAATCTTTTTATTTTTAAGTCAATGAAAATCTGTTAATTAATACACTAATCCGTTATAATATTAAAAAAGGGGAGTTGTATTATGATAGTAAGATTAGAGATTGTTGAATTTGGAGATATTGATATCGAATTAGATTTCAATCAAACTCCTAAAACTGCACAAAACTTTGTTGATTTAGTTAAAAAAGGATTTTATGATGGATTAACATTCCATCGTGTTATTAAAGGATTTATGATTCAAGGTGGATGTCCTATAGGCAATGGCACCGGTGGTCCTGGATATAATATTGAAGGAGAATTTGCCGCAAATGGAGTTAACAATACCATTTCACATTTAAGAGGAGTTGTTTCTATGGCTAGAGCAATGTCCTATAATTCTGGAGGTAGCCAATTCTTCATCATGCATAAAGATGGAACATATTTAGATGGACAATATGCCGCTTTCGGAAAAGTTATTAACGGAATGGATGTTGTTGATAAAATCGCTAATGTAAGAACAAGCTCAAATGATAGACCTCTTTCAAGAGTTATCATTGCTAAAGCTTATGTTTTAGAATAATGATTTAAATAATAAAAACGCCTTAGATATTAGTATCTAAAGCGTTTTTTACTATATATAGGGAAAATTATGCTACACCAATTGAATACATTTGACCAATTTTATTTAAACAGAAATTGAAATCAAACCACATTGATTGTTCACGTGTTATTCCATCTTTATATTCTAAATAGAATCTTATATCAGTTTTAGTAACTCCTAAAAAAGACTTAGTTCTTGTATATAATTTATACCCACATACAATAACTGTTCTTTCTCCGTAATAATCTGAATCATTAAATTCAAAGATAACTGGTTGATTGTTATCTAGCATATTCATATCTGTACGTGCAAAACTATATTCAGTATATGATTGATATGTTATAGAGCTACCATACATATTGGATAATGCTTGAACAACTTCACTTGCTCGAACACCTTCATCTGATCCAGCAACACTTATAATATTTGATCGATAATCATAGGTAAATTGAGAAATCTCTCGAGAACTTGAACTTGAATAACCTTTTTCAAGCATCGCATTATAATTTGCATTTTCATTAACTCCTGGTGTGTATGAAATAATTTTATTCTCATTATTATAAGTGGTATTATTTGTCGCAAAAGCTAAAAACTTTCCAGCACTATATCCGGCTGTATATCCGCCTAAATCAGGATAAGTCATTTTAATGCCATCCCAAATATAATAAAATGATAAATGCATATCCATATATCCAGCAACATTGACTCTATTATATACAGTATGTTCTCTTGTATAAATGAAACTTGTTCCGTATTTATCATCATTATATGCTTGAACATCAGTAATTAAAGATTCTCCAGCTGCAAGTTGTCCATCCATAATTTCAACAGCAGTTGTTCCAGAATCCGGTTGATTCGGAAATCCAATATCTATTTGTTCATTTTCATTATTTATATAGTAGTAACCTTTATAATCACTATAATATCTTCTATTATTATGACCTGATGGTACTGGTGAATTACCGACAAATGATAAATCATAATATCTCATATTTGGACCAATTACTATATATCCTTTGTCTCCATCGAAATCAAGTAAGAATCCGGCTATATTTTCTTCAGTATAACTATTGATAGTAATATCCATTGTTGTAAAAGAAGTAACAGAAGTTAAATAACCAGCAGCTGCTCTTTCTTGATTTAATTGATCTAAATTATTTCTAATGTGTGAAATAGTAGCTAAAGCATCATTATCGTCTTCGTTAATAATTAAATCGGCCTTAGCTAAATAATTATTATTATTAAATGTTATTGGCATTAATAAGAAACTACTCAATAACAACAAATATTGCTTTTTCATTAATACTCCTATCCTAATATTAATAAAGCATCAAATAATATCGCTGTCGCAAAAATAACTATATTTAGAAAATATAAATATGACTCTTTTATTTCAAATTTATAGCCAATTGGATAATCATGACTATATTTAAACTTATACATCTTATAAATTATCGTTTTCTTTATTGAATTAAAGAAAATCAAAACAATTGAAGCAATATTTATCAAGAAAAAAATCGTATATTTTATAAAAACATCTATTTGAAAATATGATATAAAAAACAATTTCGTCTTATAAAATATCTTCATAACTATAATAAACATTATTATCAACACTATACTTGCTTTACAAAGAATAGATAGTAATCTAACTAAACTCATCTTTTCCTTTTTGATTTCATCTTCTTTACACTTTGGTTTAATACGCATTAGATCATCTACAGTAGTACCTAACTCATAAGCTAAATTAGGCAATATACTAATGTCAGGAGAACCCACACCAGTTTCCCATCTTGATATAGTACCAGGTTCAACATGTAATCTTTTCGCTAAATCACTTTGTCTAATGTTCATTTCTTTTCTTCTTAATTTGATACCTTCTCCTATTTTCTTATCCCAAAAATCCATTAGTACTCCTCCTTCTTGAGAAAATGATGGTATCACTATTCTACAAGAAAATGGCCTTATATGTACATTATAAATAGGAAATTTTTTGTTTATTTTATAAGAAATTAACGGTTTTTCATAAAATCTCGAAGTCTTTTATCTAAAGATAAATAAAAAGGAAGAACATAATCAGCTTCAAAAGTCATTGATAATCTAACATATTCTCCATAATCTCTATAAGGTATAGTCATAATACCGGCTTCATTTAGTAGCTTTGATGCAAAATCAATTGCCGATTCAAAACATTCTGGCGTTTTTAAATATACATAAAAAGTACCAGGGGACATATGCGCTTCTAAACCATTTTCATTTAAAATATCTACTATATTTTCCATTCTTATATAGTATTTATTTTTAAGCTTTTCCGTAATTTCATACTTTAATAACGCTTCAGAAGCGGCATATTCAATAGGAGCAAATTGTCCTGAATCATAAAAATCGATAAATTTAATAAATTGTTTAATAACATCTTTATTTCCTGCCACAAAGCCAATTCTGCAACCTGTCATATTGTGTGATTTAGATAAAGTAAATAATTCAACAGCCACATCTTTTGCACCATCTATCGATAATAAAGATAGTGGCGGTTTTTCATAAGTGAATTCTAGATATGCTGCATCATTCACAATCAAAAAATCATATTTTTTAGCTAAAGTAATTATTTGTTTATAAAACTCTTCTGTCGCAATTGCGCCCGTAGGATTATTAGGATAATTTAAAGATACAATTTTTACTTTCTGCCATGTTTCTTCATCAATTAAGGAAAAATCTGGTAAAAAGTTATTTTCTTCTTTTAAGGGCAAAGAGATTATTTCTCCATTAAAAAGACTAGCAACTTTTTCAAGAACGACATAACCAGGTTTTGTTGTAATTACAACATCTCCTTTTTCAATCATGAATGAAGGAATAACACTAAGTCCTTCCTTTGTTCCCATAGTTAAAGCAACTTCATCTTTATTAACCGTAACATTAAATCGTTCCGATAAATATTTTATTATTGAATTATGTAATTTATCTATTCCACGTTCTGTATATTTATAATTTTTTGATATTCGTAGATTTTTAATTATCTCATTAATAATACACATATCTGGAAAAGATTTATCTTCACCAATTCCAAAGTCTATCAATGGTAATTCACCATGATAGTCTTTTTTCATCTTTAAAATATCACAAAAACGATTATTAAAATATCCTCTATTAATCACAGAAGAAAATTTCATTATTCCACTCTCCCTCAAAGATAAATTTTGGTTTTCCAGTTAAAATGAGTCGATTGCCTTTTTTGTGTAATAAAAACTCGCCACCTAATGTAGCAACATTTAGTTTATTTTCTTTATATCCTTGATCGATTAATAATTTATATAAACATAAAGAAGCACTACCACAAGATAATGTAAAGCCGACACCTACTTCATAAGTCCTAAGGAACACAGATTTCATTTTTAGATTTTTTTTAATTTTATAGGAACTAACGTTAATTTTAGGATAAAGCTTAGCTAGGAGTATTTGTTCTTCTTCATTAAGATTCTCGACCAGCATATGTAAATTACCTATATCATAGATAATCCGCTCATCCATTTTAACTTTTTTCGGTAATGGCATAAAAAGTTTTACTTCTTCTTTATTAACAAAAATCTGATACGACTTACCACAAACCTTAACCCAAAAAAAGGGATAATTTGGATAACGATCTTTTAAATAACGCCCGCAAATCTTTAGCCCATTGCCACACATGGAAGCTTCACTTCCATCAGAGTTATAAATATCTAGACTAAAAGATTGATCTTTATTTTTAAAAAGTACTAGCGCTCCATCCGCACCAACACCTCTATGACGATCACATAATATTGTTATTTTTTCAGCGCATATATTTGATGTATTTATTAAAATTATAAAATCATTTCCATTTGATTCATATTTTAAAAATTTCATTTGTAATACTCCACTAATTTTAAAGCAATCTTATACGCATTGTAGCTAGCTCCACGAATAAGATTATCGCTGGTGGTAAAGAAACTTAAAGTATAGTCACAATCTAAATCCTTTTTAAGTCTTCCAACGCCCACGACTGATGTGCCCCTTACATCTTTTAAGGTTGGATAACTTGGATCTTTATATACTTTTAAGTAGGCTACTTCGCCAAGTAATTTCAAAGCTTCTTCAACATCAACTTTTTCTTTAAAAACAGCGAATATCGTCGCTCCATGGCCAATGGATGTAGGAACCCTAACACAAGTTGAATTAATTTCTAGATTATCTAGATGAAGAATCTTCCTCGATTCAAAGCGTATTTTCATCTCTTCGCTAGTGTACCCACAGTCCAATAATACATCAACGATTGGGAGTAAATTGTCGAAGACTGTCGCTTTTTCAACTTTTCGACTAGGTAAAATCTTCGGAATATACATCGGATTTTCCTTCTCTAAATAATACTCATTTAACGCTTCTTTTCCAGCGCCTGAAGTAGATTGATAAGAAGAAACATAAAGTTTTTCTAATTGATATCGATCTAACAGAGGCTTGACCGCAAGTAAGATCATAATTGTGGTACAATTTGGATTTGCGTAAAGATGATTGTTATTTAATAAATCATAACTATTAATTTCTGGGATAACTAAAGGAACATCATCATCCATCCTAAACGCGGAGGAATTATCAATTACCTTTGCCCCTAATAAAATAAAATCATTAACAAATTTTCTTGATAATTCTTCACTTACACACATAAAAACAAAATCAAAATGTTCAATATTGTCCTTTCTTAAAGGTCGAACTGGAAATTTATTACCTAAAATATTTATTTCATCTTCATAATTCCCATAGACAATTATTTCACTAAAAGGAAATTTTTCTTTAATTAATATTTCTAATAAACTATGGCCAACTAGCCCATGGCCACCAACAACCGCAACTTTAAAAGTTTTCATAATTTCACCACCTAATAAAGATTATGATTTAAACATAAATAATAGAAATATTAATAAAATTTAATGGGTGATAAAAATGAATTTATTAAAAGTTGGTATTCCTTTAAGAATCAATGAAGAAGGATATGAAATAAAGAAAAGATACTTAACCTATTTTAAAAATCAAAATATTTTGCCAGTATTAATTAGTAAAGAAAATGAATCATTGCTAGTTGAATGTGACTTTGTAGCTTTTATTGGAGGTATTGATATAAATCCTAATAAATATAATAAGAAAATATTTGCTAATTATAATGATGAACTAGATGAATTTGAATTTCATATGTTAGATTTAGCAATTTCTCTTCATTTACCAATTCTTGGAATATGTCGAGGTATACAATTATTGAATGTTTATTTTGGTGGTACTATAAAAAATGTTAATAAACACCTAAATTCATTTCATTTGGTCTATAGTAAAGATGATTATTTTCAAATAAAAAAGCATCAAGTTAATTCTTATCATCATCAAGCTATCGATCTTATTGCTAAAAACTTCACTCCATTTTTAATAAGTGAAGATGGTATCATAGAAGGAATTATCGATAAGAAAAAAAGAATCATCGCCACTCAATATCATATTGAGATAGATGATCCTTTTAATATTATTAGTTACTTTATTAATTCACTATTGAATGATAAAGATCAAGATATTCGCTTGCAGACTTTAACCAATCATTAACTTCATTTAAAGCATTAATTCGTAATTTTCGAATAAGTTCTGGGTCTTTAAAGCATGTTAATGCCCAACTGATTGTATTAAATAAAGCACTAACGTCATAATCATAGAAGCCGAATCCATTCGCAGTTTCAATATTATTTCCAAAATATGGTCTTACTGTATCATTTAATCCACCTGTCATTCTAACAAGAGGTAAAGCGCCATAACGAAGGGCAATCATTTGTCCAATTCCACATGGTTCAAATAAACTTGGCATTAAAAACACATCACAAGCGGCATAAATTTGATGAGCTAACTCATCACTATAGCCGTTATAGAATGCCATTTGTGAAGGATAAGCTTGACGAATGTTTTCAAATTCCTGTTCATACATTGCCTCTCCAGTACCTAAAATAACAAAATTTGCCCCAGCATCTAATAACGCTCTTGAAGTATGTAAGACTAAATCAAGACCTTTCTGCCATGTTAATCTTGAAACAATAGCAAATAATGGCATTTTAGTATTGCGAAGATGAAGCTTTTTATATAATGCTTTTTTGTTTTCTTCCTTTCCTTTTTCAAAAGAATTAATGTCGAATGTTGAAAAAATCATTTCATCTTTTTTAGGATTGAATTCTTCATAATCAATGCCATTGACAATACCGACAAAATCATTTCTTCTTAATTCCATAATCGTTTCTAATCCATGTGCTTTTTCTTTATTATACAATTCTTCTGCATGTGTTTTAGAAACTGTAGTTATCTTATCTGCGTAAATAATTGCGGTTTTTAAAGTTGATAATTGTCCTTTAAATCTAACTTTACCTTCATCATAAAGACGACGATCTAATGAATAATAATCTCCTAATGTATCAGGATGTGATAATCCTTGGAAAGCAGGATTATGAATTGTAAGAACAAATTTAATATCACGATAGAATTCATCATTCATATTTTGCTCACGAATTAAGCAAGGTAGCATTCCAACTTGCCAATCATGGCAATGAATTACATCTGGCTTAAAATTGATTTCTTTAATTAACATTCTAATTGCTAAAGTAAAAAAGGCAAATCTTTCTAAATCATCATAATAACCATAATAATTATCACGACCAAAATATTGATGATTACCTAATAAATAATAAGTAATTCCATCGATAATAGTTTTATAAACATTACAATTTTGCTTTCTCCATGATAAGTAAACTGTAAATGATGTTACAAGTTCCACATGATGAGTAACTTGTTCTCTAATTTTTTCATAATAAGGTAATACAATTACAACTTCATTATCTAAAGTAACTAGTTCACGTGATAATGCATGAACAACATCGGCTAATCCACCGGTCTTTGCAAGTGGTGTTGCTTCACTTGCCGCCATTAAAATCTTCATTAAACAATATCTCCTTGTCTTATATATAGAGGTTGCTTTTCACTGCCCTTTAAATCATGGCAATGAATAATACGAGCATATTTATCAACGATACAATATTCTAAATCGACATCACTTGTAATGATTGTATCGGTTAAAATAATTGAATTTTTGACTTTTGCACCCTCTCTAATTGCTACAGAACGAGATATAATCGAACTATCAACACTTCCTTCAATAATTGCTCCATTAGCGATAAAGGAGTTACGAACTTCAGCACTCTTACCATACTTACTTGGAGGTGTATCATGAGTAACTGTATATATAGGCCAATCTGGTAAAAATAATTGTTGTCTAACTGTATAATCTAAAAGTTCTAAGGAATATTCCATATAGTGAGCTAAACTATCAAAGCATCTTACATAACCTTTATGTTCAAATGCATTAACTTGTAAAACTTTAACCATATAATTTATATAATCATTTAAAGAATACAAACTAGAAATAGTTGGTGCTTCTTTTAAAATTCTTTCTAACATTTCTCGACTCATAACATATGTTTCTAAAGAAATGTCTGCGCGTTTCTTTTCACCCTTATTTTTACTAATATTTGTAATTACATTTTGATAAATAGTTAATCTATCACAACCAATAAAATTATTTTTTGCATTGTCGACTTTAGTATAAACCAAAGTCACATCTGCACCTGAAGCAATATGATCATCAACTACTTTACGATAATCAATTGACATTACAAAATGAACCGGTGCGATAACAACATAATCCGCTTTTGATTGATATAAGAACCAGTCATTATTGCGAATGTTATTAATATCGTGATTATAACGAGGATTATTATAATATTGTTCATTTTGCATAATCACTCGAGCTCCAGTTTTGGTATTAATATTCCATGAGGAGCCAAATTTTAAATGTTTATTTATTGAACGAGCGTATTCTTTAACAAGAATTCCAACTTCATCAATTCCTGAATTTGCAAAATTTGATAAAACAAAGTCAACAAATGCATAACGGCCTAAAAATGATGTTGATGCTAAAGGTCTAGATGATGTTAATTCTCCTAAAGATGGAGAATTATGTAAATTACAAAATCCGATTATTCTTTTCATTATTATTCACCTCTTTATTTTGCAATTAAAACCACATTCGTGGCTTCTTCGTTAATAATAGAATTTTCTTTAATTTCAGTATTATTACTAACGATTGCTTTATATACTTTTGCGCCTTTTCTAATAATTGCGCCTGGCATAATTACTGAATCATATACCTCTGCACCATCTTCAATAAGCGTTTCATTTGAAATTACTGAACGAACTACTTTACCTAAAACAACTGAGCCTTGATTAATTAAGGAATCTTCAACTAAAGCATTCTTTCCAACATATTGAGGAAGACTCTTGGTATCTTCAGAAAATATTTTTAAATCATCATTAATACTATATAAGTCAACATCTTCATGATCTAAAAGTAAATCCATATTTGCTTGCCAAAGTGATTCAATTGTTCCAACATCTCTCCAATAACCACTAAATCTATATGCAAATAAACGATTTCCTTTTTTAATTAAAGAAGGCATAATATTTTTACCAAAGTCATGCGCGGAATTGTCATCTTTGGCATCTTCTAATAAGGCATCACGAAGAATTTTATAAGAGAAAATATAAATTCCCATTGATGCTAATGTGGATTTAGGTTTCTTTGGTTTCTCTTCAAATCCAATAATTTGTTGCTTTTCATCTGCGATTACGATTCCAAAACGACTTGCTTCTTCTTTAGTAACGTTTAAAACAGCAATTGTCGCATCTGAATTATTCTTTTTATGAAAATCAAGCATTAGTTGATAATTCATTTTATAAATATGGTCTCCAGAAAGTATCAAAACATATTCTGGATCAAATTTATCAAGGAAATCAATATTTTGATAAATCGCATCTGCGGTTCCTTTATACCATGTCGCACCAACTTCAGTTTGTCGTGCCGGTAATAGACCTATAAGAGAATTTATACCATCAAGTCCCCATTTTTTTCCATCACCTAAATAATTATTTAACTCAACAGATTCATATTGAGTTAAAACACCAACAGTATCTATTCTACTATTTGCGCAATTTGACAAAGGGAAATCGATAATACGATATTTTCCTCCATAACTAACTGCTGGTTTAGCAACCTTCCTTGTAAGTGAACCTAATCTAGTTCCTTTTCCCCCTGCAAGAAGCATTGCTACTATTTCTTTTCCCATTACTAATCTCCTCCTTATATAGTAATATCTGGAAAAAAACGCCACCTAAAAAAGGGTAGCGTCTTTTTTATCATTTTGTTGAAAGTTTTTCTTCTTCGGCATATAAACGAACTCTAGATGTATTCTTATCGTGTAAGACAACTAAAGTTTCATCAACTAATTCAGATATATCTGCAACCTTATCCGATGGTGCTGATAATATTGCTTGTAAGCCAAATTTACGTAATAAACGAATGGATTCTTTAATTCTGCCACGGTCCATCTTTGAAAAGGCTTCATCAAAAACGATAAGGCGGAATGAATTGCTTAATTCACCCTTATCATTAACTCGATAAAGTTGTGCAAAAGAAGCTAAGACAGCAATATAGAATGGTGTTTGTGTTTCACCACCTGATTTTTTACGTAATGTTTTTGATAATCTTTGTTCAACACCATCACGGTTACGAACGATAAGATCAAATTCTAAATATGAACGATAATCAGTAAATTTTTCAACGTTGGCTAAAACCGCGCTTTGACGATCTCCGCGTTCACCAACATCCACGATTTGACGGAATAAATCGTTCATTACTTCTTCATATTTATTAACAAATGCAGAATCATCTTCACCAACTTCTAAAAGTAAATCGTCTTTAATCATATCATAATAACGACGATATTCTTGAGAAGGACGAACAATAAAACGATATGAATCATTACCAAAAGTAGACGCACTTAAAGCGATGTTTAATTCATCTATTTGAGCTTCAACTGTTTCAATTGCAGTCTTTAATTTATTAATAAAATCATCTTTAAATTGTTTAGTTGCCTTATTATAGGCATCAGTAATAGCTACTTGATATTGAGGGAGTTTAACATCTCTCATATCTTCTAATTCATGATCATAAACATCATTATCAAATGTTTCGGCATCATAACTTAAACGATAATCACGAATATAATCTTTTCTTAACTTCACGAGTTGTGAATAATAATTTTGTTGTAAATATTGAGATTTAGTAAGCTTAACTTTATATTCGGTCACGATTTCTAAAGTTGATTTACCTTCATCTAATAATTTATTAAATAATGGTTGAGCAACTTCATCAACAAAGAAACCATCATAATTTTCTTCTAATCTCTTCTTTCTTTCATCCGCACGACCTTGTTCTTCTGGTATTTTATCTTCTTTTAAAACTTTAATTTGAGTATATAAATTACCTCTTTCTTCATATAAATGAGCTTTATCTTCTTCTAAGCCTTTTATATCTAATTCAATATCGGCAATTCTTTGATCAATCGTTTTAATTTGGGATAAATCATGCTTTTCAAGTTCACTTTCAATATAATCAAGGGTTTCTTGTAATCCTTTGATATCAGCGCTTTTTTCAATCAACGCTAAAGAAGCTTGAATTTCATAAGCATTAATTACTTCAAGATTATTAACTCTACCTGTAATCGCATATAAATTACGATAAAGTTCCACTAATTTACGATTCTTTTCAATTTCTTTTTGTTTAGCAATAATTTGATCTTCTCCAACCTTACGGCCGATGTAAGAAACTTGATAAAAACGTGGATTTATTGTGCTTAATGAAAAATTACGATATAAATCACAATTTGCTGTAATACCATTTCCACTTTCTCTTGCTTCCTTAACTGAAGCGCATTTCTTTAAATGACCAATTAAGAAGTTAGCATATCCTCTTGCACCTTCATGATCGGTAATAACTTCTTCAGCAAGAGAACCTTTTTCGGCGACAAAACGTCTTTCAATAATCTTAGCTTGATCAACGAGAGTCGTATTATAAAATCCTGCTTTTTTCATTAATTCACGAACTATTTCATGAGCTTCTAAATAGTATCGTGGGTCCACAAATAAATTAAATTTTTGACTATGTAAAAATCCTTCAATCGCATTGCTCCATAAAGGAGTTTTAATATCAAATAAATCCGCAAAAATAGCGACTTCTATATCATAACCATGTCTTCTTTTAAGTTCTGCTGCTAGTTCATTACGAACAAAAGATAAATTACGTTCATAAGATTTTCCTCCATTACGAAGATCTAATTCTTGTTGACGTAATAAAGATGTCTTTTGATCTAATGAATTAATTGTTCTTCCTAAAGAAACATATAAAGCACTAACAAGAGACTTAAATTCATTTAAAACATCTCTCCATTCGGTCAAAACTGGTGAAGTTAATGTTTCTAAATGAGGAAGATATTGATCTTTTAATTCACTCGATAGACGAATAACTTTTAAAGCAACTTCAAGGACTGTTTCAATATCCGCTTTACGATCATTATCTAATAAAGATAAATCAAATTGAGATAAAGTTTCCACCAATTCAGTCGCATGTGAAATATAATTGTCAGCATAATGAGTTAAATTATCTTCAATTGCTTTTGCATCACGAGCTAGACTTGCAAGTTTTTCTTCTGTTTTTCTCTTTTCTTCCCATAACTCATCGGTCATTTGATAAGTATTAGAAGTTAATTTATCAGAAATCAATTTTTCTTTTTTACGTTGGAAAGTACGAATTTCTTCATCAAAATCATTTAATTCCTCATTTATTTCTAATAAACGAGCTTCCGCTTTTGCAATTTGTTGCTCATAGGAAGTTAAACGAACTAAATCATTTTGATATTCCGCTCTTTCGATAACATAACTATATAAACTTAATGAATCTTTTTGTTCAATATATGATTTATATGATTTTTCAATTTCTGTTAATCTTTCAATACGCGCAGCCATAACCGCAGCTTCATTTTGTAATTTCTTATATTGCAAAATATTTTCTTGCATCGATTCAATATTAATAGATGTTGATGCATCACAAACATATTCAGTAATAAATGTTTCAATATCAGTAATTGGTGAAAAAGAAACCGCCTTTTTAAAAAGACTAAAATATTTATCTTTTAAACCACCAAATTTACGTTTTAATAAATCTTGATATTGTCTATTGGAATCTAAAAATTTAAATTTCCCTTGATAATTTGCTTGGAAAAAAGCATTTAAAGCCTTATATTCCATTGGAATATTATCAACTATAAATTCATTTTCAGGAATTTTATCTTCTAATAAGAAGAAACGATGTTCTTCACTTCCATCGCCAAAGGAATCAAATACAATACCAAAAGTAAAAGATGTGTCATGATAATCATCATAAAATTCCATTGCGATATATGAAGTAAAACGGCCATTTCTTAAATACTTAAATCCGCCATCTTCAGCATCACCAAGTTCTCCTCTTAAATAACCTTTTAAAGTACGAGATGATTTTTCTGTAGCCGCCTTATTAAAGAAACGTCCACTTGTATCACCTAAAAGTAACACTTGCATTGCGTCAATTAATGTTGATTTACCAGAAGCATTTAAACCTGTTAAAAAGACAATTGGTTCAATATTAATAGTTTCATTCCAAAAATAATGCCAATTAATTATTTTTATTTTTTTAAGGGATTTCATAATGTTTCACCCTCCTTCAATTTATCTAAAGCTTCTGACATTGCAGCAATCTTTTGATTATCCACCGCAAATGTAATTGAAGGAAGTATATAGAAAGCAACATTTCCTTCATCATATGATCCGCTTACTTTAGCGATAATATTATGCGCGGCCATAAAGCGTAATGAACGTCCAAGTAAACGACCAGTTAACCGTTTGCCTTGCATAGTTATTCCATATTCAAGCATCGTTTTTAATAGTTCTGGAGTAGTCATATATAAGCTTTCTCCCGCACTATTAGATTCGGTTTTTTGTGTCTCATAAATCAAGCGCAATGTAAATAAAATAAGCGATGTTTCACGATCGATTTTTAATCTATTTTGCTCAAATTCATTACTGATAGCAATTACGCCACTTGCAACATCTTTTTCTAAAATCCAACCAGAATATTTTAAATAGTTTTCTACCAACTCATAATGGCGTTCTAAAAAACGATATTCAGGATTTATTTTCATAAGTTTTTCTCTAGAATCAAAGGATTCACGGACAACAAATGATTTTAGCATTAAAGTATTAACTACTTTAGCAAATTCATTTTGATCACTATGTGATAATTTAATAAACTCTTCTTCAAACATAGTTATTTATTCTCCTTTCGTTTAAAGGTAAAATTCGGTAATACATATCCTTGTGAAGTAACTCTTCCTTCTCCTTGTTCAACAATATAGAAGGAATTATCATCATCTTTCTTAAGTGAAGCAAGAATAAGTAAAATAAAGGCATCAAAATCAGGAAGTGGAATATCTCCAATAAATACTTCGTTTTCTCCTTGGAATGCTGTTTCCATAAACTCATAAATTCTTTCATCAGTAAATGAGTTTCTGGTTTGATCCAAGAACTCTTGCATAGTATAATCTCCCGCTTCTTCACTATTATAAATAATTGGAAGAGGGTCTCCTTCTTCACGATATTTTCTAATTATCGGTAATGTTATTGATTCAGGATTAATATAGCCTTGTTCATAAAGAGAAATTGAGTCTTGCATTCTTGAAAGAATACCGCGTAATCCAACACCTTCACTATTTGCTTTTGCATAAGCTTTAAAAATAGTTTCTAGATGTCCTTTTATTGTTTTATCAGAATTATTTAAATAAATAATCTTGGTCGCGGATGACTTAGTATATTCAGCATGTTTTTCATCAATTTCCGCAAGCATTGAATTCATTTGTTCATACATATCTTGAATGTATGTAATTTTATCAATAATTTCTTCTTCAGCGGACACTTTTTCTTTATGATGTCCCCACATAATACATTGCATAACAAGTTTTTGTCTTATTTCATCATCTTTTAACCATTTTTGTAAAATAGATAAAATCGGACGTTTAAACTTTGTCACTGAATCAAAGGTTTTAAGTGGGTGATAATAACGGTCACTAATTCTTATTTTATATTGATCAAAGTGCTCATGTAATACTTCATTTGTAGTGAATAAATGTCCAAGTTTATTTTGGAAAATACGAATTGAATGTCCTAATGTCACTAATTCAACCCGCAATTTTTTAGTGTTCTCGTAAACTCTTATTAATGTGGCATACATGAATTCATCTCGTTCTTCATCTTCTAACTTTAGTTCACTATATGTAGAATGAACAAGCGAATTATATGCAACTTCAGATTCAGATACTATCTCATTCATAAATGTAAGCATTTGAATCGAATAACTTGGTAAAGCAATATATTCTTCAAACGTGTCAGTTCGCATTTCAATATCTATCCAACCCGTTTCTTCTAATCGACGCACGATAAAAGCGGCGCGACTAGGTAATGAAGGATTTGCACCTAAATCATCTTCATCGCCTTCTTCGGAAAAATCAAAATTCATGACAAGATCGGTCGCCTTTTCTTTTAAAGTCCTGATGAAATCATCTTTCTTAATTGACATTTCATCAGTTTGAAGCGATCGATATAAGACTAGTAAAGCCATTGCATAAATATCTTTATTTTTACTCGAAAGGACGGAAAAGAAATTATCCGGTATGGTATCAAATAATTTCAGCATAAGCTCCTCCTTTATCTTTACTTTTCTATCCTTTGGATAGAGAAGTAGTTTATTTAATTATCGCATAAAAGAATAAAAGAATAAATCTTAAAATCTATTTTTTCAGCATTTTTTTTAATGTTTTTTTCATATTTGTACTTATCGATATTTTTATTATATTTTTTTGATTAAAATAACGTATAATATTGCTATAGATTCGAGGTGAAATTATGATTCTTAAGCCAGACAATAGAAAAAATAGTATTATACTGTACTCTTGTGTTGTAATTTTAGATATATTATACTTCTACATTTTTATGGGTTTAAAATTCGATGTCGATGGAATTCATTACGCTGTCCTTGTATTAATAAATGTTCCTTCAATCGGACTATTTACAGCTTCAATAGTAAAGACAAGATTAATATTAACTGATAACGCATTAGAACATCACCAATTATTTCATATAAGAGTTATTAAATATAAAGATATCGCCTATATTGATATTCCTATGTCAACTGAGACTCCTAACTTATATATGATTGGTCACGACAAAAAAACAATCATTATAACAATGGATAGAGAAAAAAAGCTTTTATCAGAAATGTTAAAAAGATGTTACAACACTATTTCAATTGATGAAATGGAAAAAAGAGGCTTTTTTAAACAAGATGATAGCAAAGATGATAAGAAAAAAAAGAAAAAATAAAGGTCACATTATAGTTTTTTTATTAATATAATAAGAAAAAAATTTAGAAAATCATTGCAAAAGTAGTAATTTAGTGTTATCCTTTATTAGCATGTGTGGTAATCATTACACGAGAACGTTTAAATTAAGGGAGGTTACATTATGTCAAGAGTTTGTCCAGTCTTAGGAAAAGGTCCTTTAAGTGGAAACAATCGGTCCCATTCATTAAGAGCAACACGCCGTAAATGGAATGTTAATTTACAACCATATAAAGTAATTATTGATGGTCAAGAAAGAACAGTTCGTATGTCGGCTCGTGCCTATCGGGCCCTTAATAAAGGCGCTAAAAAATAATTGTCGTAATTATTAAACCATCCTCAAATGGATGGTTTTTTTCATGCCTAAAAAAAGAAAAAGCTCATGTGAGCTTTTAATATAAAAAACTAGGAATAATGAAAATAAAACTAATAATTAAATATATAAAATGATTTAAAATAATAAACCACTCCACCGCTGCTAAGAAGTTATTTTTGCTTCTTGAATATGACAATGTTCCATCTTCATTTGTAATTTTTTCAAAATTCATCCACGTTTTCATTTGAGGGAAGAATATAAGACTAAACTCAGCTACTACCAAAACTCCACATAAAATATATAAAAGAGTTTTATTTTCAATAAATAGAGGCGTTTGAATCGCAAAATTAATGAGGCCTAAATATGATAATATTGACATCGACATTGCTAAAGTTACCCCTAGAACATGTAACTTAATATTATTTAAGTTTATGAATAATAAAGCTATAATTGCTAACGCACTTAAAGAACCTATTATTATAGAAATTGTATGTGAGATAATATTAACAAGCGAAAATAAAGAAAATTGAAAAAATATGCTTGATAAACAAAAAAATAAAAATGTTGCGCGCACATAATTGTTGATTTTCATCTCCATCTTATCATGCATTTCAAAGGGAAAATTGCCTAAAAAATTATATTTCTTTTTATAATAATCTTTATAATTAAGTAATCCTAAAGCAATAAATAGAATAAATGATAAAATCACCGCAACTAAAAAAGTAATGACTATTTCCGCTTTCATAATATTTCCTTTATTAAAGCTACCCTTTCTTTAATATCTTCTTTATGGAAAAGATAAGATCCCGCAACTAAAATATCTGCGCCTACTTCAAATGCTTTTCTTCCAGTTACATTATTAATTCCTCCATCTACTTCAAGAAGAATATTATAATTTGACTCATCAATTATTCTTTTAATATTTTTAATTTTTTCTAAGCTGCTCTCAATAAAAGCTTGCCCACCCTTCCCTGGTTCAACCGACATTACTAAAATTAAATCTAAATGTTTAAGCAAAGGTAACAACACTTTATAATCTGTATTTGGTTTAATAGAAATACCCGCTTTTACATGATGCGAACGAATTAATTCTAATGCCCTAATTCTTTCTTCATCATTTTTTAATGCTTCATAGTGAATTGTAATAATATCCGCACCTAAAGAAATGTAACTATTAACATATCCAAAAACATCATTTACCATAAGATGGACATCTATTGGCAAAGGAGAAATACTTTTAATATAAATAAAATCATCTGTTGAAAAAGAAGTATTAGGAACAAATTTTCCATCCATAACATCAAAATGAAAATAATCCACTCCTAAATTATTTAAAATTTGAATTTGCTCATCTTCTTTACCCTTTTGACAGGCTAATAAAGAAGGAGCAATGTATACCTTTCTTTTCATAAACAATTCCTTTCTTATCTTCTTTTATTCATTTCTATTTCTTTTAATAATAATAAATAATGCTCATATAATTCTTTATTATAATCATTATTTTCTATTGCTTCTTTTAAAAGACAATTCTTTTCATGAGTATGTGTACAATCTTTAAAATAACATTTTCCAAAAAAACGTTTTAAGCCTAAGAAAAACTCAGATATTTCTTCTTTAGTTAAATTTAAATCCAACGAAGAAAATCCAGGAGTGTCGCCAATATATCCACCTTCAAAAGGAAGCAAAATAACTTCTTTTGTTTGATGCTTTCCTCTACCTAAAGCGAAAGAATATTCACCAATCTTTAATTTTAAATTTGGATCTAAATAATTTAAAAGCGACGACTTTCCAACACCAGATTGCCCCATAAAAACCGATATTTTATTTTTTAAATCATTAATAAGTCTTTCTTTATCATCATCTTGAAATATTGATAATAAATAAACATCTATTCCTTGAATTTCATAAATTGCTTTCCATTTTTTGATTTCTTCATCATTTCCATCTTTATCCATTTTGGTAATGATTAATGCTGCTTGAATAGAAAAAGAAGATAAAAAAGTTAAGAATTTTGAAATTAATAATGGAGAAAACTCAGGTTCAACTTTAGACATTACGATGTATGCTTTATCAATATTGGCAATTGATGGGCGAATTAATTTATTTTTTCTTTCTAAAATAGATTCAATAATCAAACTATTTTCATCAAATTCGCAATAATCACCAACACAAGGTTTAACCCCTTTATATCTAAATTTACCTCTTGGTTGAACTTCATATCTATTATTGTTAGATATAACTTCATATTTTCCACATACCGATGATACAATTAGTCCTTTCATTAATTACTCCTCTTTTTAAATAATCTTTGCCAAAACGAAATTTTCTTCTTTTTATAAGGATTTTTGATATTTTTTAAGGCATTTTTAAATTCTTCAACTGATTTAAATCGATCTAAAGGATTTTTTGAACAAGCTTTATAAATAATATTTTCCACTTCTTTACTTAAATAAGGACAATATTTTAATAAGCTTGGAAATGGCGATTTAAGGTGTTGATTCATAATCTGTTCAAAACTATCACCATCAAAAGGCAATTTATTCGTTAATAATTCAAAAAATGTCACTCCAAGCGCATAAATATCGCTTTGAAATGAAGGACATTTTCCTTGAATAACTTCTGGAGCTAGATATGGAATTGAACCATGAATCTTTTGATTTTTAATCGTGGTCTTTTCAATCATTGCTATTCCAAAATCACCTATTTTTATTACACCATCAATCCCATAAAAAATATTATGAGGTTTAATATCACAATGAATAAGGGAAAACTTATGAATATAATTAATTCCATCTAAAATTTGATTCATTATTTGATAAGCTTCTTTATAAGAAAACGCACCATTTTTAAATAACAAATCGCTTAATGATGGTGATTTTATTAATTCATAAGCAATATAAGGTTTATTATCATCATTGCCTAGTCCATATATTTGCAAGATATTTATATGATGCAATGAAGCAAGAAATGAAGCTTCGGATTCAAAACGTTCTAAATATTCATCATTTTGTGCAATTGAATCAAGCATAATTTTTAAAGCGACATCTCTTTTTCTTACTGTATCATAGGCCCTATATACTGAAGAGGTTCCTCCGACATCAATAAGATTAATAATTTGATACCGATTATCAATTTTATCTTTGTTAATCATTATGAATTTCTCTCCCATAATGCAACCGCGATATTGTCATCTCCTCCATTGTTCTTGGCCATTGAAATTAAAGTTTCAACCTTATTTTCAACATCTTCATTTGAGGAAATAACATGCAATATTTCATCTTTATTTAGCATCGAAAACAAGCCATCTGAACATAACAGAACTGAATTTAAAACATATTTTTCTTTTTTCT
This sequence comes from uncultured Staphylococcaceae bacterium, assembly GCA_964504595.1. Taxonomy (GTDB): domain Bacteria; phylum Bacillota_I; class Bacilli_A; order RFN20; family CAG-826; genus CAG-826. Next base: position 50,141 of record CAZDEE010000004.1, on the reverse strand, counting down.
TATCAAAGAATGGCTTTTTTTCCACGACCGGAAATACTTTTATTTCCATTCTTAAAGATGGAAATAAACCAACTGCATTAGTTAAAACATGTCGCGAGGTAAAATTTTCTCTTTCTTCTTTTTTTATTCTTCCTATATTTACTAAATAATCAGCAATTGTATCATCTGTTGTCGCTTGTTCAAAATCAAGAACAATATCTTGATCTAGAATTCTTAAAATATATCCGCGAGAATCACCGATATTAACAAAAATAAGATGGTGTTTTAAAATAAGGCACGCGACTAAAGTAGTCCCCATATGCTCAGAATATACTTTATCTTTTTCTTCTAAATAAACTTTTTCATTAATTGCTTTAATAGTTTTTTCTAACCACTTTTTCGCGGTTTTTACACTAAAAAAATACTCTTTTTTCTTAAAGGCATTTTGTAACAATGAAATTGTTAATGAGGAAGCCTCATCTCCTCTTTTATGTCCACCTAAGCCATCGCAAACGGCAAGGAGAACATCACCATGAGAATTGTTAAGAATTATCGCACAATCCTCATTAATTTTTCTTTTATTTCCAATATCTGTTTGATAACAAAAATCTCCATGCATTCTCATTGTTTTTCATGTTTAGCTCTTAATTGACCACATGCCGCATCAATATCAGTGCCGAATTCCTTTCTTACAGTCGCGGTTACTCCGCGTTTTGTTAAGCGGTCTAAAAAGGCATGAACCGCTTTATCACTTGAACGACGATATCCGTTTTCAATAACTGGATTATATGGAATTAAGTTAACATAAGCAAAAGTTGGTTTAATTAAATCCGCAAGTTGATCAGCATGTTCTAGAGAATCATTTACTCCCGCAAGAAGAATATATTCAAATGTAACTCTTCTTGAAGCAACTTCATTATATTCCGCTACTGCTGGAATGAGTTCTTCTAAAGGATATGCCTTATTTATCTTCATAATTTTGGAACGAATTTCATTGTTTGGAGCATGTAAGGAAATTGCTAAATTAATTTGCAATCCTTCTCTAGCATATTGTCTAATTTTATCAGGAATTCCGCATGTTGAAACGGTAATATGACGAGCTCCAATTGCAAAAGCTTTCGGATGATTCATAATCCGCACAAAATCTATTACATTTTCATAGTTATCAAATGGCTCTCCTGTTCCCATAACAACAATATGAGTGATGAGCTTTTCACTATTTTCTTCTTTTAAAAGATCATTCATTACTAAAACTTGGCCAACCATTTCTTCTGGCAATAAATCTCTTTTCTTTTTTAAAAGTCCAGAAGCACAAAAACTGCATCCCATATTGCAACCTACTTGAGATGTAACACACAACACATTTCCATAACTATAACGCATTAATACTGTTTCCACCTTTGAATCATCTTCTAAATTTAACAAAAGTTTAATTGTTCCATCACTAGAATCTTGTCTCACATGTATGGTTGGTTTTCTTAAACAATATTTTTCTTTTAAAACTTCTCTAAATCTTAAAGAAACGTCAGTCATCTCATCAAAAGACTGAGCGTTTTTTCCATAAATCCATGTATAAAGTTGAGTCGCACGATACTTCGTTTGACCTTCCGTTGCCATTAACGCTTCTAATTTTCTAATTTCCATTCCATAAAGATTTATCATTATTTAGTTCCTCCTTTTTTTAAAAGAGCAAAATAACAAAATCCTCCACGTTTATCTAAAGGAAGCATTTGTCTTTCTTCAACAAGGCTAAAATCTTTATGCGATTCTAAGAAATACTTAATTTGTAAACTTCCTTCTTTATTATTACCAGTTTCAATAACATATAAAAGATGTCCTCCATCTTTAACATAAACAGAAGATTCTTCTAAGTACTCTGCTTGTCTACTTATAATAGAATCCAACTTTTCAGCACTAAAATGAAGGAAGAAATCAGGAATTGAAGATATGCTTTGGAAGTTACTTGATGTTGGTAAAACAACTACAAAATCTTTAGCCTCAGAAATATGAGTAACTAAAAGATTAAGTGGTGATTCTACAACATCGAATTGATTAAATCCACAACTACGAATTGCTTTTTTAGCATCGATTGTTTCTTCATATGATGATAGAGCATAAAGAATTTTATTTCTTGAATTAAATCTTTCTCCTAACGCTAATGAAAATGAAGAATGAGTGTCCGCAACAATTAAAACATCATCGCTTGCTTTAATTGATAATCTATTAACGACATGATTAAGTGATTCAGAAATAGGAATTAATTCTCCTCTTCTAACCGCATCAATCTTTGATACTGTCTTTGTTCCTAAATACTTAACTGTGGTTTCACTTATTCCGTTTTCAAATAACGATGGATAATTATTATAAATTTCTCTTCTATTGATAATCGATTTATTAACTCTTAATGTTGGAACATATTTTCGATCAATAGAGCTTAACAAACGAGGTAACAATGCTCTTCCATAATGTTTCCCCCACATATCGATTAACCAAACTGGAATATTATACTTTAAATTAAAATATTCTGTTGAATTTAAAATTACATATGGAGGTACTAAATTAGAAGTATCAAAACGTTGATGAATAAATTTTTCTAATAACGCAAATGAAATATGTTCATTGCTAATTAAAGAGGTGATTTCGTCTGTAGTTTCATCAAGGCTAATCTTTTTCACAAAAATAACATTAGCTAATGCTACAATTAAAAAGCGCTTTTCTTCTTTTCCAATTGAAGGAAAATTATCTAAAACAATTCTTCCAAGAACATTGTCGTGTTTTAGAGCCACAACAACTAAAGCTTTAATTATTTTGCGATCTTCTTTAGTGTAATAATGCACAGAAAAATGTTCCTTTGCCGCTTTACCTAAAGGAATGTCCTTTTCGACAATTCTACCAATAATTTTTACTGCTGATAAAATCAAATTCATATAATCACCTACTTTCCTTTTATTGTAACATGTTACAATAAGAAAAAGTTAAAATAATTCAATTTTTTTATAAAAAAAGTGTGCTTTTACACACACTCATTTCATTTCAATTAATTGTGATGATGTCCACATTTACAATGACCGCCATCGCAATCACAATCATCATCTTCTTCATTATCTCTTTCCGCTTGTGCGGCCGCAAGCTTCTCTTCAAAATTTTCAAAGATATTACCTTCGTAAATTTCGGTATTTTCATCATACTCTTCTTCATCGATTAATACTTCATTTTCTTCAGTAATATAGCGAGGATATTCATAATGAATATGATCGTATATTTTATCTTCAAAATAAATAAATCTAATCGATAAATGAACGACAAATTCTGAAGCGGTTTTCTTAATAAATTCCGCGACTCTTTCCTCAAATGGACGATATTTTTTTGGTAATCTAATTTCGATAATAGCTTGATATGAAGTTTGTTCAACCCCATTATGATAAACATAATATTCAGGTGCTAAAAAGAGAATTTCTTCTTCATTTGTCTCTAAAAGAGAAGCAATTTTTTTAGAAGCATTTCGTGAATATTCACCGACAACATAACGGTCTGAACCAATAATAGTAATAGTAATCATATAATTTCCACCTCTTTTAAATAATAGCAAAATTGATGTTCTTTTTAAAGTTAATAATCAAAAGGATCACGATCAATCTTCATTCTAACATCTGTTTTTCCTTCAAACAATGATTTAAGGTTATCTAATTGTGTTTCAATAAGAGAAACATTTTTATATTTCAAAAGTAAGTTTTTGTAATAATACTCGCCTTTTCTTTTGATATAAGGACTAGAAGGTCCAACAATAATAACTTCTTCATTAAATTCTTGAATTAATCTATCTTTAATATTTTGTGCCGTAATATCAACAACTTCCTCATCTTTTCCAAAAAATTGTAAAAGGGTTAAATACATATATGGAACGTATCTTTGAAGTTTTCGTGATTTCATTTCAGTTATAAAAAACTTTTCATAATTTTGTTCCGCACCTAGGATAACCGCGTAATGATTAGGCATATATGTTTGAATAATTGCTTGTCCACCTTTAACGCCTCTTCCCGCTCTTCCAACACCTTGAGTGATTAGTTGGAAAGTTCGTTCACTTGATCTATAAGAAGGCATGTTAAGACCAATATCCGATAAAACAATACCAACTAAAGTTACATCTTTAAAATCATGACCTTTAGCAATCATCTGGGTTCCAATTAATATATCCGCCTCATGATTTCTAAATTTAGTTAAAATCTTATCGATATTTTGTCTTACTCGAGAAACATCTGAATCTAATCTCAATGTTCTTGCACTAGGAAACAATCGCTTTATTTCCTCTTCAATTCTCTCTGTTCCAAATCCTTGTTTACTTAAATATATCGAGCCACATTCAGGACAAACAGAAGGATAAACTTCCACATGATCACAATGATGGCACTTTAACATATTATCTTCGCGATGATAGGTAAGAGTAATATCACAATTTTCGCATTTAAAAACATGACCACATTCTCGACAAGTAACATATGGTGAATAGCCACGACGATTTAACAATAATACTACTTGCTCTTTTTTCTCTAATGTCTCGGTTATTGCTTTTCTTAAAGGAAGAGAAAACAATACTGAATCACGATCAATATTTTGTGAATCTAAAAGATTAACAATTGTCGTTTTTGGCAATACACTTTTATGAATTCTTTTAGGAAGACTTAAAAGTTGATAAACATTACGTAAAGCTCTTGCTTTAGATTCAAGCGATGGAGTCGCACTTCCTAAAATCACTTTTGCTCCTTCAATTTCACTTCTAAATTTAGCTACTTCTCGAGCGTGATAACAAGGAATGTTTTCTTGCTTATACGTTTCAACGTGTTCTTCATCAAGAATAATTAATCCTAAATTCTTTAATGGGGCAAAAATCGCACTTCTTGCTCCAATAACAATTCGCGCTTCGCCATGGGCAATACGACGATATTCATCATACTTTTGTCCCGATGTTAATCCCGAATGTAAAATCGCAATCATTTTATTAAATCTTTTTTCAAAATAGGTAATCATCATCGGTGTTAAGGAAATTTCTGGAACCAAAAATAAAACTGATTTTCCCATATTTAAATAATGTTCCGCTAATCTAACATATACTTCTGTTTTTCCTGAACCAGTAACTCCTTCTAATAAGAAAATACTTTTTTCAGAAGATAAAAATTCTGATATAACCCGTTTTTGATCATCTGTTAATTCATGTGGTTTATCTTCTTTAACTTCTTCTCTTATTAAACGAGTTTTTTCTTTATAAACATAATGTACTTTATTTAATTCTATTAATTTATCTAAAATTGTTTTCGATTTAAAATCTTTCTTTAAAATCTTACCTTCTTTATTAACTAATCTAAGCCATTCTTTTTGTTTATCAGTTAATCCTTCTTCATTGCTATCGATAATTTCTACATAGCATTCATAAGCAATTTTAGGTCCTTTTAATGATGATGATTTTGGCTTAATTGAAAGTGGTAGCATCGTCTGAAAAACACTTATTAATGGCGAATAATAATAAGCAGAAACCTTTTGAGCTAATTCCCATAAATTATCATCAATTAATCTTTCTTCATCTAAAATATCGATTACTTCTTTAATTTCAAATGATGTTTTTTTATTGTATTCATCCAATGATAAATCAATATTTTTAACATCGCTGACAAAGCCAATAATTTCCTTTTGATTTCCAAAAGGAACTATTACTCGGTATCCTCTTTCAACATTTTTATCACCTAAATAAGCATAAGAAAAAGGGCGATTTAATTCATGGGTAGCATGTTCAATGTAAACTTCTAAAATTTTCATGACTGCTCTCCTTTCGCCCTCAAAAACTACATATTTTGATTTATTCTAAATCTAATAATATCTCTTATCTCGTTTGCCGCGCGTTCAACATCGTCGTTCAATACAACATAATCATAACGATCTTTTAAATCAATTTCTCTTTTTGCTTTTTCTAAGCGTTCAAGAATGATTTCATTACTTTCACTTTTTCTGCCACGAATACGATTTTCTAAAACCTCTAATGAAGGTGGTATTAAGAATATTGAAAAAGCGCCATCAGATTTACATTTTTGCATAACTTGAGATGCACCTTCTATTTCAATCTCTAAAATAACATTTTTTCCTTCATTACGTAATTTTTCAACATAATCAGCCGGGGTTCCATAATAATTGCCAACAAAATAAGCATGTTCTAATAAGTTATCATTGGCTAAATTTCTTTCAAACTCTTCTTTACTAACAAAGAAATAATCGACGCCATCTTTTTCTGAATTTCTTGGTCCTCTTGTCGTCATCGAAATAGAGTACGCTAAATGGAGAGATTCATCTTCCATTACAACTTTTCGAACAGTACCTTTACCAACGCCGCTAGGGCCACTTAAAATAATAAGCAAACCTTTTTTCATATTAATTTACCCCTTTACTTAATATATTTTTGTTAAAAAATATAGTTTATTATAATTTACGCAATATAAAAAATCAATGTTTTAATAATTTATGTTAATTTATGATAAAATAAATCACGGTGATAAAAGATGAAATTTAAAGTTGAAAATTTAAGATATCTTGTTCGTGTTTTAAAGGAGAATTTAGAAGGTGCCTATATTCATCGATTTATTGAATATTCAAAGACTGACTTTGTATTTAATAACTCCAAAAATAAAGATCAACAAGTCATTATTTCTTTGCAATCTTCTCACCCATTTATTTTATTTGGAAAAATTAATGATTTAGGCTCATCTCTAGCATCTTCTTTTTACTTACAGTTAAAAAATGAATTGGAGCATTGCTTAATAAAAAATATATCCTTGTGGAACAATGACCGGATTATTGCTTTTGAAATCGAATCTCAAAATGCAATTTATGAAATTAATAACCGCTACCTAGTTATTGAACTCATCACTGGAGCGTCTAATTTATTATTGCTTGATGAAAACAAAAATATCTTACTAGTCTATAAGCCATCATTTTTAGATCAAGAACGTCCTCTTCTAAAAGGAGCGCCTTATGTCTTGCCTAGTAAAAACAGTTCGTTTTTAATAACGGAAGAAACTATTCCTTTTAGTATCGAAAGTGAATTTAATAATTATTTTGAAAATTTAAAAGAAAAAAGAAAGAAAGATAAATATTCAAAAGTAATTAAAGTTATTAACTCTAATATTAAATCTTTAAAGAAAAAGATTGCTAATCAAGAAAAAGACCTCATTTCTGCATCATCATTAGAAACTTTTAAGCTATATGGTGATTTAATTTATACCTATATGTATGAAATAAAAGATATTACCAATCCACTTATTATCGATGATATCGCTATTCCTATTGATACTAGCAAATCACTTAAAGATAATGGAGGAATATATTATAAAAAGTATCAAAAAGCAAAAACTGCACTCATCCATCTTGAAGCTCAATTAAAAATTAATAAAGAAGAATTAGAATATTTTTTAACCCTTCAAAATCAATTTGAATCCGCTTCTGAACGTGACATATTAGAAATAGAAGAAGAATTAATAATCAACAAATATATATCTGAAACTTCTAAAAAAAGAAAACAAACTAAAAAATCCTATGAACCTTATTTTATTCATTATAACAATGTCAAAATAGGCTATGGAAAAAACAATCTTCAAAATGACTATCTTTCTTTTACCTTAGCAAATAAAGCACACTACTACTTACATATTAAAGATCATCCTGGTTCTCACATTGTTATTTTTGATAGTAACCCCACAAATGATATCATTGCATATGCTGCAGAACTAGCGTTATTTTTAGGAAAATTAAACGATGGAGATATTATTTTAACTAAAATAAAAGAGCTTAAAAAAACTAGCAAAAAAGGATTAGTAACTTTTAATAGCTACCAAACAATCCATATTTCTAGTTATGACAAAAATAAATTTTCCTTTATTCATTAATTAAGAAATCATCGCCTTTAATCATCTCTTTGCTGCTCAAACCATAAAAATTTTGTTGTCTTAAAACTTCATAAGCTACAAGGGCAACACAATTTGATAAATTTAAGCTTCTTGCGCTTGGAAGCATTGGAATTCTTAGGCACTTATCTAAATTATTCTTTAAAATATCATGAGGAATTCCGGTTGATTCTTTACCAAACATAATATAGTAATTGTGCTCGACATGAGAAAAATCACTATTTGAATAAACATTTTCTCCATAACGTGTAATATAATATATATCCGCACCTTTATGCTTAGAAATGAAGTCTTCATAACTATCATATAAAGTAATCGACAATCCTTCAATGTAATCCATTCCGGCACGTTTTAAAGACTTCTCATCTAAGGAGAATTTAATCGGTCCAATGATGTGTAAAAATGCACCACAAGCTTTGCATGTCCGCATGATATTGCCGGTATTGGATGGGATTTCTGGTTGATATAAAATAATATGTAACATAACATTCACCACTTTCATAAATACTATATCACTTTTAAGAAAAATAAGGAGCTAATATGAACACATTAATTGAAAAAATTATTAATCAAAAAATAAATAAAATGGAAAAAATTTACTTTGGATTAAGTAATAACGATTATAATATTAATGATATTTATTTTGTTCGCATTCCAAAAGACAAAAAGCGTCCTGATTATAATCCTAAACATGAAGCAACAATTGAAGAGCAAATTGGATATTTATTCCACCCTTCAATTAACAACATTTATTTTGATTTAAAAACCGGTCTTAAAATATCAAATTTAATTACAAATTATGTTGTATTTGACAATCAAAATATCGTTTTTACCCATGTTCGTTTAATTGCAAATGCTTTAATAGAATTACATTCGTTAAAAGTTCATAATATCGAGCCTTTTAATTTAAAAGAAAGAATTGAATTATATAAAAACTATACTTCTTCAATATTAGAAATAGAAGAACAAATACTTCAAGAATATGAACAATATAAAGATGATGAACTAGTTATATGTCATAATGATTTAGTTCCTGGAAACATTCTTATCATCGATAAAAAAGTAGAATTAATCGATTATGAATATGCCTCTTTAAATGATCCATTCTTTGATTTAGCTTCTTTTATTAGCGAAAATAATATTAATAATCCGCTTGTTATTAGATTTTTTTTAGAACAATACTTCAAAAAACCAGTTACAAAAGAACAATATCAAAAATTAAAAGTTTTTATTAATTTAAATAATCTATTGTGGTATTATTGGGCACTAATGATGTATGAAATTGATAATCAAGAAATATATTTAAAAATTGCTCAAGAAAAAAAGAACAATTTATATAAAAACTATTAAAGACCACAATTACCTTCGCTTTTATAAAAACAATGATTTTTAAAACGTCCTTCTAAAGTTCCCCAGAATTCACTTTTACATGGTTTCCCTTTTCCTGGTGCTTGAAAATATAGAGCTCGATAAGCAGGATGTGCTCTCCAAAATTTAATACACTCCATTGCCAATCTTCTTTCTTTTGTTGTTGCGCCTCCTTGAAAAAGTGGAATTGTTGTCCCTTCAAAAGCATTTTTTTGAAAAACAACTTGCTCCATTGTTGTTAGTTTTTTAAATGGCGAACATGTTGCTGCAACTCTATTAACGACAACATTACCAACAAGTTTCATTCCAAATTGCCCTTCACCAACTGCCTCTGCTCGCATAATTCTTCCTAGTAATGAAACATCGGAATCTCGATATTTAATTCTCATAGTTAATCACCTAGAATATAATATGCATAAGAAAAAAAAGAGTACTAAACAAGCACTCTATTTCAAAAATTTCTTATTATAATTTTCAATGCACTCTTTAACTATCTCAATTGCTTTATCTCGACCTTCAATTGAAAGAACTTGAGTGTTTTTTCTTTCAAGATTTTTATAAACTTTAAAGAAATGGCAAATCTCATCAAAAATATGTTCTGGAAGCTCACTAAGCTCTCGATATTGGCCATAAATAGGATCGTTTGCGCATACTGCAATAATCTTTTCATCATTTAATCCTGAATCTACCATATTTACAACGCCGATTGGATAACATCTAACAAGTGCGAGAGGAACTATTGATTCAGAACAAATAACTAAGACATCTAAAGGATCGTAATCACCTGCATAAGTTCGTGGAATAAAGCCATAATTTTGTGGATAATGTGTCGATGTATATAAAATACGATCCAACATTAAAGCACCTGTTTCTTTATCTAATTCATATTTATTTTTGCTTCCTGCAGGAATTTCAATGCACGCAATAAAATCTTCTGGTGTAATTCTTTCTAAAGATACATCATGCCAAATATTCATATTTTCAACCCCTTTTCTAATATTTATAATATCACGTCACGACAATTTTTGTATATATAAGAATTCAAATTATGATATACTAACAAAAAGGGGTGAGAAAAGATGAAAAAAAAGCTTATTATGCTACTTGTAATGTCTTCATTATTATCAGCATGTGATTCATCTTCAATAGTTTTCCCTTCTTTAACAAAAGGATTGCCCTTAAGTAAAAGAATACCTCTTTTAAAAAATGAAAATTATATTAAACCTGATGATAAAAAATATGCAGAACTAGATTATTCTAATTATACAGAAAAAATTACTTCCGAAGATATAATAAACAAAGCAAATAATAAAGATAGTTTCGTTGTTTATTTTTACTCATTAGGTTGCCATCTTTGTAATGAAGTTAAGCCTCTTGTTTTAAAATACATATGCAAAACTAAATATGTATTTAATTCTTTAGAAATTAATGATTCAGGTGAAACAATATTTTATGTTAGTACTGTTTTAAAAGAATACTTCTTAAATGATTTTAATGAAGATAAATTCGGAACCCCAAAATTCTACTTTTTCTTAGAAGGAAAATTGATCGCTGACATCGGGTTAACGACTAACCAAAGAAATGATTATAATTTATTTAAAGATTTATTAAATAGCTATGTAAAACCTAAAGAAATATAATAATAAAAGACAATTCCTACAAGAGATATATAATTCTCTAAGAATTGTCTTTTTTTTAACTAATATAATTATTCAAGAGGTAAAATCCAGCAACGACGACGTTTATGTTGACGATGTTTAAATAATTTCCATTGAGCTTGAACTTCAGCATTCGATTCAAGTTCAGGTCCAGTTTCAGCATACTTAATACCGTTCTTAATACAGGATTTAATACCTTCATTTAATATAATTGCGTTAACTCCATTACCAACATATTCAGGAACAACGCCAATACCATATAAATCAACAGAATCATTCTTTTTAAGATCTTTTAATAAAGTAATCATTCCTGGAATAGTAATTTTTCCATTACACTTTTTCATACCTCTATTAATCGAAGGGGCTAAAAGACCATAACCGACAATTTTATCATCAGGAGTCTTAACAACATAAGCATATTCTGTATTTAAAATGATACCTAAATTATTAATAAATTCATCTTTTTGTCGTGTATTTAATTCGGTATATCCATAAAGTTTAGCATATACTTGATTCATAATATCTAAGCAACTATAAACATAAGTTAAAAGTTCTTTTTTAGTTTTACATTTATGGACCTTATAACCAAATTTATCCATTGAACGTTTGGCTAATTTTTCAAGAAGAGGGACTGGTTCTGATGGAATTTCAATACGATATTCAACCCATTCACATTCTTTTTCAAATCCCATTGCTTCCATGTGTTCAATATAATAAGGATCGTTATAAATTGTAATATACATTGACTCTTCTTCAAAGCCCTCTATGAGCATACCTTCTTTATCTAAATCAGAGAAACCAATAGGTCCAATTATTTCTTTCGCACCTAATTCAAGAGCCCAAGCTTTAATAGCGTCAATTAAAGCTTTTGAAACTTCTTTATCATCGATGAAATCAAAACGAGTAATTCTCATTTGATTTTTTCCAACTTTTTCAATGTACTTACGATTATAAATACCGGCAACACGTCCAACAATTTTCTTGTCCTTATATGCTAAAAAGAGACGGACATCCGACCACTCATAAGCGCCATTCTTTTCTGGTAAAAACATACCCATTTCATCAGCGACTAAAGAAGGAATATAATATGGATTATTCTTATATAAATCATTTACAAATTTACAAAACTTTTTTAAATCTTTTTTTGTCTTAACTTCTTTAATTTCTATCATAAATACCTCCTAGAATTTAAGAATATACACATTATAGCACATATGAAAAAATTCGTAAACAAAGGTAAATTATATCAAAACCATCTAATTTTATAATTATTCTATTAAAAAAAGATGGGGTTACCATCTTTATTTACTCGCTATTTTAATACGATTTAAAGCTTTCTTTAAAGCAAGTTCAGCACGAGCGATATCAATATTTGGATTTTTACTTTCTAATCTTTCTCTTGCTCTTTTCTCACTTTCTTTAGCCCTTTCAATATCGATATCTTCTTTAAATTCAATTTGATTTGCTAAAATTAAAGTCTCATTTTTAGAAACATAGACAACCCCTCCACTAATGGAAAGGCTTCTAGATTTCCCTTTTAATCTAAAAATCATTTCTCCAACTTCTATTGTAGAAACAAGAGGAAAATGATTTGGTAAAATACCTGTCATTCCTTTTGTTAAAGGCAAATCAATAATATCAGCTTGACCTTCATAAAATAAACCTTTTGGGGTTACAATTTTAAAATCAATAACTTCCATTATAAAGTTTTACCTTTCTCAACAGCATCTTCAATAGTTCCAACATATAAGAAAGCAGCTTCAGGAAGATAATCGTATTCTCCATTTAAGATAGCTTTAAAACTACGAATTGTATCTTTAATAGATACATACTTTCCTTCAAATCCATTAAACGTTTCCGCAACATGGAATGGTTGAGAAAGAAAATTTCTAATTCTTCTTGCTCTAGCAACGATAATTTTATCTTCTTCAGATAATTCATCCATTCCCAAAATAGCAATAATATCTTGTAATTCTTTATATCTTTGTAATATTTGTTGAACACCACGAGCCACTTCATAATGTTCTTCTCCAACAATATTTGGATCTAAGATTTGAGAAGAAGATTCAAGAGGATCTACCGCAGGATAAATTCCTAAAGCAGCAGTCTTTCTATCTAAAACAGTCTTGGCATCCAAATGTGAGAATGTCGTTGCTGGGGCCGGATCGGTTAAATCATCCGCTGGGACATAAATTGCTTGAACTGAAGTAATCGAACCATTCTTTGTCGAGGTAATTCTTTCTTGTAATTGTCCCATTTCTGTTGCCAAAGTAGGTTGATAACCAACCGCACTTGGCATTCTTCCTAAAAGAGCGGAAACTTCACTACCAGCTTGAGTAAATCTAAATATATTATCAATAAACAATAAAACATCTTGATTCTCTTGATCTCTAAAATATTCCGCCATTGTAAGACCGGTTAATCCGACTCTCATTCTAGCTCCTGGTGGTTCATTCATTTGACCAAATACTAACGCTGTCTTTTCAAGAACTCCTGATTGTTTCATTTCGTGATATAAATCATTACCTTCTCTTGTTCTTTCACCAACACCAGCAAAAACGGAAATTCCGCCTCTTTCTGTAGCGATATTATTAATTAATTCCTGGATTAAAACAGTTTTTCCAACTCCAGCTCCACCAAATAAACCAACCTTACCACCACGAACATAAGGACAAAGTAAATCTATGACCTTAATACCAGTTTCAAGCATTTTTGAACTTGTACTTTGTTCTTCATATGTAGGAGCTAAACGATGAATTGGATGCATAGGAGAATCTTTTAAATTATCAGTTCCAAGTCCATCGATTGGTTCACCTAAAACATTAAACATTCTTCCTAATGTAGCTTGGCCAACATGAACTTTTATTGGTGCGCCAGTATCGATTACTTCCATATTTCGAACTAATCCTTCTGTAGGTCCCATCGATACGCATCTAACTAAATCATCACCTATATGTTGGCTGACTTCAATTACTAAAGTTTCACCATCATCACGGATAATCTTTAAAGCTGTTAGCAAATCTGGTAATTTATTTTTCTTAAAACGAACGTCCACAATTGGTCCAACAATTTGGACAATTCTACCAATATTGTTCATAAGTTTATCCTCCTATTTATTTGCTCCACCAATCACTTCAGTGATTTCTTGGGTAATTTGTGCTTGTCTTTCTTTGTTATATTCTATTTGCAACTCATCATAAATTTCAGTTGCGTTGTTTGTTGCATTTTCCATTGCGGTTCTTCTTGAAGCTTGCTCAGAAACAATTGATTCTAATAATTTATTATATAAAATTGAATTAAAATAAAATGGAATCAATGATTCTGCAAGTTCCTTTTTACTAGGTTCCATAATAATGTCTGTTAATGGTTTATCACCACTATTTTCCATAGATAATGGTAGCAATGTTAAACATTCTGGGGTAAATGTTAATTGATTAACATAATGAGTATAAACTAGATTAATTGCTCCATATTTATTTGAAGCATAATCTTTTAATACTTTTTCACTTAATTGACGAACAATTTTTTCTTCAAAATCATTACATAAATCAACATAATCTAAATTAATAGTTTCAGTACGATCTTTGAAATGACGCATTCCTTTTGCCCCTATAACAATCACATCATCATTTTCTTTAATTAAAGAATCAACAACTTTAAATAAGTTATAGTTATATCCTCCACATAATCCTAAGGTTGATGTAACTACTATATATAATTTTTTATCAACATCGTTTTCTTTTAAATAAGGAGATTCAATGTCTTCAACATTTGAAAATACTTCTTTAACCAAACTCATTAATGAATCACTATATAAAGATGATTCCGCCATCGAGTTCTTCCACTTTTTAAGTTTAGCAGTTGCTACTAATTTCATTGCATTAGTAATCTTTTTTGTAGAATCTACCGACTTCATTCTTCGTTTAGTTAAGGCTAGTCCTTGACTCATAATTTCAATCTCCTTTCATCAAAAATATTTAACAATTTAATTTTATAAACTCACTAATAATTTCATTAAGCGCTAACTCTAATTCATTACTAATTACTTTTTCACTACTTATTTGGTTAATTATTTCTTTATGACTAGAATTTATATGATCAAACAATTTATCTAAGAAATTTCTAACTTCACTAATTTCTAATTGTTCTAAATATCGATTTTTGGCCACAAAAAGGTCAATTATTTGTTTTTCGACCGAATAATTAACATATTGAGGTTGCTTTAATACCTCCATAAGTATTTCCCCATGATGAAGAATCTTCTTAGTTGAATCATCAAGATCGCTACCAAATTGTGAAAATGCTTGTAATTCATGATAATTTGCAAGTTCAATTTTTAAAGAGCTAGAAACTTGTTTCATCGCTTTAATTTGAGCGGCACTTCCAACTCTAGATACCGATAAACCACTATCGACAGCTGGTCTTTGGCCTCCATTAAACAATTCACTCATCAAGAATATTTGTCCATCTGTAATAGAAATTACATTTGTAGGAATATAAGCGGAAATATCACCTGCTTGCGTTTCAACAATTGGAAGTGCAGTAATTGAACCTCCGCCATTTTCTTTATTTAATTTACAAGCTCTTTCTAACAATCTTGAATGAAGATAGAATACATCTCCTGGATAAGCTTCTCTTCCTGGAGAACGTTTTAAAAGCAATGACATTGTTCGATAAGCAACTGCGTGTTTACTTAAATCATCATAAACGATTAAAACATCTTTTCCTTGTTCCATCCATTCTTCAGCAATAGTAACACCTGAATAAGGTGCAATATATTGAAGAGGGGCTAATTCTGAAGCAGTCGCGGAAACAACGGTAGTATATTCCATCGCACCATATTTCTTAAGCTTTTCAACAATTAACGCTACCGCTGAATTCTTTTGTCCAATTGCTACGTATACACATAAGCAATTCTTTCCTCTTTGATTAATAATTGTATCAATTGCAATCGCTGTTTTACCAGTTTGACGATCACCAATAATTAACTCACGTTGACCTCTACCAATTGGAATCATCGCATCAATCGCGGTAATACCTGTTTGTAAAGGTGTATTAACAGATTCACGGCTCATTACCCCAGGAGCAATTCTTTCTACTGGTCTAGTCTTTATTGTTTTAATTTCACCTAATCCATCGATAGGTTGTCCTAAAGCATTAACGACACGACCTAATAAAACATCGCCAACAGGCACTTCAACAACTTTGCCTGTTCTTTTAACGATGTCACCTTCTTTAATACCTCGGTCATTTCCAAAGAGAACAACTCCAACATGCTCTTCTTCTAAATTAAGAACCATACCATAAATATCACCTGGAAAGATAAGTAATTCTCCAAGCATTGCCTTATCTAGACCATAAACAAGAGCAATACCATCACCGACAGTAATTACAGTTCCAACATCTTTACTTTCGATTTGTTGATCATATTCTTTTATTTGCGCTTTTATAAGCGCGCTTATTTCATCGGTTTTTATATTCATGCTTACTACCTACCTTTCTTTTCTAATTTCCTTTTTAAGAAAATCAATTTTATGTAATAACGAACTATCATATACATGATCATTAACAACGACTTTAATTCCACCGATAAGTCGCTCATCGATAGTATTGTGTAGTTCAACTTTAACCTTCATTTTCAAAGAAATAGCTTCTTCAATTTGCTTAATTTGCTCCCCTTTTAAAGGAACAACCGAATAAACAAATCCTTCATCAATTCCTAAATATTCATTGCACAAAGTATGAAATTCTTGAAGAATATTATGTATTTCATTCACGCGGTGATTATCAATAATAACTTTTAAAAATGAAATAATATGTTTAGAATCAAGATCTTTAAAGGCTTTTTCCACTAATTCGTGCTTTTCTTTAGTGGATAAAAAATATGACGAAAGAACCCGCACATAATCCGGATTTTCATTTAATAATTCTCTCACACATTTTATTTTTTCTTGATATTCTTCAACTTTATTTTCTTCAAGAGCAATATCAAACATTGCTAAGGCATATCGGGAAGCTAAACTATCCATTATTTACCAACATCCTTTATAAAATCTTCGACTAAACGTTGATGATCAGAATCATTAACTTCACGTCCAAGAATAACTTTTGATGCTTCTAAAGCAACATCAAGAATTTCATTATGGATTTCTTGACGGGCTTTTTCTTTACTCAATTCAATATCTTCCTTAGCCTCATCCATAATTCTAGTTGCTTCCTTAGAAGCTTCTAAAATAATAGATTCTTTTTCTTTTACAGCAATCGCTCTTGCATTTTCGATAATACCTTGTGCTTCTCTTTTTTTATCTTCAATTTCTTCATCTAAATTCTCTAATCTTGCTGTCGCTTCCTTAGAAGCTTCTTCAGCGGTATGAATATGATTTTCAACATACTCCGCTCGTTCATTAAGGACTCTCCTTACAGGCTTGTAAAATAAATAAATCGCCGCGATAGCTAAAACAAGAAATGATAATAATTGGACAATTAAAGATTCAATTCCACTTGGAAATAATTTATTAATAAAGTCTTCAGCCTCAATACCAAGATCAAATAAAGTTAGTGATGAATCAGCAATTTTAAATGCACTGTTCAACATAACAATCATCCCCTAATTACATTGCGACAAAGAATAAAATTAATAAAGCGACAATTAATGCATAAATACCAGTTGTCTCAGTTAAGGCCATACCAAACATCATTGTTTTTTGAATTTGTGGTTGTGCTTCTGGATTACGAGCAACACCTTCAACAGCCTTTATAGCGGTCCATCCTTCACCGATAGCACAAGCCATACCACCTAAAACAGCGATTGCGGCAGCAATTGCGGCTAAACCTTTATCAGTAATTCCGCTTGAAACAACACCCTCAGTAACAGTTAATAAAATAGTTGATAACATAATTTTTTCTCCTTTCGATTACTTATCTTCAACTACATCTAATGTAGCATCTACATCTGGAACTTCTTGTAAAATAAACATCATTGTCAACGATGAGAAGACCAGGGTCTGGATATATCCAGAAAATATATCGAAATACGCATGTAATAATGGAGCCACAAATGGTGAGGCAAAATATGGAAGCCCCGTTATTGCGTTCGATAATTCTTTTAATGCTTCATAGGCAATGGTCATTAAGACCCAACCAGAAATCGCATTACCAAATAGCCTAAATGACAATGAAATTAATGGTGCCCACATTGAAAGCAAATTGATTGGTAGGAATACTGGTAATGGACTTAAGTACCGGTTAAAATATCCCCACTTGGTATATTTAATACTTGTTGCGTGAATTAAGACAAATGTACAAAGTGCGATTGATAAAGGAACCATATAATATGTCATTGGTGAAGGTAAACCAAGTAACCCGATTGTAAAACACATAAATACATAAGCTACAACCGCGGTCATATAACCACTAAAATCTCTAAACTTTTCACCCATATTGCTAACGACCAATGATTCAATTTTATCAACAGCAATTTCCGCAGCTAACATAATTCCTTTTGGCTTCTTTAAAGGATCAGTTTTTCTTGCTTTTAAAAATACAATGAAGAAAAAGGTAACGCATAATAAGACAATAATAATCGAGCTATATACTTCTCCAGGTATATTTGAAGAAGTTAAAAGAAAGTAAACAATAACCGCTACGAAAATTAGCGTTAATAAGCCAATAGAAATATTTTTTAATAAGTTCTTTTTCATTTCTTAGCCCCTTTCTTTTGTCCCATAAACTAGCAATACAATTTTAGAAAGTATATAAGCACCTAAAACTGCAAATACTTCAAATAAGGGAATAGCGTATTTTTTTAAAATGATTGCGAGAATTAATCCTAATGCATATATAAGCATTCTAAGCAAATAGTAAGACACCGCTACAATCGCAGGTTTTCTTGAAGAAAAGCACTTGATTGTTTGTCTTTCTAAGAGCTTAAAATTTAAAATACTTATAATAGTTCCTAAAATGATGCCTAAGGGAATTCCGTATAAGTTTAAAAAAAAGCAAAATGAAGAAGCTATTACCACAGATATAGAAACTAAAATCATCCAAAATATAATTCTTTTATTTTCTGGTAAAGAATAATAATATTTCTTCATGTTCCTTTCCCTTCTTGATGACTCTGTCATCATTTTTATTATAGCAACATTTAAATTAAGTTTGTATTAATTTTTGCTATGGTTTTTTAAAATTTTTATAGTATTATTTTGCCCACAATTTCGATTTGTTAATAAATCGCATAAAATTAATTTAAAAGTGGCAATTTTATAAAAATGTAACCGCTTGCATTTTGAAGATAAAGCCTATAAAATATATTGAACGCATTTTTTAATGGCGTATGTATTAATATTTATAGGAGGAATAAACATGAGTTTTAAAGTACATTTTGATGGCAAAGAAGAAGTCATTGAAAAGAAAATATCTTTACGTTCAATAATTGGCGAAGATCGAAAAGATGTAATATGTGCAATGGTAAATAATCGTCTTCGTGAATTAAATTATGAAGTATATTATGATGCTGATATTCAATTTTTAACATGCAAAGATCAACAAGCAATCCGTATTTATGAGGCCTCATTAAGATATCTCGTCGCAATGGCGTTTTCTCGCATCTACCCTAATATCAAAATTCGTTTTAGTTACAATGTTTCCCGTTCAATATTTATTGAAATTTTAAATAAAGATATTCGTATAGATTCAATGATGGTTAAAAACATTAAAACAGAAATGGATAGATTAATAGAACTTGATTTGCCATTTACTCGTAAAATTGTTTCAAATAGTGAAGCTTTAGAAATTTTTAAAGAAAGAGGTTTTGAAGATAAAATTGATATTTTAAAATATCGACCAGAAAAAACTGTTCATTTATATGAATGTGATGGCTTCTTAGATTATATGTATGGACATATGGTACCAAGTTCAGGATATCTAAAATCATATCGTATCCGTATTTACCATCCTGGAATAATCGTTCAATATCCTCGCTCCGAAGCAAATGGAGAAATTCCAGATTTCCAAGACGCTCCAACCTTTGGACGTACCTTAAAAGCATCCCATACTTGGGCTAAAATAGTCTCCGCTGATTCAATTGCTGGAATTAACAAATATGTAGAAGAAGGTAATACCATTGATTTTATTAATATGTGTGAGGCTCGTCATAATTCTATGCTTAATGATTTAGGTACGAGAATTGAGACCGATATCGAAAACATTCGCCTTATATGTATTGCTGGACCATCGAGTTCAGGAAAAACAACTTTTGCGAATCGTTTAAGAATAGAATTATTATCACGTGGTATTCGCCCAATAAGAATTTCCATTGATGACTACTACTTACCTCGTAATCAAGCACCTTTAGATGAAGATGGAAATCCTGATTTAGAAAGCATTTATGCCCTTGACATCGATTTATTCAATCAAAACATGCTAGATTTAATTAATGGTGAGGAAGTCCAATTACCTAAATTTGATTTCACTTTAGGAAAAAGAGTTCCTGGTCGTATATTAAAAATCGATAGTGATCAACCTTTAATTATTGAAGGAATTCATGCATTAAACGACCAATTGACTTCTCTTGTTCCTAAACACCAAAAATTTAAAATTTATATTGCCCCACAAGCGCAAATAAATCTTGATAATCACAATCCAATTTCCTTAACTGATCTCCGTTTATTAAGAAGATTAGTTCGTGATAAAAAGTTTAGAAACGCTCCTTCAGAAATGACTTTCTCAATGTGGCCAAGTGTTAGAAAAGGCGAATTTACTTGGATTTATGGAACACAAGAAGGCGCGGATTATGTATTTAATTCATTGCTACCATATGAATTGTGTGTCATGAAAAAATACGCCCTACCACTTCTAACTAGTGTTGAAAAAGATTCTCCATACTTCGTTATGGCGGAGCGCTTAATTAAATTCTTAAAATACTTTGTCGATATTGATGATAAATATATTCCATGTAATTCATTACTTCGTGAATTTATTGGTGATTCATGTTTCCAAGATGTTTAAAAGAGACACAACCGTGTCTCTTTCTTTATTTATTTAACTTTTTTTGTTCAATACTTAATATCATTTCAAGCTGTGGTAAATAAACTTGTCTTACAACTTGATAGGACTTCAAATCATCATCTTGCATAGTTTCTGTATATATTAAATTAAATATTTTTTCTAATCTAAGAAATGATTCATACATACATATGATGCTCATATAAAAGAAGAATTCTCGATTTGAATATATTAATAATGGTGATGAATGAGCAATTTCAGATGACATTTCGTAAAAAGAATTCTTTTCTGAAAGTCCCGCGACTAATTCAACGCCATTTCTAAAATTAATTCTAAAATCTTTATTTTCTAAAATATTAGGAACAGCATATAACCAACCGCATTCAATAAAACGTTTCATATCTTTGCTCTTTAATCCATAATATCTCATTTTAGATTTAATTTCTTCAAAAACTTCATCAGTTTCTTCTTTGCTTGATAATGAATTTCTAAACGCTAATCCATATTTAATATGCTTAAGATATGATTCTATAACCGGTTTTCCATACTTAAATAAAATAATTGCGTTACATTCAGTTTCATGAAGAGTCCGCCAGGTAGAAAATGCTTCAGTCTCAAATCCGGTAGATAATAAATTGCATATACATTGACACATTCTGAGACCTTTATGAATTATATCAATTAAAAGTGTTTTCTCAGGATCTTTTTGCTTAAACTTTTTTAAAGAATGAAGCATATAATTAATATATAATTTCATTGAAGTAATTGGAGGATAATAATGATCTCCTAAAGTTCCTTCACTATATTCTAAGTGGTCAATTGTAAAGTATTTATCAATAACTATGCTTGCTATTTTTTGATTATAAACTTCATTTTCTTCAATTTTCTTAATATCTTCATCATTCATTCCTAAAGTTGAATATATATGTTCACTAAGTAAATACTTAATAACCGCAAATGGTTGAATTCTTCCAAGTGGATTTACTTTTTGACTTTCAAACACTTTAATTAAAGAAGAAATGATATTTTTATAAACATTATATAAAAAGGAAGTTGAATATTTAGAAGAAACATTATTCATATTATAAAGTTTATCAAATGTTTCTTTAGACAATAATAATTCATATTTATTATCCATCGATGTTTTCCTCCATATAAATAATATCTTTTTCCTTAGCAATTGTTTTTAATTCTTCTTTTAATTCCTCGCTCGCACTTGGAAACGCAATTAGCTTAACTAATAATGGAGCATAAAACACATCATTAATAAGATTTTCTTTTTCAATGAGAAGAAACGCTTTACCATTTTCTTTTTGCATTAAAATTCTTATTAAATCAGTAATATCATAACTTCCTTTATCAAAACAATTTTCTCCAACTGTTCGATAAAAATTAGGCATTAAAGAATTATATCCAAGTCTATCTAATTTATTAAAGTCATAAACCGCTACAAAAGGGGCATCTTTTTCAAGAGAATAACTCAATTCAAGCATGCGATACTTTTCATTCCATTTTGCTTCTCTTTCTTTATCTTCCACTTCTATAGGTGAAAACAATAATACATCATCAATTAAAGCTTCTATAAAAGGATAATGAATTCTTCCTTTACTATCTAAAGATGTATCAATATTACCCTTTATAAAAAACATTCCATTAATCCAATTTTGTTTTGATGATAAAGCTTTATAAACATCTTCATCATTTTCACTATATAGTAATTCCATATTTAATAAATCTTGATTCATCATATCATCTTCTTTCAAAAAATATAGATTAATTTTATCATAAATAAAATGAAAATAATATATTTAGCATGTAATTAAAGTAATGAAAACCGCCTAACTTTATTAACTTAAATCACAAAGAAAAAAATCATAAATACAATATTATTGTTAGGAGGACTAATCGATGAGCAAATATCTTGAATTTAATAATGTTTGTAAAACATATTATAGTGAAAATGGCACTGTAGATGTTTTAAAAGATATTACATTTTCATTAGAAAAAGATGAAATAATTGCTATTGTTGGGCCTTCTGGATGTGGTAAATCCACGATATTAAATCTCATAAGTAATTTAATTAAGCCAAGTTCAGGAACAATTATCATCAACAAGCAAATCGGTTATATGTTTCAACAAGATTTACTCTTTTCTTGGAGAACGGTTAAGGATAATGTCACTTTAGGATTAGAAATCACCCATACAAAATCTACAGAAAATATTTTATATGTTGAAAATTTACTCTCTAAATATCAATTAGAATCATTTAAAAATCATTATCCGAGTGAATTATCTGGGGGAATGCAAAAACGTGTTTCTTTAATTAGAACTCTAGCGCTTAAACCAGATATTCTTTTATTAGATGAACCTTTTTCAGGATTAGATTATCAGACCAAATTAATAGTTATCGAAGATATTTATAAAATAATAAAAGAAGAAAAGAAATCAGCATTAATCGTTACTCATGATATCGGTGAGGCTATTGCTTTTGCTAATAAAGTAATAATCTTAAGTAAAAGACCAACTCATATAAAAAAGATAATACCTATTGATTTAAATCTAAATAATAAAACTCCCCTTTCAGCATATAAATCACCGTTATATTCACATTATTTTGATTTAATTTATAAGGAGTTAGAACATGAAAGATCCTAATACACAAAATAAATATATTGCAAATAAAAGAAAACAAAAAGCAATGATATTTTTTATTCAAATAAGCTTATTAATAATCTTTATAGGACTATGGGAGTTATTAGCAAATTTAGGTATTATCAATACTTTTTTAGTTTCTAAGCCTTCCGCAATTTTTAAATTGCTAAACACCTATATAAAAACTAAAGAAATATTTATCCATATAAAAGTTTCATTAATAGAAACCTTATTAGGATTAATAATTGGTACAGTATTAGGACTTTTTATTGGAATAGTATTATGGTGGTTTCCAAATTTATATAAGATTCTCGATCCTTTTTTAATCGTCTTAAACGCTTTACCAAAGACCGCACTTGCGCCGATACTTATTATTTGGGCAGGAACCGGAATAAAAGGGATTGTTGTCGTTGCTATTTCATTATCTTTAGTCGTTACCGTTTTATCTTCTTATCAATACTTTATAAATGTCGATCCTAATCAAATTAAAATGATGAAAACTTTTAAAGCCACAAAACTTCAAATTTTAACAAAACTAATACTACCAAGCAATATCGCTAATATTATAAACATCATTAAAATAAATATCGGTATGTCATGGGTTGGAGTCATTGTTGGTGAGTTCTTAGTTTCTAGAGAAGGAATTGGCTATCTAGTTGTTTATGGTGGACAAGTATTTAAATTAGACTTAGTTATGATGGGAGTATTTGTTCTTGGCCTATTAGCGTTACTTATGTATTTATTATTAAACTGTATCGAAAAGTATTATCGTACTTATCGATATACCAAAAGGAGAAAGAGATGAAAAAGTATTTTTATTTATTTGTTGTATTATGTATAAGTATTTTATCTTCAATATCATCATGTTCTAAAAATGATGGGTATACCAGCATTACCATTGCAGAAGTTACTCATTCTTTATTCTATGCCCCACAATATATTGCAATAAACAATGGCTACTTTGAAGAAGAAGGCCTAAAGGTTAAAGTCATTACGACTCCCGGCGCAGATAAGACTATGGCGGCTTTATTATCTAAAGAAGCACAAATAGGTTTAATGGGACCTGAAGCAAGCATTTATGTCTATAATGGAGGAGAAAGTAACTTTGCGATTAACTTTTCTCAATTAACTCATAAAGATGGAAGTTTCCTTTTAGCAAGAGAAGAAAACCCATCTTTTAAATGGACTGATTTAAAAGGTAAAACTATTATCGGCGGTCGTAAAGGTGGAATGCCTGAAATGACTTTAGAGTATGTTTTAAAGAAAGCAGGTTTGCAAATCGGTCAAAATGATGAAAATGCTGAGGTTAATATTAGAACTGATGTAAACTTTGACGTTATGGCAGGTGTTTTTACCGCTGGACAAAGTGATTATGTAACTTTATTTGAACCTTCTGCCAGTCAAGTTGAAAGAAATGGTATTGGTCATATTGTTGCGTCAATTGGTGAATCATCTGGAGAAGTACCATACACCTGCTACTGCGCGACTAAAAAATATGTTGAACAAAATGAAAAAGTATTAATTTCTTTTAACAAAGCTATAAAGAAAGGTATTCATTATTTATTAAATAGTGAAATGAATGATATTGTTAAGTCATTAAAAGCAAGCTTTATTTCAAGTGATGAAATTGAAATAACTAATGTTATAAATAACTACTTATCAATTGATGTTTGGAATGAAGACTTGACCTTAAAAAAAGAAAGTTATGATCGTTTAATAGAAATTATGATTATGGCAGGCGAATTAACTTTTTCTTCTGACATATACGATAAAATAGTTACTAATTTATACGCTTAAAGGCTCCTAGAGTTAGTTCCTCTGGAGCTTTTTTTATAAATGTTATTATTCCAATTCAAATCTATCCTATTAATTCATCGTTATCATATAAAAATATTATTTTTCTCATATTCAATTACGATTAAAAAGAAACATCAATTGATAAAGAATAAATAATGAAAGTGCTATTTTACAAACAAATATTAAAAAGCAACATTCTATTTTTAACTATAAAAACTTATAACAATCAAAAAATGAGATAATACAAGCGAATCATTTTTCTGTTCAATTTTTTTTGCTATTATAATAGAGAAAAAGGAGAACCTAACATGAATCACATTAAAAGAAAAATTCTCTTCTTAACATTTATTTACCTATTTGTGGTCATTACTTTCCTAACACCATTTATTTCTATTGATGGAGCTAGTAAAATCTTAGGATATATAATTGTTGGAGTATTAACCTTTATCTATCTATTAATTCTTATCAAAATGATTTATGATTGTCGAAAAAAATAAATAAAACTATATAAAAAGATACTAAAAAAACTTAGACAAATTTAATCTAAGTTTTTTTATGCACTTCATTTGCTAACATCAACTTCAATATAATTTCCATTCATAATTGAATATAAATACGTAGCAACTTCTTTCTTAAATGTCTTACGAACATAAGTTGCATATGTTTTCAATTGATTTGTATATTTTTTCGGATCTATATTCGCAGTTTTAAAATCAATAATAATCGCTTTATCTTCTCCAATTAATAGTAAGTCAATAATACCTTTATAATTATTTTCTTCATCAAAATATGAGTATTCATGATAAGCTCTATAATCTTTATAATCAAGATACAACTTTGAAGTAAAGAACTTATTAACCCAATTAAGTTCATATTCATCTTCGATAAAACTTAAATCAGGATGATTAAAGTTAATTAATTCAAGAATAAAGTGCAACCTAGTACCTAACGATAAAATTTCTTCATCAACATTATTAACTAAAATATTTGATGCATAAATCTTTTCTTTTTTAACAAACGGGATTTGCACTTCTTTAATTAGCAATCTATCTTTACTCTCTTGCTCAATATCCACGCTTTCACTAACTGTATTTTCTATAAGTTTAACTTCCTTAAAGCGAGCTGGATTTAAAGAAGATAAATAAAGAAAATCTAAAAATGTTTTTGCAGATCCTATATTATATGCTGGATTATAATCTAAAGGATAAAACGCAATCATCTTTTCTTCAGCACGAGTTAACGCAACATAAAGTAAACGAATTTTTTCACTTAATTCATCCTTTAGCTCCTTCATTCTAGCTAAAAAATGATACATTGTTTCTGGAATCTTATCATCATTTACTGGAAAAATAATTCCATAATCTAACGATGTCATAAATATTGAATTAATATCAGAAAGATTAAACTTTACCGATAAGCCAGCATAATAAACAATAGGATACTCTAATCCTTTTGATTTATGAATAGTTAATAATCGCACCGCATCGCTTCCATCATCGCTATAAGCTGCTTTAATTTTAATATCATATTCATCTAAATTATCTAAGTAAGTAATAAAATCATCTAACGTATAGCCCATATTTTCCATAGAAATAATTGAATTTAAGACATATTCAATATTTTTTTCGTTCTTTTCAATATCACCTATTAATATGAGTTTATGTTCAAAATCAAATGTGTGCAATAAAGCAATAACTTGTTTTGATAAAGAATCATCTTTATATTCTAAAGCAATTTTTTCAATCTTTTGATAAAGTTCTGTATCTTTGATTTTTGATTCTAAAATGATTTTTTCTAATTCTTGATCATTTCCTTGATAAAGAAAGCTACGATAAATTGAAGCATAATAAGTAGAAAAATAAGGATCATCTTCATGATTTAAAATGATTTTAAAGCATCTTAAAAGATTTTTTAATACTCTAACCGATACAGAAGAAGCAATTTCTTCATCAGATTGAACTTTTAAAGGAATATGATATTCTTCAAATACTTCCTTATAAACATCAAATTGCGTTGCCCGATCAAGTAAAATAGCAAAATCATTATATCCCGCTTTATAAGATTTTTTTGTCTTCTTATTAAATAATTTATAATTATTTAGTTTTTTTATAATATCTTGAGCTATTAAATGTGCTTCTGTACGAGTTTTATCATTACTTTGATATCCATTCATTTCAAAGTAATAGTTTTCACCAGTTTTACCTTCACCTTCTAAATAACTCTTTTGTCCCGCGGTTGTTAAATGATCTACTCTATAATTTGCCCCGCCAAATTGGTCGCTCATTAAAGACGAAAACAATTCATTAATATCTTCAATTACTTCTTGTCGAGAACGGAAATTAAATGTAAAGTCAATTTTTTCTCCATATTTAAAATCATTACCAGCTTTTTGATAACGATAATATTTATCCATAAATAATTCACAATTAGCATTTCTAAAGCGATAAATAGATTGCTTAACATCTCCAACCATAAATAAATTGTTGTTGGCCATTTTCATAATAAAAGCTTCTTGAATATCAGATGTATCTTGATATTCATCGATCATTATTGCTTTAATTTTATTAGTAAATTCCTCTTTAACAAGAGAATGATCTAATAATGTATAAGCTAAATAAGCAATATCAGAAAACGTATATATGCTATATTCTTTCTTATACTTTTCCATTCTTTTATCTAACTCTATAATTATTTCAATAAGAACTTCAACATCATCTTTTGTGGACATAAACCTATGAATGATATCTTCTTTTGAACCAACTTTTGCATAATTTTTAATAGAGCTTAGAAAACCAGATGTAATTTTTTTTCGATATTCCTTATATTCTTCATCACATTCTAAGCCTCTAGGGAACGGAGGAAAGCGGAAATTAATCAACTTTTCTTGTAATTCATCATATGTTTGACAATCAATTAATTCTCCTAATTTTTCTTGCATTCTTATAACATCTTCAATAATTTCTAATTGATTAAGAGAATAACTAAAGTTTTTAATTTCTTCAATGATGTTATTAAAAAAAGTATTAATATCTGATTCGATTTTCTCTTGGTTGTAAAAAGTATTAATATAATTATTTAAGTACTCTTTTCGATTTATTTTTAAAGATGCATGTTTATCAATTTGAAGTAAAAATTTTTTAATTAAATTATCATTCTTCAAAGTATATTTGCTAATTAAAGATAAAAACTTTGAAGATGGATGAGCGTAATACTCATCTAATATTTCATCAATAATCGCATTCTTTTTAACTTGCACTAGAGAATCATCAGTAATAGAAATATTTTCATCAATTTCTAGTAAATAATGAAATCTTTTAACAATCGATAATGCAAGTGCATCAAATGTCGTAATATAACTTGATTCCACTTTATCCGCAAGAGGCGCTAATTCTTCATCTTCTAAAAGTAATTCTCTTACCTTTTCTCTCATATTAAATGCCGCGGCGTTAGTAAAAGTTAACATTACTAATTCTTCTAATTTCATACCTTCTTTAATTAATTGATAAGCTCTTCCAGATAATACCTTTGTCTTACCTGAACCCGCACCTGCAGAGACAATGACATTATGACCACGAGTAAATACCGCTTGTTGTTGTTCTTTAGTATATAAAGTTTCCTTACTCATCATCGTCATCTCCTTTTTCTTCAGAAGTGTTAATAGTAATCATTTGTCCTTTATTAACATAACAAATATCTTTATATGGACAAAAACTACAGCTAGATTGATTGTTCATTATAACTGGAGCAATTCTAAAATCATTTTCTCTAATTCGACGATCAAAATCTAAAATTACTTTATAGACAATATCTTCATAACGATTCCATTCTTCTTTAGAAAATATTTTTACATACTTATAATAATTTCCTTCTTTATTTATTTTCATACTTTTTATAAAAGTCGATTCCATATAATTAGGATCAAATGATGCAAGTTTTGCTCTATCATTAAGCGTATAACCTTGAAGCATTTGCTCTTTAATAAGAGGGGTTTTAGTCTTTTTTGAACTCGCGATAGGGGAGCTAGGTAATACTGGTTGAATATAAACTCCTAGTAAATCCAAATCTTTAAACGCTTCCTTAGAAGTTCTTAAAAGACTATAAATAGGTAATTGCATCGAAAATCCATATTCTAATTCTTTTAAGCTAATTCTTTCTGAACCAGTTTTATAATCGATAATAGAAATGTTTTCATCATTCTTACCAGTTAAAATTATTTTGTCAATTTTACCAGTTAAAGAAGCATGCTCATGTAAACTAAGAGTGAACGAATTTTCAACATATATCTTCGGGTTAACCATTTTAGAAACAAAATGAAGGTTGTTTTGAAATAGTTCTTCAATAATGTTTTTTATTTGTAAAAGTAATATTTTTTCCTTATCCGTCCAAATAAACTTTTGATAACTCTTTTCATAGGCTTCTTCAAAAGACAGTCCTTCCACACCATATTCCATAATATAATGGACTAAATTACCAAATTTTAAAGATGAACTGTCTTCAAAAGGATTTAAATGTAGAACATTATCTAAATAGTAATGATATGGACATTGAGCGTATATTTTAAGTTTTGAATAAGAATGAGTTAAATTATCATCGTTTTTATAATGATTGCTTCCTTTAAAACTAGAATCATATGTCCGATAAGAAATATCTTCTAATGAATAATATTTTTCTCTTCCTTTAATTCTTATGCCATATTTTCTTTCTAAATCTAAGAGTCTTCCATATTCAAGCTTAGAATATTTTAAAGAATATGTTAATAAACTAAATTTAGGCTGATTAACCTTAAGGCCAAATTGTGCGATTAATAAAGATGGATAACTAATTCCATCAATTGATTTATGTTTGTAAGAAAGATAAACATTTTTATTCTCTAAAAGGAGCTTTTTAATTTTTAATATTTCGATTTTATTTAAATCTTCCGAAGTTGAAAGATGAATTCTTTCTTTAATACTATCTAAAAAATAATCATCATCTTTTCTAACAGAAGGCATTTTTCCTTGTTCAAATCCCAATACAAAAACATATTCATCATCTAAAAAATGATGACGAGAAGTAAAACGAATCTCTTCTTTATAATGTTCACAAGATAATTTTTTGTTTTGAAAATAATCTTTTAAAATCAATAAAAAATTATCTAACGAAAATAAAAGTCGATATTTATCCGTCAATTCATTTATTAATAATTTAATTTCATTTTCTAAATCTGTCTTAGTTTCAAAGGACTCTATCTCAT
Organism: uncultured Staphylococcaceae bacterium; assembly: GCA_964504595.1. GTDB lineage: Bacteria > Bacillota_I > Bacilli_A > RFN20 > CAG-826 > CAG-826. Next base: position 19,509 of record CAZDEE010000004.1, on the reverse strand, counting down.
TATGAATTCGATAATATTCAATCATTTCTTTAGTTATTGATAGCGAATAATAGCTACTACTTTTGTAATCCTCTAAAGGAATATTAAAGCTACTTGCAATTTTAATTAAAGGATAGTAGTACTCTTTAGATGGTTTATAAATATATATTTTTGATAAAGGGATATTTTCTTCATTATAAAGTCGCATTATCTCTTGAAGCATATAAGCTATTTCATCATCAATATGTTCAAAAGAAGTTATTTCTGTGGTATCTTTTAATAATTTTCTACTTAAACCGCAGTAAGATATATTTTCTTTATTAAAGATATAAACTAATTCTTTATCATTTTCCAAATAATCAAATAATAGCACTTTATACTTTTTTAACATGCTACTATAATACTTAACCGGTTTAATAATTCCTTTACCAATCAATTCATTTCTAAGTAATAGCATATCTTGCACTTTTACATTACTATCATCGATTAAAGGTAAATTAACCATTTTGTAATATAATTTAGCTACTTCAAAAGGTATATTTTGATGAGAAAAATACCAAATATAAAAATAATCATCACTAGCTTTACCATAATAGCTATTAATAATTTCTTCTTTTGTCGTTAATTTAAAATCGATATCAGGATATTTATTTTTAAGCATTAGAAAAAATGAATGCTCGCTATAAGGAGCAACAACTAAAGCATTGTTAAGTTGTAGAATCCATTTTTCCATACATTTTCTCCTTAAATACTATAATATAATCTATCTTTATTAAATTGATCTAATGAAGAAGAATAATTAGATGTATTCAAATTTCCATCTAAGCTTCTTAAGTAATCTGCGGTAATATCACGATAATTATAAAACTCTTGACCAGACTTTTCTAATTTAGCAATTGTTTTAAAATTTGGAAAATAATCATATTGTCGTTTACTATTACGATGTAAGGCTAAATAATCGATAACCGCGATACGGTATGTATTACGTTCATTAAAAGGCTCTTTATCACCTCGATACATTCCTGTAGAATCAAAATTTATCTCTTTTTTTAAACTGCTACCACTTACTTCAATAATGTATATTTCATTATCAAATGGTAAACTTTTATATAGATTTGCATATGTTACTAATCCGCTTTCTAAATCCGCTCTTGCGGTATTTGTAATCGCATAACTTATATCATATCCTTGTTTTATAGCTTCGTTATACATCGCAGTTGTAACTAAATTAACCAATGAATCAGATTTTTTTAAAGTCCCATTACTTCTAATTAATTGCTCATTTCCAAGATTATCAGAAATCTCTTTATACGCATTTACTTTTTCTTCTAAAGATGGATCATTTTCACAATTTATCTTAGATGTGTATATATAATTATAATCTAATGCACTTACTTCACCTGCAGGTGTAACATTTAAAGATATTTCTGAATATGAACGTCCATTATATGAAGCTTGTACAAAAGGAACACCATTTTCAATTGCTTTCTCATTTTTATGTGAATGAGCGCAAAAAACTGCATCGACATAGCGTTTATGAGAAACATCACTTATATTAGTTATTCCGGTATTTAAAACATCGTCTTGTTCAGCATGAACGCTTGCAATAACAACATCAACACCTTTTTCATTACGCAATTCATCCGATAGTTCTTTAATGACCGATGATGGTTCTAAAAAGACAATATCATCAACAAAAGATGATGTAATTGAAGTAATTTGATTTCTTCCAATAACACCAATAATACCTACACGTAAGCCGTTTTCTAAAGTTTTAATAGTATATTTTTCACCCAAATTAGCGTACTCTTTTGTTTCACCTGTCATAATATCATATTTATAAATATTCGCAGCAAGAAATGGAGTTTGATATGCTGTAACTTCATCTTTTAATTGGCGATTTTCCTTAATGTATTTTTGTCCCCAGTCAAATTCATGATTTCCTAAAGTAAAGCAATCAAATTCAATATTATTCATACATTCTGTCAATAATTTTCCATAATTAAGATTAGATTCAATCGATCCTTGCCACATATCTCCTGAATTAATTAATAAAGTATTTTCTTCATTTCCTTTTTGTTTAAAAAACGATCCAACTTTTATAATACCCGCTTCATAATTTGAAACATTCTCAACCACCGCTCCATGGAAATCATTAATTCCATACATTTTTATAGTTCTATTTTCAGTTACTATTGTTGTATTAAACGAACTGCTACTACTAGAAGCAATATTAGAACTATTGCCGCCATTACTAAATACACTATTAAAAGAATTATTACTCGATTTATCAAAAGAAAAATCTAAAGAACATGACGACATTAATATCGTTAAAATAAAAATTCCAAATTTATTTTTTTTCATAAAACAACCTCATTCAATGCACTTATGTGTATCAACAATATAATATCATATTAATAAATGAACTTCATTAGCAAAAATAGCCAATTTAACCGAGTTATTATTGAAATAAGCCACTTCTTATTCTATAATTAATTTCGTAAGGAGTTATAAAAATGATACTAACTAATAAAAATTTTACCTTTTGTAAGGAAGTCGGTATTTTAAAAGAAAATTTTTCAATTTCAACCGCTTTAAAAACAATTTACAATAACATGATGAAAGATCAATTCATCGATAAAGAATTCGCGGAACAATTTAAAAAATTAACCGAATCCTCACCAAACATTAAACGCTATTTATGTGTTATTTATCAATACAACATCGATTTAGATTATGTTGTTAATAATAAATCATATAATGGCCAAATTTCTAATTTCGGTCGCTGTGGTGGACCAGATTCATTAAACATCACAAAATATTATGGACAAGGTGATTACACTGTCGTTAAAGATTTATCCCAAACATATGCCTCAAAAATTCCAGTTTGGAACGAAGCAAATGTCTTTACTTACGAAGAACTTCGCGCGGCATTAGGAAAAGTAATCGAAGGAAAGCTTCCAAATGGTTGGCAAAAATATCAATCAAGATCTTGGGATGTTTCCGCATATTTAGTTCCAGTAATTTACATTAAAATGGAATATAAAGGAAAGGTTTATGGTCTCTCCTTCAACCTTCACAATGGATATAATAATTCTAAAAATTATCCTACTGATAAATCAACATTTAATAAAGCTGTTAAAGCTCAAAAAATTGCTAAAATCGCCACAACAGCAAGTATGATAATAACTGGATTATTTACAATAATAACTTTATTAAGTGAATCATTATTCATCCTACCATTAATCGGTTTCATTGCCGCTCTTGTAGGATTCTTCATTAATAAGAAAAGCTTTAAAAAATATCTTAAAGAAATTGAAAATGATCCTAATAAGCCAATTACAAAAATCATTTCAGTTCCTCTTATCATATCACTTGCAGCATTCTTATTCTCAATACTTGGTATTTTATAAGATAACAAAAAGGTTAAGCTCGATATAAAGCTTAACCTTTTTTATTTACTATTTAAACATTCTAGTCGCTTTAATCGCAACTTTCCAATATTCATATTTCTTTTCCATATTATCTTTATCTTCAGAAGGATAATATGTTTTTTTATACTTATGAATACTTTGAATAGAAGAAACATTATCCCAAAACTTAACAGCAAGACCAGATAAATAAGCAACCCCTAAAGCAGTTGTTTCTAAGCACTTAGGTAAAAGGATGTTAGTTTGTAATAAATCAGATTGGAACTGCATTAAATATCCATTTGCAGTTGCTCCTCCATCTACTTTTAAAACTTGTAAATCAAGATGTGTCTCATCTTTCATAACTTCAATAACATCTCGAGATTGATAAGCGATGGATTCAAGAGTTGCTTTAATAAAATCATATTTAGTTGTCGCTCTTGTTAAACCAAATACCGCTCCACGGGCATTATCATCCCAATATGGAGTTCCTAAACCAACAAATGCAGGAACCACATAAACATTCGAATTTGAATCAGCTTTATGTGCCGCTCTTTCACTATCACTTGCTTCTGAAATTAATTTCATTTGATCGCGTAACCATTGAATAGAGGCACCAGCAACAAAAACCGATCCCTCTAAAGCATATGTTACTTTATCATCTATCATCCACGCAACTGTGGTTAAAAGTCCTTTTTTAGAAATAATTGGCTTTGAACCGGTATTCATTAATAAAAAGCAGCCAGTTCCGTATGTGTTTTTAAGATCGCCTTTTTCAAAGCAAGCCTGTCCAAATAATGCGGCTTGTTGATCGCCAGCAATCCCTGAAATTGGAACATCTGAATCAAAAAAGCTAGCTTCACCATAAATATAACTTGATTGATGAACTATTGGTAACATGCACTTTGGAATATTAAAAAGTTTTAACAACTCTTCATCCCAAGTTAAATCAAAGATGTTATATAACATCGTTCTTGAAGCATTACTGACATCAGTAGCGTGTACTTTACCTTTTGTTAACTTATACAAAATCCAAGTATCAACGGTTCCACATATTAGTTCACCATTATCCGCTCTTTGTTGTCCATTTTCAATATGATCTAAAATATATCTAATTTTAGAAGCACTAAAATATGGATTAATTAACAAACCTGTTTTTTGATGGATTTGTTCTTTATAACATGAATATCGTTCACATATTTCCTTAGATTGACGCGATTGCCAAACAATTGCGTTATGCACTGGCATTCCTGTTTTTTTATCCCAAACAATTGTAGTTTCTCTTTGATTTGTAATTCCAATTGAAGCTACAGAATCTAAGGTTTCATTTGACTTAACAAGTACTTCATTAATAACATCAATAACACTTAACCATATTTCTAAAGCATCTTGTTCAACATAGCCTGAATAAGGAAAAATACACCTTAACTCATGTTGAGCAACAAAAACCGCAGTTCCATTTTTATCAAAAAGTATTGCGCGAGTCGATGTAGTTCCTTGATCGATAGATAAGATGTATTTTTTCATTTTTATTTCACCTTTTAAATGCGATTTCCATCGCCTGTTTTATAATATAAATTTTTCGCAAAATTATTATCTAATTGTTCTTTAACCGCTCTAAATTGCCAGTTTCCAACTGCTGTTCCAGGAATATTCATTCTTGATTCTTTACCTAAATGAAGTAAATCTTGCGCTGTAAAGATAACAACATTTGCGTTACTATGCATTAAACGCATAATCGCCGCTTCTAATACTTCATCTTCACTACCATAGCAATTTAAATAATTTTTCATTGCTTCAGCTTCTTTTTCATTTTCTAAAATGAAGTTTAAAGTAACATCGTTATCATGGGCGCCTAAATAGGCAACGCAGTTATTTGGATATGTATGTGGTAAGAAAGGATCATCTTTGTCGCCACCAAAAGCAAATTGGAAAACTTTTAATCCTGGATAACCACTATAGGCTAATAATTCACGGACACCATCTGTAATAACACCTAAATCTTCAGCGATAATTTGTAACTTTGGTGCCGCACTCTTAAATGCATCAATAATTTCATGTCCTGGACCTTTAATCCATTCTCCATTAATCGCGGTTGATTCTCCATATTTTACCGCCCAATAAGCTTCAAAACCTCTAAAGTGATCTATTCTTAAACAATCAAATAATTTTGACATTTGTTTAATACGTAATTTCCACCAACGATATGAAGTTTTTTTCATTTTATCCCAATCATAAATTGGATTACCCCATAATTGACCAGTTTCACTAAAATAATCTGGTGGTACACCGGCAACCAATTCAGGGTTACGTTTATGATCTAATTTAAAAAGTTTTGGATTAGCCCAGACATCCGCGCTATCGCAAGCAACATAAATTGGCATATCACCAATTATTTGAATTCCTTTTGAATTAGCATATCGACGTAATCTTGTATATTGATCAAATGCATGATATTGAATAAATACATAGAACCAGAAATCTTCAATATGTTCATTTCGTGTCGCAACGATTGTTTTTTTATGGTGAATTTTAAATAAACGTGGCCATTCTAACCAGCTTTTTCCACCAAATAAATCTTTAATTAACATAAAATCAGCATAATCTTCGAGCCAATATTTATTCTTATGTAAGAACTTTTCTAATTTGGCTTTTTCATTTTCAAACGCTCTTGAAAATGCTAAACGAAGAATAGCAAATCTTTCTTCATAAACGCGTCCATAATCTACATAATGAGGATTTGTTCCGCCTTTAATTTTCTTTATTTCTTTCTTTGTTAAATAACCTTTTTTAACTAAAATATCAAGATCAACAAAATATGGATTTAACGCAAATGCGGAAAATGATTGATATGGTGAATCTCCATAACTTGTTGGATTGAGTGGTAAAACTTGCCAATATTTTTGTCCTGCAGCATGAAGAATCTTTACAAAATTTCTAGCTTCTCTGCCGAAAGTTCCTATTCCATGCTTGCTAGGAAGAGATGAAATGTGTAATAATACACCACTGCCTCTTTCCATTAATAATCACCTGTCCTTTTTCTTTAAATATATTGTACTAATTACAATTATCTTTTTCAATTACGATTTAAAAAAAGTTCAATTTTTATTATTTTTTTAATGTTTTTATAAATTTCTTATCTTCATCACTAACTCTTCTTGAATCGCATACTTTTCTTATAAACATTCTCATGACTTGAGGATTTATAGATTCATTTTCTAAGTATTTAATAGTTTTTTCTCTGCATTTAATAAACGTTACTGAAAGCAACCATGCAATCCCCATTTGCACGATGTAATTATCATCATTTTTAATTAAAGATAAAATATCATTTACGTAACTTTTATTTACAAAATTACTTAGAAAGTGAATATATCCAAATCTTCTTTTATAAGGATTAGAAGAATTAAGGCATTCTTTTATATATTCTAATCCCAAAGTATAATTTTTTGTTTTAAATGCGCTTGATAGGATATCAATATCCGCCCAATTATCAGCTTTTTCTAAATAAATATCGATAAGTTTATATTTTTCTTCAATCGTTTTTGATGAGTAAACAATCATTAATCCTAAAAGAATATCTATTTCATAATAGGTTCCTAATAATGATAAATCTATCTTTTCAACTTTAACTAATTCTTTAGCTTTTGCCTTGATAAATGGTATCGGCGCTCCACTGATAACAATTTTTGAGGTTGAAATTATTCTTATAATAAATTCTTTTTTTGAATCATTACCTTCATTTCTAATTTCATCAATCAATTTTTCAATATCCATCTCATTCTCCTTTAAAAAAAGAGGATTTCTCCTCTTATTTTTGCGCCATAAAATCTTCTATATCTTTAACTTCTTTAAGGATATCTTTTGATAAAACTTCACAGCCATCTTCGGTAACTAAAATATCGTCTTCAATACGGACACCTATACCATATTCAGCAAAATAAAGTCCTGGCTCATCAGTAATTACCATACCTGGCTCTAATTTCATATCTCTAAAGCTAGCATCATGAGTATCTAAGCCTAAATGATGACCAACATTGTGATAATAATATTTATAAACAGCGGCATGTTCCATTTGCTTAATTATTTCATCTTTTTCTTCTACACTTAAGGTTCCAACTAATTCACGATTAATAATCTCATTTTTAGCATCCGCTAAAATCTTATCCTTATCAATGTAACCATGACCAATTAATTCAGTTTTTAAAAATTCAAAAGCAAATTTTTGAACATCTCCTAAAGTAATTCCTGGCCGAACAAAATTAGCAACTGCTTTATTACAACGTAAAACCATTTCATATATTTCTTTTTGACGTCCACTATACTTCCCACTTACTGGATATGTTCGAGAAATATCTGCGCGATAAAGATTCTTTTCCGCTCCTAAATCTAATAAAATTAACGTGTCATTTTTTAATAATGAATTTGGGCAAGGATAATGTAAAATGACTGCGTTTTCTCCACCCGCAGCAATCGTATCAAAAGCTAATCCTGAATTATTATAATCCGCTACTGTATAGGCAAATAAAGATGAAATTTGATATTCATATAATCCTGGTTTAAGTGTTTTAAGAATTGTTTCTAATCCAATTTTTGTAACTTTAATTGAATTGCATATTTCCTCAATTTCAGCTTTTGATTTAATCATTCTTAAAGTAACAATAAGAGGATAAGCATCTTCAACATTTAAGCCAAAATATTTTTTAGACATTTCAAAAGCAATGTCTTTAGTGGTTTTTTCTCTTGTAACAAATAAACCATTTTCTAAATCTAAATAAATTGTTTCTATTCTTCCATAAGCATTCTTTTGACCATCTAAAAGAAGTTCAACTTTGCTTTCGAAATGCTTAGTAAATAGAATATCCTTAATACCACTTATTTCATTTGCTTCACTGACAGACAACATTTTTCCTGTCCATTTCACTCTATTTGGATCAACTTCATCAATGAATAAAAATGTATTTGTATTACCGGCAATTTTAACCATAATTAACATTGAATCTGCTTGTCTAATACCGGTTAAATAATAAAAATTACGATTAACTTCAAAAGGATGAGTTTGATCCGCTGAAGCTTTCATTAAAGTTCCAGAATATAAAATAGCAACCGAATTATTTTTCATTTTTTCTAGAAAAAGTTCTCGGCGTTTAGAATACTCTTGACTAGTAATCATATTATTCCTCCTTTGCTTCGACCTTTTCAACTGCATCCACCAAAGAAGATAAGAAGTCTGCATCAATAAATTCAACTTTTCCTTCATCCGCTAAAGCGGCATTATCTGCTTTTAATGGAATTCTTGCTAAAACATCATATCCATAAGTATCTGCAACTTCTTGAACATGAGATTTACCATATATTTCAATTTTTTCTTTACAACATGGACATTCTACATAAGCCATATTTTCTACTAATCCTAAAATAGGAACATCCATCATTGTCGCCATTCTAACAGCTTTTTGAACAATTGTTGAAACTAAATCTTGTGGAGAAGTTACTATAACTATCGCATCTACTGGTAAAAATTGGAATGTTGTTAAAGCAACATCTCCAGTTCCTGGTGGCATATCAACAATTAAATAGTCCACATCATCCCAATAAACATCATGATAAAATTGTTTTACCATTTCTCCTAACATAACTCCTCTCCAAATAATAGGATCTTCTTTATGTTGAAGGAACATACTTGATGAAATGATACTAATACCAGTTTTAGAAATCGCTGGATAAACTAAGCCATTTTCTCCCATTGCTGGAGTATCAATACCAAATGCTTGTGGAATTGAAGGACCGGTAATATCTGCATCTAAAATACCAACATTGTAGTTTCTCTTTCTTAATTCAGAAGCAAGAAGTGCTGATACAAAGGATTTTCCTACTCCACCTTTTCCTGATAAAACTCCGATAACACGTCGGACTTTACTTTTTTCATTTGTGGTGATTTTTTCAATTTTTCTTTCGCCACATTCTTGATTGCAACTACTGCAATCGTGATTACATTCACTCATCTAAACCTCTCTCCTTATCTATATACAATTTTCTTATTTAATCTTTCAATTTTAATTTGTTTATTAAATAGAGAATCAATTGTTTTTTCTATATCATTCAAAGAACTTACTTCCATAATAATATTTTCTTCAAACAATACATTATCAATAATAACATCATTCTTCCGTAAATGCTGCACTAATAAATCATAAAAAGAATGATTTAATGTAAACCTATAAACATAAGCCTCACATATTTGATATATTTTAGCTTTATTAATCGCAAGCATCGCGGAATCAACATAAGTTCTAAGCAATCTACCTGCACCTAATTTAATGCCACCAAAATATCTTACAACAATGACTATCACATTATCCAAAGAATTCTTTAATAATGCATCTAGCAATGGCCTCCCGGCAGTTCCTTTAGGTTCACCATCATCTGATGACTTTTGGAACTGCCCAACCTTATAAGCATAACAACAATGTCTAGCTTTAGGATGTTGTTTTCTAATTCTATCAAGAATTCCTTTAGCCATATTTTCATCTGACAAAGGAAACAAATAAGAATAGAAACTAGACCTTTCAATTTCTAAAAGTGCTTCATAACTATCTAAAACTGTCTTCATTTTAAACTACCTTATAAATCAAAACTTTTCGCACTGATGATAACATCACCAATTTGTTCAAAAGTCATACCTTCAATCGCACCACCAACATTATAGTCTTTAAATACTGCAAGTTTAAATTCACCTAAAATGTAAGGATCTTTTGTGGTAATATCATCATCTAATTTCTTCATAGAAGCTTTAAAATTAGTACAATCCGCTACAAAAGTATCACTATTCTTATCTAATTTTTCTGAAGAAGAATATGCATTTAAGATATCATTTATTTGATCAGCAACATCATCAACCAAATACTTATAATCTTCTTCATACCAATTAATTGTAGCACTATCATCGACGGTTGCTTTTGATAACATACCAGCAACTACTTCACTTGAGAAATAAGCTCTTGATCTATTACCATTGACTTCTGGTTTCGTATTTCTAATAATATTACAAATTGCCGTACTACCTTTTGTATCTAAATCTGTAAGTTTGGAAACTTTTGAGAAATCAATATCTCCTTTTTGTTTTAATATTGAATCGATACTCGCACCTTCAACCTCAGCGGATAATCCTTTTCCAAAAAGAGTATTAATAGTATCTATCTTATCATCTTCGTTACTACCTCTAATATACTCACTTAAACCTGCAGTATTAAAGATACCATAAATAATATCAGATTTAACATCCTCATATATTTTAGAGTTAATTAACAAGTTAAATAATGGTGAGGTTGATTTACTTTCATTTTCGGAAATAAAGCTTTCTAAACTATTATTTTCAAAATCAAAAGTATTTGTATTACCATGCTCATCCACACTTCCAGTTTTAGCCATTTCAATAATGTCAGCATAATAATCAATTTCTTTACTACATTGAGCAATTACTTCATCCGCTGCGACATTTTCTAATAAATAATGAACATTATTCTTATTAGCGGCTCTAATGAAAGAATTTATTCCCATTCTATCAGATGTAGTTTTAAAGAAATAATAAACAGCATTATGAGTCAATTTAGATTCATTAATTGAGTTCATTAAATTTCTAAATTTATGACTGCTTAAATTAATCAATTCTGTATCACTAAATGAATTCTTTAATGGTTCTGAAGCTAAAACTATATTATTTAAGAAAGTAATTTCGCTATTTGTCCATTCGTCTCCGCTGCTACCTTCACAATGATTATTAGCAACTCTTAATACCAAGTCTTTAACAGTTGTACTTTCTGGCATTCCATAGGTTATATATTGCTTTAATCCCTTTTGAGATAGCATATATTCAATAAGTTGTTCAAATATAGTAAATTCAACGCCATAATTTTCATTCTTTAATGTATTTAAAATGCGTGAATCATGAATTGTATTTAATAACTCATCTACTTCTATTTCATAAATATTAAATGCTTCACTTCTAGTTGTTTCTTCTCCGCTTTCGTTAGACTCTATTATTTGATAAATAGAAACGACTTTATTAACTTCAGTTTTTCTAGAATTAACATCACAATTTAATAAATATTCAGTGTGTGCTTTTTCTAAATTAACACCATCTAATTTTAAAGGAGAATTATCGCCTTTTATCGTATCATTAATAACATTGTATACAACCATTTTTAATGAAGATGCATCACATAATGCCTCAGTTACTAAACTTAATTCACTAGATTTTGCATTTCCACTTGTAATTCTAGTAAGACCTAATGTACCTGGTTGAGTAGAACTAGAATCAATTGTCTTACCAATGTTTTGTACACTATCAATAACATTAATTATCTTATCAATTTCGTTTCCTGAATTATCATAAGTAAATGCGTTTTTAAAATCACTCTTTGATGTCAAATATTTAGGACTTGTAGTAGTGGAGCCATAATCTCTTAAATAATCCGCTAAAGAGCCACCCTTAATCAATAAATCATGAACTAAATCATCAAAATAATATTCTTCACCTTTACTTAACATTTTTAAAGAAGCAAAATCGGTTAATAAAGTTCTCGTGTCATTGGTATTCATATCAATCCAATTAATTTCACTTAAATCACTTTCTAAGCCTTTTATATCGCCAAAAATTTTAACAACTCTTTCAACTTCAGCTTTTCTTTCTTCTTGTTCACAATCAATTAAATATTCAGTATTTAAATAGCTTAAGTCAATTTCTCCTAAGTTAAATGATGAACTACTGCCATTAATCATATCATTAATGACATTAAATACTACCATTCTTAAAGAAAAGGCATCGCATAAAGCTCCTGTAACAGAACCTAATTCATCTTCACCTATATTTCCTTGCATAATTAAGTTAAGTCCTTCAGTGCCTGGTTTAGCATTTCCCGCACCGATATTTTGAATTGCTTTTATGACATTAACAAACTTAGTTATTTCTGGATAATCATTATTAACTTCATCAACCCAAGCTGCATTTTTGAAATCATCTTTTGATAATGAATATTCACTTTCAATCGAATAACCTGTTGGATCTTTTAAGTAATCAGCTAAAGCGCCACCATCAGTTAATAAATCATGGAGAAGATTACCAAAAGAATTTTCTTTAAGTATCTTTAGTGAAGCAAAGTTTATTAATAGAGGCTTCGTTGCTTCATCTGGATTTATATCAAGCCATTCAATACTACTAAAATCACCAAGATCCATAATTGAATCATAAATATCTGCAATTCTATTAAGTTCTTCTTTTCTTAATTCAACATTTTCTTCATTTATAAAGAACTTCGTGTCTAAATAATCTTTAATACTACCTAATTTTAATGGTGAATCAATATCATTGATCATATCATCAACGATATTAAACACAATCATTCTTAAAGATGTCGCTTCGCCTAATGGAGTCGTAACATCTCTTAAATTACAAGTCGCAGTTCCATTCATAATTGAAGCTAATCCATCTTCGCCAATATTTTGTAATGCATCTATAACATTAATAATTCTTTCAATTTCTTCTTTTGAAGAATCTAAATCCGCAAATGCGGTTTTAAAATCAGATTTTGATTCAGAATATTTATCTGCATTTGTCCAATCAGTTGGATTTTCTAAATACTTTGCTAAATCGCCACTGCTAAGCATTATTTCATGAATGAAATCACCAAATACATATTCACCATCTTTATTAGTGAATATTTGAAGCGAAGCAAAATTATTTAACAATTCTTTACAATCCTCAGTATTACTATTAAGCAAATCAATATGGTTCATGTCATCGCCAATTTTCTTAAACGCATCTAACGCATTAGCAAACGCTTCGGCTTCAACTGCCCATGAATCAACATTTGTAAATGATATACCACTTTCATTTCCACCAATACCTAAAGAATCAAGTACTAATTTATCCATTAATTGACCAAAAGTTCCACTTAATAATTTAGAATTATCGATAGAAGAGAATAATTTTCTAATATCATCACTTTCAATTGAGCCAAGATTGATTGTATCACTAGATGTTAATAATCCAATAATTGATTCGCTCTTTAGGTTAGCAAATACATCAGCAATATAACCAATTTCTCTTTCCCAACCTTCATCATTTTTTATCAAGCTTTCGTAATTTGGCTTACCATCTGGATAAATTCCAATATCTTTAAAATCTTGATTATCAAAGATTAAATCTAAGATTGCATAAAAGTTTTTATTGTTAGTATCTTTTGGATTGATAATATCGGATTTATAAACCGCTTTTAAGGCTTTTTCTAAATCTTCAGTATTTAAATTTTTAATTATATCTCCTGGATTATCACTATTTAATGATGAAGCAAGATTCATCATGCTGTTATATCCTTCAAGCAATATTGGAATTTCGGTTGCAAATGTAACATGGAAATTCAAACTTTCACCGGTAATTGGAATTTCTTCACCAAAATTTAAATCTTTTAACAATGATTCAAAAACTGTTGGTAAACATGTACTTAAAAGTGTAGAATCATCGATTTCAGGTGCAATTTTCAATAATGCCTCTTGGAAATATTTATTATCTAATATATTTTCATCAGTATTGTTCATTAAATCGAATTTATCATTAAATAATAAATCTTTACAAACATTAAGCAAACTATAAGTTTCTTTCTTATAATTTGTTTTTTCTTGTTCCATATTTTCATCTTGTAATTTTCCAAGTGTAGATTCTAATTCCGCTCTATCAATTAGGGATGTTGTTTCACTTTCACCACTAAACAAATTATCAACAAGTTCTGGTAGTAGTTTATCAATTGAGTTCATTAACAAATTACTATCAAATAAAGTCTTATATTCTCTACCTTCAATGATGTTTTTATCTTTATCAAGACCGGTTAATATAACTATAACATCATCAAAGTTATCCATTAATTTTTGAATTATATCATCTGTTTCCTTAGAAGTCTCTTCAGTTTCTGATGCTTGATTTTTAAAATGATTGCTGAAGAAACCATTGACAAATTTAAATTCTTGAACTGCCATTTTCGGAGATTGCTCACCACTATTATCAAAGAAATCTATATCAAGTTTTTTCAATTGATAAAGAGTATCATAAACAATTGTTAATTCGCTTCCCCACTTGATAGATTTATAATCATCCCAATCAGTTGATAAATATAATGATAAATCAGAAGGATTTCCTTCTTCATCTTCCATTGTAACAAAAGAATAAAGAACTGATGGAATTACTCTTGATAAAAACTTAGATTCATCTAATGACTTAAATGCATCACGTATAGCGGTTGCTTTATCATCATCATATGGAATTGTAAATTGATTGCCTTCCGCTAAATTAGATATAATACCGGCATCATATAATGCTCCATAAATATTATTAATCGTACCTAATTCGTCTTTCCAATCTACATCATCAAATACTAAATTTTCTGTGTAAAAATTCATTTCTTCAGCATATGTAACCGCAATATTGATAACAATTGGGAATAAGTTCATCAAGAAATCCGAACTCTTTATAACTTCAATAACTGCAGAAATAAATTCTTTCGAAAGTAAAGCTGATGTTTGAAGTCCGCTTTCACCATCACCGGATAATAATCCTGCCGCTAAAAGAGTTTCAGCAGCATCAGCAATTGTCATCAATTGATCACTAAATAATAATTCACCATCTTTATATGTTGAACTTGTCGCTAAATCAGTAATAACCATATCAATAGAGCGACCATCTTCATCAACACCGAAAGCTAATTTAGCAAATGCACTATCATTATAGGCATCGACCCACGCTATTATATCATCATAACTTTCTTGATTAAGAACAACTCCAGTTTTATTTCTTTGTATACCTTTATTAACAGAATTAACTAAAGAAGTAAATGGAGTAAGGAACATAACCGCGGCTAGTGAACCCTTTGCTAAACCTATCAAAAAAGATTTCCATCTTCTTTTATATTTATACTTACGTATTTCTTTTGGGAAAATCCATTTAAATGCCAAGTTATAAATTAATGAGCCAATTGGTTTAGCTAACAATAAAATATCTAGCATGTAAATAAAAAATGCAAAATATCCAACGATAAGTATGGATAAAGATTGTATTAATTCATTCAAATCTTTATTGTTCAAAGCAATGTATATAATACTAGTTTCATCATTACCTACGGCAACCTTTAATGCTTCACTAATTGTATTTAAAGGAGTCGTAATCATGATCGTTTCGCCATTAATCGATACCGACCATTGGTAGGAAGATAAATCATAATTTGCAATAAAATTAATACTTGCTTTAACAAAAAATAATCCTACGACAATAAATAAAACAAAAAACACAAAATGAAATGCCTGAGGCAATGCTTTCTTAAGCATTGAAAACAATGCATAAGCGATAACAACCAAAACAACACCTAATAAAACCATGTTAAGAATAAAAGTTAAATTACTCGGCGCGAATAGAAAGGCAGTAAACATATTAAATCCCCCTTTTAAATATTAATATTTAAAAAAATTAATATCGGCTTCTACTATATTATACACCTCAATATCAATTTTAAAAGCAAATAAAATTATTTAAATTTCAAGGTTAATAATAAATATTTTTATTATTATATGTAAAGCCATACAGTCTATGCTTAAATATGCGTATAACTCAACCAACAAACTTAATAAAGCGATTTTAAATAATTTTTTCACTACTAAAAGAAACGAATGCATAGTATAATTATTAAATGAAATGGAGGTCTTGTTTATGAATAATGAAAATGAAAATTTAAACAATGGTACTGATTACGAATCTTTATGGAAACATTTAATATTCTTATTTATTGGAAGCTTCGGAATGTCTTTAATTGCAACCTTTATTCAGCCTATTATTAATTCGATTATTGGCGCAAATCCTTCAGATATTGCTAAAATAGGTGGAAGTATTGCTCTTAATATATGTACCTATGTTATTACAGGTTTAATCTTAGTCTTTTTAACTTATAACAAAGTACTAAAAGATTTAATAAAGCAATTCAAAAACAAATCCGCATTAATCGATGGCGTAGCTTATGGATTTTTATTATTAAGCGCCACTTCTGTCTTAGGAATCATTATTAATTTATTAAGAGGAGAAATCGGTGGTGTCAGTGAAAATGAAAGAATAATCAGATTAATGATTCAACATTATCCTCTTCCTCTATTTATAATGTCAGGTATTCTTGCTCCAATTTTTGAAGAATTAACTTATCGTTATGGTCTATTTGGCTCTATTAATAAAAAGAATCGTTGGATTGCATATATAGTATCCGCACTTGTATTTGGCTTAATTCATTTTGATAGTTCTGCTAAAGGAGCAGATTTAATAAATGAATTATGGAATTTACCTTCCTATGTACTTTCTGGTGCTATCTTAGCAAGAGCGTATGAAAAACACGAATGTATTTCTACTTCCATAGTTGCACATTCTATAAACAATATCTTTGCATTCCTTGTAACATTTATTAATTATTAGAAGGTTAAAAAGATGGATTTTGAAATTAAATGGTTTTCTTATTTTTTCTCTTTTGATTTTGTGGAAGCAATTTTTTCAGAAAAAGAGAATAAAAAAGGCAGTTCTGCTACAAAAATTATTATAAAAATTATTAAAGATGATGTTTATCAATTGTCTTTTATGTTCGATAAAAAAGTTAAACATGAAAACATAACTACAAATAATTTATGTTCACGTTTAGAAGAAATCGTTAAAGACTATCGCCAATTTTTAATTCGATTAACCAATAAGGAATATCACATAATTAAAAGAGGTAGTAAATTTAAAATAATTGATAAAGATATTTCACTTACAAAAAATTGTACTTTATCACACGATCGTGATAAACAATATATATTAAAGCCTTCGATGAAACTAGATTTCCTTGTTGCTCAAGGAGTTATGACAAATGATTATCAAGTCAAAGCAAATATGCAACATAAATTTAGACAGATCAATCGCTTTTTAGAATTTATCCGTGATATAGAAGATGAATTACCAACCGATAGACCAATTGAAATTGTTGACTTTGGATGTGGTAAATCATACTTAACATTTGCGATATATTATTATTTTGTCTATATTCTTAAAAGAAAAGTTCATATATTTGGTTTAGATTTAAAAGATGAAGTAATAAATAATTGCAACAAACTTAAGGATACTTTAGGATACGAGGATCTCGTGTTTCAAAAAGGCGATATCGCCGATTATAATGACTCTAAACCAATCGATTTATTAGTAACACTACATGCATGTGATACCGCGACCGACTATGCTTTATATCATGGAATACGCTTAAAAACAAAAGTCATATTAAGTGTCCCTTGTTGTCAACATGAGCTTCACTTTCAAATGAACAACACTCCTCTAGATAGTATATTTAAATATGGTATCATACAAGAAAGAACCGCAGCTTTACTTACTGATGGCTTAAGAGCGTTACTTCTTGAATCTTGTGGTTATAAAACACAAATATTGGAGTTTATCGATTTAGAACATACACCAAAGAATTTATTATTACGAGCAATATTAACAAATAAAACAAAGAAGAGATGGACAGAAGTTGAAGATTTGATAAAAAGTTATCATATAAATCCTACTTTATATCGACTACTAAAGGATGAAAAAAATGACTAAAAAAATATCATTAACTTCCTTTCATCTTAAATTGCTCGCCATTATCTTTATGACAATCGATCATTTAGGCTTTTTTATTTTTTCAAATATTAGAGGCTTAGAAACTATTAATTTAGTTTCAAGAATAATTGGAAGATTGTCTTTACCTCTTTTTGCGTTTTTGCTTGTAGAAAGTGTTTTTCATACCAAAAATATTTTTAAATATCTATTACGGCTATTTATATGTGGTGCTTCAATAAGTACAGTTCTGTTTATATTAAATATGTCACATTCTGAAAATATTTTTATTGATTTATTTTTAGGCGCATCACTTATTGCTACGCTTAATTTACCTAAATATAAAAAGTTATATTCTTTAATTCCGCTGAGTGTAATAATTCTATTATTAGTATTCTTTGATAAAATTCCTACCGCTTTAAGTATATCTTATCATTTTTATAGTATATCTTTAATATTAGGTTTTTATCTATTTTCTATATTAGGGAAAAAGTATCACTCTTACCTAGCAAAAATTTATAAAACTGATGAGACCACTTTCGAAGAAATGATCTCAACAAGAAAAATACAAAATTATTTTTCTTTCTTATTCTTAATTGTTTTTAATTTATTTTATTGGGCTCTTAATTATTTTGTAAGTGGATTAAATATTTTAGTTGGTGCCGCAAATATTCAAGTATATGCAATTTTTGCCGGATTCATCATTTTATTTTATAATGGTAATAAAGGTTATAGTGCATTATGGTGGAAATATGGATGCTATTTATATTATCCTTTACATGTAGCCATAATATATATTGTCTACTTAATTTTATAGAAAGGAAATTATAAAAATGATTAAACACATTAATACAGAAAAAGAATTTGATGAAATTATTAAAGACAAAACCGTTATCGTTGATTTTTATGCTTCATGGTGTGCACCATGCCGTGCATTAACCCCAATATTAGAAGATATTGATAGCGAATTAAATGATATTCTAATTATTAAAGTTGACATTGATGAAGTTTCAATTTTAGCAAGTAGATATTCAGTTATGTCTATTCCTACTCTATTATTCTTCAAAGATGGTTCATTAACTCATGAACAAATCGGATTACTTCCTCCTAATCAATTATTAAGCTTATTTAAAAATCATTTTTCAAATTAATTAAAAATCAAAAGCTATTAAAAAATTATTTATTTTTCTCTAGATAGTGCCGTAAGTTATTATCTAGAGAAAACAATATAGCTTTACTATTTAAATAAATTATTGAATTTTGTCTATCATCTTAGAATTGAAGAATTAAGTATTAAAACGAATAATATTATTAAAAATTATGTAAGTTTTATGATGCAAATTAAATAATGTTATGTTTTTTAAATTAACTCTTGAATTTTTTATCAGATGTGATATTATTTAAAGGCGCACTGATGGATCTGTGGTGTAGCGGTTAACATGTCTCCCTGTCACGGAGAAGACCGCGGGT
>CAZDEE010000003.1:0-105517 GCA_964504595.1 uncultured Staphylococcaceae bacterium | reverse complement strand
GTATTATTGACGCGATTTGTACTTTATTATTTGATTCTGTTTTACTTGAAGAATAAGGTTCTTTAAAGAAGAACGGGGGATAGCGGGGTCTAAGCCGTGAAACTCAAAAAAACTATAAAGAAAAACGGGGAGATGATGAAAATCGTTCATTATCTCCTTTTTCGCTGCTTAAAATTAGTAATTTACTAAAAAAATATGATCATAAGTTATAAAATTTATTGCTTAATATTCATATATATCATTATTTTCTATATAATTAGCGCATTTTATATTTAAAATTATAAAAAATATAAGAAAATTTTAAAAAGAGTATGTCTCTTACTAAATTTAATAGACATTAAGCACAATTAATAAAATGTTTTACATGATTAAGTGTATAACTAATCTTTTTTTACGAAAAAGTCTAAAAGCTATAAATTAAAACGGGGTTTGAAAAAAATTCATCCCCCGTTCTTCTTTAAAGAACCAACTATTTCAGTTACTTCATCTTTTTTTGTTTAATTTATTAATAAAATTATTGTTCGAATTGCGATTTATATAATGAGTAATAGAAGCCCTTTTTATTCAATAATTCTACATGATTTCCTTGTTCTATGACATTTCCATCCTTCATAACTAGAATAACATCAGCCTCTTTAATCGTGGATAATCTGTGAGCAACAATGAATGTTGTTCTTCCTTCCATAAGTTTTAAGAAGGTACTATTAATTTTAATTTCTGTTCTTGTATCGATTGATGAAGTTGCTTCATCAAGAATAAGCATCGGTGGAATATTGACCATAACTCTAGCAATGCAAATTAATTGCTTTTGACCTTGAGATAAAATTCCTCCATTGTCATCAATAATTGTTTCAACACCATTAGGAAGTTTATCAACGAGAGAATCTAAATGGCAATCACATAATATTTTATTAAATGTATTTTCATCTATTTTTGCGCCTAATAAGATATTATCTTTTAAACTTGCATGGCGAATCCAAGTATCTTGTAATACCATACCATATTGTTCTCTTAGAGAAGCTTTGCTGATATCGAATTGATCTACGCCATCAATAGAGATACTTCCACTATTAATATCATAGAATCGCATAATTAAATTAATTAAAGTTGTTTTTCCACATCCGGTTGGACCAACAATAGCAATTCTTTGACCAGGATTAACTTTTAAATTAATATTTTCGATTAATTTTTTATTTGCATCATAAGAGAAACAAACATTATCGAAATTAATAAAACCAGATACATTTTTAATTTTAGTAGCATCAATCCTATCCGCAGTTTCATTTTGTTCATCTAAGAATTCATATAGTCTATTCGCGCACGCAAAGGTGTTTTGAAGCTCAGAAATAACAGACGATATATCATTAAATGGTTTAGTATATTGACTTGCATAACTTAAGAATGTTGTGAGTGTACCGACACCAAATAATGGGTTGTTTATACAAATTAATACTCCAACAAAGGTTATAATAGCGTATACTATTGAATTGACAAAACGTGTTGATGGATTAACTAAAGAAGAGAAGAAGTTGGCTTTTAAAGCAACAGTTTCTAAATCTTTAGCGATGGTTTCAAATTGTTGTTGTAAGTTGTCTTCCATATTGAAGGCCCTAACAACTTTTTGACCAGTGATTATTTCATCAATAAAGGCTGTTTGATTACCTTTAATAATAGATTGATTTTTAAAGTGATGTTGAATATTGCTGGAAATATATTTAGCAACAAAAAGAGATATTGGGGTAAGGATTACAACGATTAATGCCATAATATAGTTCATTAAGAACATGAATACAATAGTACAAATAATAGTTATAGCGCCGGTAAATAATTGGTTAAACCCTAATAAGAAACCTTCACTGATATTATCAATATCGGAAATAACTCTAGATACTATATCACCAGACGGATGAGAATCTAAATAAGAAATAGGTAGCTTATGAATTTTATTAAAAGCTTCGTTTCTTAAATCTTTAACAAAATTACTGATTAGTTTGGTGTTTAGTAAGCTCATAACATATTGGGCGATTGCAGAGCAAACTAAGCAAATGCCAATTTTAATAAAATATTCACTTATTCTAACAAAATCTACATTATTAATTTCGATAATTAAATCGATTGCATTACCAACATAAATAGGGATTAGTAGTGATGAAATGACATTTATAATCGCACATATGATCGAAAATATTAAAATAAATGCATAAGGCTTAATGGCTTTAAAAAGTCGAAAAAATATATTCTTTTTCATTATTTTTCCTCCTCTTTAAATTGAGATGAGTATATTTCTTTATATACTTCACAATCTTTTAGTAATTGCTCGTGAGTTCCACATCCCACTAATACACCTTTATCTAAAACTAATATTTGATCACAATTTTGAACAGAAGCGGTTCTTTGAGAAACGATAAATGTTGTTAATTGGTTATCGAGCTCTCTAATGCTTTTTCTTAAATTAAAATCGGTTAAGTAGTCAAGAGCGGAAGATGAGTCATCTAATATTAATACTTCAGATTTTTTTACTAACGCTCTTGCGATACATAATCTTTGTTTTTGGCCACCAGAGAAATTGTTTCCATTTTGTTCAACAACTTCATCTAATCCATTGGATTTTTTAAAGATTATATCTTCGGCTTGAGCAATTTTAATCGCTGTAAGTAGTTCATCTTCACTAGCGGTTTTATTACCCCATAGTAAATTACTTCTAATTGTTCCTTTAAATAACTTTGCTTTTTGAGGAACTAAAGAAATTCTATTACGTAATTCATTTGTATTAAATGATGATATATCTTTACCATCGAAATATATAGTACCTTCATCTATATCATAAAAATGATTTAATAGATTAATTAGAGTGGTTTTTCCAGATCCAGTTCCTCCAATGATGCCTATTGTGTCACCTTTGTTAACTTTAAATGAAATGTGACTTAAAGAGTATTTATGAGAAGATTGATATTTCATTGATACATCCGCAAATTCAATAAAATATTCGCTTGTATTGTTTGAAATATTGGTTTTTAATTCTGAATTGATATTTAAGGCTTCTTCCACACGTTTTGCGGAGGCAATTGATTTTGATAATGTAATGATTAAATTAGCAAATTTGATTGTCTCGACAAGTATTTGGCTGCTTAAGTTATATAACGCAACAACTTTACCTTGGCTTAAGTTACCAATATTAACTTGAATAGCTCCTAAATAAATTAAGATGATAATAAATATATTTATTAACGCAAATGTTATTGGATTTGTTAAGTTAGAAATTCTTCCGACAATAATTTGTAACTTAGCATGTTTTTCGTTTAATTGTTTATTCTTTTTAATTTCATCGTTTTGTTTATTAAAGGCACGAATCACTTTAACTCCTGAAAGATTTTCACGGGTCAATTCAACAATATTATCTAGTGTTGATTGATTTTCTTTAAACTTTGGAATGCAAATAAGCATTATTATAAAAATAACAATAAATAATGTAGGCGCGGTAAATAAAAACGCCCATCCAATTTCTTTAGAAATGAAGAAAGCTACTAATATTGAACCGATTACTACAACAGGAGATCTAAGAAGTAATCTTAAGGTCATATTTACTCCAATTTGTATTTGGTTAACATCACTAGTCATTCTAGTTATTAGAGTTGAATATCCAATTTTATCTAATTCACTATATTCCAAGGATTGGATTTTTTTAAATAAGTCATTGTTTAAATTTGTTGTAAGTTTAACTGCCGCTTTAGCAGAAAAATACTGAGCTGTGATTGCAGCGGCTAGTCCAAGCATTGCAAAGAGCAATAGCAATCCGCACATCAATATAATCTCAGTTAAATCGCCGTTATATTTTTTGATTCCTTCATCAATTATGTAGGAAACAATAACAGGCACTAATAATTCGAATATAACCTCTATCATTTTAAATAAAGGTCCTAAAATAACTTCTAACTTTGTTTTTTTCAAATAAAATAATATCGTTTTCATGGCTATTATTATACAGCATTATAGGTGATAATGTTTAGATAAAATTAAAAATACTTTGTCTTATTAATTGAATAAAAAACTATATAAAAAGAAATAGTTTGAAATCTGATTTTATCAATTATGGTCATTTTTGCCGAGAATAAAAAACGGCAAAAAAATGACTATAGCTAAAAATGACCACGAAAGTTGTCTTTAACGACTACATTTTTAATATCTTTTGTGATATTGTATGATTATAAATAATTTAGGAGGTAAAAGAGATGAATATTAAATCCAATATAGATTATTATATGAATTTAAAAGGCATTAAAATGTATAGTTGTTTATTACTTTGCATTGCACATGAATTAGGAATTACAGGGCAGGATGCTTACGAATTTGTAGAAAAAGAAAAATCTAATTTTTCAAAAATGTTGAATGGAAAAAGACCGCTTAAATATGAATTTATTATTCCTTTAGAAAAAATATTTGGTGTTTCTTTAGCAAGAATATTAGATGAAAATGCATATAAACTACCAGTAGAAAAAGATAATGTTCCGTTTAATAAAGGATTTAGATATTATGCATATTTGGATAATATGGAGTTATATAAAAATGAATTTGATTTATTACTTGCTAAAGATGGTTCTTCTATTATTACTCAAACAGATGAATTTGGTAAAACATTCCTTGATTATATCGTTGAATATCATTCAATAAATGGTGTTCGTTATTTATATGAAGAGTATGGAATTAAACTTAGATGGCCATTTAGGAATAATTTTGATTTGCGGAAAAATAAAGAATCGACATGGGTTAATTTTGATAATTTAATAGATTTTGCACGCCTTGTTGCAAGTATGAATGATGAATGCTTGTTTTATAATATTTTTGATTCATATCACATGTTTTTTACAAATGGCCATTATGGAGGAAAAAATGTTATTTTTTATAATGATAATTATTTAGAAATTATATTGGATAATGATACTTTATTTAATTATTTGCTTGAAACAAGAATATATGAACGGGTTGTTGAAAAAAGAAAAAAAGAACCGGAACATTTGACTTATAATACAGTGAATCCAATAATTAATAATTGTTTACATTATGCTTTACAACACTTAGATAAATATAAGCAAAGAGCAAAAGAAATGTTGAATTTTGGAATTGATTATAATAAACAAAAACTTAATGAAATTAATATTGATGACTATTATATGAGTAAGGAATTAGGAGGGTTGATTTCGAATAAAGATGGTGGAATTAAATTTGCATTAATTATTATTGATGTAGAAATAAATGATTATGAAATTAGTCTTTTAGCTGAAAAATTGTCTGAAATTACAAAAGGAGTGAGAAAAGATGAAATTTATAGAGGCTTATAAACGTTTAGAAAAATTATGCGGAGATATGTATGGAGACGATAAGAAAATAACAGGATATATTGAAAGAATGGAAAAAAATTATAATGGTGAGTATTACGTTGATGGATGGAATGAAGATTTAAAAAAATTAAAACATTATCGTTGGATTAGAAATAAAATTTCACATGAACCGAATTGTAGCGAAGATGATTATTGTTCTAATGAAGATGTTGAGTGGCTTGATGATTTTTATGCGCGCATTATGAATCAAACAGATCCTCTTGCGTTGTATGCAAAAAAAATAAGAGGACGTCAAACTTATGTATCAAAGCAAATTACTAAAAGCTCATATAGTGGAAGTCCATCTAAATCAAAAGAAAAAGAAGGAAGTTTAAATGTAGCTTTGATTTTTATAGTGATTTTGGTGATTTCGATATTTTTGATATATATGTTTATATAGAAAAGTATTATTTTTAATTAAAAAAGCAAATATAATTTTTATAATTTAAGAATATGACTACTTGATTTTAATAACAAGCATAATCATATTCTTTTTTATTAGATAATATATCTGTTGATAAAGTAATGACATCACTATAACAGAATGGTAATTTTTATAAAAAAACCGCAAAAAGATGGGTATAATTAGGGATTTTTCTAATTTGCATCTTAAGAGGTAAAAAAAGAACCATACTCAAGAGTTATTAGCTCAAGGGTATGGTTTTTTATTGCTTTGTAGTTTAATTAGAAAATAATATAGCAATATATGAACTTAAATTTCCTATTAGTAAGTATAAAGCAATCTGCTTTGCTTTACCTCAATATAAATTATATTCTTTAAAAGGTAATCACAAAGGTGAATACTCAATATATTTGGAAATGTCTACTGGATTTAGATTGATTTTAATTCTATTAGATGAAAATGAGAAGGATTAGTAAAGATATTAGTTTATACAATATCGGCTTGCGTGGAAATAGTGGAGGTGAGTAAACATTATGGGCGAAAAAATTAATAAAGTATATCATCCTGGTATTATTGTAGGGAGATTAAAAAAAGAAAAAAGAATTCCTTATTCAAAATATAATCATTTAAAATGTAAATATGAAATTAGTTTTAATAAATAGCAAGAGAGGTTAAATATATGGATAGATTGGAAAAAGTAAAACAAAGAATAGAAGATTTTGTAACAGAAAGAGATTGGAGACAATTTCATACTCCATCTAATTTGGCTAAATCTATTAGCATTGAAGCTGGAGAACTTTTAGAATGTTTTCAATGGAGTGATACTGAATATGATTTAGAAAATGTTAAAGAAGAATTAGCGGATGTTTTGAATTATTGTATACAAATGACACAAGTATTAGGTTTGGACATAGTAGATATATTAAATGCTAAAATGGATAAAAATGAAAAGAAATATCCGTTAGAAAAATCTAAAGGTGTATCTACTAAGTATGATAAGTTATAAAATAAGACATTATTGGTAAAAAACTATGCTTTCTGATATACTTTTATTGATGAAATATGAATGATATGCAAAATAGAGCATATTAGTAAAAAAAGATGAAAGTAGGAGAAGAAGATGGATATTAAAATTAGAAATATGAACAAACAAGATAAAGAAGAAATTTTAGAAATGATGCGGGTGTTTTATAATTCAGATGCAGTTTACACAAATGGATCAGAAGAGATATTCAATGAAGATATTGATAATTGTATTAATGATAATCCTTATGTTGAAGGATTCGTTTTTGAAAAAGATAATATTATTCAAGGATATGCGATGATTGCTAAAAGTTTTTCAACTGAATTTGGTAAATCATGCATTTGGATTGAAGATTTATATATTAAAGATGAATATCGAGGATTAGGTATTGGAAGTAGTTTCTTTAAGTTTATTGAGGAAAAATATCCTCATTCTTTATTTCGCTTAGAAGTCGATGATTATAACACAAGAGCGGTTAATGTTTATAAAAAGTGTGGCTTTGATACACTTCCATATATGGAAATGAAGAAGAATAATTAAAAAATAGTTAATTCTGTAATGTTTTATAGATAAACAGATATTGATTTTGATTATAAATATAAGACAATGAATAGATATTCTAGCATTTTATGTAAAGTGATAGATTTTCTAAATAGAAATTAATAGATAAAAGAGGATACAAAAATGAATTTAGAAGAACAAAAATTATTTGCTTTAGAAGGAAATATGTATAATGATTTAACACTAGAATTTATAGAAGCGAGAAAACACGCTATTGAGTTAACTAATGAATATAATGCAAGTTATGATAAACCTTCTGAAGAAAGAGAGTTAATCCTAAAATCATTATTTAAATCAATTGGAAAAGGTGTCCATTTTGAACCTTCATTACGTGTTGAATTTGGATACAATATTATAATCGGTAATAATTTTTATGCAAACTTTGATTGCGTTATGCTAGATGGTGGCGGAATTGATATAGGAGATAATGTTCTTTTTGGTCCACGTGTTGGTATTTATACATCCAATCATGCTTTTGATGCGGAAGAACGCGCTAATGGAGCATGTTTTGCTAAGAAAGTTAAAATAGGAAATAATGTTTGGGTGGGCGCAAATGTATGTATTAATCAAGGAGTTACAATAGGTGACAATACAATAATTGGTTCTGGAAGTGTTGTTACAAAAGATATTCCAGATAATGTTGTAGCAGCGGGAGTTCCATGTCGAGTTATTAGAAAAATTACTGCTAAGGATAAAACTGGTTATAAGCCATATTAATAATAAAACAAATGAAAAAAAGCACTAGTTCTGTACTTAACTTCAAAAGTTTGACTAACTAAAATAGTTAGAAAGACTCAATAATTAAGTACAAATCACAATAGTGCTTTTTTAAAATTGTTATTAATTTTTAAAGCGGTTATTGGCAAAATATAAACTCCATCTACATTTCGAATAGAAACATTTTCTACTTTATAAATTATGCGTTTTATTAAACTGAGCAATATTTAATAATAAAACTAGCCTGTTTTTATATTTTGCAATTATTAATTAATTTAAAATGTTTTTGCTTTTTATAATTGTATTTTAATAAATATATTAGATTATTTATTAATCATTAGTTAACAAATTCCGTTTATAATTAAACGAAATGGAGGAATAAATTGTGGTTAAAATTAAGTTGTCAAAAATAAGCATTATTCATTATGTTAAATTAATCATTAGATCACTTCTTTTCCTTTTAGCTGTTTTAGCGTACATTTTTGATAAATTAAATATTATAACGACAAATTATTATATTTTAGGTGTAATTTGGATTTTTTATATTGTTGAAATGGTTTTACGTTTTTTCCCTAATAGTCAAGAAAGTATGGGATGTCAAAAACAATTTAAAAAGAACTATATAAAAGATGATAATAATGCATCGAGTGCTAAGCAACAATGGTATAAAACATTTTTTGTTTTTATTATTTGGATTGCTTTAAATTCAATAATAGGTGGATTATATTTTCTGTCGATTATAGATAAGGAAATATTAATATTAATTTCACTTGCATTTTCGGTATGTGATATCATTTGTATTTTATTCTTTTGTCCATTTCAAACTTGGATCATGCATAACAGATGTTGTACGACATGTCGAATATACAATTGGGATTTTATTATGATGTTTACGCCATTAATATTTATTCCAAGCATTTATACATATTCGCTTCTTATCTGTGCGTTTGCTTTGTTGATTCGATGGGAAATTACTTATAAGGTTCATCCAGAAAGATTTATTGAAAGCACTAATAAAAGTTTGCACTGCATTAATTGTAAAGAAAAATTATGTAAACACAAAAAACAACTCCAAGGTTTTTTAAAAAAATATCAAAAAAGATTTTTTAAAAAGAGCAATAATAGTTAAAACATTGTATAATTACTTTATTGATGGAGGATTTAAAAGATGAGTAGTAAAAAGAATAAAAAACTAGTTATTAAGAAAACAAAATTATTTCCTTTGTATTGGATAATAGGCGCCATCTTAATGGTATTTGGAATTTTCTTATTACCAGTTTGGCAAGATAGTGATGTTTTTTGGAAAACATGGTCAAATGAAGCTGTTAGCTTAGTTTTATTCGCAGTTTTAATATTTTTGATCGTTATGATGATAATTAGAATTGATAAGAATCAAGAAAAAGTTATTAAAAGTGTTAGAATAACTGAAATAGTTCTTTTGTTAGTTTTAGCAATATTATGCGCTTTTGATTATTTTGGCCTTATTAGCTTTATGAAACCAGGAAATGCAATTGGCTTCTTAGTTTGGTTAAGAGGTTCTATGATGGTTATTAATTGTTTCTATACATATAAAGATCGTCGTCCGAAATATTTAATACTTTATTTAATACTTAGTATTTTAGTAATTTCATTTGGCACTTATTTATTTGTAAGTGGAATTCCAACAATTATTTTTAGTTGGGTAATCTCGGTGCTTGTAATTGCCTCAAGCTTATTCCTTATTATTGTAGGTGCGATTGCAATTCCAGAAAAGAAAAAAACTAAAAAAGATTAAATGATTTGTATGGTGAACCAACTAAGTTAGCTTTATTAACTTAAGAGGTTCACTTTTATTATGGTTTAAAATAAAAAAATAATTAGCTTTCTTGCATTATTGCTAGAAAATACTATAATTTCTTCATAGATGTTTTAAGGAGAATGAGCTAGCTATGAATGTTTTTTTATTAGATCAAGATACATTTTTTATTTGTTTTCTTATCGCGATTATAGTGTTAATAATAATTTTAAGAGGACTGTTAAAAAATTATATTATAAGTAAATTTATGTGTGCTTTATTTTCATTAGTGACAATTGTTTTAGCGGTAATTGTTATAGCGGATAATACTGGTGAGAAAATGAGCGAATTATCACTATGGATATTATATACAACATTTTCATCGATGATGTATTCGTTTGGTCCTGAGGTTTTTGTAGAAGATTTAGATTATAAAATTGAATTTCATGAATGGTTAACTACTTCATTTTTTACAATAGAAAAGCGAAGAACTACGAGAATTGCTGTTTACTTTATTATGTGTGGTGGATTATCTTTTATTACTGTTAACCTTGTAGGATATCAAGGACAACTTCCAGAGGTGTTTTTAGTAATTCCAGGTATTTGTTTATTAATTTCTGTAATTAAAATTATTAAGTGGTTTAAAGATTAATGAGATTATAAATGTTTTATTTTTTGTTATTTAGAATATAGGATGCAATCTTTAATGCATTCTATTTTTTTAAGTTTATTATTTTTTCTTCTATGATCTAGGTTTATAATATTTTATATAAAAAGGGAGGAAAAATATGGAATATATAACACTAAGTAATGGAGTTAAAATGCCTATTTTAGGATATGGCGTTTATCAAATATCAAAGGAAGAGTGCACTAATTGCGTTTTAATGGCGATTAAAGAAGGATATCGTTTAATCGATACCGCACAAAGTTATTTTAATGAAGAGGAAGTTGGTGAAGCCATTATTCAATGTGGATTACCTCGAGAAGAATTATTCATAACGACAAAAGTTTGGATTGAACATTATGGATATGAAGAATGTAAAAAATCAGTAATTGAATCGATGAAACAATTAAAAGTTGATTATATTGATTTGGTTTTATTACATCAACCATTTAATGATTATTATGGAGCTTGGAGAGCTTTAGAGGATTTGTATCTTGAAGTAAAAATTAAATCGATAGGTGTTTCTAATTTTTATCCTGATAGACTTGTTGATATTTGTAATTTTGCTCGTATAAAACCGATGGTAAATCAAATTGAAACACATCCTAATTACCAAAGAGAAGAAGATAATAAATGGATGAATAAGTATCAAGTTGTTCATGAAGCATGGGCGTCATTTGGAGAAGGTAGAAATGGTTTATTTACTAATCCTGTTTTACAAGAAATTGGTGATAAATATCATAAAACCCCGGCACAAGTAATGTTAAGATGGGCAATTCAAAGAAATATTGTTGTTTTACCAAAATCAGTTCATGAAGATAGAATAAAACAAAATTTTGATGTATTTGATTTTGAATTAACAAAAGAAGATATGGAAGAAATAAAAAAATTAGATACAAATACAAGTGCTTTCTTCTCACATCGAGATCCTAATATGGTTGAATGGTTTTGTAAAATGGTAGAAGAAAGAAAAAACAATCACGACCATAAAAAAGAAAAGAAAAATTGGTAAAGGAGGTCATTATATGAGAAAAGATTTAGGAGTAAAGACGTTTATTTATCCTCAGCCAGTATTAATTATTGGCACTTATGATAAAGAAGGAACCGCTGATGCGATGAATGCTGCCTGGGGTATGATCGCGGATTATGATAAGGTTATTATTTGCTTAGGAAATCATAAAACAACTGAAAATATCGCGTTAACAAATGAATTTACTATTTCTATTGGTGAAGCAAAATGCGTTCTAGCGTGTGATTATGTAGGTATGGTCTCACAAAATAAAGATCCTGATAAAATGAGAAAATCTGGATTTACAACTTCGAAAGCAAAATATGTAAATGCACCTATAATTAATGAGTTATCTCTTTGTTTAGAGTGTAGATTAATAAAAGTTTTAGAAGATGAATTATATTTAGCACAAATAATTAATGTTAATGCGGATGAATCAATTCTAGATCAAAAAGGAAATGTATCTTTAGATAGATTTATTCCAATTAGTTATGATCCTTCCACACATGGATATTATAAAGTAGATGGAAGAGTGGGAAATGCTTTTAAAGACGGATTAAAATTAAAATAAATTATAATAATTTTTTAGGAGAAAATCTCCTAAGCCATCGAATGGCAAAAATATGAGACAGGTACACAGCATAAATATGATAGCCTAGAAAGGAGAAAGAAAGATTATTCAGTCATCAAACTAGGCTTAACTGAATAATACGAAAGATATGATTGGAAATTTTAAATACTCAAATCCAACAATATTATATTTTGGAGAGAATGCTTTAGATTATTTATCCGATGAATTAAAAAAATATGGAAAAAAAGTAATGATATGTTATGGAGGAGGTTCAATTAAGAAGAATGGCATTTATGATAAGGTAATTTCTATTCTTTTATCAAATGGAAAGACCATTATAGAAGATGGAGGAGTAATGCCAAATCCAACAGTTGAAAAGCTTTATGAAGGATGTAAAATCGCGCGAGATAATGATGTTGATTTAATTCTTGCTGTTGGAGGAGGAAGCGTTTGTGATTATGCAAAAGCTGTGTCGGCTTCAGCATGGTGCACCGAAGATCCATGGCAAAAGTATTATTTAGATTTTGAAGAGCCAAATTGTAAAATAATTCCGGTTGGTTCAATTCTTACTATGGTTGGAACCGGATCAGAAATGAATGGTGGAGCGGTTATAACTAATCGTGGGCAAGGATTAAAAGTAGGACATGTTTTTAATGAAGATGTTTTTCCTAAATTTGCTATTTTAAATCCAATTTTTACTTATACGGTACCAAAGTATCATATGGTCGCTGGTATATTTGATATCTTTAGTCATATTTGTGAACAATATTTTTCAAATGAAGATGATAATACATCAGATTATATCGCTGAAGGACTTATGAAATCTCTTATTAATTCAAGTTTGATCGCAGTAAAAAATCCACATGATTATGAAGCAAGAAGTAATATAATGTGGACATCAACTTGGGCATTAAATACTTTAATATCAAAAGGTAAAACAACAGATTGGATGGTTCATCAAATTGGTCAATCTATCGGAGCTTATACTGACGCGACTCATGGAATGACTTTATCTGCAGTTTCTTTAGCGTATTATCATCATATTTATTCTTATGGACTTGCTAAGTTTGTTCGTTTTGCTAAAAATGTTTGGAATATCGATACTAATAATAAAACAGATGAACAAATTGCAAAAGAAGGACTTTCTGAAATGGAAAACTGGATGAAAGCAATCGGATTAGTAATGAATATTAATGAATTAGGTGTTAAGGAAGAAATGCTTGAAGATATTGTAAAGGGTATCAAAATATTTACTGGTGGATATAAGACTTTAAATAAAGAGGAAATACTTGAAATATTAAAAGAAAGTATGATAGAAAAATAAAATTTATTTAAATTTATAAAAAGCTGTAGAGTTTCAAATAATTTTCTACAGCTTTTTTATCTAATTATTGTTCTTAAATAGTTTAAAATAAAACCTCTCTATAAGGAGAAAAATCACTTATAAAGCGGTAGTGTGAACTATTTATCTTTTTTTGATGTATCTAAGGCGCCGATTGCGACTCCGATAGTTTTTTCCATGGCTTCACGACCATATTTATCAACTTCATTTTTATCACGTAATTCGTGAGTTAAGCAACATGGACCTCCAATACATCCATTAGAACATCCCATTCCTTCAATGAAATTGAAATCACGGTTTGGACCTAGGGCCTTCATTAAACCAGCACGGCAGTTATCAATGCCATCACAAATTAATGGATGAACTTCGAAATCAATATTTTGTTCTTTGATAGCTTGACGAACGGCATCAGATAATCCGCCAGTTCTGGCGAATATACGACCATAATATGAAGCATTATCTAAGACATCTTCTTCTAGATTGCTGGCGTCGATATTGCGACTATCAATCATTGCTTGTAATTCTTCAAATGTTAAAACGAAGTCAACATAATCTTTAACTCTATCATCTTTAATTTCTTGTTTTTTAGAAACACATGGTCCAATAAAAACAATTTTAGCATTTGGTGTGTTTTCTTTAATATATTTGGCAATTGTTGCCATTGGTGATAGATTATGAGAAATATTATCAATTAATTTTGGATAATATTTTTTAATATAGGCTACGAAAGTAGGACAACATGAAGAAGTTAAAAATCCTTTTTCACTTAATTCGCGAGCTTCAGAATAACTAACCATATCTGCGCCTAATGCCGCTTCAACAACGCTATGGAAACCAAGTTTTTTAATTGCGGTGATGATTTGACCTAAAGTAGCATATTTGAATTGTGATGAAATTGATGGAGCAACAACAGCGTATATAGGATAATTTTTAGAAAAATCACTATCTTTAATCATTTTAATAACATCAACGATGCTCGATTTATCCATAATAGCGCCAAATGGACATTGATAAACGCAAGCGCCACATTGAACACACTTATTATCATCAATTTGAGCGGCAAAATTTTCTCCCATAGAAATAGCTTTGACTTTACATGCTTGTTCACAAGGACGTTGGAAATTTTGAATAGCGTTATATTGACAAGCTTTTGCGCATAAGCCACAGTTTACACAACGAGTTTTATCAATAATTGCAGCACGAGTACGAGGATCAAAAGTAATCGCGTTGCGGTGACAAGCTTTTTCGCAGCGGTGAGCAATACATCCACGGCATCTATTTGTTACTTCATATCCGCCTAATGGACATTCATCACAGGCGATATCAATAACTTCAACGACATTATTGATTTCTGGGTTTCCTCCCATTGCAAGCTTCATTCTTTCTAAAACGATAGCTCTTTCTTTATAAATACAACATCTTGTGGTTGGGGTAGGACCTTCAATAACTTTTTTTGGTATTTCATTGTAATCTTCTAGTAAAGTTCCATTATAAGCTGAACGTGCAACTTCTTTTAAAACTTTATATTTTAATTCTTGGACATTTGTATCGAATTTTAACATAGTATCACCTCATTAAAAATAACTAACTTTAATGTTTTTACCCATCAATTTTAATAATTTTGCTAATTCATCAATTAATTGCATTTTTAAAGAAAAGTTTAAATGCAATTCATCGCTTTGATGTGCGCTATTGACTGCGCATCCAACAAAGAAATTAATATCAGTAGCTTCTTCAAATAGCATTTCAGAAATTAAAGAAGCACCATCTTGTTTATAACTCCAAGAGAAGTAGTTTTCATTTTTCCCATAAAGCAGGTTACGGGCATTTTCTAAGACTTTATTAATTGTAATAACACCCTCGGTAACTAAATCTACACCTTCAATCTTAGCAGTAGGTGGAATTTCTTTATCAAGATAATCAAGCGCTAATTCTAAAGGCTTATTTAAAAATTTAGATGTAATATGAGAGGTGGTTCCTCCACAAACAATATGCTTACCACCTTTAGCAAAGAAGAGGGATAAGATATGTTGATCATCATCTTTGTTTGAAGCTGGTCCGATTAGAAGATTGACTTGTGCTCTTTCGCGAATGCGAATTACAGCAGCGGTAGTGTCATCGCCAGGGCGAGAGTTATATAAATTATTACAGTAATCAACTAAACTTGTAGCTAAAGACATTGAAGAATAGGCGGGATGATAAAGACCTTCAAGAAAAGACTTTATTTGAGGAATGTCCCAACCGAAATTTAATGTTTCACCAATACCGGCATGTAAAACACCATCGCTCATTAAAACAAAGGTGTCGTTTAAAGTTGCTTCGATATCGGTTTGATATATTTTTTTACCATTTATCATTCTTCTAGAATAATACAAATCTTTGATTTTTCCATTATGAATCATAATAGGCAAAGGATTGTCATAATTAAAGATTTCAACGTGCTTATTATCTTGAATTTTAATAATAGAAAAGGTTGAATAAGCAATGCCTCTTTCTTTACAAACAGGTAAGGTTTCGGCAATTGTTTCAACGCATTCTTGTAAAGAAACATTCTTTGCAATCATTGTGGATAACATTTTTGCGGTTAAAGTGGATAATATATTAGCTTTAACACCGCTTCCTAATCCATCCGCTAAAACTAATATCGTAGTATTTTCATCCGGTCTAATAATTTCTATGTTATCGCCACATAGTTGTTCTCCGACATGATTTAACGATAAATAGCCCACTTCTGTAACATATCTACTAATCATCTTTTAAAGTTTCCTTTAGTGATAATAAAGCAACTTTTGTTTCTGCGGCTGATTCACCTAATAAGGATGCGATTTCTTGAACAGCACGCATGTTCTTTGATATAACTTCATTTGTAATTTCAATTGACTTTTGTAATATATCACTACGTTTTTGATGTGAAATTTCAGATTGAGTTATATCTTTCATTGTACAAATTAATATATGGAATTTCTTATCATAGATAATTGTGTTTTCGATATATTTATCGTACTCACTTAAATATTGTTTTTTAGAATAAATATTATCTTCTCCAGATAAAGCTTTTGCGTAATCTGAAGGATCTAGAATAGTGGTAATATTCTTTTTAATAACTGATTCAGGGGATGACACACCAACTAAGCAACACATAGAGTGGTTGATTAATTGAATATCAAGATTTTCATCTAAAACCATTAATCCATTAGGATTGTTGGCAACGATTTTATCTGATAAAGATTGAGCTTTTTCCATTAAGTATGGTAAGCACATTTCAGGTATTGCTTTTTCTTGAATAATAGCAATTGCTTTTTCACGGCAAGAATTATATCCACAAGACCCGCAATTTAATTCAGATTCTTTATCGGTTTTACCCATTAATATTAAGGTTCTTTCAATTTCTGCTTCTGAAGGCAAAGCATGAGTTAAATTGTAAGGATTGAATCTGCGATAGATATCTTTTGTTTCAATTGACATTGAATCAAAATCACCTTCACCTGCAGCTTTTTCAATCGATAAATAACTGCTGACAATACTACGAGAATGAATACTTGTTAATGGACCATTAACACAACTTCCATGACATGCAGACATTTCAATAAAGCATTTGTGAATGCGACCATTTAAAATATCTTCAAGTGCATGTTTTGCGGAATCAATTCCATCGATAGAAACAAAAGTATAATCGGAATTGCTTGTATCCATTGTTTTAACAATACCACCACAGATAGGGAAGAATCTTGCTTTTGATTTTTCAATTTTGATTTCGTTATCTTGAGGTATTTCAATTTGTTGATCTGCAAGCCAGTCATCTAATTCTTTAAAAGATAAAACGGCATCAATATATTCTTTGTTATGATCAGCTTCATCTTTTTTAGCAATACATGGTCCAATAAAAACTACTTTACAATCTTTTCCGTATCTTTCTTTTATATCTTTTCCATGTGCGAGCATTGGAGAAAGAACATCCGCTAAATATTTTAATGCTTTTGGATAATATTTTTGAATTAAAAGATTGATTGAATGACAACATGAAGAAATAACGACATCATGTTTATCATCGAGCATTTCATTGTAAGAATTTTTAACAATTGTCGCTCCAACAGCAGTTTCTTCGACATCATAAAATCCTAATTTTTTTAATACAGTACGCATTGATTCAATGCTTGCATTTGCGTAATTTGAAATAAAACTTGGGGCTAAAGAGACAATAACTTTTTGATTATTTAAAATAAACTTTTTAACTTTTCCAATATCGTTACGTACTATTTTAACTTTTTGAGGACAAACTAAGTAGCAATTGCCACATAAAATACAATCATCGTGTACGATTGTCGCTTGATTGTCAGTAAAAGAAATAGATTTTACTGGGCAATGACGAATACATTTATAACAATTTTTGCAATTACTTTTTTTACTTTCTAAGCAACGCTCCATAATTTGTCCTCCTTAAAGTTAATTAGTTTAATTTATAATTTTTCTAAAACGTGTTTTGCGAAGATGTTATCAAAGTTTTCGGTTGTTACTCCGGTGATAATTTCATCATCAACTTTGATTGAAACACCAGCTACACCACACTTGCCTAAGCAAAATGTGGCTTTGAGTGTGATTTTGTCTTCTAAATTGTTTTTGCTAATTGCAGCTTTCATTAATTCAATGATTTCGTAGCTACCTTTTAAATGGCATGATGAGCCAACACAAACTAAAATTGTCATTATTAATTACCTTTATATGCCTTTCTTAAAATTTCTTTCATATCTGCAACAAGTGGTAAACGTGGGTTTGCTGGTGAACATTGATCTTCATATGCTAAGACAGCCATGGTATCAATTTTTGCATTCCATTCTTCTTCACTAATACCCATTGCTTCGAAGTTTGGATCTAATCCGATATCTCTAATTAAAGCAGTGACTGCATTTGCTAATGATTCAACACCTTCAGCAGGAGTTTTTGCTTTTAAACCAAGGAGTTTAGCGATTTCTTGGTATTTTTTATCAGCACAATAGTGGTTGTATTTTGGCCAAACCGCTAATTTGGTTGGAGTTTGTCCGTTGTAACGAATAACGTGTGGTAATAAGACTGCACAAGCATATCCGTGAACAGCATGGAATTCAGCACCAACTTTATGAGCTAATGAGTGAGTCATACCTAAGAAAGCATTTGCGAATGCCATACCAGCGATAGTTGCGGCATTGTGCATTTTTTCACGAGCTTCTAAATCGTGTTTTCCATCTTTTACTGCTCTTGGGAGATATTCAAATACCATCTTGATTGCTTGTAAAGCTAAGCCATCAGTATAGTCACTTGCTAAAACAGATACATAAGCTTCGATTGCGTGAGTTAAGACGTCCATACCAGTCATCGCAGTTGGGCGAGGAGGTAAGTTTGTTGTAAATTCAGCATCGACAATAGCGACTGTTGGAGTTAATGAATAGTCAGCAAGAGGATACTTTTTATTGTTAGCTTTATCAGAAATAACAGCAAATGGTGTTACTTCACTTCCGGTACCAGATGTGGTTGGAATACAGATGAGTTTTGATTTTCTTCCTAATTCTGGATATTTAAATGCACGTTTACGAATATCCATGAATTTTTGTTTGAGGTCATCGAAATTAACTTCTGGGTGTTCATAGAATAACCACATTCCTTTAGCGGCATCCATTGGTGAACCTCCACCTAATGCGATAATGGTATCTGGTCCAAAGGCTTCCATTAAACGAATACCACGTTTTACTGTTTCAATATCTGGATCTGGTTCGACATCACAGAATAATTGAACTTGAACTTTATTACGACGTAAATTTAATTGTTCAGTAATTTTATTGACAAATCCGAAGTCAACCATTGAACGGTCGGTTACAATGAAGACTTTGTTAACATCACGGCAGGTTTGTAAATATTGAATAGAATTTCTTTCGAAATAGATTTTACTTGGGACTTTAAACCATTGCATAGTATTTCTTCTTTTACCTACTTTCTTAACATTTAATAAATTAACTGCACTGACATTTCCACCGATGGAGTTACGGCCATAACTACCACAACCTAATGTTAATGATGGTAAGAATGAGTTATAAACATTTCCGATACCACCGAAAGTTGAAGGTGAGTTCCAGATAATTCTCATAGCTTTAACTCTTTCACCGAATTCATCCGCCATTGATTGTTCTTTACAGTGAATTGCAGCACTATGTCCTAAACCATTAAAACAAACCATTTGTTCAGCAAATTTGAATCCTTCTTCAGCATCGTTTGATTTTAATACTGCAAGTACTGGTGAAAGTTTTTCTCTTGTAATAGGTTCTTTTGGTCCAACGAAGTCACATTCAACACAGAGAATTGATGTATCTTCAGGAACTTCAAATCCAGCTTCGTGGGCAATCCAATGAGCTGATTTACCAACTACAGCAGAATTTAATTTTGCAGCTTCGACATTTTCTTCATTTGTGGAATAACCAAACATATATTTAGAAAGTTTGATTTTTTCTTCTTTATTAACAAAGTAAGCTTTGAAACGAGTAAACAATTCTTTTGCTTCTTTGTAAACTTCTTTATCGATAATAACAGCTTGTTCAGAAGCACAAATCATACCATTATCGAAAGCCTTTGATAATACGATATCATTGACAGCTTGTTCGACATCAGCGGATTTATTGATATATGCAGGAACGTTACCAGCTCCGACACCCATCGCTGGTTTACCACAACTATAAGCGGCTTTAACCATTGCATTACCACCAGTAGCTAAAATGGTAGCAACACCAGTATGGCTAATTAATGCGGTTGTGGCATCCATAGATGGATGTTCAATCCATTGAATACAGTTCTTTGGTGCACCAGCTTGGACAGCGGCTTCATAAATAATACGAGCGGCTTCTCTTGAACATTTTTGAGCAGATGGGTGGAAGGCAAAAATAATAGGATTTCGGGTTTTTAAACAAATTAATGCCTTGAATATAACTGTACTTGTTGGATTGGTAACTGGAGTAATACCAGCAACAACACCGACTGGATCGGCAATTTCGGTAATTCCGGTTACTGGGTCTTCAGATATAACGCCAACAGTTTTTAAATGACGCATATTGTTAACGACATATTCACATGCAAAGAGGTTTTTAGTGGCTTTATCTTCGAAAACACCTCTTTTTGTTTCTTCAATTGCTAATTGGGCTAATGTTCCATGATGATCAAGACCGGCAACTGAACATTTTGCGACAATGTAGTCAATTTTTTCTTGGTCTAAATTTAAAAATTCTTCTAGGGCAACTTGAGCATTAGCTACTAGTTGTTCGACTTCTTCGAATGCTTCAATACTTACAATTTTCTCACTCATTGTTTGATCCTCCTAATTTCTTTGTCAATTTATGAGATAGCACCGCTAAAGAGGATGCTAAATTAACATTTTCAACGACGATATTTTCTCCGACAATTAATCTTTCGGATGAAAAATTCCATATAGCTAGAATTCCAGCTTTTTCTAATCGTTCAGCAACTTGTTGAGATACGCTACTTGGAGTAGTTAAGATTGCTAAATGAATATTTAATCTTGTAATTAAGTCTTCTAATTTATCCATTGAGAAGATTTGTTTTCCGTTTATGCTTTTACCAATTTTGTTTTCATCAACATCAAAGCCAATTAAGATATTAAGTCCAAATTCAGCAAAGCCTTCAAAATTCATAAACGCTGTTCCTAAGTGACCAACACCAACGATAATTGCATCGCGATTATTGTGATATCCTAGAAAATCTTCAATGTCATCAATTAATTGATTGATATCTCTTCCTTTGCTAGGAACGCCTTTTGATGAAGTTATAAGCTGTAAATCTTTTCGAACCAGTTCTTCTGATAAGTCAAGAGCTTGCGCTATTAAAGGACTTGTAATTGTGTTTATTCCATCTTCTCGCATTGATATTAAGAATTTAAGATAGATTGGATAACGTCTTAATTGCTTAATTGAAATACTTTTTAACACATCAACTCTCCTTTCGGTATTTTTTTACCGAAGTCATTTTATAATATCATTTATATATTGTCAATAAAAAAATTTATTTATTTCATAAATATGGAATATTATGGTATTTAGCACCGGATTTTTTGCTATTAAAATTTTTTTATAAGATATTTATTTCAATAGAAATAAAAACCAGCATAATAAATTGCTGGTGCTTCATATGATGGTTAAATTATTTATGCTCAAGCTTTGCAAATTTAATAAGACCGTTTTTGTAGGTTATTTTAGGCTCTTTATTTATTAAAGGCAAAGCATATTCGATGAAATTACTTGAAATATCACAACCATCGATAATCCATTCTGTTGGGAAAAATTTGACTTCATTAGCGATTTTATTTAAATCCACTAATTCGTATTTTATTTTATATGGAGAAGAAGAAATTCTTTTCATTGAAATCATCTTTCCGGTATGACCTTTAATAATTGATTTTACTGCATAAATTCCGCATTGCTTAGCTTCATTAATATCGGTTAAAGAAGCAATGTGAGAAGAGCAGCGTTGAGGTAAACTTAATTCAAGGCTTCTGGTAGGAAGTTTTAATTTAGAACTAACTAAAAATTCTAAGTAGGAACTCGCTCCACCAAGTTGAATATGATTAAATAAATCTTTGCTGTTTTTTGAGGAAAGATTATCGATAACATAATTTCCATTTGTGTCTTTAATGCCTTCACTTACTGCGATTAAGACATTGTGGTTCTTTTTATATAGTTCATCGATTTTATTTAAAAATTGATCGTAGTTAAAAGGAGTTTCTGGAAGATATATTAAATCTGGTCCTAAACCATTTAAAGATGCAAGTTTGCTTCCCGCAGTCATCCATCCAGCATCACGTCCCATTATTTCTACAATGGTAACTTTTCCTAATTTATAACAAAGAATATCTTGCTTGATTTCTGAAATGACATTTGCAATATATTTAATTGCGCTTCCATATCCAGGAGTGTGATCGGTCATCATTAAATCGTTATCAACAGTCTTTGGAATACCTATAACATTACATTCAAAATTGAATTTTTTAAAACAAACGTTCATTTTATATGCGGTATCCATTGAATCATTTCCACCGATAATAAATAGAAATTTAACATCGAGTTCCTTAAGCGTTGATAAAATTTTATTATAATCTTCACTTTCAAAATTATCAGATAGATGTTTTCTTGAAGATCCTAGTATTGCTCCAGGAGTGTTTAAAAGTAAATCTAAATCAGGTTGATTACTTAAATTAATAATGTTGTTGTTAATAAGCCCTTCAATACCATTTAAAGATCCGTATATGTTGTTAATACATTCTTCTTTTAAGGCTTGTTTAATAACACCATATAAAGAAGAATTGATAACTGATGTTGGACCTCCTGATTGTAGAATCATGCAAGAACCTTTCATTTGAGTGCCTCCTTGATATAATTAATTTATATTATAAGAAATAATTTATATTTTGTACAATTTATATTTCGTTTGAGCTTTTAATGAACTAAGTATGTATGAAGCTTTAGTAAGTTTATAAATAGACTAAGTTAAAAAATGTCGTTAAATTTAAAAAAACATTTTCATAGTTTATTGATTTATTTTCTAGTTTTTCTAATACAGCAGGAGAAATTATAA
The DNA here is from genome assembly GCA_964504595.1 of uncultured Staphylococcaceae bacterium. Taxonomy (GTDB): domain Bacteria; phylum Bacillota_I; class Bacilli_A; order RFN20; family CAG-826; genus CAG-826. The sequence goes on along the minus strand of CAZDEE010000003.1, from coordinate 82,474 downwards.
TTTTTGGGATTGATGAAAAACATTTATTTTATTTTATAAATTCTTATGTAGCTTTATTGATTGAACAAGAAATTATTGCATATATAATTCTTAATAAACCAAGAAGTAAAAATCAAAGAATATATACAGTTGAATAATTTTGTATGTTAAAAAATGTTTGATATTTTAAGCTCAAAGTCGATCGTATAACATTCTTATCACTATGATAATTGCTCCATTTCTTGTTGTTTTGAATATAAAACAATATATAATTAAGCAAGAGGTATTGTATTATGAAAAAAACACTTATTTATACATTGTTATTAGGGTTGTTAATTGGATGCGGAAGTAATAATATAATTACGACTGAACAAACAACCACTAATAATACAACATTTAACAATTCAACTGCGAATGGTTCAACAACAGAACCATCTAGTACTTTTATAACACCTTCAACAAGTACTTTATTACCGACAACATCTTTTATTCCAACAACATCTTCTTCGACAACATTAACACTCAAAACAATAAGGGAAATTAAAGAAGAAAGTAAAAAGTTTATTGGTTTAGAGAATGAAGTTGGTGTATATGAATCAGATGTTTCAGTATCAATTAAATTAAAATTATTATCAGTATTAGATGCAATTACTACAAAAAAAGGATATGGTAATCGATACAAAATTTTAATGACAGATGGTAAAGATTATATTTATTTAAAAGCAACAGATACTATTTATGAATATCTTAAAAATTATGTTCAACAACAAGATGTTTATTTGGTTAATGGAAATATTTCTTTATATAATGGAGAAGTAGAAATAACCGTTAATGAAAAAGTTGAGTATTTAGAAAATGAAAAAATTGAAATTGATTATTCCTCTTTAGCGGAATTTTTAACGCTTGAAGAAATATATCAAGAAATATCTACGTTAAAGTTAAATTGTAAAGGTATTGCTTTTTCTAAAATTGTTAAAGTTGAAGTAAAATGTTTAGCAAAAGATATTAATAATACAAATTTATACTTTGGAAATGGAGATTATATTATTAATGTTCATGGTCATAATAAAGTGACAAATAGTTTTACAGTGGGTTCTAGTTATGTTTTATATGGTGCGATTCAAATGCATAATTTTAGACCAGGATTAGAATATGTAGCCTCAAGTAGATATGACGGAAATATAGAATTTAGTACAGAAAGTGCTTTAAATATGCCCGCGAAAGATTTTTATAAATATAGTTATGAAGTTGATAAAAAGAATACATATTCTCAATATTCTTCGCTTTTTTATCATCCTTATAAAATTACAGGTTATGTTAATTCATATTTAAAAGATAATAAAGAATATATCGTATTTGAGGATTCTTTTAATGAAAATTATTATTCTACTTATCAAAACGCTAAATCGGCAAATGCGGTTTTCTTCGTTAATGAAAACTATGTCGGATTGTTAGGAGAGGATATTAACTATTGTCCATTATACGATTATTTAGAATCTGGTGAAAAAGTTGAAATAACAATTTTCCCATATTTATGGAATACTTTAAAATATCCACAAGTTTATTGTTATGACTATAAAGTTGTTGAATAGGAAAAAATCAATGAATAAGAATAAAAGACCTTTTGAATTAAAACAAATTCATTCTTTTGATAGTAAATTATTTCCGATAGATGTTACAGAACATCAAGATATTTGGAAAAAATGGTATATTGAGGAATCAGAAATAATTCAATTGCTATTAAAAGATAAAGAAATATGTAGAATTAGCCATGTTGGAAGTACTTCAATTAATAATATCAAATCTAAGCCAATTATTGATATTTTAATTGAAATTCCTTTTGTGTATAAATTTATAGATATAGGCTGTGTTTTATTAAATAATGGATATCGAAAAATGTATGAATTACCAACTAGACTAATTCTAAATAAAGGATACACAAGTGAAGGATATGAAGAAAAAGTTTTTCATGTTCATATTGTTTATAAAGGTGATAATGATATTTTATACTATCGTGATTATTTAAATGAGCATCCTGAAGTAGCTAGAGAATATGAAAAAATTAAAATTGAATTAAGTAAAAAATATCATTATAATCACGATGCTTATACAGAGGCAAAGGGTTCTTTTGTTTCAAAATATACAAAAATTGCTAAAGAACTATATAAAGATAGATATAAGTAATTGTTATAAAACAAGATAATAATTTTGACAAAAATTACATTTTGATTGATACTATTTATGAGGAAAATATTATGAGCAATGTTTTGGTAAATATTTTAATTATAATATCATGCTTAATTGTAGGAATGCTTTTTTATTTTTTTCCTTTGTTTAAAGAAAAAAATAAGATTAGTATAAAAGAATATTATAGTAATAATAAATATCGTCTTTTTATTAGCGGTATTTTGATTATAGGTTTTATAAGTCGGACTTTTTTGGTTGATGTATTTCCAGGAGGATTAAATCAAGATGAAGCAAGCGCGGGTTATGATGCCTTTGCAATAATGAAATATGGTATTGATCGTAATAATATCTCTCTTCCAGTTCATTTAATTGCGTGGGGGAGTGGACAAAACGCTCTTTATTCCTATTTATGTATTCCTTTTATTGCGGTATTAGGACTAACTTCGATTTCTATTAGATTACCGATGGGTATTGTAGGATGCGTATCGATTTATTTAATTTATCGTCTTTTAAAAGATTTTTATAATGATAAGATTGCTGTTGTAGGAATGATATTTCTAATTATCTGTCCATGGCATTTTATGAAAAGTAGATGGGGACTAGAATCGAATTTATTTCCAGATTTAGTGTTTATTGGTTTTGTTTTACTTATATATGGAATTTATAGAAATAAATCATGGTTAGTATATATTTCCTCGCTTGTATTTGGAGTATCTTCATATAGCTATGGAACTTCTTATTTCTTTTTATTCTTCTTTGTTATTGCAAATTTAATTTATTTATTTGTTAAAAAGAAAATCGATCTAAAAAACGCTTTAATTAATCTAGGAATTGTAGCCTTAACAGCTTTACCGATAATGATGTTTATTTATGTAAATTTATTTGATAAAGAAGGATTTAAGTTTTTATGGATGAGCATTCCAAAATTAAATGAAAATCGTTTTAGCGCTGTGACAAATATTTATTCAAGTAATTTTATTAAAACCTTCTTTGATAATTTCGCCAATGGATTACAACTTTTGTTAAATCAAAATGATGGACTTATATATAATAATTTACCAGCCACAGGCGCAATATATTTAATTTCTTTGCCATTTACTATAATTGGTTTAGTCTTAACTAAAAAAGAAAAAATACTTAGTTCAATTATGAAAATATGGCTTATAGTTGCATTATTGATGATGGGAATAGTAAATGCGAATGTTAATAGAATTAATATTGTCTATTTTCCATTAGTGTTCTTTACTATTATGGGAATATGCGAAGTCGTTGAATATAAAGAAGTAATAAAGAAAACTATATACGCAATGTATTTATCTTTTTTTGCAATATTTAATATAAATTATTTTGGAACTTATTCATCCTCAATAAAAGATTCTTTTCAAGAATCATATTATCAAGCGGTGAAATATGCTTTATCAATTAAAACCGCAGATAAGTATTATGTAACTAGTCATGTAAATATGGCTTATATTTATTTTTTGTTTGAAGGCAAACATAATGTTCATGATTATATTGATACTGTTAGTTATTTTAATGAAGGCGCTTCTTTTGAAGTTCCTTTACAATATAACAATTATGTCTTTTATTTACCAAGTACAATCGAAAATAATAATGTTTATATAGTTTCTGTATGGGATGAGAATTATAAAAAAATGGATTTATCTTCATACAAGATAACAGAATTTAAATATTATTATGTAATTAATACAATTTATGAATGAAAGGATGATTGATTTATGAGAAAGAATATAAAACCAAAAGCATATATTTATCCTCAACCAGTTTTAATTATTGGAACTTATGATGAAAATGGTATTGCAAATGCGATGAACGCAGCTTGGGGAACGGTATGTGATAGTAATAGAGTATGTATTTTTGTTAGCTCAACACATAAAACAACTAAGAATTTATTATTGAATGAAGCTTTTTCTTTATCGATTGCCGATGTAAATAATGTCGTAGAAGCGGACTATGTTGGGGTGGTTTCTGGTAATGAGGATTCACGTAAAATATTAAAAACAAATTGGAAAATTAAAAAAGGCGAATATGTTAATGCGCCGATATTTGAAGAATTATCTTTAGCTATGGAATGTAAGGTTGTTTCTTATAATGATGAAGAAGAATGTTTAATTGGTGAAATAGTTAATGTAAGCGTGGATGAAAATATCTTAACTAATGGAAAAATTGATCTATCAAAATTTAAGCCAATTGCTTATGATACAGATAATCATGCTTATTATTCATTAGGAGAAAAAGTTGGTAACGCTTTTAAAGATGGCTTTAAACTTAAATAGTTTTGAAAGGAAAAAAGAATAATGAAAAAATTTTTTAAAAAAATTATTTATACTTGTCTTTTATTAAATAGTTTCTGTCTTTCTTCTTGTGGGAATGACGATATTACTTGTAGTCTTTATGTAAAGAAAATTGAAAATATTAGTGATAATTTCATTATAGGAATGGATACATCTTCAGTCATTTCTTTAGAAGAAAGTGGAGTAAAGTATTTTGACTTTGATGGAAAAGAAAAAGATGTTTTTAGTATTCTTGCTGATAATGGAATTAATTATATTCGCGTTCGTGTTTGGAATGATCCTTTTAATAAGGATGGAATTGGTTATGGCGGAGGTAATTGTGATATTCATACGGCCTTAAAGATAGGAAAAAGGGCTACTAAATACGGGATGAAGTTGCTTGTTGATTTTCATTACTCTGATTTTTGGGCGGACCCCGGCAAACAAATTGTTCCTAAAGCTTGGGCAAAATATAGTGATATCAATTTAAAAGCAGAAGCTTTATATTCATTTACAAAAGAAAGTTTAGAACTTTTAAAAAGCAATAATGTTGATGTTGGAATGGTTCAAGTTGGAAATGAAACTAATGGAGCAATGTGTGGAGAAACTTCTTGGGATAATATTATTAAATTAATGGAAAATGGTTCTAAAGCAATAAGAGAGGTATATCCTTCTTCTTTGGTCGCAGTTCATTTTACTAATCCAGAAAAAAAAGGAAATTATCAATATTATGCTCAAAAGTTATGTGAAGAATATCAATTGGATTTTGATGTATTTGGAACATCATATTATCCATATTGGCATGGTACATTAGATAATTTATCTTTAGTGTTGAATGAAGTAGCGGAAAAATATAATAAGTCAGTGATGGTTTTAGAAAACTCATACGCGAATACATTGGAAGATAGTGATTTTCATAGCAATACAATCGGAAATGAAAGTGATAAGGTTGGTAATTATGAGTTTTCTTTACAAGGTCAAGTTAACGAAGTTGTAGATGTTATAGCCGCTGTTACTAAAATGAAAAACGGAATAGGTTATTGTTATTATGAAGGAACCTGGATTTCGGTTAATCAAGCGACATATGAAGAAAATTTTGCTCTTTGGGAAGAGTTTGGCTCAGGTTGGGCAAGTAGTTATGCTTCTGAATATGATAAAGATGATGCGGGCCGTTACTATGGAGGCTGCCCAGTTGAAAATCAAGCTTTTTTTGATCGATATGGAAATGCATTAGAATCATTAAAAGCATTTAAATTATTAAAAAAAGGAAATTATGTAGAAAAAATTTAGAGGGGGTTAAAAAGTGTTATTAGAATCAGAAAGATTATTTATTAAAGAGTTTACAATCGACATGGCCTATGATGTTCATCTTAATTCATTAGACGAAGATAATAGAAGATTTGTTCCTGATGAAGTATTTGAAACAGAACAAGATGCTTTAGAAACTTTGGAATATCTTATTAGTGTTTATCAATCTAATGATGGTCCGTTAGTTTATCCAATATTTTTAAAAGATGATACTAATATTGGTTATGTTCAATTAATTCCATTAAATGAAAACGAATATGAAATAGGATATCATATTGCTAAATCATATACTGGAAAAGGATACGCAAGTGAAGCCTTAAAAATGTTTTTAGATTTTATAAAGGAAAAAAAGAACTTAAATTATGTAATAGGGGTATGCATAAGAGATAATATTGCTTCTTCTAAAGTAATGGAAAAAGTAGGCTTTAAAAAAACTTACGAAGGTTTTTCTCTTTATCAAGGTCAAAAGAAAATAGTTTGTCGTTATAAATATAATTTTTAGAGATAACTTCTTATTAGTTATAAGTTAACAAACTTAAAATTTTTGCTAGTAAGAGTTCTTTAAAATAGGTATACTAATTAAAGAAAAAGGTGAGGATTAATTATGAAACCAATTCTTATAATTGTAGCGGGTGGTTCTGCTTCAGGAAAAACCACAGTTGTTGATAAAATATATCAAGCTTTAGGCGATGATGACTTAGTGGTAATTAAACATGATGATTACTATCGAGATCAATCACATTTATCTGTTGAAGAAAGACATTTAACAAACTATGATCATCCTTCTTCCTTAGAAAATGAGTTGCTATATAAAGATTTACAAGCCTTATTAAATGGAGTATCTATTGAAAAACCTGTTTATAATTTTGTTACACAAACAAGAGAAGAAAAAAGAGTTCATGTCGATCCAAAACCAATTATTATTTTAGAAGGTATTTTAGCCTTAGAAGATGAAAGAGTTAGAGAACTTGCTGATATAAAAGTTTTTGTTAACTGTGATGATGATTTAAGATTTATTCGTCGATTAGAAAGAGACATTGAAGCAAGAGGTAGAACTGTTGAAAGTGTTATTAAACAATATTTAACTACTGTTAGACCAATGCATCATTTATTTGTTAGACCAACGATTAGATACGCTGATATTATCATTCCAAATGATAATAATCATGTTGTTGGTACAGATATGTTAATTCGCTCAATTCGCGCGTTAATATCTGAACATAGATAAATTATTAGGAATGCTAGAAATAGTATTCTTTTTTTTAAGTAAAATTTGTTATGATTTATGTAAGGAATAATTATTCATTCCAACAAAATTAAGATGATAAATGTATTAAATGTAGAAGTGTTGAAAGGAGTTTTTGTGTTATCTATGGATAATGAGAAGTTGTATGATTTAGTAAAAAAATACATAGATGGTGATGACAACGCTTTTACCACTTTGTATAACGAAACTAAGCAGCGAGTATTCGCTAATATTTATTCTTATGTTAAGTCTGAAGTTATCGCGGAAGATATATTGTCAGAAACTTATTTGAGTTTTATTAATAATATTCTTAAGGTTAAAAAAGACCAATCAATTTTAGGTTTACTTTATGTCATTAGCCGTAATTTATCGCTAAATTATTTAAAAAGACAAAAAAAAGAAGAATTGATTGAAGATCAAAATATCGTCGCTTCTAATACTGAAAGTATTAAATCAGGACTTGATTATGAAGATATTATTCTAGTTATGAAGAAAGTTTTAAACGAAGAAATGTTTAAAGTAGTTATTATGAGATTAGTTTCGGAAATGGAATATAGCGAAATTGCATCTCTATTAAAAAGAAAAGAATCTACGATTAGATGGATGTATGCTGAAGGAATTAAAAAAGTAAAGGAGGAGTTATATGCTAGACAACGTTGAAATGCAAATTAAAAATGCATTTAAATCACATGAAATAAAATTAACTAGTGATATGATTTTGGATAAAGTGGTTGAAAAAGCAGATTTAAAGAAGAAACCATTATTTAAAGGTTTGATTATGGCGATGTCTTCTTTGATGGTTGTTTCTACAGTTTTAGCTATCGTACTTTTCCCAAATGATCATAAACTTTCTTTAAAAGAAAAAGTGGAACAAAAATCGTTTATCGCCGATGTTATTAACGTTACTGAAACATTGCTTGCTAAAGATGATAATCGTTCTAAAAACGTAAAAAAATCAAAAAAATATTTAGAAAATGATATTCTTGGTGAGATAACCTCTATGATTGAAGAGGCATATGCGGATATAAGTCAAACATTTTTATACTCGTTAGATAAAATAGAATTAAATTATGAAATTGAAGAGGGAAATTATTTAGTTGAAATTGGAAGACAAGAGTATGAATACAACTATAGTTGCAATCTCTATGATTCAGTGAATTATTATTATAATTTATTAGAAGAAGAGGAAGAACTTCAAGGTATTATTATATCTGAAGATAAAATAAATTCATTTTTTGGCAATTATATTGGAATTAAAACAAAATTTAATAGTGATGGATATATTAGTGAGAGTAGGTTTGCCTTTACTTTAATTGATGTGGAAAGTTTTATTTACTATGTACGTGAAAAAGAAGATGGTACAAAAGAATATTGCTATTGTGTAGTTTTAGATAATACTGAATCTGAATTATTTAAATATTCAATTAAGAAATCAAATTCTGAAGCGGTAATAGAGTATGAAAATTCACTTTCAAAGACAAATATATTATTTATAATTATTAATGATAATGATTTGTCATATGAAGTAAGTTGTGAAATAAATTCTTGGTTGTTAGAAAGCAAATTTACGTTTACAGTAACGTATTCGGATGAATATCAAGATTATTTTATTAGTGATTTTTCAATTTTTAACCAACAAAATTAAAAAATAGTTTGTATTAATGTTGTAAAAAATAAACGGAGGAAAAATTATGAAATTAAACAAAAAATTATTAGTCTTAACATCTATGCTTTCAATCATTGCTCTTGGAGGATGCTCTTTTAATAAAGATAATAGCAATGATGCCGATAAAAAGCTTGCGTATGCTTCTTCTAGCGCTTTGACTCTTGTCAACACTTCTTTTACAACTTCTGGAGGAAAAGCCGCTAGAAGAGCATATACTCCTGAAAATGCAATTGGAAATGAGTATCAAGACAAAATTAGTGAATTAATCGCTTCATTTGACGCTATTTTTGACGCAAATAAAAAGGTTGAAGTTAAAGTTAGCGAAGTAGAAGGCGGAGAATTTACTTATAAAAGTGATATTGCTATCGGAGCAAATAAGGAATTTAAATATTCTTTAAACTATAACCAAGAGGTAGTTGAAGGAAAAACCACTCAAAATGGTGAATTGGTTGTTAGCTATGTTCCATTAGAGTTAGATTTAACTTTAAATTATTCTTCAAGTTTGACTTATGATAATGCTGCAAAAGCGGCTCAAGTTAACTTTAAACTTTATTTCGATTTAACTAATAAAGAAAGTACATCAACATATATTGAAGTTAATGAAGTTATTGATTCTAAAGAAATTACTTCTAATAAATTTGAGTATTCTATCGTAATTAATAATCAATCAGTTTTCAACTATTCAATTGAAATACCAGTTGCTGATGGTGATAGCTTTGTTTTAAAGATTGGAAGCGCAACATTTGAAGTTACTAAGAGTGAAAAAGATGGTAAAACTTCAATTACTATTGCTTCAAAATTTGGAGATCAAGTGTTATTCTCAATAACTTTCCAAAAGAATGAAGATAAAAATGGAAAAGTTACTTATTCATTAGTTATAGGTAATAATTAGTTTATAATTTATGAAATCAAAGGTGATGTTATCCTTAGGGAACATCATCTTTTTTTACTTATTTTTAAATAAATTCTTTAACAGTAAATTAATAAATATCGTTTATAATTATAAATTGGGTGGTAATTGTGGTAAAACTTATTCTTGTTGAAGATGATGTTAAATTGAATCATCTTATTAAAACTGTTTTAGAAAGACATAATTATGAAGTTGATGGAGTTTATAATCCTCTTGAGGCATTAGAGCATATGGAGAAAAATGCTTATAGTATGATTATTTCCGATATTATGATGCCGGAGATAGATGGATTTGAATTTGCGCGTATTATTCGTCAAACTGATAAAGAAATACCAATATTGTTTATAACCGCAAAAGATGAGTTTGAAGATAAAAAGAAGAGCTATTCTTTAGGCGTTGATGATTATATGGTTAAGCCAATAGATATTAATGAGTTAGTTTTACGTGTTGGAGCGTTGTTGAAAAGAGCTAAAATAAATACGGAAAGAAAAATTCAAGTTGGAAATACAGTTTTAAATTATGATTCTTTAAGTGTTAGTTTTGATGATAAAGAAATAATTTTGCCATTAAAAGAATTTAAAATATTATTTAAATTAGTTTCTTTTCCAAATAGAATCTTTACCAGAAGCCAAATTATGAATGATTGCTGGGGTATATATAGTGAATCAATTGATAGAACAATTGATGTTCATATAACACATATAAGAGAAAAGTTAGAAAGTAATAAAGATTTTTCTATTGTTACGGTTAGAGGATTAGGATATAAGGCGGTTATTAGAAATGAATAAAAGAAAAAAAAGATCGTTATTTTCAATTTTGAGTAGTAAGGTTGCATATCGAGTTTTAGTGTTGATCGTTATAGCGCAAATGATTTCATTTGTAACGATTTCTTTAATTCTTTCTTCCATGTTTTTGTTTGGTGGATGGAAGTTTGATGGAGGACATAGACCGATTCCTCCTTTATTAATTTTGATAGTAGGTACTTTAATTGCTTTAGGTGTTGGATTTGTTTTAACATCTAAAATATCGGAAAGAATATTAAAGCCAATTAAAGATTTAAAAAATGCCGCAGATAAAGTTGCTGAAGGTAATTTTAATGTTAGTATTGAGTACAATTCTCAAGAAGGTGAAATTGCGGAGTTAATTAATAATTTTAATTATATGACTTCTGAGTTAAAGAAAAATTCTATGCTAAGGAATGATTTTATTTCTAATGTTTCTCATGAATTTAAGACTCCTTTAAGTACAATTCAAGGATATGCAACTTTATTACAAGATGAATCTCTTAGTGAAGAAGAAAGAAAAAAATATATTGGTTTTATTATTCAATCAACAAGTACTTTAACGACCTTAGTTAGCGATATTTTAAAAATATCAAAATTAGATAATAATAAAGTTATCGTGGAGAAAGATAATTATCAATTGGATGAACAATTAAGAGAAGTTATCCTTTCTTTAGAAAATAAATGGAGTGAAAAGGAAATAGAATTAGAAATAGAATTAGAACAAGTTTTAATTAATAGTGATAAGTCGTTGCTTTCTAATGTTTGGAGTAATTTATTAAGTAATGCAATTAAATTCACTCCTAAAAATGGGAAAATAGCCATTGATTTAAGAATTGAAGAAGGATTTGCTAGAGTGTCAATTAAAGACAATGGTATTGGAATTTCTAAAGAAAATTTACCATATATATTTGATAAATTTTTCCAAGCAGATCGCTCTCATCATGATGAGGGTAATGGATTAGGTCTATCATTAGTAAAAAGGATTTTATCTTTATTAAATTCGAAAATAAGTGTTGAAAGTGAATTAAATAAAGGCACTGAATTTGTTGTATTAGTCCCTTTACAATAAATTTAATAAAAAGTTAATAAATGGTTAATAATTAATTAACCATAGACTATATATACTATTAATGCTTACGTTAAGTAAGTGTTTTCCTTTTTGTAACGGTATGTGCTAATATATCGTTATGCAGGCAATGACTGAAAAAATTCTCCTTTACTTTTTTCAAAAAACATTATTTATAGATGGTTTTAAGTCATTGCCTTTTTAACTAGAGAATATATTTAATAGAAAGAGAGAAAGATATGATAGTAAAAGTTAAAATAATTACTGATTCAACATGCGATTTATCATTAGAATTATTAAAAGAATTAGATGTGGATTTTGTTCCTTTAAAAGTAATTATAGGGGGAAACACTTATAGAGATATGGAGGAAATTACTCCATTAAAGTTGTTTGATCTTGTTAAAGAAACAGATGAAATGCCAAAAACTTCCGCTGTAACACCTTTAGAATTTGAAACTATTTTTTCTAAATATGTTGATTCTGGGTATGAAGTAGTATATATAGGATTAGGGTCTGATTTATCATCTACATATCTTAATGCTTATTCAGCTGCACAAAAATATGATGGTAAAGTTCAAGTTATTGATTCAAAAAATTTAAGTTCTGCGATAGGATTACAAATTTTAAAATTAGTAGAATTAAGAGATAGAGGCTGTTCCGCAAAAGAAATGAAAGAAGCTTTAGAATATATTACTCCTCGAGTTGAATGTTCGTTTGCGGTAGATACGATGGAATATCTTCATAAAGGTGGAAGATGTTCAGGAATAACTTATTTTGCTGGAAGACTTTTAAGAATCCATCCAGTTATAAGAATGAATGAAGGAAGATTAAAAGTTTATAAAACTCCTCGAGGAAAAATGTATAAAGCACTAGATATTATGATCGAGGATTTCAAGACTCAATATCTAATGGGAAATGTTGATTTAGGAAAAGTAATGATTACTCATGCATGTACAGATAAATATGCGACGTATATTTTTGATAAATTAAGTGAATTTATGGATAAGAAAGCCATATTAACCACAACTGCAGGATGTGTAATTTCTTCTCATTGTGGACCAAATTGTATTGGTATTCTTTATATTAAAAAGTAGTTCTCCTTATAAAATAGCCACGTAGATATAAATATTTATTTGTTCTATGGAGGCTATTTTAATTTTAAATATTTTTTTGATTATATTATGTTTTTTTAAAACTTATTTTCTTTATAAGTTTAGGTTAATGTTGTAAAATAATGTTGTCATTGGAGATGAATGAAATGAACAAATATATGCATATGGCAATTAAAGAAGCAAGAAAAGGAATCCAAAATGGTCACGGAGGTCCTTTTGGTGCAGTGATTGTTAAAGATGGTATAGTTGTTGGTAAAGGTCATAATCAAGTAATTAAGAATAATGATCCTACGTGTCATGGAGAAATTATGGCAATTCATAAAGCATGTAAAAAGTTAGGAACGTTTGATTTATCAGGATGTGAGATTTATACCACCGCAGAACCATGTCCAATGTGTTTATCCGCAATTTTATGGGCTAATATTGAAAAAGTGTATTATGGTTGTAGTGTAGACGATACTCAAGAAATTGGCTTTAGAGATTCTATTTTTTATGATTTTCAAAATGATGAAGAAAAAAAGCAAGCATTTATTGTTGAATTAAACAGAAAAGATTGCAAAGTCCTTTATGAAGAATATAAAAATATTAAAGATAAAGTTCATTATTAACAATTATTTAAATTAATTATTATAAAATTTTATTGGTATATTAAGGAGGAAAAAACAATGCCAAGATTTATTTTAAATGAGACTTCCTATCATGGAGCGGGAGCGTTAGAAAATATTGTTCCTGAAATTAAAGCAAGAGGATTTAAGAAAGCTTTATTATGTTCTGATCCGGATTTAATTAAATTTGGAATTACTTCTAAATTAACAAAATTATTAGATGAAGCTGAATTGGATTATGAAATTTATTCAGATATTCAAGCAAACCCAACAATTGATAACGTCAAAGATGGCGTTAAGGCAATGTCCGCTGCTAATGCTGATTATATTATCGCAATTGGTGGAGGTTCTACGATTGACACCGCAAAAGCGATTGGAATCATTCATACTAACCCAGAATTTAGTGATGTTCGTTCTTTAGAAGGTGTAGCGCCTACAAAATATCCATGCGCTCCAATAATTGCCATTCCAACAACTGCTGGAACAGCTGCAGAAGTAACAATTAACTATGTTATTACTGATGTTGAAAATGATAGAAAGTTCGTTTGTGTCGATGTTCATGATATTCCAGTCGTGGCTATCGTTGATCCAGATTTAATGTCTTCAATGCCAAAAGGATTAACCGCTTCAACTGGTATGGATGCTTTAACTCACGCTATTGAAGGATATATTACAAAGGGTGCGTGGGCAATGTCTGATATGTTCCATTTAGAAGCTATTAGATTAATTTCTAAGAGTTTACGTGGCGCGGTTAATAATACTAAAGAAGGCCGTGAAGGTATGGCTTTAGGACAATATATTGCTGGAATGGGATTCTCTAATGTTGGTTTAGGAATTGTTCATAGTATGGCTCACCCATTAGGAGCGCTATATAATACTCCTCATGGAGTTGCAAATGCAATTATTTTACCAACAGTTATGGAATATAATGCACCAGCAACTGGAGAAAAATATCGTGAAATTGCAAGAGCGATGGGCGTTGAAGGCGTAGATAATATGAGCCAAGATGAGTATCGTAAAGCTGCGATTGATGCTGTTAGAAAATTATCCAAAGATGTTGGAATTCCAGAAAATTTAAAAGATATTGTTAAAGAAGAAGATATTCTTTTCTTATCTGAATCTGCGATGGCGGATGCTTGCCGTCCAGGAAATCCTAAAGATCCTACATTAGAAGATATTATTGCTTTATATAAATCTTTATTATAGTTTAAAGAATATTTGATTATAGAAAATGGGAGCAATCCCATTTTTTTAGTTTGTAAAAAAATAAAGAATTAATTTAATTTAATAATAATTTTTTCGATTTATTTTTGTTTAAAATAATTAAGTAAAAAGTTGAAAAAAAGGTATACTAATTATAGAAAAGAAAGAGGCGATATTAATGAGCAAATCTATTTACTTATGCATTGATTTAAAATCATTTTATGCCTCGGTTGAATGTGTTGAAAGAGGACTTGATTCTTTAAAAACTGATCTTGTAGTTGCAGATGATTCTCGCGGTCCTGGAACTATTTGTCTTGCGGTGTCTCCTTCTTTAAAAGAAAAAGGAGTTAAAAATAGGTGTCGGTTATTTGAAATACCGAAAAATACATCTTATATAACTGCTGTTCCAAGAATGAAGTTATATATTAAATATTCCGCGGATATATATTCAATATATTTAAAATATATAGCCAAAGAAGATATTCATGTATATTCGATTGATGAATGTTTTTTAGATATCACACATTATTTAAAATTATATAAAACTAATGAAAAAGAATTAGCAAAAAAAATTATAGATGATATTTATAAAACAACAGGAATATGCGCGACTGCGGGAATTGGCACTAACTTATTTTTAGCGAAAGTAGCTTTAGATATTATGGCTAAAAAAAGTGAAGATCATATGGGATATTTGGATGAAGAATCTTTTAAAAAGAATATTTGGCATCATAAGCCAATAACAGATATATGGAATATCGGAAGAGGTATTGCTAAAAGATTAGAAAAATATAATTGTTATTGTTTATATGATGTTACGAAAGTAAATGAAAAGCTTCTGTATCAAGAATTTGGTGTTAATGCCTTATTTATTATTGATCATGCCTTCGGAAGAGAAGAATGCACAATTAAAGATATTCATGAATATCAATCGAAAAGTAATTCTCTATCATCTGGTCAAATTCTACCAGAAGATTATCGTTTTGAAGATATTCCCCTTATAATTAAAGAAATGACGGATTTATTATGCCTTGATCTTGTTGATAAACATTTAGTGACTAATGTTATTTTTTTAAACATTGGATATTCAAAAGATGTTATTAAACCAACAGGGGGAAGAATGAAATTAGATGGATATACAAATTCATATAAAAATCTTAAGGATGCTTTTTTAAATTTGTTTTATAAAACGACAAATCCAAGACATATGATAAGAAAAATTAATATTGGTTTTGGAAATGTTGTTGATGAAGTGTATGAAACATATGATTTATTAACCGATACAGAACAATTAGTAAAAGAAAAAAGAGTACAAGAAACAATTATTCAAATTAAGAAAAAATATGGTAAAAACTCTATTTTTAAAGGAATGGATTTAGAAAAGAAAGCCACAACGATAAAAAGAAATAAATTAATTGGAGGGCATAATAGTGAATGAACGCGCGAAACAATTTCTTCCATTTGATACTTTGAAAGGATTTAAAGCGGAACTTAGAAAAAGAGAGAAGGTTTCTGTAGCAAAAAAACACCTTTCTGTTGAAAGTGGAGAAGAATTATCTTATAAATTAAATCAAATAAAAAAAGGAATGATTATTAAGGTTGTATATTATTGTGATGATGAATATTTAGAATGCGAAGGCGTTGTTTCTAGCATTGATAAAACAAGTAAAATATTACGTATAGTTAAAACTGCGATTGAATTTAAAAATATTTATTCAATAACTGGTGCAGAAATACATGGATTTGATGAATTTATTGATTAATAAGCGATTATTGTTTTAATAAAAGAATAGCCTTCTTCTAAAGTTGGCTCAACGATTGTTGTAGCGTATTTTTCTAAGGCATCAAGAGGGAAAAAGTGTTCGCCCACTACTTGATTTCTTTTTTCTATACGTTCGTAACAAATTTCTTTTGGCGTTGGAAAATAGTACGCTCCAACTTTATATTCTACATTAGGAATTAAATTATTAAGATTTTCGAAAAGACGGGCTCTAACTCTTGGAGTACAGCTTGTTGCATCAAAGATAACATCATGATTTGCTATTAATTCGTTAGCGATTCTTTGATAGACTTCTTTCCAAACGGTAGGTTCATCCCAATCTGGATGCTCTTGTCTAATACCATCACTTGTTACTATTAAACAATTTAGTTCTACTTGTAAAATTGTGCGGCTATAAGTTGATTTACCTGAACCAGGAATTCCGACCATAACATGAACTGTACTCATTAGTTTATCCTCGCTTAATTAATTTATTTAAAAACAAGGTTATCGTAACTAATTTTTTCAAAACTTTCAATAATTATGTGTTTGTAAGTGGTTACATTAGTTAAATTCACTTTTTGTATAATTAAAGTTTTATATATGGTATACTATTTAAGAACTAAAGATAAGGTCTTTATGGAAAAAATGAAGGAGTATTTATGAAAAAAAGAAACAAAGTGATTATATCGACATTACTAATGGTAATGAGTATTTCTCTTGGCTTAATTAACAATCATGAAAGTGGTGTTAAAGTAGTTGAAGCGGCTGAATCATTAAATGAAGGTTTAGAAGGAGATCCGATTAATACCGATCAAACCGCAAAAGAATATTATTCATCTATTAGTTCTTCTTTAACTGGTGATTCTCTTTTAAGTGCATTAAGGAAATTGAATTCCACCAAAAGAAAGAAAACGGTTGGATATAGTAATTTATGGGATTATTATAATAAAACTGATTATAATCCTAATAATAGATCTCAATATGTTGCTTATTATAGAGGAACATACGCTAGCAAAGGACAAATGAATAGAGAACATGTTTGGCCTAATTCAAGAGGAGGAAATTTAATTGAAGCTGATATTCATATTATTCGTCCTACTCTTACTGCGGATAATTCTAGTAGGGGAAATGCGTTCTATGTTGAAGGTGGCACAAGTCAATCAGGATGGGATCCTTATGCTGATGGCATGACAGAAAGATATCGTGGAGATGCTGCAAGAATTATTTTTTATGGAGTTGTAGCTAATTCACAATTGTCTTTAGTTGATTTATCAAACGATAAAACTGGCAATAAAACAATGGGAAAACTTTCTGATTTATTGAAATGGAATTTAGAATATCCTGTTGATGATACTGAAATAAGAAGAAATGAAGGTGCTGAAGATATTCAAGGAAATCGTAATCCATTTATTGATGATCGATCTTTAGCGTGTAAAATATGGGGCGATTATAATGAAAATACGAAGAATGTTTGTAGCAAAGTACTTAAGAAAGACCCACCAACAAGTTTGACATTATCTCCAGCTAATTCAACGATTAATGTCGGAAGTTCTTTGACTTTAAATGTAAATGTTACTCCTTCAAATGCTTCTTCTAGCGTTACTTGGGTTTCTTCAAATCCATCGGTCGCAAGTGTTTCTTCGGGTGTAGTTAAGGGAATATCAGAAGGAACTACAACAATCAGTGCGATATCTTCTCTTGATTCTTCAGTTCGAGGTGAGGCTAATATCGTTGTTAGAGATGTTAAATCTATTTCTATTTCTGGTACTCCTGTTAAAACAGTTTATGAAGAAGGAGATAAATTTGATCCAAAGGGATTAACTGTAACTGCAAAATATAGTGATAATACCACTTCAGTTGTTTCAAATTCAAATATTGAATGGCTTGATGGTGTTACTTCAAATAAAACTCTTTCAAAAGGTAGTACTTCAGTTATAGCAAAATATGGAAGTATTAAAACTACATATAGTGGAATTACTGTTAATGAAAAAGTACAACCTGATGGATGTGTATTGATTAATGATACTTCAGAATTAAAAACAGGAGACAAAGTAGTTATTGCTTATAAAGAAGGTAATGTTGTCGCAGGTGAATTAAATGAGAAGTATTTATCAAGTAAAAAAAGCAACGTTCTCTGCGGATAAACAAAAAATTGAAGATTATTCTAATGGTCTTGTATTTACGTTAGAAGGTAATCAAAGTGGTTGGACGTTTTCTAATCAAGGTAATAAATTAGGAGTTACAAGTGAAAAGAAGCTATCTTTCATAGAAGGAACAAATACTTGGAGTATTTCTATATCTTCTGGTGTAGCAACAATCGAAAGTACAAAAAGTGGATGTGGAACACTTCAATACAATAAAAATAGTCCAAGATTTACGACTTATAAATCCTCACAAGAAGATATTAATTTATATAGAATATCTAAATCATCTGTTAATCCAGATCCTACCCCGGATCCAGACCCAGATCCAACTCCAATTCCAACAGAAAAGACATTAGTTAATTTAAGTGTTGAAGGTTCTTTAGCAAAATTATCATATTATGAGGGAGAAACTTTTGATTCAACTGGATTAAGAGTTCTTGCGGAATTTAGTAATGGTGATATTGAAAATGTTACTTCTGAAATAGTTTGGAGCCCAAATAAATTGTCGGTTTCTGATACTAAAGTTGTAGGAACATATACTTACGGAAATAAAACACTTTCAGTTGAAGTAAAAAATATATCGGTTAGTCAAAATATTTCTAACGAAGTTAATAGCAATAAAGGATGCGGAAAAGCATCTATGAATATACTGTATTTTATTGCATTAATATCAGTGTTAGGCGTAGTTATTAAGAAGAAATAAAATATACTGAACATTGCTAGTTGGTGTATAATGTATTTAGTTTTTGGCTTCATTTTATTAAGATTTATCAATTATATTGATGATGAAAGGAGAATGAAAAAATGAAAAATAAATACATATTACCACTAGCATTTTTGTTTATCAGTGCATGTTCGGTCAATGGTGATAATAGTAATATAAATAGCTATATAACATCAAGTGGATCGTTAATAACAAACAGTGTTATTTCAAATATTGATGACAATTATCAAGAAAATAATGGCGATTTTAAAATAGAGACAAATGTGGCTAATGGATATACTGTAAGTGGAAATATCTATACGATTGTCGAAGAAGGAGATTATACTATTTCAGGAAAATTAAATAATGGACAAATTAGAGTTTCTGCGGATGAAAAGAAAGTAAATTTGTTATTTAATGGGGTAACGATGACTTCTTCAATCGATTCTTTGATTTACGTTGAAAAAGCTGATAAAGTTGATATTAAAGCTAATGCAGATACTTATAATGAATTAAATGATACTAGAACTTTAAAAGATGATTCAACATCTTCAGATGTTGGAAATGCCGCAATATATTCAAAAGCGGATCTTGATTTAAAAGGAAAAGGTATTTTAGTAGTTAATTCGTCTTATAACAATGGTATTCATGCTAAAGATGATTTAAATATCAAAAATTTAACTTTAAAGGTTACCGCAGTTAATAACGCAATTAAAGCCAATGATTCCATTATTGTTGAATCAGGAAATATTATAGCAATATCTAAAGGAGGAAATGGATTAAAAACATCTTCTTCTAATATTTCTTCTAAAGGTAATCAAAAAGGAACTATTACGATATTAAGTGGCAATATTTATATCTATTCTGCTCTAGACGCGATTGATGCGTCTTATGATGTAGTTATTAATAATGAAGATGATAGTTTGAGTTTAAACTTATATACTGGCAAATACTCTTCATATACAGAAGATATTGTTAAAGCAGATGCTTCTTTTATTTATTTAAGAATTAAAAGCAATATCTATAGTTCTTCTTATCGTTATGCGGCAGTTTTTTATAATAGTGATGATGATTATATTTGGAAAGAAGCAGACTATTATCGAGCAGAACAAAGATATTATGTTTATAAAATTGATGTTCCAAACAATTATGAAAATGTTCAAGTGTATAAATTTAATGATAGTCAAAGTGAAAACTCATTTGATAATTATGTCTCTAAAAGCGATGGAGGAAAAATAAATACTAACAACGATACTTATACGATTACTAAAGATAGTAGTGGTGTATTAAGTGGCAATTGGTCGATATATCAAGCTTCATCTTTTGGAGGCGGAATGGAAAGTGGTAATCAAAATAAAAGTGAACATTCTGCAAAAGGTATCAACGCATATAATAACATTTCTATTAATGGAGGTAATATTGTAATTGAAACTCATGATGATGGTATCCATTGTACAAGAGGGGAAAATTTAGAAAATGGTAACACTGGAATTGGAAATATTACTATAGATGGTGGAAATATTAATATTATAAGTAGCGATGATGGCATTCATGCCGATCATATGTTAGTAATTAATGATGGTAATGTTAATATTAGTGAATCACATGAGGGTTTAGAAGCTAATCAGATATATATTAAGGGTGGTACTCATAAAATATATGCAAGTGATGATGGATTGAACGCACAAAAAGGTGATTTAAGTATTCTTATTCAAATAGAAGGTGGATATCTTGAATCGGAAGTTGGAAATGGAGATACTGATGCGATAGATTCAAATGGTGATTATGTTCAAAAAGGCGGAGTTATTATTGCTAAAGGCGGGTCTTCATCTGGAATGGCTTCAGCTTTGGATATTGATGGAAGAATGACTATGACTGGAGGAACTTTTGTTGCTGCGGGTTCTGTATGTACGACACCTTCGTCATCTACAATTAATTATGTTTTATTTGGTTCTACTTCATCTATGGGTGGAGGACCAGGAGGACCTAGAGGATGGGGTGGAAATTCTACTAGTAAGTATTCCTTTACTGCGGGAACATATAGCATAAGTAATACAGATATTTCTTTTGTTTTAAAAATGTCATATACAAATTTACTTGTGTGTAGTGATTCTTTTAAACTGAATAATTCTTATACTATTAGTAATGAATCAACATCTTATACATGGACTCAATCAAGTTCCGCAGTAACTTATAAATAAAAATTATTTTAATTCTTTTTATCGTAAATTATACATTTCTGTATTTGTTATATCATAATCAAATAACATTTAAAGGGTCTATCAATCATGATTTGACTCTTTTTATATAATTAAAACTTTTTAATTTTATGAAAATGAATATGAAATTATTTATTTGTATAATTTAATAAACTAGAGTGGTTCAATTATTAAAAAATTAATAAAAATAGATTATAATAATCATGATGTTAAGAAACTTTTTAATTAGCATTTACATTGTTTTAAGACAAAAAAGAAAGGAGTGGATTTAGTAAAATGAAAGTGGCTATTATTGGAGGAGGACCTTCAGGAATATTAAGCGCGATTATGCTTAAAAAGAATAATCCGAAATTTGAAGTTATGATCATTGAAAAAGAAGAACGAATAGGTAAGAAAATATATGTTTCTGGAAATGGTCGCTGCAATTTATTTAATAGTATTCATGGTAATGATTTATATAATTCTTATCGTAATAAAGAAAAAGCAAAGATGGTTTTTGATAATGTTGATATAATAAAAACGTTAAACTATTTAGGATTAGATACCAAATTTGAAGGAAATCTTGGATATCCTTATACAGAATCTTCAAAAACAGTTATGGATGTTTTTATGTATCATTTAAAGAAAGAAAATATTACTATTTGCACAAAGACAGAATTTAAAGGTTATTCTTTAGATAATAATAAAATAGTAGTTTTTACTAGCAATGGCAAAATAGATGTTGATAAATTAGTTATTGCTTGTGGTGGAAAATCCAGTCCTGTTCATGGGTCAAATGGAAGTATCTTTAATATTTTAGAAAGTCATGGATATAGAATATCGCCTTTATATCCAGGATTATCGCCGATAAAAGTAAAACAAGATGTTGAATATTTAAAAGGAAATAAAGTAAAATGCTTAGTTTCTTTATATAAAGAAGATAAAAAAATATATCAAGAAAAGGGCGAAGTATTATTTAAAGAAGATGGATTAAGCGGAATTGCGATTATGAATTGTAGCTCAATTATTGCTAGAAATGATATTAAAGGAAATTATAGTATTTCATTAGATTTATTTCCTCAATTAAGCCAAGAAGAATTATTTGAATTATGGATGAAAAAGAGCGAAAATGGTTATCCATATTTAGATGGTTCTTTAATAACGCCGATGGCTAGATACATTGAAGCTTATACTTTGACTAAAGGAAAGAAAAATATTGAGGAAACAAAAAGAGTCACGGAATGTGTTAAAAATCTAGTGTTTGATTATGATTCATTATATTCTTTTAAATCATCACAAGTTACAATAGGCGGAGTTGATATTACGCAAATTAAAGATAATTTTGAATCTAAAATTGAAAACAATGTTTATATTCTTGGCGAAACACTTGATAATGATGGTTTATGTGGTGGATTTAATCTTATGTGGTGTTTCGGAACAAGTTTGAAATTTGTAAGTGATTTAAAATAAATATATATTTTAAATTGATAAATAATAAAAGAGAGGTAGTATATGAAAAGAGCGGGTAAAAAAGGAATTTCTATTACAAGAATATTACTGATATCAATTTTGTCAGCGATTTTTGTTTTTTCTGAAATATATTTATATTATGTAATTTTAGTTGCGTATTTGAATACTACATGGGTTTTCTTGTTAGTAAGACTAATTGGATTTATTTGTTCATTTTATCTTTATAGCAAAAAGTCAAATAGTAATTATAAATTAACATGGATTATTACATTTTTAATCATGCCGTTAAGTGGAACATTAATATTTTTATTATTCGGTAATGGAAGAATGCTTCCAAAAAGAAAATATAAAAAAGTTTCTGAATCTTTAGAGATATATATTAAGAAAAATGATGTTCTTGATAATTTGAAGACTGTAGATGAAGTGGGATATAAGCATTTAGCGTTAGTTAATAGGCTAACTGGATTTCAAGCTTATCAAAATACTGAAACTACTTTTTATGGCCAAATTGAAGAGAAACATAAGCAACTTATTGAAGATTTAAAATCTGCGAAAAAATATATTTTTATTGAAACATTTATTATTAGTAAAGGACAATTGTGGGACGAGATAAAAGAGATTCTATTTCAAAAAGCTACAGAAGGCGTAGAAATTAAATTATTGTATGATGATATTGGCTCTAAATTTAGAAAACCAAAAAGTGATTTTGAACGTTTAAAAGAATTTGCACATGTAAAAATAAAAGCTTATAATCCAATGAAAGAGAACTTAACACCAGGATTAAATTATCGTGATCATCGAAAGATAATAATTATCGATGGAAAAATCGGATATGTTGGTGGAGATAATCTCGCGGATGAGTATATTAATATAAATAGCCCTTATGGTCATTGGCGGGATGCATCTTTAAGAATAAAAGGAGAGTCAATATATAATTTATTGTTATCTTTTTCACAAATTTGGTTTATGACTACTTCAGAAATGATAATGGTGGATAAATATACTGAGCAAACAGATATTGTTAATTCATCAATTCATATGTTTTTCTGTGATGGACCGGTTAATGGGGTTGATCCGGCATATGATTTATATTTATCTATGATTACCAACGCTCAAAAGAGCATCTATATTTCAACACCTTATTTTATTATTGATGATAATTTTATTGGGGCGATTGAAAGAGCGTGTCTTAGTGGTGTTGATGTTAGAATTTTAGTACCACATATTCCTGACAAAAGAGCGATATTTACAATGACAAGAGCCCATTATAGAGACATTCTTGTTGCGGGAGGAAAAATATACGAATATACGCCAGGATTCAATCACGCAAAAGAACTTATTATTGATGGAAAATACGCTGTTATAGGGACAATTAATTGTGATTATCGTAGTTTTTATCTTCATTTTGAATGCGGACATTTTATGATGTTTGATCCAAGTATTAAAGAAATGAGTAAAGATTATATTTCTGCATTGATGAAATCTCAAGAAATAACTTTTGAAGAATGGAAAAAAAGACCATTATATCGAAAAATTATTGAATTTCTTTTTAAAGTTATTTCTCCATTATTATAAATTAGAAAATGTAAAAGTAAAAAAGCATAAATATAAGGTTGCTCCTAAATTTATGCTTTTTTTATTACATAATTACCCAGCTACAGGTTCCTAAAGATTTATCTATTGTAACAGAGAAAGTTTTTCCTAAGTCATCTACGCTAGGATTTATATAAATGTCGTTTCCATGCTTAACAAGCATTCCTCCATTAGTTTCAGTTCTTAACCAATATCCTAATTCTGCCGCGAATACTTTAAATCTAAAATTATCGATATCTTCATCTAAAATTATATGATCATAACGATAAGTGGTTTCATCAACTTTATAAAAACGATTGGTTTCATCACAGGTTTCCCAGTTTTGCGTATATCGGAAATAGAATTCACTACAATTTTCAATTAAGTTAGATATTAATGGCGAGGTTGTTGAAGAATTATTGTTTCCATTATCAGGAGAAGAACCGCTACTTAAGGCATTATTAATTGTTTTGATTTTCTTTGATATATATTCTTTAAAATTCATATTATGATTTGATCCTTCATAAGTTTCATTTAAAGAAAAGGTAACAGGATTAATCGATTCTTTTTCAAATCTTTCATAATGCGATTTTACTATATTATAAATATTGTCGAAGTGTTCGTTACTAATCCAAGTACTATTTAATACTTTTCTTAATGCTTCTATATATTTATCACGGGTGGAACTTTTGCTATCTAAAATAGTTTTAAGATATAAAGGATTAACTTGATTACCTCCATTACCAATGGCTTTTTTTTCAAAAGGTGATATTTCTGATAAGGCATTTCCACTAGGATCCCATTCTCTTGAATTTCCTAAAACACGATCTTGATCGATAGGAATAATAACCATTTTTCCATCTGTTCTTCTAAAATATAAGCTGTAATTATTATAGTTGTTTCTTAAATCATCAGGATTTCCTAATATAGTTGAAATTGCTTCAAACATGGCAAAGTACTCTAAATCAACATATTGGTCAATAATATCTTCAGTACTATTTTTTAAGGCAGAGAAGGTGTTTTTTATTAAGGTATGATCTCCTCCATTATCAGTATTGGTTTTAATTTCAAATGCAGGAACGTTAATGTGGTCATCGGATTCTACGCCTAACATGTTGTCGTTTAAATAAGACATATTAGGTACACCAGATCCTCCGTTTATACCATAAGATGCTTTATATAATTGCCCATATGAAGAACCAGCAACGCCAATAACACCTTTCTTTTCCTCATCCCAAGTTCCTAAATTAATATAATTATCATCACTACTTAAGGAATTTTTTATAAATTTTTTTGTTAATGGCTCAGTAATTAAATAAGTTCCATAATTTACGTTTTTGTTACCATCCTGATTGATGATAACTTTTCCAAAATTACTATGTTGTGATAGTATTCCAAAGCTCCGATACATTTCAAGAGCGTAGTATTCTTTTATATGTGATTGATCACAAAGTTTATTATAACGTAAATCTAATTTACTCATTTTTAGAAAATCGCGGTCTTCACGTTCTTTCTTTTTAGTAGCGTCATCCCATACCATTATTTCATCATCTAAATATAAATTAGGATCATCAAAAGTTTCTTCAAATGAAAGTTTTAAATGAATATTAGCAAATATATTTCCGTCTTCATCAATAAAATCGTGACGAGATGTGTTGCCTTTCATGCGAACACCGACGTCATCATATTCAAAAACAAAGTCTTTATTTTTAATTGTGATTGTTATTTTAACATTATCGGCGCGTCGATAAATTGGTGACTTAGCATTTAAATTACCATATTTGTAGTAGTCATTTTGAATTTTCTTAAGTTCTGATGTTGACATGTTTATTTCAACAGAAACGATGTTATTTATATCAAATAGGTCTAAATATGTTAAATCATCATTAGTCAAATCTTCAACTGGTTTGGTGGAAATGTTTGAAGTTGAAGATATGTTAATGTTGCTACTTGATGAGGAAGCTAAATTAGAATTTGATGAAACGGGGATGTTAAAATCAATAGAGCAGCTACTAAAAAATAAAATACTAGATAGTAATATTAATTTACTCTTTTTCATTTTTTAATCCTCTATATTCTTTTATATTGATCTAAAGTTTTTAAAAATGATGATAGACTAGCAATATTTCCATCGTAGAATCCTGATTTTTCAACATAAAATGCTTGATTATTTTCAATCATAAAAACAAATAAGTCTTTCGTTTCAATTATTTGTACAAAGCGATCGTATGTATAAGATAGTTGATTTGATAAGCCGTTAATAGTTATTTTAACATTAATTCCTTTATCATTAAAATGATAGTCCATTTGAGCGGTAGGTGCCTCTTCAGATTTGCTCAATGTTTTTTTAGTCGCGGTATTGAGCATGAACATTAAGGCTAGAGGAAAGATAATCATCAATACTCCACATAATATTGCAAGCCAAAATTTATCAATATATAAACATAAAACAATTATTATTATCGCAAGTAAAACCGATTCTAAAGTAATAATTGTTTTTTTACTGCTATTCCAAAATAGCTTTTTAGAAAAATTAATTTGTAAATTTGTAGTTAAGTTAGTTTTATTAAATAATTCCATTTCAATCACCTTCAAAGAATATTATATCATAGAAATTTGCTATTAAAAAAATGAATTGTTAGATAAAATAAACATAGTTTATCTTTTACTTTCAATTAGAGAAGAAAATCTTTTATTATTATTTAATAATATCCAAAAAGGACAACCAATTATTGTAACAATAACGAATTCCCCTAATACGACTTGAAGCATAGTTAAAATATAAGGAAGCTTATAAAAAATAGATAATTCGCCCCCTACGATTAAACCATTCCATAAAGAAGCAAAAATACTTGCAATCCATATATTTTTTGATTTATTAATACAGAAACATGTTAAAATTGTTGATAATGTACCAAAAACAACATCGATAATACCTAAAGGTGAAAAAATATTTGCAATTAAACATCCGGTGATTATTGCGATATTATATTTTTTATTGAAGAAACATATTAAGATTAATAATTCAGAGAACCTAAATTGGATAGCGCCATAAGAAAGTGGAGTTATTGCCACTGTTAATACGATATAGACCGCCATAACGATAGCGATTTTAGATATGTCTTTTGTAGTCCATTTGGACGTTTGTTTCATAAAAATCTCTCCCTTGTTTTTATTAAGATGGTTATGCAAGGAACATCTTAAACTAGTGAAAATGATAGTAAATAAAACAGAATATGTCAAATAAAAAAGCTCTTTTTAATATGTTGGAGCTTTAATTTAAATTAAGTGAGGTGTATTAGTAAGAAACTTTCTTTATTATATGATCCACTAATCTGCTTGCAATATTTATACCTGTAACTTCTTCAATGCCTTTAAAAAATGCATTTGAATTTACTTCACATAATATTGGTTCATTATTTGGCCCATAAAGAAGATCAACTCCGCAATAATCGAGTTTTAAAGTATTTGCAGCAAGTTCTGCAGCATGTTTAAAAGCGCTTGTTAAGTGAATTGCTCTAGCTTTTCCTCCTTGTGAAAGATTGCTTCTAAAATCTGATGTTGAATATCTTTCCATATATGCCGCTACTTTTCCTCCAATTAGAATTATTCGTACATCTCTTCCTTTACTAGATTCGATAAATTCTTGATAAAAATGAGGCTTGTAACGATGGCTATTTTCAAAATCAATCAATTCTTCTTTTGAAGATATTAAGTATACTTGTTCGCCAAGGGAACCAAAACACTCCTTTGCTACAAAAGGAAATGACAGTTCTTTTGTAACGTTTGCAAGCCAGTCATTTGAAATATTGTTGCTATAGCATAGAGGTGCGGATATAGTTTTTGGCATTTTAATAAGATTGTTTGAAAGGGCAATGTGAGTTAGCATCTTATCATCACATAAAATTAAACTTTCAGCATTGTTAAATAAAGGAATACCTAATTTCTCAATTAGTAAAGCAACATATTTATCTTTATCTAAATTAATAATAAAATCATATTTTTTTAATTTACTAATAACTTTAGAATTTGAAAGATATACTAAAACATCTTTGTTTGATAAAACATCGATTTGAATACTACGAATTAAGAATTCTTCTTTAAATCTATTTATTTGGTGTTGAACACTTGGATAAATTTTATATGCATTGACAATTATGGCACCTTTCATATGATTTCCTCCGTGATTATTATAATACAAAAGGGACTCTTATGAGCCCCTTAAAGTTATGTTATTAATAAATATTAGAAGTAGCGTTTTAACATTGCTTCTAAAGCTTTTCCGTGACGTGCTTCATCACGCGCCATTTCGTGAACTGAATCATGAATTGCATCTAATCCTAATTGTTTAGCGCGGGTTGCAATGTCCATTTTTCCAAAACAAGCTCCATTTTCTCCTGCAAGCATTTTTTCAATATTTGCTTTGGTGCTATCGGAGACTAATTCTCCAAGTAATTCAGCAAAACGTGCAGCGTGTTCGGCTTCTTCATGAGCGATTTGTTCGAATAATTGTCCGATTTCTGGATAGCCTTCACGGAATGCAACGCGTGCCATAGCCATATACATACCAACTTCACTACATTCACCATTAAAGTGATTTCTTAATCCATCAAGAACGATTTCATCAGTATCCTTAGCAATTCCTAAAACATGTTCAGCAGGCCATGTTAATCCTTCCTTTTTTTCTTCAAAGATGACTAATTTATCACCTTTGGCTTTACATACTGGGCAAACTGGTTCTTCACCATCTGCAACTTCAAATACTTGTCCACAAATTTTGCATTGATATTTCATTTTAATTCTCCTCTTTCCGTTTTTCGGATTAATGCTGTTGTTTGTTGCTACAATTAGGGCAACGACCTTGTAATAGAATATCTACTTTTTCAATAGTTAAATCACATAAATGTTCAAGATGTGGAAAATAAATTAAGATATCATCTTTATCTATATCAATTATTTGTCCACAATCGCGACAAGAAAAGTGATAATGATGGTCTAGTTCGGTTGTTTCATAAACTGCTTTTTTGGCTATTTCAACCATGCGGATTCTTTCTTCCTCTAATAAAAAAGCAAGATTACGATATAAAGTAACTAATGAAGCATTTAAATTGTTTTCTTTTAAGTAATCTAATATTTGCTCAAAAGTAGCATGACCTAGATTTTTAATAGCTAAATAGATGTTTTCTCTTTGCTTTGTTTTTCTTCTAACCATCATACCACCACCTTTTCTAATTGAAAAAGTTTTTCATTTACAATATAGATTATACACTTTATAAAATTTATTTCAAGCACTTATTGATAAATTTTTTCAATAATTATAAAAAACTATTTTTAATATTTAATAAAAATAAATGATATATATAATGATTAAAATTATTATCTTATAAATAGATTAATTAATTATTTATTATCCTTTACAAATAAAATATAAAGTACTACAATTAAGCGGTTGAATTTCAGGAGGCAATTTATGGAAATTTTACTTGCGCTTTCTGTAGCGCTTTTTTCAGGTCTAATACTTTCCCGCCTTGCAAAAGTGTTAAAATTACCAGCCGTTACTGCATATTTGATTGCTGGAGTACTCATTGGTCCATATTGTTTAGGGGCATTTCAAGTTAAAGGATTAGGATTTATTAGTATGGAAGACATTAAATCCTATTCATTACTTTCAGATATAGCTCTTGGTTTTATTGCTTTTTCTATTGGTAATGAATTTAGACTTTCACAACTTAAAAGTATAGGTAAACAAGCTCTTGTTATTGGTGTTTTTCAAGCGGTATTTACCACAATTGTTGTGGATATAGCTCTTATAGTATTACATTTAATTATTCCAAATGTTTTATCACTTCCTGTTGCGATTGTCTTAGGATCAATTGCTGCGGCAACAGCGCCAGCTGCAACACTTATGGTTGTTAGACAATATAAAGCAAAAGGGGTTGTAACAGATACACTTTTACCAGTAGTTGCGTTAGATGATGCAGTTGGATTAGTACTTTTTGCTATTTCTTTTGGAATAGCTAAGGCTCTCATGAATGGCAGTATAGATATGATTTCGATTATCGTTGAACCATTATTAGAAGTTATACTTTCTCTTGCTTTAGGAACAATAATGGGAGTACTATTTACATTCTTTGAAAGATTTTTCCATTCGCGTTCTAAGCGCTTAGCAATGAGCGTAACATTTGTTTTATTTACTGTCGGACTTTCAATGATGAGTTTTGATATAGCTGGAGTACACATTGCATTTTCATCTTTATTAACATGTATGATGCTTGGTACTATATTCTGCAATTGCTGCGATTTCTCTAGTGAACTTATGGATAGACTCGATCGATGGACTGCACCAATTTTTATCTTATTTTTTGTATTAAGTGGTGCAGAACTTGAATTATCAGTATTTACTAATTTGTTAATTGTTTTAGTTGGAGTAGTTTATATCGTTTTCCGTTGTTTAGGTAAGTATTTTGGTGCGAATATAGGAGCGCAAATATCCAAAGCGCCAGAAAATGTTAAAAAGTATTTAGGAATTACTTTATTCCCTCAAGCAGGCGTAGCTTTAGGTATGGCTATTAAAGCACAAGCATTTCTTGGAGAAGCAGGTGAAATGATAGCGAGTATTACTTTATTTGGTGTACTAATATATGAATTATTTGGGCCATTCCTTACTAAAACTGCTTTGTTTAAAGCGGGTGAAATATCACCAGAAGGAAAAATTAGCGCTAGAGTTAATTCACAAGAAAATAAAGCTAGTAATAATTAATTAAATAGATAACATATTAATTTAAAAAATAAAAAAATCAACTTATATATGAAATGATCTTAAAAAGATAAAATTTAGGTTCTTTAAAGAAGAACGGGGGATAGCGGGGTCTAAGCCGTGAAACTCAAAAAAACTATAAAGAAAAACGGGGGATGATGAAAACTACTCATTGTTCCCTTTTTTGTAAGTTCGAATCACCAAAATTCTCTTTCTAAATCTTTCAAAATTATGATAGCCATAACCAACATTAATTATTCTTTGGATATGTGAATTATTATTTTCAGCAATAGCATTTGAGTAACGCTTTCCAGATTGATTTTTAGCGATTCCATTTGTAATTCCAATCAACCATTTTTTATAAGTATGAGCAACTTTTTCTAACAATTCATTTCCAGATAGAAGTAATTTATTTATGATGCGATTAACAAAGTTTTGAGCATCAGTAAAGTGATCATAAACTGAATAATTAAGAAGTTCTTGAAGAATGGTATAACCGTCCCAAAATGGATGATGCTTTTTTAAACATGATAGGATTAAATCGCCATAAGTACTATTTAAATTATATTTTTTACTATGATATGGTTTATATGCAAATTTATGATAACTACAAAGGAATACTTTCCATTGAGTTTTTAAGAAATGACGTTCAATAGAATCTTCATAAATATGCTGTTTATAAGTTCTGATCCTTAATTGATTAACTGCAGTTGATAATAGTTTAATAACATGAAATAGGTCTATAGCAAAAATAGCTTTTGGAAAATATTTTTTGTAGCAGTTATAGTATCCCTCGTACATATCAGATATAAAAACTTTAACGTTTTCTCGTTCTTTTTGAGAGATTTTAGAAAAATAATCTTCTAAATAAGGCATTTGTCTATTTTCAAGAACATCAATTATTTCACCTGAGAAGAAATCGGAAATAACAACAATATAGGATCCATTTTCAGTTTTAAAATGTTTTTCATCAATACAAAGATATTTAGGCATTTTTCTTCTTGGTACATATCTAAAATAGTCATCAAAAATAGAGATAACGGAAGTTGTAGAAATACCATATCTCTTAGAAATCGAATAAAAAGATTGTAATTCATAAAACTCTTTAATTATTGAATTTTTAGTACTCAATGAAACTTTAGAATAATAGGTTAATCCATTTAATTTTGGTGTAAAAGAATGTCTACATTTAGTGCAAATTAATCTTGTTTTATAAATTCGTAATATTTCTTTTTTTCCAATCGTTGTGTTGGTTTTAATTTCTACCCAATTATGATCCTTGATATGGCATTTAGAGTGACAAATAGGACAAAGAATATCATTTATTTTTTGTATTAATTCATAGACAATAATATCATCAGTTTTTATGATAACCGGCTCCTTATCAATAAAGTCATTTGGGTCTAAATTAAACCTAATTATAAATGTGTTATAATTCATATAAACCTCCTTATTTTGAATGTAACAATCAAATTATAGGAGGCTTTTTTGTTATTAAAAAGTCTAAAAGCTATAAAGAAAAACGGGGTTTGAAAAAAAATCATCCCCCGTTCTTCTTTAAAGAACCAAAATTTATTTCAATAAATAAGTTGATTTTATTTTTTTAATAAAAAACCAATAATGAATTAAATCATCATTGGTTAAAATTTGCAATTCGATTATTAAAGTAAAATATACAATACGAAGACTTCATCATAATAATATTGTAATAATACATCTTCATCATTTGATATAGCTACATAGCCTGATTCTTCATAATCTGAATCATCGACAATCCAACCAGCAGCGGTTAATGTAGCGGTATAACTTTCTTCAATATTTGAACCTGTATCAACAGACATGTAAAGATATTCGCCATATTCATCTTCGCCAACATAGACAAGGAACTCACTACCTTCGATTGCTGGGACAGATGTTGCGCCATTTAAAAATGAGTTAACGGCATCTTCAGGCCAACTTGTGTATGTATCAAAACCAAAATCGAAATCATCATCATCACTACTGCTTTCACTATAAATCCAAGCATATAAGTCAAATCCTGCTTCGTATTCATCACTACCTGGATAGTAACCAAATTGAATATAAATATAATCTGTTTCACTATTGCTTACTGATTTGTAGTAGAAATAATATGTCATTCCTTGACTATCATCTGAACCATCACTTGTATAATTATTGTTTTCTAGGATACGAGCATATTCACTTGAAACATCATTAATTCCAGAATCGAACATATAGAATGTATAAGCTCCATCATATTCATCGGTATATCCTTCAGATTCACGATCATTGCTGAATGGACCTTCTGGTAAAGTTTCTCCAATAGCGGTGGTCATGTAACTGATCTCATCGCTTGTCCATGTAGCGTAGGTAGAAGATGTTCCTCCGGTTGAATTTGTTCCAGATGTTGGAGTGTTTCCAGTAGTTGGAGTGTTTCCAGTGGTTGGATCATTTCCGTTCGCGGATGTGGTTTCATTATTATTTTCATTACATCCTGCTAATGATAATGCCATGAGTGCAATAGCAAATAAAATTTTTGTTTTTTTCATATATAATTCCTTCTTTTATAAATTTTTTTTATTATAAATTAAAAATAATTGAATAACAATATAAAATTCACATAAAAAAACACCAAATAGTTAAATTTGGTGTAATAAAGCGATGAAAATTGTCGATTATTTTTTATATATTTCTTCTTTTAAAACGCCGATAAATGGCAAGTTACGATAATATTCGTCGTAATCAAGACCATATCCTATAACAAAATAATCATCGATATCAAATCCGATATAATCCGCTTCAAGAGGAACGATACGACGACATTTTTTATCTAATAAAGTACATAGTTTTATTGAGGCTGGCTTTCTAGATCCAAGCATTTCGAGTAAGTAAGAAAGTGTATGTCCTGAGTCAACAATATCTTCAATAATTAATATATGTCTTCCTTCAATTGAGGTGGATAAATCACGAATAAGTTTTACTTTACCAGAAGAAAATGTATTCGCGCCATAACTTGAGACAGACATGAAATCATATTCTAGTCTTATTTTCATTTCTCTAGTTAATTTAGAAAAGAAGTGGATGCTTCCTTTTAATATACAGACTACAATAGGATTTTTATCTTCGTAATCTTTATCTAGGGTGGCGGCTAATTCTTTTATTCTTTGATTTATTTCTTCTTCAGTAATTAAAATTCTTTCAATATCATTTAACATATATCGGTTCTCCTTTATTAGAAAAAAGTATTTTAATTATATCTTTATTTTAATATAAAAACAATCACTATATATTTTAGTTAATGGAGGATTTATATTGGGTATTCGTTTTAATATATGTGCAGAAAATTGATATTTCATTGAATACCCATATATTAATATTTTTTGTTTGATAAATTTAAGAAAAATAGATTTTTAAATTAAAATAAAAACTTAGATAATTACTTTATTTTTAATAATTGAGTTTTTTCATTAGAATTGTTATTTTCTAAGTGAAAGAAAGATAGATTAATGTATTAACTATCTTTCATTAGACAAATTTTCAAAAATCTAATATAAGTCTATAGGAGGATATTATGAAACGAAAAGCAATTTTATTGTCTACGCTATCTTTTGTTTGTTTAGTCGCTGCTAGTTGTAATGATAATAATGGTAATAATAAAACAGAACCATTTAAAACTGATGTTGAGATAACTATGAATAAAGGTGTTGATTATATAGATCATAATGACACGTATTCTAATGGAAGTTACAATTACAATGAAGAAATGTGGTATTTAAACAAATTAGAAGATTTGCCTTTACCAGATCCACATGTTTATGCTGGCGATGATGGTTACTATATTACTGGAACTAGTGATCGAAGTGGCGCAAAAGAAATTGATATTTATTATACAACTGATTTTGTAACTTACGAAGAGCATTATAATGTATATGAGCCTGCAAGTGGCTCTTGGGAACAAAGCAATCCTTCATTTTACGCTCCTGAATTATATTGCTTTGATGGAGTTTATTATCTTTATTATAGCGCCATGTGTAAGAAAGAAGGCAATGGATTACATGATTATCGTCGTTACAATAGCGTAGTTTGTTCTACGACACCATATGGACCATTTGAAGCAATTGTTAATGAAGAAGTTGATGGCAATAGCGCTCCATTATTTGTTTATGATGATTGTACGACTTTAGATGCAACCATATTTGAAGATACAGATAAAGCTTTATATATGTACTATTCAGCAACCTTTAACGAAGGACAAGTAATATTGGGAGTTAAACTAGAATCGCCTTATAAAGCTGATTGGTCGACTTGGGAAGTACTAGTTAAACCAGGATATATCGATTCAAATTTCGATGATGATGGACCATTAGAATGGGAAAAATGGAGA
The DNA here is from genome assembly GCA_964504595.1 of uncultured Staphylococcaceae bacterium. GTDB lineage: Bacteria > Bacillota_I > Bacilli_A > RFN20 > CAG-826 > CAG-826. Next base: position 47,123 of record CAZDEE010000003.1, on the reverse strand, counting down.
GGCTATCCTATTACAGAAGGGCCATATATGATTAAATCACCTATTAATAATAAATATTATTTAACATATTCTGTTAATGGATGCTGGAATAAATATTACACAGTTTGTTACGCTGTTAGTGATAGTCCATTAGGAAATTTTGTTAAACCATATGAAGAGGGAAAAATGTGGACTAATCATTTATTTGGATACGCTGGTGAAAAAGATAGTGAAGGAAATATTTTTAATCAATGGAATGGCTTTGCTTCTGGTACTGGACATCATTGTTTTTTCAATATTGGTGATCAAATTATGATTGGTTATCATGCACATAAAAATCGTAATTGGAATTCAGACTCCGCTTATACTCAAAGATATTTCGCTATGGATTATTTATATTTTTCTGCAGATGGAAAGCCGTTCTGTAATGGCCCAACATATTCATTACAACCTTTACCAGAACTACTTTCTGGATATAAGAATATTGCTAATAGCGCAACTATTAGAACAGAAAATATTACAAATACAGATGCTTTAACTGATAATTATTGCGTTTCTAATTACAACTTAGATGGAGAAAAAGCTAAAGAAGCTACATTAGGTAGTGGACATTCATTTATCGAATTAAAGTTTGATAAAGAATATAGTATTGGTGGACTTGCTTTATACAATAGTGCTTATTATGAAAATATCTTTGAAAGTGTTAAATACATTGATTTTGGTAATGGTAGAGTGCTAGGAGGAGCATCAATTAATCAATTTGGCAATTTTAATCAAGAATATGAATTTGTTTTCCCTAATAGCGGAATTACATTAGAATTTCCAAATAATATAAATACCGATAAAGTTATTATTTGTTTCAATACTAACAATTCAAATATTAATGAAGTAAAAGTTTTAGGCAAATAAGAATTTAAGGAACTGTTGATATATTCAGCAGTTTTTTATTTTTGATTATTATTTAGTGTATTTTTAAAGAGCTTTCATATTTTTTATTATTGATAAATAATAAATATATGAATATAATTTAGTTGCGAAATCAGTAAATTAATTATTAAAAGAAGCATTTTATATGAATGTAATTGATAAAATAGAAATATTTTATAGCTTTTAAATTGGATATCTGATTTAGATTATAACATTAGGAGGGAACGAATATGGTAGAAAATGAAATATTAAATGAAATATTGAAATTGATACGTTCTAATAAAACTAAAGAGGAAATTGCAAAATCTTTAGAACACTATCATGAGAGTGATATAGCGGACGCTGTTCCTTTCTTAAGTGAGGAAGAAAGAGAAAATTTATACGAAATTTTAGGAACTCAAACAACATCGGATGTTTTTACTTATTTGGAAAATGTTGAAGATTATATCGAGGAATTAGATAATGAAAAAGCTGCGGATATTATCGAATTGATGGATGCTGATGATGCTTTGGATGTTCTTGAAGAATTAGATGCTGAAGATAAACAAGAAATTGTTGAATTGATGGAAGAAGAAGCGGTCGAAGATATCAAATTAATTGAAGGTTATGAAGAAGACCAAATCGGTTCTAAAATGACAACAAATTATATAGCTATCAATATAAATTGCTCAATTAAACAAGCGATGAAACAAGTTATCGATGAAGCTTCTGTGAATGATAATATTAGCAATATTTATGTTATTAATGATGATGGAAGTTATTATGGAATGATTGATTTAAAAGATTTAATTATTGCTAGAAGTGGCGATGAATTATTATCTATTGTAAAGACATCTTATCCGACTTTGATAGATACGGATTTAGTTAGTGAGTGCATCAATGAACTTAAAGAATACGCTTTAGAAATGATACCAGTATTAAATAAAGACAATATTTTAATTGGTGTTATTACAAGTAGTGATATTGTAGAAGCTATCGATGATGAATTATCAGAAGACTATGCAATGTTTGCAGGTTTAACTGATGAAGAAGAAGTTGATGAGCCATTATTTAAATCATTAAAAAAGAGACTGCCATGGTTGATTTTATTACTAGTTTTAGGATTAGGAGTTTCATTGATCATTTCTAGTTTTGAAGCTGTTATTGCTTCTATTCCAATGGTTGTATTTTTTCAATCCACTATTTTGGCAATGGCAGGTAATGTTGGTACGCAGTCGTTAGCGGTTACCATTCAAAATCTTAATGAAAATGATTTGACGATTAAAAGAGTAGCTAAAATAGTTTTTAAAGAAATTAGAATTGGCTTTTTAAATGGAGTATCTATGGGAATTATTTCTTTTGTATTTCTTTTAGTATTTTTAATTATTAAAGGAGATCCAATAACTGGAAGTACTTTTTTAATAACAGATGCTTTACAATTGTCGTTTATTGTTTTTATATCTCTTGTTTTAGCATTGACGTTTGCTTCTTTAGTTGGAAGTGCAATACCTATATTCTTTAAGAAAATTAAAATTGATCCAGCTGTTGCAAGTGGACCATTAATTACTACGATTAATGATGTTATCGCTGTAGTCACATATTATGGATTGTGTTTAGTATTATTTTCATCAGTTATTAATTAAGAATTAATTAAATAAATGATATAATTTAAATAACTAGAAGGAGTGAAAGAAAAATGAAGAAAAAAAGTGTTAAGAGTGAAGAAAAAATCAAAAAACCTTCTAGAGTTCAAAAGGAAGTAGAATTATATCGTTTTAACGTTCATAAGCCTTTACCTCTTTTAGAGTATTTGTTATTTAAATTACCATCTTTAAGTCGCAATAAAATAAAGAGCTTTTTGTTGCATAAACAGGTTTTAGTGGATGGTATGGTTGTTACAAGACATGATTTTGAATTAGCAAAGGAAGATGTTGTAACAATTTTAAAATATGGTAGAAAAGGTAATAGCAAAGAGAAGTTTTCTTTACCAATTATTTATGAAGATGATGATTTAATTGTTATTAATAAACCAAGCGGATTGCTTAGTATAGCTTCGGATAAAGAAAAAGAAAAAACTGCTTATCATATGCTTAATGATTATGTTAAAAGAACAAATCCTAAGGCAAGAATATTTGTAGTTCATCGAATCGATAAAGATACTTCTGGAGTCCTTGTTGTTGCTAAAAATGTTGAAATTCGTGATGCTTTACAACATCGTTGGAATGAAATAGTAAGTGATAGAGGATATTACGCAATTGTCGATGGTCAAATGGATAAAGAAAAAGGAACATTTCATACATGGCTATTAGAAACGAGTACTAATTTGATGTTTAGTTCTCATAAAAAAGGTGAAGGACAAGAAGCGATTACCCATTATAGTGTCGTTAAAACAAATGATAAGTATTCATTACTTGATGTTCATATTGATACAGGAAGAAAAAATCAAATTCGGGTTCATTTAAAAGAATCAGGACATCCAATTATTGGTGATGATAAATATGGAGAACCAACAAATCCATTAGGAAGATTAGGCTTACATGCCTATCGTTTATCATTTACTCATCCTAAAACAAAGAAAAAAATGGTATTTGAAACACCTATTCCTAATGAATTTAATAGTTTGTTTAGTTTAAAAAAGAAAAAATAATACGTTTTATTAACATTGTTTATTTAGAAAGGAGGAGATGTTTATGAGACTATTACTTGAAAAATTAAAGGATTCCTTTCTTTCAGTATTTCCAATCACTTTAATTGTAGTTATTTTACATCTTAGTAACCTTGCTCGACTTGAAAATACAGAATTTATCTTATTCTTAGTTAGTGCAGCTTTTTTAATTATAGGAATGTCTTTATTTTCTTTAGGAGCGGATATTGCCATGATGCCAATGGGAAGTTCAATTGGTTCTTCGCTTACTAAAACAAAAAAAATATGGATTATTGTTTTATTGGCTTTTTCTCTAGGAGCACTGATTACTTTATCAGAACCTGATTTAGCGGTTTTATCATCACAAGTTCCAATAAATCCGGATATTTTATTTGTTATTATTGTTGCTGTTGGAGTGGGAATCTTCTTAGCTATTGGTATTTTAAGAATTTTATTTCAAAAGAGCTTGAACATTTTATTAATTGTGTTCTATGCATTAGTATTTATGATGGCAAATCTTTGTAATTCAAAATTTTTACCATTATCATTTGACTCTGGAGGAGTGACTACCGGTCCGATGACCGTTCCATTTATTATGGCAATGTGTGCTGGTTTTGCGGCCGTTCGAGGTGGTAAAAAAGCTAGTGAAGACTCATTCGGTTTGATTGCTTTGTGTTCTGTAGGTCCAATTTTTATTGTAGTATTATTAGGAATATTCTTTAAAGGTGATCCTATTTATGATGCTGGTGAATCTTCTGTTATAGTAACTAATATATTCCAAGCGTTAGGACATGGTTTTATTGAAAAGACTAGTGATGTTGCAATTGCTTTATTACCAATTGCTGCGTTCTTCTTTATTTATCAATCTTTTACAATTAAATTACCAAAGAAACAATTAATTAAGATTGTTGTGGGTATTTTATATACATTCTTTGGATTAGTAATATTCTTAGGTTCTGTTGAAGTTGGATTTAGTCCAGTTGGATTAAAAATAGGTAAAATAGTTGCCGGAAATGATAATGAAAACTTAATTGTTTTATTAGGTGGAATTATTGGCTTAGTAGTTGTTTTAGCAGAACCAGCAGTTGCTGTTTTAAATAAGCAAGTTGAAGAGCTTAGCGGTGGAACAATATCTAAAAGTTCAATGTTGTTATCATTATCTATTGGTGTTGGTGTTTCATTAGCGTTAAGTATCATTAGAATTAAATATGAGTTTAGTATTATGTACTATTTAGTCCCAGGTTATATTATTGCTTTAGGATTAACTTTCTTAGTTCCAAAGCTTTATACTGCGATTGCCTTTGACTCTGGTGGAGTTGCTTCAGGACCAATGACATCAACATTTATTTTACCTTTTGCAATTGGTGTATGCCAAGTTACAGGTGGCGATGTTATGTCTCATGCTTTTGGAGTTGTTTCTATGGTTGCGTTAACACCTCTTCTTACAATTCAATTGTTAGGATTTAAAGTGGTTGTAAGTGAACATCTATCACGTAAAGCCGCAAGAAGAAGAATTCGTGAAGAAAATGAAGCACAAATTATTTATTTTGATTAAGAAAGGAGAACGGTTATGGCAAATATAAAAAAAGGAAGACGTAAAAAAGACATTTCTGAATCTCCTAAAATGGAAATTAAAAAGATTAAATTATTAGTAATTATTGTTGATAGAGGTCAAGCTATCAAATATATTCGCGAAAATGAAAAACATGATGTTACTACTCAAATGGTATTATTAGGCCATGGTACAGCAGGAAGAGTTTTAGCGGATTATTTAGGCTTGGGTGATGTTAAAAAAGATGTTATCTTAAGTATAATTAAAGAAGAAAAAGCGGATGAGATTTTAAAAGCAATTGAGCATAGATTAACATCATCATCACATAAAGGTATTGCTTTCACTATTTCAATTTCAAGTATGATTGGCGTGTCTTTATATAAGTTTTTAACTAAAACCCCAGTGGAAATAAAAGGAGGTTCTAACAATGGAAAATAATCAATATGAACTTATTTTATGTATCGTTAATAGTGGATATACTGATTTAGTTATGGAGGCAGCTTCAAAGTCTGGTGCTCGAGGAGGAACGGTTGTAACTGCGAGAGGATCTGGAAATGCAGAAGCAGAGAAGTTATATGGAATAACTATTACTCCAGAAAAAGAATTAGTAATGATAGTAGTTTCTAAAGATATAAAAGATAAAGTTTTACATACAATCTATATGGAAGCCGGTTTAGATACTAAGGGACAAGGTATTGCCTTTAGTTTACCTGTAGATGATGTTGTTGGTTTAAATGTAAATGTAGAGGCTGAAAAGCATGAAAATTAAAAGTATTATAAAAAGAATTAGTAATAGTTTTAATAACGCATGCGATTCTATTTACGAATATTTTCGATTAATATTTGATAAGTATGGCTTTGCTATAATTATGGGACTTATCGCGGCATTAGCGTTAGCAATGCGATATGCGATAGCGCCTATTCCAAGCCATGATTTATATGCTTTCATTTTTCCATGGTTAAAGAATTTTAGAGAAAATGGTAATTTAGCATATTTAGGAGCAATGCAAGGAGATTATCCGCCTTTATATATGACTCTTTTAGCGCTTCTAAGTTATTTACCTTCTGGAGAATTGGTGAATACATATGAATATAGTTATTTCGCTAATGACATTTATTATGTTAAAACATTAAGTTTTATTTTCGATTTTGTAATTGCATTAGGAACGTATTTAATAATCACTCATCTTTATAAAGATAATAAAGGCTTAAGATTAGTTGCTTTTGCATTACCTTTGTTACTTCCAACTGTTATTACAAATTCAGCATTTTGGGGGCAATGCGATGCAATTTATGTAGGATGCATTGTTATGGCGGTGTATTTCTTAATTAAGGATAATCCAAAGTGGTCTAGTGTTTTTATTGGATTAGCATTTGCCTTTAAAATTCAAACGATATTTATTATTCCTTTGTTTGGTTTTGCTTGGTTAAGAAATAAGTTTCCTCTTCGTTACTTTTTATTATCATTTTTAACTTTGTTTATTACTTTTATTCCATGTTATTTAGCAGGAGCTAATTTCCTTGCTCCATTTGAAAAATATGGTAATTTAACGACACAATATATAGATCCTAATTTAAATTCCGGATCAATGTATACCTTTATACAAGATATTTATTCTGGTAAATCGGATGAAATGAAAAAAAGAGTATATGAAATAATTCATGTTGGAGGAATATTATTTGCTTTAATAGCCTCAATTACTACCTGGTATACGCTTCATATTAATAAAGTGAAGGCAACTGCAAAATCAATTACCGCGATTGGGGCATTATTTGCGATATTAATGCCATTTGTAATGCCACATATGCACGAAAGATATTTCTTTATGGCGGATATTATGATTATGATTTATTGCTTAGCTAATAAGAAGAAATATTATTTAATTATCTTATCACAATTATCTTCGTTAATTACTTTGATGTGGTATACATATGGAAGCTTAATGATAGATAGTTGGGGCGTTGATACTTTTAAGATATCTACACTTATTAATGCATTTATAATTATTATTATATTTAAAGATATCTTAAGTATGCCTAAAGAAGAAAAAATAGAAATTAAAGAAGCGGTATAAATTATTAAATATAGTTTTTAAAACAATAAATGATTAAAGTCTCTTATAGTATCTATGTTTAGATGATATTTGAGACTTTTTTATTATGTAAAAATCTAATATAGATTCAATATTTTTATGTCTTTTATATGATCTTCTTTCATAAAGTTAAATATAGAGGAATAACTAGCGATGGAAAAACAAATAAGAATTGTTGGTGGAAAATTATTAAAAGGTCATGTTCATATTGATGGAAGCAAGAATCTAGTAGTAAGTGTTATTCCTGCTTCTTTATTATGTAGAGATAAGGTCGTATTACATAATGTACCAAATATAAGTGACGTTGATTTATTAATTAAAATATTAGATAAACTAAATGTTAAAACAATATATAAAGATAATACTTTAATTATAGATTCTTCAAAAATAAAATATGTTGATTTATTAGATGATGAAATCCGTTCATTTAGAGCGTCATATTATTTTATGGGAGTGATGTTAGGAATGTTTGGACATTTAAAAATACATCATCCCGGAGGCTGTGATTTTGGGAAAAGACCTATTAATTATCATTTAGAAGCTTTTCAAAAAATGGGTGTTGATTATATTGAACAAGAAGTCATTACTTTAAATTTAAATAATAAAAATGACACGATTATAGATTTTAAAACCTCTTCTGTAGGAGCTTCGGTGAATGTGATTTTACTTGCTTCATCTTTAAAAACAAAAACTATCATAAATAATATAGCCCTTGAGCCAGAAGTAATAGAATTGCTGAAGTTCTTATCATTGATGGGTGTTGAAATTAAAGGAATAGGCAATAGTAGTATTATTATTAAAGGTAGTAATAATTTAAAAGGACAAGAATTTATAATTATTCCTGATCGTATTGAAGTAGGAACATACGCTCTTATAGGTGCGGCAATAGGTGAAGAAATAAAAATATCACCGGTTATCAAGGAACATATTGAATCATTAATTAATATCTTTGATGCCCTAGAAGTACCATATGCGTATAAAGATAATACTTTGATAGTTTCTAAATTTAATTCTTCAAAGGGAATACTGATTAAAACTTCTCCTTATCCAGGATTTCCTACAGATTTACAACAGCCTTTAACAGCGGTTTTATCTCAAAACCTAGCAACTTCAATTATTATTGAAAACATATATCAAAATCGTTTTGCGCACATTCCAATGCTTAATAAGATGGGTGCTAATATTACTATAAATAATAACGCTATCGTTATTTATGGAGGGAATCATCTTCAAGGAAGTAAAGTTGATGGCAAAGATCTTCGTGGAGGAGCTTCTCTTGTTATCGGTGCGTTAATTGCAGAAGGTGAAAGTATTGTAACTGGTTTAAATTATATTAATAGAGGTTATGTAAGCATAATTGATAAAGTTAAAAAATTAGGGGCAAATATATCGTTAGTTAAGGGAGAATGAATAATATTATGAAAAAAATATTTTTAGTTTTAGCAATGTTATTATGTCTATCATCTTGTAGTGATAATAAAGTAACCGCAGTTATAGGTGATTTTAATAAATCAATTATTAATTACATTAAGGAACAAAAAGAAATTGATTCAACTTTAACTTATGAAAAGATGAATAGTAATGATTTATATAAAATAATTAATCAAGATGCTAGTTATATTCAAAACAGCAGTGGATTTCGAATAAGTGAAAAAGTTAAGACGTTCAATGTAGCTATTTTATCAATTGGAATATATGATTTTATTCCTTGTTTAAAAATTGATGAAAAGAGTAATTTATTTGAAATAAATGAAGAAGAAGTTAAAAAACAAAAGGAAATCTTTGAATATAATCTAGAACATATTTTAGAAGAATTACATTTAATGAATAATAAAATTAAAATTTATTTAATTAGTCCGGTTGCTTTTTTTAATTTTGAAAGCCCAGAGCAAAAATTGTTTTCTTCTTTTTTATTTGAAATATATCAAACAATAACAGAAATTGGTGATTTTGAATATGTTGAAGTAATAGAGACCTTTTTATTTACGGAAGAAATTATTTTATCTAAACGAATATTGGAGTTGATATAATGAATGATTATAGAAAAGAAATCAATCATGTATCATGGGTAATTACAGCGTGTATTGAGCAATTTCGTTTTGTGGGTAATGATTTAAAAAGAATACAGAAACAATCGGTTTTTTATGTATCTCCTTCTTTTAATCAAAGTCTTAAACATTATCAAATGGCATTAACTCTTTTTAAAACCGCAGAAAAGAATTGGACATTGCTAATTAAAAATAGCCGATTTAATCAGAAGAATATTCAAAATCTGTATTTGTTATATATAAAAAGAGGAACATTTCAATTTAAATTGTTTATAGATTCGATAATAAAAATGAATTATGAGGTTCTTTTAAGTCAAAATCATTTTTATATTTCTTTAAAAGAAAAAATAAATAGTTTAAATAAATTGGTAAATCAATTAGATAAAAGTGTTTTTGAAATGACTAATTTCTCTTTTTAAAAAAAGAGAATGCGCTCATTTAAAATCTAGTCTATAATATATAGAAAAGGAGACTAAGAGTTTAAATGGGCGTAAGAGATTGGTGTATTAACAAATTTGATAAGATTAAGAATATAGTAATTGACATATGGAATGATAAGTCACACCTTTTTTGGTATATTCTTTTACTTTATGGAGTTGCGATAGCTTTTACATTTACAACACTTATCGGTAATAGTTTAACTCTTCCTCTTGCGGGTGATTATGTTCTTCAACAAATTCCATTTTATACGAATGGATATGATGATTGGATGACTTTTTTTAGAACTGGAGAATTTCCATTTTGGGATCATAATACATTTTTAGGTGCAAATAATATTGGTTCAAATGCGTTTTATTATGTTATGAATCCTTTCTTTTTTCCAATTCTTTTATGGCCTCGCGATTATATAGCGCAAGGTTTAGCATTTTTAATGCTCACTAAGATTGTTCTTGCAGGATTATCATTTAGATATTTCTTAAAATATATAGGTTTAAAAGAAAGTACAGCAAGATTATTTGGTCTTGCGTATGCTTTCTGTGGTTGGAATTTATATTACTTTTGGTTTAACCATTTCCTTGAAGTATGTGTTGTATTTCCATTAGTGCTTTTAGGAATAGAAAAATTAATCAAAGAAAAAAGGCCATGGGTCTTAATGGGCTCATTAGGGTTGATGGGATTATGTAATTATTTCTTTTTGGTATCAACCTGTTTTGCAGGTGCGGCATATGCAATATATCGTTATTTTAGTGAATGGAAGAATAAAACTCCTAAAGATAGAGCTTTGATTATTGGTATTGGAGTGGGTTCATTTTTAGTTGGTATTATGATAGGATCGTTAACTCTGCTTCCAGCACTTCCAGTTGTTTTAGAAAGTCCTCGAGTAGAATCAGCATCTTATTTAGATTCCTTAAAAGAAGTATTAGAGAAAATAATAAAAGAAGGTTTATCAAAAGAAGAATTAACTAAACTTTGGAAATTAATATTAACATTTGAGCAACCTAAGCAAGCCTATTATCCATTGATGTCATTCTTATTCCCATCAATTTCTGGATACAGTGCGGTTTTATTTAATAATTATGGTTATGATAATACTTTAAGTAGCATATTTATTTTTACACCTTTAATGATGTTTTTAGTTCCTTCATTATTAAATGCAATTAGGAAAAAAAGAATTAAAAATTTAGTTGCATTTACCTTATTGATGTTTGCTTTATTTACTCCATTTTTCTATTATTTGAGTTATGGATTTACTCTTGCATATGGAAGATGGGAAATATTAGCAGTAGCGTGCGCTTTAATATTTATTGGAAAGAACTTTGAAGAAAAAGATGAAATGCCACGATGGTTTTTTGATATATCTTTTGGAGTAGTGGCAATAGGAGTTATTATTGCGGTTAGTTTTGCCGTTTCTATTCAAAACGATTTTAGTGGAAGTTATGTATATCCATTAGGTGATCGAGTTTATGTTATTATTGGTCAATGTATATATATTGTTGTTTGCTATGGATTTTTAAGATTTAATCATCGAAGAAAAGATTTAGTTAGAATATTGACCGGTGTTGTAGCAATTGAAGCTATTGTCATGGGTACTTTAACGTTCAATTATCAACCACCAAGTGATTATTCTACACTTTATGGCGGATTACCAGTGGTTATGGAAGAAGAAGCAATTATCGAATCTTTACAAGAACAAGATAAAGACTATTATCGTATTTTTAACACCAATGCTGATCGTCATTCAAATAATTTACAAATGAGAGAAGGTTATAATGGAGTCGCGGCATTCCATTCTGTATATAATTATAATGTTTTCGATTTTGTTCAATGGTCAAGGATTGGTTATTCTTATTCTAACTGGTCAATGGGAGTTCATGAAAAACGATATAATCTCGATGAATTTTTAAATATTAAGTATTATATTCAAAGAGGAGATTGGAGCGATTTAACAAAAATTAAAACTTGGAATAATATTCCTCATGGTTTTGTTGAAATGGAAGAATTATCCACAAATTCTCATAAAGTATATAAAAATACTAATTTTATCGAATTAGGTTTTGCGTTTGATAGCTTAATGTTAAGTGATGAAGTTGATTCAGTAGAAAGTGAAAGCATATATTATTCTTCATTAAATAGAAAAATTAACGAAGTAGAAGCGGCTTATTTATCAAGTGCGATTATTTATGAAGAAGATTTAGAATCGATTCAAAAAGAAATATCTTTGCCGGTTTTAAGTTTAAATCAAGCAGTTAAATCAACGTTACATTCAGTATCATCTTCTTTAGAAATGACTTTCCCAAGAGAGGAAGAACAATATCAAAAATATGTAGAAGAAGTAAAGAGTATTTATCCTAATTATTCAGATGAAGAAATTAAAGCATATATTAAAAGTAATATGGGCTTTGATTATGATTTATATAGTAGTCCGATTAAATATGAAAGTAATAGTTATAGTTCTATTTCAAAGTATACATATGGCTCACAATTTGAAATAACACCAAAAAATAGGGTATGTTCAAGTAGAGGTAGTGAAAATAAAGAAGATGATTATTGCTATATTTCTTTAAATTTACGTATGGGTGAGAACGCGAATGTTGAAATGTTTGATACAAATGGTAATTCGATAGCGTTTGATAATCATATGTATCATTATTACGATAATAGCGGCGATTGGAAAAGCACAAGAGGCTTCTATGTTAAAGATGAAGTTGGAAAAATAGTTGTTACGATGTTTTCTGATTATAATAGTTCAAAAAGATCATTACCATATCCATATATTCATTATGAATATTATAGTGACTATAAAGAAAGAATTAATAAATTAAAGGCAAATGAATTTGAAAATATAGAAGTTAGTGATAACACAATTGACTTTGAAACAAATTATGATAATCAAAAAATGATTGTTTTATCGATCCCATTTGATAGTGGTTGGAGTGGAACTTATATTGATGAAAATGGCATTGAAACGCCAATTAATTTTTATAAAGCACAAGGTGGATTCTTATCATTTGCGTCTAAAGTTGGACAAACACATTATAAAATCAGATATTCAACGCCATTATTAAAAGAAGGATTATTGCTTTTTGTAAGTGGCTTAACAATTATGGCTTCAACTTGGGGCGCGGTTTATATTATTGAACGCAGAAGAAAAAAAGAAATGGAAATAGTTGATGAATAGAATGAATTAAAAAGATTATTTTCAAAATATTATTTATAAAGAGTTATTCACTTTAAACTTTGACGAATAACTTTTTTTATAATAAAAATAGCTCCTAAGAGCTATTTTATCAAAGTTCAATTATCGATTTTCATCAGAATTATGGACTAAATTATAGACATAATTCTTTGATAGTTTAAATGTTTTTGCGGTTTCTTTAATCGCGGATTTAGGTGTCAATCCTTGATTAATTAATGAATTAACATAAGTAATAATTTCATCATCAGATAATGTTTCTTCTTCTTTATGCTCACCTTCAACAATTATAACCATTTCTCCTTTTAATGAATCGCTATCTAAAGAAGATAATTCTTCTAAGGTGCCACGGATATATTCTTCATGAATTTTAGTTAATTCACGGGCAATACATGCAGAACGATTACCAAACGCTTTTAACATGTTTTCTAAGGTGGTTATAATTCTATGAGGTGATTCATAAAAAATTAAGGTTTCTTTTCTATCTGCAAGATCTTCTAATTCTTTCATTTTAGAGGATTCTTTACTTGCTAAAAAACCATGAAAGTAAAAGTGATCTGTAGGTAAACCTGAACCGATTAAAGCGGGTAAAAAGGCAGAACTGCCTCCAATTACAACGACATTTATATCGTTATCAATAGCTTTAATTACTAATCTATGGCCAGGATCGGAAATACCAGGATAACCAGCATCGCTAACATAAGCAACTTTTTTTCCTTCATTTAAAAATGAAATTAATTTTTCTGATGCTTCATTTTCATTATGTTCATGACAGGAAATTAATGTGCCATGAATTTCAAAATCATGAAATAAAATACCGCTTGTTCTAGTATCTTCACATCCAATATAATCCATTTCTTGCAAAGTCTCTATTGCACGAGGAGAAAACTCTTTTTTATTACCAATTGGTGTAGCTACTAGATATAGAGTTGGAGAAGAAGAATGATAATATTTACTTCTCTTCATTGTTATCGCTTCTTCTTTCTTTGGTGGATGTTTTGTCAATAAGACCATTTAATTCTTCTAATGTTAAGAAACGAACATCATCAGATTTTTCAATTTTTATTGATCTAGTTAAAACGTTCATTGAAGTGATTCGATATTGTTCTCCTTCAAAGAATACTTTTGTACCAATTTTTGGAAATTCTTTTCTTAATTCAGAATAAGCTTCATCTTCATATTTTAAGCAGCAAATAAGCTTTCCACAGTGACCGGAAAGTTTAGGAATGTTTAATGATAATAATTGATTTTTTGCGCGATTAATTGAAATTCCATCGAATTCATTTAAAAATGTAGAGCAGCAAAGTGGAAGACCGCATACGCCGATTCCTCCAACAATTTTAGCTTTATCTCTTGTTCCAATTTGACGAAGTTCAATTCGACATTTTAATTTAGCAGCAAGAACTTTAAGTAATTCTCTAAAATCAACTCGATCACTAGCTAAATAAGTGAAAATAACTTTGGTTCTATCTAATGTGTATTCACAGCTAATTAAATTCATATCTAACTCAAGTGATTTTATAGAGTTAAGACAGACAACGAAGCTTTCTTTAGCTTTTTCTTTATTTTCTTCTTGTTGTCTTAAATCTCCTTCAGTTGCTTTTCGAATAATTGGTTTTAATTCTAATTCTGATTTATATTCACTTATTGAGACAGGTAATGAATTAACTTTACCAATTTCAAGACCACGAACAGTCTCAACAACGACAGAATCGCCAATATTTAAAGAATTATCAAGCGAAGAAAAGAAATATGGTTTATTATTTTCATTAAATTTTATAGCTACATAATATAATGGAGCTTCTTCTTTTTCCTCAGTAATTATTTCTTTGTTTTCATCCATTTTAATTACCACCTTTCGTAATTTCAAATGCAATATGGTCAAGAAGTAAAGCAATATTTACATTTAAATCTAAATTACTTCTTGCATTCATAATTTCCATAATTGCTACATTAATGTCATCCAAGACATCTTGTAACGATGTTAATATATTAACATAACTTTCTAAAATTGAATCTTGATTTCCTTTTATTACAACAATTTCTTGTAGAAAGATTGAAAGTAAATCGAGAAAGAATCTAGCGGATTCTTTAGTTTTGATGACAGAACTTATATTTTTTTGCATTATATAAATTGCTTTATTTTCATTTTCTACAAGAGCGGTTAAAAAAGAAATAACATTTTCTTTTGCTAGTTGATATTCATCATCACAAGAAATTCTTTGTATTTCTAGAGGGTCGTTATAAAAGAAAGAAAGTATTTCGGCATCTTCTTTTGCAATTTCATGCTCTAAACATAAGTTAATAACTTCAGATTGCTTCATTTTTTTAAGCGGTAATCTTTGAGTTCGAGAAATAATTGTCGGCAAAACTTTCATTTCATTTTCTGTAGTTAAGAAAGCGTAGATATTATCCGTTGGTTCTTCTAAAAATTTAAGTAATGAATTTATAGCTTCAATAGTCATGTTTTCCACTAAATGAATGATATAAATCATAACTCCTTTGCTTTCTAATGCTTTTTTTTCAAAGGTTTGTTCTATTTTTTGAATATCATCTTTTTTAATTGTTTTTTGACTACCATCTAAAAGAATAAAATCAGCATAATTACCTTCTTCTAAACGCAAACAAGAAAAGCATGTATTGCAGGCAAGAGGAGAAGGATTATCACATATAAGTGATTTTGCTAAATATGTTGCGCACCCTAAAAGAGGCGTACCTGGTTCTCCTGATAATAAATAAGCATGAGATATTTGCTTTTTATTAATTGCGTTTATAAAGGTACGATAAATTATCGGTTGATATTTTTCTAGATAGTGGTTATCAATCATTTATTTATCTCCATTAATTCTTTTTAAAACAATTTTGGTTGCATTATCTAAAACTTCTTCAAAAGTTAAAGAAGCATCGATAATTTCATATCTAAGAGGGTATCTTTTAGCTAAAGATAAAAAAGTTTCGCGAACAGATTTATGAAAATCAATCTTTTCTAAATCTAGACGATTTACTTCACGATTTTGATTTTTAGCAATACGCGCTAAACCGAGTTCAGGTTCGATATCAAATAATAATGTTAAATCAGGGAAAGTACCTTCGGTAGCAAACATATTAATATTTAATATTTCGTCGACTCCGAGTCCTCTTGCTCCTCCTTGATATGCTAAGGAGCTATCTAAGTAACGATCGCATAAAACGATTTTACCTTCTTTTAAAGCAGGCCATACTTTTTCGATTAGATGTTGTCTTCTTGAAGCGGCATATAATAAAGCTTCTGTTCTTCCATCCATAGAAGTATTTTGTTTATTTAAAATAACTTCTCTAATTTGCTCAGAAATTGGGGTACCACCTGGTTCACGTGTTAAAATGACATCATAGCCCATATTTATAAGTTTTTCATATAAAGAACGGCAAATGCTTGATTTTCCGCTTCCTTCTGGTCCTTCGACTGTAATAAACATAGTTTTTACTCCTTTAATTTAGTTCTTCCTTGTAATGCTTTTTCAATTGTTAACGCATCTGCGTAATCTAAATGACCTCCCATTGGTAAGCCATAAGCTAAACGACTAATTTTGATATCATAAGATTCTAATAATCTTGCTAAAAACAAAGCAGTTGCTTCGCCTTCAATCGTTGGATTGGTTGCTAAGATAACTTCTTTGATATTTTCTTTTTTAATTCTTTCTAATAAGCTATCGATTCTTAAATCATTTATTCCAATTCCATTAACTGCGGATAAGACTCCGTTAAGAACATGATATACTCCGTGCAATGAATCAACTTTTTCAAAAGCATCGACATCTTTCTCATAAGAAACGACAATTAGAATTGATTTATCTCTTGAATCATCTTTGCAGATTTCACAAATATCATCTTCGGTATAAACGCCACATATTGGACAAGGATGAATTTTATCTTTTAATTCTAATAATGCAGAGGCAAATTCTTCTAATTCATTTTTTTCCATACTTAGAAGGGAATACGCCATTCTTTCTGCGGACTTAAGTCCAACACTAGGAAGCTTTTTAAAAGAATCGACCACTCTTTTAAAACTTTTAAGTTCGTTCATTGTTAAAATCCAAAGCCACGTGTAGCCATAGCTTTAATTTTTTCTTCTTCATCAGATATTTTTTCAATTATTTCATTTATGGCCAT
The DNA here is from genome assembly GCA_964504595.1 of uncultured Staphylococcaceae bacterium. GTDB lineage: Bacteria > Bacillota_I > Bacilli_A > RFN20 > CAG-826 > CAG-826. The sequence goes on along the minus strand of CAZDEE010000003.1, from coordinate 30,118 downwards.
CATAATCATATCTTGAAGCATATCCTTATCTTCGCTTGTTAAAAGAGAATCATCAAGATCGATAGAAATAATTTTTTTAGAACCTAAGGCCTTAACTGTAACTGCGCCATTTTTGGTGACACAGAATTCCTTTTTTTCTAATTCAGCTTGAGCTTTTTCCATTTGACGTTGCATTTTTTGTGCTTGTGCAAGCATTTGTTGCATATTCATAATTTATAATTTCCTTTCTTTAAAAATCAATTTTTAATTCAAAATCCCCAAGTTTTGGTAATCGTCCAACTTGATAAAGATTACGATATTTTTCATAAAGTCTAACTGCTTCTGTTCGAGAAAGTGCGTAGATAGATATTGGCCTTCCAATTATTTTTGACACTATTTCTTTTAAACTTTGTTGATTTGAAGCAATATTGACTTTATCTGCAAGAGAAGATAATTCATATTGAAGAATTAATATTTCTTTTGTCAAAATATATGGTTGTCCATCTTTTAAAAGAATGGCAAATTTACCTAAACGTGGATCGAATGTTAAGTTTTGCAAAAGATTCCATTTATTTGTAAGAGCTAATTTTTGTTCTTTATTACCGGAAACCATAGCTTTAATAATGAAATCATCATCTAAATAGTTTCTTTCACCATCATTTACTAATGGAGTTAAATCCTTCTTTTCTTCTTGTATTTCTTGTAAGAAAGGAGGTAATTCTTCTTTTTCCTCGTTTATGATGACTTCATTATTATTTTGAAGTATCGTTTCTTTTTTAGTTTCAACAACTGGAGTTACTTTAACTTTTTCTTCTTTTACAACCTCGATTTTTGTTTGCTTTTCTTTCTCGGCTGTTTTTATTTCTTCCTTTAATTCGGTTTTTATTTCTTCTTTTTCTTCACTATTTTCAAATAATGCAGTTAATTTAAATAAAGTGATTTCAAATAAAGAACGTATTTGATTAACAACTTTAAATTCATTTTGAGCATCTAATAAAATATCAATCATTTCACATGCTTTTTTAAAAGAAACTAATTGAGCAAAATCTTTAATATCTTCTTCTTTAATTGTGGTAAGAAGAGAGGTATTGCCGGTTTTATGATAGATAAGAAGATCTTTCATAATATTTAATAAATCGGTAGTTAAACGACGAATATCCACTCCATGATCAATAAATTCAGATATTAAGCTTAATATTTTATTGTAATTTATGGTGCTTATTGCTTGTAATAAAGCAATTTTTTCTTTAGTACCAGCAAGACCGAATAATTCTTCTAAATCATGAAGCGCTAAATGATTTCCGGCATAGGCAATACTTTGATCTAGTAAAGATAAAGCATCACGAACTCCCCCATCTGCAAGGGAAATAATTAATTTAATTGCGTCTTCATCATAACTTACTTTTTCAATTTCTAAGATTTGTTTAATTCTTTCATTGATAGATACTTCATCAACTTTCGTAAAATCATATCTTTGACAACGAGAAAGAATTGTTGGTAAAACTTTATGTGGTTCGGTTGTAGCTAAAATAAAGATTACATGAGAAGGTGGTTCTTCTAGAGTCTTGAGCAAGGCGTTAAATGCGCTTGCGGACATCATATGAACTTCGTCGATAATATAAACTTTATATTTTCCTTTCATTGGTGAGTATTTAACTCTTTCAATTAAGTCACGAACATCTTCTACGCCATTATTACTGGCGGCATCTATTTCAATGACATCAGGATGAGAGCCATCATTTATTGCTAAACAATTGGAACATTTATTACATTGACAACCTAATCCTTCTTCGCAGTTTAAAGCTTTAGCCACTAATTTAGCCATAGTTGTTTTACCAGTACCTCTAGGACCGGTAAATAAATAAGCATGAGCAATCTTTTGCGTTCTTAGTGCATTTTCTAATGTTTTAACAATGTGTTTTTGACCTGCAACTTCTTCAAATGTGCTTGGTCGATATGTTCTATAAAGAGCTTTGTATGCCATAAAATCACCTGGTTTTTATTATAACACTTTTTAGTGTGGCTTTAAATTAATAATTTAAAGTTCGTAAAATATTGTTATTGATGTTAATTAAAAAAGTAAATGTAACAATAAGTTCGTGCAAATAATATTTCATTAATTTGTCCATTTTTATAAGAAAACATAAAAAAAGTACTGTAATTATTTCGCAATATAACCAAATAAATACAATACTAATAAAATTATGATAGTTTACTTATCAACTTTTGTTCCACATTTACGACAATACTCATCATTAGGCTCTAATACATTTCCACAACTAGAACAAACTTGACGAGTTGGTCGGCCACATTTTGGACAAAACATTTGATCAGAGGTAATAACATTTCCACAAGCACATCGATTATTGATAGTATCATCAATAAATTGAGAAGTACCTTTAGTAACTAAAATAGTTAATCCTGCTTTTAAAAGAATAGAACCTACAAAAATTAAGATAGCACCAGGCATAAAAAGTATAAAAGATAAATTGATGGAATTAAAAGACATTTGAAAACCATGCATACCATTGTTCATATTATTAGTGATATTTAAAGAAAAATTAATGAAACAAAAAGCAATAGTAGCAAGGCCTAAAACTAAGCAAATAATTCCGCTTATAATTAATCTTTTTCTAATTTTTATAGCTTTTTCTTTACTTACTAAATCATTAACACTAGCATTGATATTTTTAACATAATCCATAATTTTCATAGCGATTAATCCTCCTTGTCTTTTCTTTACAATTATACACTTTATAAATATTAAAATGAAAAGAAAATATTGTTTCTTTCGAATAACTGCATATTATGTTATAATGACGCTTGCAAGAAAGTTGGGATATTATGGAAGAACAAATGAGAAAGAGATTAGATGCAACAACCATTCGTCTTGAAGAGGTTGAGCGTCTATTAATGCAAGAGGATGTAATGAAAGATAGATTTCGTTATCGTGATTTATCTAAAGAAAGAGCAAATTTAGAACCAATTGTTGAAAAGTATTTAGAATTTAAAAAAGCGGAAAGCAATTGTGAAGATGCTTTACTTATGTCTACTGATAGTGATCCAGAAATTGCTTTAATGGGAAAGGAAGAGCATAAAGAATTGTTAATTCGTTTAGACCAATTAGTGGAAGAATTAAAAATTCTTATGATTCCACGTGATCCTAATGATGATAAAAATATCATTGTTGAAATTAGAGGCGCGGTTGGTGGAGATGAAGCTGATTTATTTGCGGCAGATTTATTTAGAATGTATACCCGTTATGCTGAATCACAAGGTTGGAAAATCCAAATGATCGATGAAAATTCATCAGGTTTAGGTGGCTTTTCATTAGTGTCTTTCATGATTAAGGGTGAAGGCGTTTATTCAAAACTTAAATTTGAATCAGGCGCTCATCGTGTTCAAAGAGTTCCGAAAACTGAATCACAAGGACGTATTCATACCTCAATTGCCACTGTTTTAGTTATGCCTGAAGCAGAGGAAGTTGATGTTGTAATTAATCCAAATGATTTACAAATTGATACATATCGTTCACAAGGCGCAGGTGGACAAAACGTTAATAAAACAGAATCTGCAGTTCGTATAACACATATTCCTACCGGCATTGTTGTTGCGTGCCAAGTAGAAAAATCACAAATTCAAAACCGTGAAATTGCAATGAATTTATTAAGAGCGCGTGTTTTAGCCGCTAAAGTTGCAGAGCAAGAAGAAAGAATTGGAGCGGAAAGAAAACTCAAAGTTGGAACTGGTGAACGTTCTGAAAAGATTAGAACATACAATTATCCTCAAAATCGAGTTACTGATCACCGCATTGGATTAACTATTCAAAAATTAGATCGTATCATGGAAGGCGATATCGAAGAAATTATTGAAGCTTTAGTTCATGCTGATCAACAAGAAAAATTAGCTGAGGGAATCTAATGGCAACGATAAGGGAAGTATTAGAAATTGTAAAGAAAAGAATAGAATTAAAAGGGCTTGAGGTAAATGCAAGCCTTTTACTTATGGAAGAAGTAAATAATTTTCATGACAGAACTGAGTTATTATTGAATTTAGATGCAGAAATGAAGAATGAAGATTTATTCTATTATTATTTAATGGAATATCTTTCTTCTAAGCCAATCCAGTATATATTACATAAGGCGTGGTTTTTAGGTGAAACATTTTATGTTGATAAACGGGTTTTAATACCGAGAATGGAAACGGAAGAAGTAGTGGAAAAAGTAATTGAGATTGCTTCAAAATTAAACAATCCACTTATTTATGATGTTTGTACAGGATCTGGATGTATTGCTTTATCATTAGCGAAAAGATTAAAAACCGCTTCTATTATTGCAAGTGATATTTCTAGTGAGGCTTTAGAAGTAGCTAATATCAACAGAAATGCCTTAAATATCGAAAATGTTAAATTTATTGAATCGGATTTATTTATGAAATATCCTCTTTCTAAAGCGGATATTATTGTTTCAAATCCACCTTATGTTGATAAAAGTGAAATATTAAATAAAATGGTGAAGGATTTTGAGCCTTCACTTGCGTTAATTCCACCTTCAGGTAATGGTTTAGAATTTTATCAAAGATTTTTTATTTCTTTACCTTCATATTTAAAAGAAGGAGGATTCTTTATTGCGGAATTTGGAACTGATCAAAAAGATGAAATTGAAAAAATGATTAATAAATTTCTTCCTAATAGTAAAGTTACTTTCTTTAAAGATATATCGTCTAAAGATCGTTATTTTGTTTTGCAATATTTTAGTTTAAATTAGTTTAAAATGTTCACACTTTTAATGAGGTGAGGACAAAATGAAAAATTATATATTATTAGGCTTAGTAACACTTACTGCTTCTTTTGGAGTTCTTGATGTTCCAGAACAACCATTTTCTTATACTTATGAAATTGTATCATCTTCAAGAAATCCAAGTGATATAACAAAACTTTATTACTATAAGGAGCAGTTAATTGATACATATGAGCTATATTTTATGGATTTAGGTGTAGAAAAGATAGAATCCGCAATTAAAAATAGTATTTCGATTTTTAAATTTGATGATAATGCTAGACCTTATTATATTAATGGAACAATTGTCGTTCTTTTAGGAGAAGCAAAAGGAGTTTCATTAAAAGGTGAATTACGTACTAGTGAATGTGATAAAACAGTAATTAGAGAAAAAATATATATCTTTGATTTATTTTCATAATGATTTTGTGATACTATGTTTGCGGTGATAGATATGAAAACATTACTTTTATCGGTTAATGAACTTGAAACAGCGAAAGATATTTTGCTTAATGGTGACATTGTTGGTTTTCCAACAGAGACTGTTTATGGGTTAGGTGTTATATACGATCAAAAAGAAGCTTTTGAAAAGTTAATGAAAGCTAAGAATAGACCGGAAAACAAGCCTTTTACATTAATGTGTTCATCATTAGAAATGATTGAAAAATATGCAGTTATAAATGGTAAAATTGAAATGTTGATAAGAAGATTTATGCCAGGACCATTAACACTTATTTTAAAATGTAAATGTGGGCTTCCTAATTATGTTACTGCAGGAGGAGATTATGTTGGGGTTAGAATAAGTGAACATCCTATGGTCATTGATTTAATTCGAAGAGTGGGAAAACCGCTTCTGGTTCCTAGTGCGAATAAATCAGGCGAAGAACCTCTATCATTATATAAAGATGTTTATCGTAAATTTAATGGTGAAATTGCAGGTTTGATTAAAGAAAATGCTTTAAATGATTTACCTTCAACCATTATTAAAATTGAAGGTGATAATATCATTTGTATGAGAAAAGGAAGTATATCTTTAGAAGAAATAAATGAGTATTGGAGGAGTTTATAATGAAAATTGCTATTGCTTGTGATCATGGCGGATTAGAATTAAAGGAATTAATCAAAGATTATCTTTTAAAACAAGGAAATGATGTTTTTGATTGTGGTACAAATGACAAAGAGTCATGTGATTATCCTGTTTTCGCTTTTAAAGCGGGGCATCTTGTCGCAAATAAAGAAGCGGATTTTGGTATTCTTGTATGTACAACTGGTGAAGGTATTATGATTGCTGCAAATAAAGTTAAAGGAATTAGATGTGCATTAGGATATTCTGATGAAGTTACTAAATTATGTCGTCAGCATAATAACGCTAATATGATTGCTTTTGGACAAGGACATATGAATGCGGAAGATGTTTTAAGAAGAGTTAAATTATTTATTGATACCGCTTTTGAAGGTGGAAGACATGAAAGAAGAGTGGCTTTGATCGATAATTATAAAGAGAATTAGTTATTTAATTTAATCGTGTTTCAATTATAAGCCGAAATTGAGATTGTTAAATTTCATTTAGGCTTATTTTTTTATAAAAAAACTAATAAATAGTTAATAAAATATAAAAATAAGTTATTTTTGCTGCTATTAATTAGATTATTTAGTTTAAAAAAAATTAAAATATCTTTTATTTTTTTGTATACATTTTTTATTTACGACCACAATGATAGTGAGGTGAATATTAATGGATGAACAAAGAAGACAAGTACCTGAATGGCGAAAAGAAACACGCGTTGGAATAATTATTGCAGTATCTGCAGTTGTACTTTTTGGTGGTATGTATGCAATATCGCAAGTTGTTAGAGGAAATAATAGTTACACAACTAGTTTAACTCAACCTACTACAAATATAGTTACACCAACCACAAATACAATAAGTGGTGGAGAAGTGGTAGACCCTATTTATGATCCTCTTAATGAAAATTTATTAAAGCCATTTACAGTTGATACTACAATCGCTAGATATTTTTATGATATGAGTGATGATGAGGAAACAAGAAGTAATGCAATTGTGGAAGTTCCTGGTAAGACAAATACTTATACTAAAAGTGTAGGTGTTGATTATGTTTATAAAGAATCATTTTCAATTTTAGCATCATGCTCAGGAACGGTTATATCTAAATCAAATGATTTGATATATGGAAATATAATTGTTATTGAACATGCAAGTGGAATTAAAACCACATATGCTTCTTTAGGAGAAATAAAAGTAAATAAAGGTGATGAAGTTCGTCAAGGCGATGTTATTGGAAAATCAGGTACTTCAACTTATACAAGTGGATTAGGTGAATCATTGCACTTTGAAATATGTAAAGGTGAAAAACAATATATTAATCCAGAAAAATCCTATAATTTGTTAGTAAAAAGTTTGTAATTTATTTAGGAACTTTTAAAATTGCTCCCTAATTATTATTAAGGGGGCTTTTTTAATGGATAAATGTCCTAAATGTGGAAATACAAATCCAATTTATTTTGCTTTAAGAAATGGAGAATGGTATTGTCGAAAATGTATTTCGTTTAATGATGAAAGGGTGGTTTATACTTTTAGAGAAAGTAATAAGGGTGAATTAGAACTTGAGTATTCATTAACTAAAGAACAAGAAGAGATTGCTTCAAAACTCATTAAACAATATCAAAATAAAAGAAATTCATTAGTGCACGCTGTTTGTGGTGCGGGTAAAACCGAAATTGTATTTCCTTTAATTGAATATATCTTAAAGAATGGTGGGAGAGTGGGATTTGCAATTCCTCGTAAAGATGTCGTAATTGAATTGTTTTTAAGAATAAAACAAGCGTTTCCTAATAATAATGTCATCGCTTTATATGGAGGAAATACTAAACAAAAAGTTGGTGATATAATTATTTTAACTATGCATCAAATATTTCGTTATGAAAATTATTTTGATTTATTAATAGCAGATGAAATTGATGCTTTTCCTTTTAAAAACAATGATGTTTTAGAAAACTTCTTCTTTAAGTCGGTTAAAGGTAATTATGTTATGATGTCGGCAACACCAAGTAAAGAAGTAATAGATAGTTTTAAAAGAGAAGATGTTTTTACTTTATCAAAAAGATTTCATGGAGAAAAAATACCAGAGCCAGAGATAGTAATAAAAAAAGGAAAAAATCAAGAATTGTTTTTAATTAGGAAAATTAATTATTTTATAAAAAATAAAAAACCATGTTTGGTTTTTGTTCCTTCAATAGAAGATTCTAACAGAATTGCGTATTTTTTAAGTTTTTTTCCAATTAATGTTGAATCAGTTAATTCGAAAAAAGAATCTAAAGAAATTATTAATATTTTTAAAAAAGGAGGCTTTGATGTATTGATTACAACATCTATTTTGGAACGAGGGATAACAATTAAATCTTTACAAGTTATCATTTATCATGCTGATAATAAGATATTTACTAGCGAAGTTTTAGAACAAATAAGTGGTAGAGTTGGTCGAAAGAAAGATGATCCTAAAGGGGAAGTGATCTTTTTAGCGGAAACTATTACTTCCTCAATGTTAGGCGCGATAGAATCAATACAGAAACATAATGGAACTTTGTAAAATATGTCTTAAACAATTAACTCTTGATGAGGAAGATAATTTATTTTCTTTTTTGCATCCTAAAATTCATATTTGTGCTTCATGTTTAAATGAATTAAAACCGGTTTTGAAAACGATTGTTTTTCAAGGTGTGGAATTGACATATATTTATGAATACGTTTCCTTTATTCAAGATTTATTATTTTTATTTAAAGGACAGAGAGATTACGCTTTAAAAGATATTTTTCTTTCACCAATCGTTTATGAATTAAAAATTAAATATCGTGGATATACACTTATACCAATTCCTTCATCTAAGGAACATGAAGAAGAAAGAGGATTTTCTCATATTAAAGAAATGTTTGGAATATTAAAATTGCCATTTATAGATGCTTTAAAGAAAGAAGAGAATATAAAACAATCTAGCTTATCAAGAAAAAAGCGTTGGGAAAATAGAACTAATATAGTTTCTACTGGAATATTTGTAAAAAAAGGTTTAAAGATTTTAATTGTGGATGATGTTATGACAACTGGAGCAACATTAACATCCGCTTTAGAGATAGTTAAAAGTTTTAAACCTAAAAGAATAAAAATTTTGGTAATGTCGAAAAAGGTAAAAATAAGGCGATGAGTTTTTAATGAAAAATAATTGAAAAAGTTTATTATTTAGTTGAGGCAGTAAATTGATTTAGAAAGGTGGTAAAAAGCATGACTGGAAAGGTAAAATGGTTCAATGCTGAAAAAGGATTTGGATTCATTAATCGTGGTGAAGGTGCAGACATTTTTGTTCATTACTCCCAAATTAACGAACGTGGATATCGTCAATTAGAAGAAGGACAAGAAGTTGAGTTTGATCTTTATGAAACTGAACGCGGTTTACAAGCACGTAATGTTTCAAAAATATCTTAATTAATTCATTAAAAACGGGCACATAGCTCGTTTTTTTATAGGCAGAATGCCTTTGAATATTAATTTGAAAAAATAGTAAAGTATATTTTGAAACTTTTTAAATAAAGAAATATAGCTTGTTATTTAAGACTAAAATCGATATAAATATCCACCTTTTATTGCGTGTATTATAAAAATGTAATTTTTATACTAATACTTGGAAACTATCGCAAAATCATGTACAATAGACAATGCAAGCTCGAAAGGAGATTAGATAATTATGGGTTTTATTGATAAATTATTTCGCTTTGATCAAAGGGCGTTAAAGAAAATTGAAAAACAAAGTTTAAAGGTTTTAGCGTACGAGGAAGAAATCGCTGCGAAAAGCGATGATGAATTACGTGGAAAAACAAAAGAATTTAAAGAAAGACTAGCAAATGGTGAAACATTAGAAGATATTAAGTTTGAAGCTTTTGCGGTTGCTCGTGAAGCAGCAAAAAGAGTATTAAATCAATTTCCATTTAAAGTACAAATAATGGGTGCGATTGTTTTAAATCAAGGTGATATTGCTGAAATGAGAACTGGTGAAGGTAAAACTTTGACCGCGACAATGAGTGTTTATCTTAATGCTTTAGCTGGTAAAGGTGTTCACGTTGTTACAGTTAATGAATATCTTGCCGCACGTGATGCAGAATGGATGGGACAAATATATCGTTTCTTAGGTTTAACTGTTGGAGTTAACTTAAGAGAAAAAACTACAAAAGAAAAACAAGAAGCATATAACTGTGATATTACATATACGACAAACTCAGAATTAGGTTTTGATTATTTACGTGATAATATGGCGGTCGATGTTAAAAATCGAGTTTTAAGAGGATTAGAATATGCAGTTATCGATGAAGCTGACTCTATTTTAATTGATGAATCTAGAACACCACTTATTATTTCTGGTGGATCTAAAGTATCCGCGAATACTTATATCATTGCGGATAGATTTGTTAAAACTTTAAAAAGAGAAAAAGATTTTACATATGATGAAAAGACCAAAACTTGTGGTTTAACTGAAAATGGTGTTGATAAAGCAGAAAGAATGTTTGGTATCAAAAACTTATATTCTCCAGATAACAATGATTTAGTTCACCGTATTACCCAAGCTTTAAAAGCAAACTATGTTATGACACGCGATGTTGAATACATGGTTGATTCTGAAGGGGAAATTCAACTTATCGACCAATTTACCGGCCGTGTTTTAAAAGGTAGAGAATATTCTGATGGTTTACAACAAGCTATTCAAGCTAAAGAAAATGTTAATATTAAACAAGAAACAGTTACTTTAGCTACGATTACATATCAAAACTTTTTCCGTTTATACAATAAATTATCCGGTATGACTGGTACCGCAAAAACTGAGGAAGAAGAATTCCGTAAGATTTATAATATGCGAGTTATTACCATTCCAACAAATCGACCAATTCAACGTATCGATGATTTAGATTTAATTTTTGGTAATCAAAAAGCTAAATTTGCCGCATTGGTTAATGAAGTTAAAAGAAGACATGAATTAGGACAACCAATTCTTATTGGTGTTGTTTCAGTTGAAATGTCAGAGTTTATGCATGGCTTACTTGTGGAAGCTAATTTGCCACATAATGTTTTAAATGCTAAAAACCATGAAAGAGAAGCAGAAATTATTGCTCATGCTGGTGAAAAAGGCGCAATTACAATTGCTACAAATATGGCTGGTCGTGGTACCGATATTAAATTAGATGATGAATCAAGAGCGGCTGGTGGATTATGTGTCTTTGGAACTGAGAGACATGAATCAAGACGTATTGATAACCAATTAAGAGGACGTTCTGGTCGTCAAGGTGATCCAGGATATTCCCGTTTCTATATTTCTCTTGATGATGAATTAATGAGACGTTTTGGCTCTGATAGTATTCGTAAATTTGCTGAAGCTTATGGAGATGAAGCAATTGAAAGTAAATTAGTACAAAATGCGATTACTGGAGCGCAAAAGAGAATTGAAGGACAAAACTTCGATACTCGTAAATCGCTTTTAGATTATGATGATGTTTTACGTAAACAACGTGAAATTATGTATAAAAAGAGAGATAACATTTTATTTGCGGAAGATATTTCTGAAATGATTCAAGAATTCTTTACTTCCGCTGGAATTGGTTTAGCTAAAAAGAGTATTAATCCAGATGATCCAAATTATGGAGTTATTGGTGAAGCATTAAAGAAAAATCTTGAACCTAGATTCTTACCAGAAGGTTCAATTAAACCGGCAGCATTTGAAGAAGCTCCAGTTAATGAAGCTGGTGAAGATATTGGTATCATTTTATGGAAACGTTATCAAGAAATACGTAAAGAATGGGGGAATGAAGTTGCTGAACAAGTTGAAAGACACTTTGCTTTACGTTGTATCGATCGCAACTGGACAGGCCATATTGATACAATGGATAAATTAAGAGAAGGTATTCATTTAAGAAGTTACGCAAATGTTAATCCACTTCAAGCTTATGTTAATGAAGGATATCAATTGTTTGGAGAAATGATGGATTTAATTTCGATAGAAGTGGTTCTTAACTTATTAAATGCTCAAGTTCAAGTAAAGAAACCTGAGGAAAATGAAGAAGAGGAAAATACAGAAAAAGGAACTGATGGTGAATAACCATGAAGGAACTTTTAACTATTAAAAGTGGGATTTATGAAGCTGGTAGAATTTTACGCCAGCTTGGTGATTCACTTTGACATTCCTTCTTTAGAGAAAACAATTAAAGAATTAGAAGCACTAATGCAAAACGATGATTTTTGGCGTGATCAAAAACAAGCGATGAGCATTGTTGAAAAGCTTAATGACGCTAAAGAAAAGAAAAATCAATATGATGAAGTATTAGCAATTTTTCATAATGCCGAAGAATTGCTTTCTTTTGCTTTGGAAAATATGGATGAAGAAGTGTATGAGTTATTAGATGGCGAATATACCCTTTTAGAAGAAAAATTAAACACCTTAAAAATGAGTGTTCTTTTTGGTGGCCCTTTTGATGGATTAAATGCAATATTAGAATTTCATCCTGGAGCTGGAGGAACAGAATCACAAGATTGGGCGGATATGCTATATCGAATGTATGTCCGTTTTGCGGAATCTCATAAATTTAAAATGCAAGTTATCGATTATCAAGCTGGTGATGAAGCTGGTTTGAAATCGGCAACTATCATAATTAAAGGAAAGAACGCTTATGGACTTTTAAAAGGAGAAAAGGGAGTTCATCGATTGGTAAGAATATCGCCATTTGATTCTGCGGGAAGAAGACATACTTCATTTGCGTCCGTTAATGTTATTCCTGAATTTAAAGATGAAATAGATATTGAAATAAATGAAAAAGATTTGCGAGTGGATACTTATCGTTCTTCAGGAGCGGGAGGACAAAATGTTAATAAGACAGAATCCGCAGTTAGAATTACTCATATTCCAACAGGAATTGTAGTTTCTTCACAAGTTGAAAGATCACAGATTCAAAATCGTGAAATTGCTATGAATATGTTAAAGGCTCATCTTTATGAACTTCGTTTAGCGGAAAGAAAAGAAACGATGAATCAAATTGTTGGAGAACAAAAAAATATTGAATGGGGTTCACAAATTCGTTCATATGTTTTTTGTCCATATACTATGGTTAAGGATCATCGTACAGAGTATCAAGAAGGAAACGTCTCTTCAGTAATGGATGGAAACATAGATGCTTTCTTATATGCTTATTTAGAAAAGGAGGCTAAAAACAATGATTAAAAATTATTTTAAAGGTTATACAAAACAAGATTATATAAAATGGATAGAACGCAATCTTCTTGTTATTATTGGAAGTTGTTGTTTAGCATTTGGTATTGCCTCATTTTTAGTTCCTTATACTATTGTTACCGGAGGTATTTCTGGAATAGGAATTATTATTCAAGAAGTATTTTTTAAAGGTCAAGATGTTATTGTTGTAGATATAGTTACGGCAATTTTAAATATTTTGCTATTCATTATCGGTTGGATTTTCTTAGGAAAAGAATTTTCAATGAAAACATTACTTTCAATTGTTGTTTATACCGCATTTTTATCTTTTGTTTTGCGGGTTGTAAAACCAAGTGAATGGTTAATATTAGAAAAAGTGGTAGAAGGAGTTAATTATGATCCACGTCTTACATCCCTTCTTGCGGCTTTGTGTGGCAGCTTTTTTGTAGGTTTAGGATGCGCATTGACTTTTAAAGGAGGAGGATCTACTGGAGGAGTAGATGCCTTATCTTTTATCGCTCAAAAATATTTAAAAATAAAATGTTCAACAGCATCATTTATTATTGATTCATCAATTATTGCAGTAGGTATGTTTGTATCAAAAGATATCGCAAATGGAATAATTGGTATCGCAGGAGCTTTTGTAACTGCTTTATTAATTGATAAGGTATTTGTTAGTACTTCAGAAAGCTTTATTGTTTTTGTAATTTCAGATAAATATAAAGAAATAATGGATTTTGTTCATAGTACTTTAGATAGGGGAACTACAATTATTGATGTTACTGGAGGATATACTTCAAAAGAAAAGAAAATGGTCAAGGTTGTTATTGCTAAAAATCAATATCAAACGGTTATTAATTATATAAAGAAGGTTGATCCATCCGCGTTTATTTCAGTAACCAAAGCCCATGAAATAACAGGTGAGGGATTTACAAGCCCTAAAAAATAGAGGTTTTATTATGGGAAAGAAGAAATTAAGTGCGCAAGAGCAATTTGAAATAGATAAGATTAAAAAGAAATCATTTATTAGAACTGTAATATGTTCGATTTCTTTTTTAATTATTGGAGGAATTCTTGGAGGAGAATTAATTCATAATAAATATAAAAAGTATGATGATGAAAATATCCAAAAATTTGTAGATATTTATAATATAATGCTTGATGAATGGCTATATGGTGAAAATGATGATAAAGATCAATTGATTGATAACGCGATTAAAACATTGGTAAATAATGAAGATCCGTATACTTTTTATACATCTAAAGATGAAGATCAAAATTTATCTGTAAAACAAAAAGGGTTAGGATTTAAATATAGCTATTATGGCGGTAATTATTATATTACTTATGTTTATGAAGGTAGTGCCGCTTTTAATCAAGGATTAAAAGAAGGCGATATTGTCGTTGCATCGAAGATTAATAATGAATGGATAACATTAAATGATAAGACTTATGAAGAATCAAGAAAAGCTATGTTAGGTGAAAACGATGCTGTTATGTATCGTTTAAATGATGGAAAAGAAATTGCGTTTAATCGAAGTGAATATAAATATAAGGGTGCAGAGATAATTAACAGTTATTATACTGAGAATAAAGGATTTAATATTTCAATTAAAATTGATACTTTTTTAGCTCTTAATTTAGACAGAATTGTTGAAAATATTTTAAAAGATTGCTTAAAAGACAAGTCGTCAAATATTAATCAATTAACAATTGATTTACGTGGAAATGGTGGAGGATATGTTTCTTCTTCAATAAATCTAGCTAGTCTTTTTGTAAAAAAAGGATCAACTATTTTAAGCTATCGTTATAAAGATGGTAGAATTGAATCTTTTAAAACAGAAAAAAATAAAAAGTTTAATGTTAATAAGTTTTGTATTTTACAAGATGGCAATACTGCTTCTGCAAGTGAAACCTTCATTATGGCTTTAAAAGATTTAGCTAGTGATAATAATTTTGATGTTGAAGTAATTGGTTCTACAAGTTATGGAAAAGGAATTGTTCAAGAGGTTAAATATTATGAAGATGGTTCTGCATTAAGATGCACAATTGCGGAAACTCTTTCTCCAAATGGAACTTGTATTCATAAAATTGGTATTCATCCAGATAATGATTTAAGCGCGGCTTATTATTATTTTGGTGAATGGGGAGTAATGGATGAAGATGCTAAAGAAAAAGCATTATTCTGTATTAATTTTGTTTTAGATAGTAATTATGACTCTTTTGAATCTGCGGTTAAAGCGTTTCAAAATGAATATAATCTTGAATCTAGTGGACAATTAAATATAGAAACATCGCAGTTACTACAAGAATTATCTTTTGATAAATATTTAAAAGTTATAAAAAGCTATATCTATTAATGGTATTAATTATAGGAGTGAATGTATGGCACCTAAGTTTAAAATAGAATCTAAATATGTACCAACAGGTGATCAACCTGCCGCGATTGAGAGTTTAGTAAAAGGAATTGAAGATGGAAAAGATTTTCAAGTTCTTTTAGGTGCGACAGGAACAGGAAAAACATTTACTATTGCTAATGTTATAGAAAGGGTACAAAAACCAACACTTGTAATTGTGCATAATAAAACATTAGCAAGTCAGTTGTATGGTGAATTTAAGGAACTATTTCCTCATAATCGAGTAGAATACTTTGTTTCTAATTTTGATTTTTATCAACCAGAAGCTTATCTTCCTTCATCAGATACTTATATTGATAAAAACGCGGTTATGAATGAAGAAATCGAAATGATGAGAAGTTCGGCAATTAACTCGATTTTAGAAAGAGAAGACACTATTGTTGTAGCTTCGGTAGCGTCTATTTATGGTTTAACTGATCCTGAAGAATATCGAAGCTTATCTTTCACTTTAAGAGTGGGAGAAGAAATAGATCGAAAAGAGTTATTCCAAAAACTTGTTGAAGGACAATATCAAAGAAATAATTTAGATACTACTCCAGGAACGTTTAGAGTTCGAGGAGATGTTATTGAAATATGTCCTGCATCAACGAATGAAGCAATTGTTAAAGTCGATACTTTTGGTGATGAAATAGAACGGATTGCTTTAGTTAATCCGGTTACTGGTGAAGTCATGCATACCTATAATACTTATCCGATTTTCCCAGCTTATGGTCACGCTTCTACAAGAGAAAGAATTAATAAAGCTTGCTCAAAGATATTAGAAGAATTAATGGACAGATTGACATATTTTAGAGAAAATCATAAATATCTTGAAGAACAAAGATTAGAAATGAGAACAAAACAAGATGTCGAGAACTTGCAAGAGTTTGGAATGTGTCCCGGAATAGAAAACTATGCTAGACATATAGATGGACGAAAAGAAGGAGAAAAGCCATATACGCTATTTGACTATTTTCCTTCTGATTTTCTTTTAGTTGTTGATGAATCTCACGTTACCTTTTCTCAAGTAAGAGGTATGTATAATGGAGATCGTTCTCGAAAGCAAACTCTTGTTGAATATGGATTTAGACTTCCTTCCGCGCTTGACAATAGACCTTTAAGATTCGAAGAATTTGAAGGGATGATGAATAAAGTTATTTGTACTTCAGCGACACCAGGAGATTATGAATTAAAAAGAACAGGTGGAGAAGTTGTTGAACAAATTATTCGTCCAACTGGTCTATTAGATCCTATTATTGAAGTTAGAAAAACGATGGGCCAAGTTGAAGATTTAATGGGGGAAATTGAATCTCGAGTTGCTAAAAATGAAAGAGTAATGATTGTTACTTTAACTATTAGAATGGCGGAAGATTTAACAAATTATTTAAAAGATCGAGGCTTTAAAGTAGCATATTTACATAATGAAACTAAAACATTAGAAAGAACTGAAATTATTTATCAACTTAGAAAAGGTAAATATGATGTTTTAGTGGGTATTAATTTACTTAGAGAAGGATTGGATATTCCAGAAGTATCTTTAATTGCTATTTTAGACGCTGATAAAGAAGGTTTTTTAAGATCTTCAAGATCTCTTATTCAAATTATAGGTCGGGCGGCAAGAAATGTGAATGGAATGGTTATTATGTATGCAGATAATATGACTGATTCAATGAAAACAGCGATTGAGGAAACATCAAGAAGAAGAGCAATTCAAGAAGCTTATAATAAGGAGCATGGTATTATTCCTCAAACGATAATTAAAGAAATACGTTTACCTTTGAAAAATGAAGATGATATTCAAGATGATATCTTAAAGAAGAAAAGTGGAAAGAGATCTCGAAAGGATATTGAAAGAGATATTAAAATTTTAGAAAAAGAAATGAAGAATGCGGCGAAGGAATTTGATTTTGAAAGAGCGGCAATGCTTCGTGATTTAATATTTGAATTAAAAGCGGAATTATAGGAGAAAATGAAGTATGAGTTTTAAAAAAGTAAAAATGTTTAAAAGCGACACTCCTAAAGTTTATAGTGGAGAAACAAGAAGAGTTTATGATTATAATCATCCTGAAATTGCAGTAGCTAAAAAGCATACTTTCTTTATTTTTGGAATCATTATATTTATTCTTTCTTTATTATCTTACGCTTTAGATGTGATTTATAAGTCAGGTAGAAATATATTTTCATATGGTTATGCTTTAGTTTCAATACCATTTATTATTATGGCAATTATAATTCTTATTGCTATTTATCGATATAAAAATATTACTGGAAACTATCCTTTAGATAAAATTAGTAAATGGCACGTTAAAGGATGCCCTCTAACATTTATTATTGGCGGAGGTGTGTTAAGTGTTATTTTAATTGCTAGATTATTAATATTAGTTTTAATTTTAAATAATAATCCTATAGCGGAAAACAGTTCTTCTCTCTTTTTAGCGGGAATACAAACGGGCTTTGTGTTAGTTTCGGATATCTTAATATTAATGATTATTATTGGTAATTATAGAATGAATAAAGCAGAGTTAATAATTAAAGAAAAGCCAGTTGAAGAATGCAATTATATTGTTCATGATTTAATTGGTGATTATAGTCCTTATTCATGGGTGGTAATTATTGGTTTATTTATTATGATGTTTGTTGTAACAATATTGATTTAATTTGATTATATTTTCAATATAGAAAACAAGAAAATTTGTATTTTCTTGAATTTTATGCATACTAATTTTAGTATTCTATTAATAATAATCATTCATAAAATGTTACAAAATACCTAAAAATTCTTTATATAATGTTACAAAACATTGAATATTCTTTCGTAAAATGTTACATTTTTTTTCAAAATGAAGCGATAAAATGTTAAAAAGAGATTTTGAAGATAAGTTATTATCATGGAAAAAATGACCCTTATAAAAAAGCATTTTGTATTTTTGGGGCTAGACAAATTGGAAAAACAACATTAGTTAGAGAATTTGCAAAGAAACATTATGAATGTTTTTGTGAAATTAATTTTTTTGAAAATCCAAAAGCTAAAGAAATATTTGATGGAGATTTAGATGCTGATACAATTATTATTGCAATTACCGCGTTTATGAAAAAGAAATTAATGTCTCATAAAACTCTTATCTTTTTTGATGAAATTCAAAAATGTCCAAATGCACGAAGTGCAATTAAATTTCTTGTAGAAGATGGCAGATTTGATTATATTGAATCTGGATCACTTTTGGGACTAAATATTGATGATATTCCTTCTTTGCCGGTAGGATTTGAAGAAGAGCATATTATGTATCCAATGTCTTTTAAAGAATTTATAATGGCAAATGGAATTCAACAGGAAACTTTTGATTATTTAGAAGATTGCTATAATAATTTAAAGCAAGTATCTTCAAGCGTACATAATGCAATGATGAAACTTTTTAATTTATATCTCATTGTTGGAGGAATGCTAGAAGCTGTTCAAGTATTTATTGATACTCAAGATATTGCACGCGTAATAAATTATCAAAAATCAATTTTGGTGAAATATCGTCAGGATATTTCTCAATATTCATCTAATACTGATAAATTAAAAATAAAAAGTATTTACGATAGTATGCCTTCACAATTATCACAAAAGAATCGTCGCTTTATGATTAATAGCGTTGATAAAAATGCGAGATTATTGAGATATCAAGATAGCTTTAATTGGCTTGTTGATGCAGGTGTTGCTTTACCTTGTTTTAATGTTACTTCACCAACAATGCCTCTTTCATTAAATGAGAAGCATAGTTTATTTAAATTATTCTTTAATGATGTTGGATTATTATGCTCAGCTTCAATGAATGATATTCAATTTGAAATATTACAAGGAGATATTTCTGTTAATCTTAGTAGTGTATTGGAAAATGCAATAGTTTTATGTAAAGGAAACGTTGAGAAGATTGATAAAATAGTTTATTTACCAATTTATATGATAATGTTTATTAAACAAAAGCAAATTAATAATATGATTTATAAGCTTGATATTAGTGATATTTATAGCAAAAACTAAAATATATAGTAATTATTTTTAATCATTATAGACTATAGATATGATATACAGAACAAATGCTTTTTCTAAAAATATATAAAAAAACACCTATAAAGGTATTAGTGTAAAAAAATTATGTTTATTTTCTTTAGAAAATAGTGTAAAATTATAAAGAACTTATGTATTACAAAGTTGATTAGGAGGTTATTTATGGGAGCGTTAGATATTATCTTTTTAATCGTTGCGGTTATTATTATTATTTTATCCCTTCTTCAAGGTGGTAAATCAGAAGGTGCTTCTGGTGCGATTACTGGTGGAGGATTAAATGTTTTTGCTAAAACAAAAGAAAGAGGTTCTGAACTTGTTATTTCATGGCTTACTTTTGCTTTTGCAGTCATCTTCTTCTTAGTTGCACTTTTGGTAAAGGCACTTCAACCTACTGCCTCAACAGCCGCGGCAATAATGATGCTTTTTTAATTAAAAGTAAGAATTGAAAAGGGAGTATATCCCTTTTTTATTTTGATAAAAAAACTACAAAAATAGATATAGAAAGAAGATGAGAATATGAAAGAAAAATTATTGAATTATATTAAGAAAAATAATTATGTAAAAGAGTATGAAATATACTCTAATTTTAATGATTCTCGCCGAACTATATCCATAGCATTACAACAACTTTTAAATGAAGGTTATTTAATTAAAGAAGATGACTATTATGTTACTCCTTTTACATTAGGACTTCTTTTAGGAGAAGTTGTCAGCGTTAAAAATGATTTTGCTTTTGTTAGATTGTTAGAAACTGATGAAGATGTATATGTTAGAGAAGATGAATTAAATGGGGCAATTATTCATGATAAAGTCTATGTTCGAGTTCATCATTATGGAGTAAAGGTCGTTAAAATAATTTCTCGAGAATATAAAGAAATTGTTGGTGAAACCTTTATATTTGATAAAAAATGGTATCTTAGATGTCCTAGTGTTGCTCCTTTAGGATATTCTTTTCGTTTAAAAGAATATGATGGAAAAGAAGAAGATATTGTTATTTTTGAAATTGTTGAACAAAAAGGAGTTAATTTTACCGTTAAAGTTAATAAAGTTTTAGGTAGTAAGAACGCTCCTCATATTGATGTAACTAGGGTGATTCTTGAACACAGCGCACCGATAGAATTTAATAGCGATGTGGAAAATGAATTATTGAATATTCCTTTTGAAGTAGATGAAAAAGAAATAGAAGGAAGATTAGATTTAAGAAATGAACTTATCGTTACAATAGATGGAGAAGATGCAAGAGATTTAGATGATGCTGTTTCAGTAAAAAGGATTGAAGATGGTTATGAAGTTGGAGTACATATTGCTGATGTATCTTATTACATTAAAGAAGGAATTGCAATAGATAAAGAAGCTAGAAATCGTGGGACTTCCATATATGTTACTGATCGAGTTGTTCCGATGCTACCATTTTTATTATCAAACGGAATATGTTCATTAAATCCAAATGTTGATCGGTTAACCATATCATGTATTATGAAATTTAATCATGAAGGAAAAATGATTGATTCTAAAATTTATCCTTCAGTAATTAATTCTAAATATCGATTGACATATACTTATGTTAATGAAGTAATTAATAAAAATAGTCCATTAAGTGATTTAGAAAAACAAATTCTATTACTTCATGAAGTATCGTTAAAGATCAGAAAGTTAAGAGAAGAAAGAGGCTCTATCGATTTATCTGTTCCTGAAATTAAGATACTTGTTGATGAAGATGGAAATCCTATTCAAATTAAAAAGAAGATTCAAGGTGAAGGAGAAAAATTAATTGAAGATTTAATGATTTCGGCTAATGAAGCCGTAGCAACGACAATTTTTAAAAGAAATCTTCCATTTATTTATCGAATTCATGAAAAACCGACCGCAAAAAAAATGGATTCTTTTAGTGCGTTTGCTTCTAAAATGGGTTATCCAATTACTTTTCATTCATTAACAGTAAAACCATTAGAGTTAAGTAATTATTTATCAAAGATCAAGAAAAATGATGAAAAAGAAATTATATCTAAGGTATTACTTCGTTCATTAGCAAAAGCGAGATATTATGAAGAGAATAGAGGCCATTTCGGTTTAGCTTCAAGTTGTTATACTCATTTTACTTCACCAATTAGAAGATATCCGGATTTAATCGTTCATCGTTTGTTAAGAAAATATATTTTTAATAATGATTTTTCTTCATTAAATGAAGTGATGGAATTACTAATCTTTTTAGCGGAAGATACATCAATTAAAGAAAGAAGAGCAATTACTATCGAACGTGAGGTTGTCGATATTAAAGG
Source organism: uncultured Staphylococcaceae bacterium (assembly GCA_964504595.1). Lineage (GTDB taxonomy): Bacteria > Bacillota_I > Bacilli_A > RFN20 > CAG-826 > CAG-826. The sequence goes on along the minus strand of CAZDEE010000003.1, from coordinate 8,376 downwards.
TGCAGAATACATGCAAAATCATATTGGAGAATCTTTTGTGGGCTATATTGATGGAATGAATAATCGTGGCATGTTCGTCGAACTTGAAAATGGACTTTCAGGATTAATTAAATTTGAATCATTGAATGATTATTACCTTTTAGATGAACATTCACAAACTGCTTTCGCACGTCATAAAGGAACGAGATTCGTTTTAGGAGAAAAGGTCAAAGTATTAATAAAAGAAGCAACTAAAGCTAAAGGAGAAATAACTTTAGAACTTCTAGATTCAAGAACGCAAAAAACAAGACATCAAATGAAAAAATCAATAAAAAGGAAGAAAAGATAAGCTTTTTACTAGTTTTATTGATTTAACGAAAAAAGATATAAAAAGTCGATAAGAAATATTTTATTTCTTATATAAATAAAGGTATAATTAAGGTAATATGCGGAAAGGAGAATAATTATGGATCAAACAGGTATTAAAATTATTACACATAATCGTAAATCTTCTTTCAATTATTTTTTAAGTGATTTTTTAGAAGCGGGAATTGAATTAACCGGTACAGAAATTAAATCAATTAGAAATAATGGCGTTTCACTTAATGATAGTTATATTGTAATTAAAAATCATGAAGCATATATATTAAATATGCATATTGCTCCATATAAACAAGGCAATATTTTTAATCATGATCCTTTAAGAACAAGAAAACTATTATTACATAAAAGAGAAATATATAAATTAGAAGCTAAAGTTAAAGAAAAATCATTTACTCTTGTTCCAACTAAAGTCTATTTTAAACAAGGGAGAGTTAAAGTAGAAATTGCTTTAGGAAAAGGTAAAAAGGATTATGATAAGCGTGAAACAATAAAGGAAAGAGATAGTAAACGCGATATTGAAAAAGCATTAAAGCAATATTAGATTATAAAGCGATAGGTGCCGTTATGAAAAAGGAAAGAAAACTAAAAATATTTAAATTAATATGTTTAATTTGCTATATCGTTTGTGCGATTGTTTTAATTGTGGAATCTTGTATGGATTCAAGAAATTCATCATCACATAGCTCTGCGGTTGGCGGAACAATCGCGGGAATTATTAATGATTTTAAAGGTGATCAAACTGTTGCGGTTTCTCCTTCATCTTTAAAAATAAAAAATAAAATTGAAGAAGGATATGTTGGAAAAACTCATAAATTAGAAACTGAGACTTTGCCTACAGAAGCTACCTATAAACAAATAACATTTACTTCATCATCTTCTCATATTGCTTCAATTGATGAAACAGGATTAATTACTTTTTTATCACCAGGTGAAGTTACAATTAGTGCGATAAATACAAAGTATAATGATGTTCGAGATTCTTTTACTATTAATGTAAAAAATATAGAAATCGCTAGTGTTACTAATAGCATTAATGCTGAACAAGATGAAAATGGGATATATACACTTTATTATGATGTTAATACAGAAGCGGAAGATTATGTTCCATATTATATTAATTCTGTGATTAGTCCTAAAGATGCAACTCATCAAAAAATAGAATACTCAATTGATCGAAATGATTATATAAGTGTTGATGAAAATGGAATTATAACACCATTAAAATATTCTGCGAATAGAATTACCACGATTACAATAAATATTGAAGGTTATGAATATAAAGAAGCCGAAACTAAAACATTAGAAGTTATCGTTGGACTTAAATCAATTAAAAATGCCGAAAGTGTAACTGTTGAAAAAGATACTTACGAAATATATGTTACTCAAAAAATAACTCCTAAAATTACTGTTACTCCAAAAGAAGCAACATTTAAAGATTATAAATTATTATCTTCTTCAGATAATGTTACAATTTCTGGAAATTCTATTATCGGTAAAAAAGAAGGAAATGCTTTAATTACTTTAGAGATGATTAATGATCAAAGTGTTAAAACTAGTTTTAATGTTAAGGTTAATTTACAGCCTAATGTAGATAATTTTAAAGTCAATGATTCAATAGCAATCATTAAAGGAAAAACAAGTAAGATTAGTATTAGTAATGTAATTCCTGCTTATGGAAATATATCTAGCGCAACATATTTTAGTTCTAATACATCAGTCGCGGAAGTGGATAATAATGGTAAAATTCAGGCAAAAGAAGTTGGAACATCTATTATAACCACAACAATTAATGGAATATCGCATATAACGACTATTAATGTTATACCTCAAGAAGATGATGTAGATAAGATAGAGTTAGCAACAGAAACTATTAATCCTATTGTTATTAAAGGACAAGAGTATAAATTGAATGAATTATTAAATACAGGAAGTATTAGTTTTTATAAAAATGAAGTTAAAGTAACTCCTAATCAAAAAGCATTTACTTATACTTTAGAGGATCATTTATTAGGAGCTATTGAAGGAAATAAATTTACTCCATTATCTTTAGGAGAAATTAAAATTAGAATTGAACATCAATCTTCAGGAGCGCATACAGATATTGTTTTATTGGCTATTGATGATTTTGAAGTTTCTATTGGTGAAAAAGCGAATATTATCGAACAAGATAATAATAACTATTCATTAAAAGTTAAAGAGGATGTTTTAATTATTATTGATGATAAAGAAAGTGAACAAGAATATGAAGTTTTAAGTAGTAAACAAGAAAGTACACTTATTTCTAAAAAAGATAATGGAACATATAACATATTAGGAGTTTCAGAAGGTAATGTAACAATTACTATTTATCCAAAGTATTTAACAGAAAATAATGATTTGATTAATTCGGTTAAGGAACAATATACATATAGTATTGAGTTAGATATAGAACATATTTATAGTGAAAGCGCAGAAATTAAAGTTTACAATAATAAAACTAATAATTATTTAGATGTGGAGTCTAATGGAAGAAAATTATCAATGTTTATAAACGATAGTATTACTTTAACAGCGATTCCTGATCCTAAGGCAACTAGCTATAGTTTATATTTTGTTTCTTCTAATAATCGAATATTAGAAATTGGTAATGATGGAACTCTTAATCCTCATGGAATTGGTGAAGTTGATGTAACTCTTAAAGATCGTCATTCTTTAGCGAGTAAAACAATTCATGTGACGATTTATAACAAAATACTTATTAATGAATCGCAACCGATTATTGTATATGGTCATGAAGCCACTTATAATGAATCATTAAAACGATATGAAATAACAAATGGTTATTCTGGAAAAGTTGAATTATGCTTCTTACAAGAATCAACATATACAAAAGTTCAATATCAAAGTAGTAATGCAAATATTTTAGAAGTTGATCAAAATGGAATTTTGACACCTCATAAAAAAGGTAATGTTACTATTACATTAGTGGTTGATGATGGCATGATTGATAAAAAAGTAATTAATATTGATATTAGGGTAAAACCTCAAAGAGTTATTGAAAATATGCAAGAATTCTTTGGCAAGATTAGAAAAGCTGTCGGACATTATGGAGCGTTTTTAGTTTTAGGAATTTTTTCAACATTTACATATTTATTATATTTTACAAAAAAGAAATGGATATGGTCGGTTCCTTTAAATTTTGCTCAAGGATTTGGACTTGCTGCGCTTACTGAGTATATTCAATTATTTATACCAGGAAGATATGGTTGTTGGTCTGATGTTGTTTTAGATACATCAGGATTTATGCTTTCATCATTGATCATAACTGTTGCTATTTTAATAAGATATTTAGTTAAGTATTTAATAATGAAAAAGAAAAAAGATAATCAATAAAGCTTTATCTTTTGGAGGATTTATAATGAAAAATATGATTTCTATTGGGTATATTGGCTATGAATCTAACGAAAAGATGAAAGAAAGATTATTAAAACATCCGTTATTTGAAAATCAAGAAATTGAAGTTATATCCGCGGTTGATTTAAGTGAATTGGTATATTATTATCGAAGTAAGAAAGTCGATTATTTAGTTGTGCCATCTCGCAATAAGAATGATGATATTAATGTTGTTTTAATTCAACTTATTAGTGAGTTAAATACTTTAGGATTAATTGAAATAGGAAATATTGATGGTAGTATATCTTTTAATTCTAAAAAGAGTAGTATTGATCCACTTAATTTAGATATAGAATTATGTTCTTTTGATAATAAACATGGAGTACATACTATTTATAATGAAGATGAAAATGGCGAAAGTGAAAGCATTGAATATAAGATTTTCAAAAGAAATACTTATAAAGTTAGATTATGGGATAAGATACAAATAATGTTATTTGCTAATAATACTTTTAGATTGGTAATTAATATTTTATCGGTTTTATCGACAATTGCTTTATTTATTATTTTAATCTTACTTGATAATGTTGATGATATTATTGAAGTCGTTATGACTGCGTTTACATTGATGTTACAATTGCTTTTAGGATTAACTAAATCGGCTGAATCTGCGGAAAGAAAGTTAATTACTGGATATTGGATTTATTATTCTTTTATAGATTCAAGTACCACGATTGGAGTTACTCCACGAGGATTTAAAACACGTCTAGTAGAAATTTCTAATGAGGAAGGTGAATTGTCTTTTAAATGCTTTTTTGAAGGCGAAGATACTTTGTTTTTCTCCACCAAGCAAATAGCGTTTAATTATGATAATAATACTAGAATTGGAAGCGGATTTTATACATACGCCACAAATATATCTAATAAGCAAGCTAAAAGAGCGGAAGGTACTTGTCGGTTTGAAGGAATTGCTTCAGATAACAAGCCTATTATGATGATGGATGGTTGGTTCTTTAGTCGTGGAACATCATTAACCGGGACAGTTAAGTTTTTTAGAGTGAGTAAAGAAGATTTCTTATCTTTACAACAATCGATTGGAAATGCTTCGCTTAATAACGATGATAATAAAGTGGTAATTGGTGTTTTTGGACCAGAGTATTCCAATACTGATTTAGCATATAAAACATATTTAAATCAGGAGTTGATTCAAGTGGAGCATTTAGAAAATAAACATCTCATTCCTCATTATTTTCATAGTTTAGAGGAAATGAAGAGAGCTTTGGATTCGCGAATTATCGATTATGCAATTGTCCCATTAATTAATAGAGGTAAGCTTATTGCTAAAAATAATTTATTCTCAAATAGTGATAAATATCTACCTGTTTGTGATGAAGAAATGGAAATTAAATATGTTTTAGCTGCGAATGATGAAAATTTAGTTTTAGATAACAATACGATATTTTATGGCCATATTGAGTCATTAAAGCAATGTCGCGAGTTTATTAAAGATAATCCGACTTTAGAAGTTTCATCCTCTTCTTATGGCGCGCTTAAATTAGTTAATGAAGAAAAGAAAAATGCCGTTTGTATTATTAATAAACAAGCCGCTTTCGAATATGGATTACATATTGTTAAAAATAATGGAATTGAAATTGATCCTTATGTAGAAGCGGAAGTTAATAAAACGACATTTGTTGTTTATAAAAATAAATAGTTATTTAATTAAAGTATTAATTCTAGGTAATATTCCTTGAATTAAGATAGAATATACTATTGCTAGTAATATGGAGTTTATTATTCTTATACCTAATTGAGCAAGAATATAAGGAGTAGGATAATGATAAATAATTCCATCTAAGAACATCGCTAAGGTATTTGTTAAAGTTACAACAATAGAAGTTAGAATCACCGTTAAAATAATATATTTTGGTGATTCTTTTTTCTTAAATGTATTATGAAAGAATAATCCACTTAAAAATCCCCATATCATAGGAGCAAGGATCCAAATAGGGGTTGTAATTGAAATGCCATAAGTAAAGAATTGACTTAATATTCCACTTACTAAACCGGTTAGTAATCCTATCCAAGGTCCAAATAGAATTCCTGAAAATAAAAGGGGAAAGCCATAAAGTGTGTATTTAGATGAATCTGTTCTAACGCTAAGAACATCAAGAATAACTGATAAAGCCGCAAAAGTACTTGCGATACTTATATCTTTAATACTATATTTTTTCATGAAAAAAGACCTCCTAAATATAGTGAGGCCCGCCTCTTAAACAGCGGACGCGTTTAGAAACCGCTATTACGAGAATATTCGTTCTACTCCTACATCCCATGAGCAAACACTTAACGCTTCTAAACTACTCTGTGGCTTTAATTATATTTATATTTATTAGATATGCAAGAACTTTTAATTAAAGAATGTTTAATAGATTAATAAATTTAATATTTTGTCTTTGTAAAAATATATACATTGAAAAAATAGATAAAATTGGGTATTCTAATAAAGGATTGATTTAAATATTTAGGAAGGTGTTAGAAGTGGAAGAAAATAAAGAAAAAATAGAGGTTGAAGAAAACGAGAATGGAACTGATCAAGAATTAATAGAACAAGTTGAAGCAAAATGGGCATTTGCTAAGAAATGGTTAGTTGCTTGTGGAGTTTTACTTCTATTATTAATTGTTTTAGGTATCGTTTTGTATTTTGTTAAAACTGGCGATGATTTATGGGGTACAGAATACTCAAATTTAATCGATTTCATGCATAAATAATTAAAATTATTATTTATTAAAATAAGTAGGTGAGTTTATAATGACTTATCTATTTTTTATTATTAAGCGCTATTTTATAATAAAAAATCCCTATAGGTAAATGCTCAGGGTGAATAAGGAAGTATTTTAGAAAATGCGGTGTAACCTCAGAATGATGGGGTTACACCCTTTTTCTTTATGCCGATTTAGATATTGTTTGTTTTTGCTCTTGCAGTTTTTCAATTGTTCGTAACAATTCTTGTTCGGTGCAAATTTAGATACCGCATTATTGTTGTTATCCATTATCGTTCCTCCCTTGCATTCCTTGTTCTTTGCCTTTGCCATTTTTCAAGCAGTTTTATAATGGTGTTCTGCATATCCTTGTTGGAATAATTTTTCGGAAAATATTTGCGGATATCCTCCGTCATAAATCGCACCTGTTCCTTTTGATTCGGTTTTTCTTCGTTTAATATTGCAAAGACGGTGTCTGTAAACAAATTCCCCTCATTGCTGAATTTTCGTATTCGCTGTGCCTGTGATAGCGACGGAGTAGCATCGGCATATTCTATTTCTTCGGCAATCATCAGTTGTTCGTGTTTCGGCAAGTAAGAAAGTTCCACCGCCGGCGTAAGTGCGATTCTGCCCTCATCAACCGGTTTCAGCAGTTCTGGGATAAGGTAAGTTAACTCTTACAAAAGCAAAGGTTTCGGCTTCCCACCACTTGAATTTCTTATTCAATTTGTTTTCCTCCGTTCTTTGATTTTCTGTATCGATAAGGTGCTGAAAACCGCAATTTTTCTTTTTATACGGCTTTCAAAATTTGTCCGAGTGTAATTCTTCGTCTTAACTCGAATCGTGGAATTTGTTGCTTTTAGGTGCTGATTTAACACTTCTTTTGGAGTGATATTTTGGGCACCGGGCAATCGTTGCTCTGAAACTCTGATTACATTCATTTCTGCATTTGCGACACAACTCGTTGTATCCCCGTCTGCCAGTTTCCTCATTCCAAAAAAACGACCATTCCACTTTTGCTTTCTTTGATAATCTTGACATTGTAAAAACTCCTTTCGATTTTTATTTTCTTCACTTGTTTGAACTGGGAGCGGTACTATGGACACCCAAAATCAAGAAAAATTTCAAATTTCTAAATTAAAGCAGAAATCAAATGCGATATAGCTTTATACCTAATAGCCAGTGAGAAAGGTTAAAATTCCAATGTTTTTTCAAAATCGGGATTTTTTTCTGTTGCTCACTGTCCATAAAGAAAAAATGATTCAACAAAGCAAAAACGGACTTCCGAAAAAATCGGGAATCCGTAATTGAAAAAATGTTCTATTAGCCACTTTTGGAAAAAAGTTGATAATGGCGAGAATTTGTAGCATAATAATATCGTGAGGTGATGTTCTATGAAATTAATTGAAAGAAAACAATATTTAGATAAAATGATTAATGTTATCGGCACTCCGGATATTAAAGTTATTACCGGTGTTCGCCGCTGCGGAAAATCAAAATTACTTGATTCGTTTAAAGAATATATTGAAGAGAATATTCCGAATAATAATATCATTCACATCAATTTTAATTTGCCTGAATATGACCATTTGCTTGAATATCGACCTTTGTATGATTACATCAATTCACAATACGTTCAGGGCAAAGAGAACTTTGTTTTTATAGATGAAGTTCAGATGTGCAATGATTTTGAAAAGGCTATTAACGGGTTACACGCTACCGAAAAATACGATATATATATTACAGGTTCAAACGCTTTCCTTTTAAGTTCTGACCTTGCAACTTTATTTACCGGCAGAACTTTTGAAATTAAAGTATATCCTTTTTCGTTTGGAGAGTATTTGCAGTATTTCGGATACACCGATAAATATGATGCTT
>CAZDEE010000002.1:12053-126599 GCA_964504595.1 uncultured Staphylococcaceae bacterium | reverse complement strand
AATACCCACTACCGAGCGTGGGGTTTCGTGTGTAAAAATTCGAGTTCAAACGGTGAAGTCATTAGCACAGTATTAACGTTTTTATTTTTATTTATTATTTCTTCTTTTTATATAAATAATACTAATTATAACAACGCTAAAGATGAATTATTTTCATATTCAAATATCGCTTGTGAAGTATTTACAGGTTCTAATTTTAATGAAACAAAAGAAGTAATCATTAAAGGAAATTCTAATCTTAGAATAACAATCATTTCATTAGATGGTGATGTGATAATAGATTCTTCATTAATAGAATCAGATAACCATTTAAATAGAGATGAGATTCAAAACCCTGGAAGTATTGTTTCTAGATATTCATCATCATTAAATCAAGATATGATATACCTAGCAAAAAAAGATGATGGTTATTACATTCGTCTATCAATTCCAGTTGAGTCTCTAAATCATTTTATTATAAATTATATAACATATGGCTTAATCACAATGATTATAGTTATTGCTCTTTCAATTACTGTAACATCATTCCTTTACAAAAAAACTTTAAGTCCTATTAAAGATGAGATAAATAAGCTAGAAACTGTATTAGGTAATGACATATCAAATGATACAGACTTTGAATTATTATCAGATAAGATTAATGAATTAACTCTATTATTAAACGAAAAAGTTAAATCTTTATCAAATGAAAAAGAAAAAACTCAATATATTTTAGACAATATGAATCAAGGATTAATACTTATAAATAGTGATAGTAAAATTGAACTTATCAATAAATACTCATTAAATCTTTTCGGCTTTGAACAAGAATATATTTTAAACAAAAGCTATGTCTATCTTTTTAGAGATATTCAAATACAAGAAAAAATTAATAATTGTATTTCAAATGGTAATGAAGAACAAATATTATTTGATTTAAATGGAAACAAATATTTAATCTATCTTAATAAGTTAGAATCATCCTGGTTTAATTCTTCTAAATCTCACTTTTCATTATTGATTGTTGATATTACATTACAAGAAAATATAAACTCATTAAAAAGAGAATTCTTTGCTAATGCATCTCATGAATTAAAAAGTCCTTTAACATCAATTATCGGTTATCAACAATTAATTCAACAAGGAATATTATCTTCTGATGAAGAAATCAAAGATGCAACAGCTAGAACTATTAAAGAAGCTCAAAGGATGAATAAATTAATTATAGAGATGTTAGATTTATCTAGATTAGAAAACAATGTTCAAACATCTATTGAAGAAATCGATATATCAAAAATCATAACAGATTGTCTATTGGAATTAAAACCATCCTATGAACGTAAAAACATTGAAATCAGTACTAATTTAAATCCTACAGTTATTCAAAGTAGTCAAAGTGATATTTATAAACTTATAAAGAACATTATTGATAATTCAATAATCTATAATAAAGAAAATGGTAAAATAACAATTACCTTAGAAAAGAATTCTTTAACAATTTCTGATACAGGAATTGGTATTTCCAAAGCTGATCAAGAACATATTTTTGAAAGATTCTATCGAGTAGATAAAGCTAGATCAAAAGAATCATATGGAACAGGATTAGGTCTATCAATTGTAAAACATATATGTATATTATATGGATATAAAATAAAAGTAATTTCAAATCTTGGAATAGGAACAACTATAAAAATAACTTTTTAATATTATTTTGCATCTACTTTATTAATAACACTTCATTTAATTATAAAAATAAATTCAAACTTATAAAAATTAAAAAAAGGCAAATTAATCAATTAAATGCCTTAATATAATAAACTATTATTCTAGTATAATTTTTTTAAAATAAGGAAATAATTATCTATTCTAACAAAATAATTATTTACTTTCTTAATGATTCTAGCATAATCCTTGCACTTGCCACATTTGTGGATAAAGGTATTGCCATAACATCACAAAGTCTAAGAAGAGCGGAAACATCTGGTTCATGTGGTTGAGCAGTTAAAGGATCTCTTAAAAAAATAACCATGTCTAAACCATTATCAGCAATCATTGAGCCTATTTGTTGATCTCCACCTAATGGACCACTTTTCATTCTAGTAATCTTTAATCCTGTTGCTTCTTCAATCATTTTTCCAGTAGTTCCTGTCGCATATAATTCATGTACACTTAAAACATCCTTAAATGCAATTGCTAAACTAATCATTTCAACTTTCTTTTTATCATGGGCTATTAACGCAATCTTCAATTAAATCATCTCCTTTCACTACGAAAATTATAACATTATTAATTAATAATCGATAGTTAATTTGTTATAATAATACACGAAAAAAGTTCATAAAGTATTACTTAATATGGAGGACAGCAATGAAACAAGTTGTATTAATGTCTAATAACGAACACAAGATTAACGAATTTAAAGACGCCCTTAAAGAATTTGATATTGATGTATTATCCGCTAAAGAAATTGGAGTTAATGAAGAACCAATAGAAGATGGTAGTTCATTTGAAGAAAACGCACTTATAAAAGCGCGATTTCTCGCAAAACATACATCACTTCCCGTTATCGCAGATGATTCTGGATTAGAAATACATGCATTAGACGGATTTCCAGGAATCTATAGCGCTAGATTTATGAATGGACATTCTTATGTTGAAAAAAACAAAGCTGTAATTGAAATGATTAAAGAAAAAAATGACGATTCTGCACACTTTACATGTGTTATAGCTTTTATTTATCAAGGAATAGAAAAAACATTTAGAGGCGAATGTTATGGAAATATAATCCACGAATTAAAAGGTTCTAATGGCTTTGGATATGATCCAATATTTTATGTACCTTCATTAAATAAAACCTATGCAGAACTAAGTGAAAAAGAAAAATTAAGCATATCTCATAGAGGAAACGCTATTAAATTATGGAAACAATACTTAAAAGAAATAGACTTATAATGTTTTCTTATGTTTTATATTTTATTTAATTAAAAATGCCATATATAACTTCAGCAAATATTAATACTGTTTCATTTGCGATAAATTTACTATTTGGTAAATTAGCGGATAAATCTCTAATAATGTTATCAACAACTAAATCATTATCAAAAATTCTCTTTAAATTTTCATTATCTTTAAAATTTATATAAACATAATTTTTATAATGTTCTTCGGCAAATTTAATTGCTATAGTTGTTTTTCATATTTGTCTAGCTTCTTTTATAACGAGGGCTTTTCTTTTAATTTTCAAAGACTCCTTCTAAACAATCATATCATCATAAATTTTTCTTTTAAGCATATATTTAAGGCTCTTTTCAAATATATTACATGCTATTTTTATCAGCCAGCAAGAAATAATTACACTTTTTATAGGGACTTTTTAAAAACACACTAATTTTATTTATAATTTTCAGCTAAAAAGATAATAAAAAAACACCATAATCAAATCATTTTCTTACTTATATAATTTATAAGTATATTTGATATGGTATTTAATTATAGATAATTTCTGTTATATTAAATCTTATATATTTTTTATAACCGTTGTTTTAATAAAGCTTCAATATCTTCTTTTTCAATGCTAAAATCAACATCAATATTTTCTTTAATATGTTGTTCATTATCACTTTTCGGAAGAGGTAATGTTCCTATTTCTAAACAATATCTAATACATAATTGGGCAATTGAAACATTGTATTTATCTGCAAGTAATTTCACTTGTTCATTATTTAATAATCTTCCTGTAGCAATTGGCGAATACGCTTCTACTAAAATATTATTTTTCTTGCAATATTCAATTAAATCTAAAGGTGTATTACCAATATGAATACATATTTGATTAACTTGTGGAACAATCTCACAATTATTCAATATATTTTCTATATCATCAATCATAAAATTAGATACTCCGATAGATTTTAATTTTCCTTCCTTATAAGCTTCCTCTAATGCTTTATAAACTTCTACATTTTCTTTATATAGTTTTAAAGAAAAATCATGCATCTGTGCCCATGGTCTAGGCGCGTGTATAAGCATAAGATCTATATAATCAACACCAAGATCCTTTAAAGCATTTTCAATACATTCTTTAGCTTCATGATATGTCTTTATTTCCGCAGGTACTTTTGAAGTAATGAATATTTCTTCTCTTTTTAAAGAACTTTTCTTTATTCCTTCTCCAACTTCCTTACAGTTACCATATGCCACAGCGTTATCAATATGAAGATATCCATGATTCAATGCTGATAATACAGCAGAAGTTGCCTTATCACATGGAATTTGCCATGTTCCAAATCCGATAGATGGTATTTTAACACCATTATTTAAAACAAAATAGTTATCTTTAATCATTTTTTTATCACTCCTTTTCTTAATTTTATCATATGATAATTTCTTTGTGATATTTATTTTTTTATTATTTTGATGCTTATTTTCTTCATGAAATTAAAAACCAAGAAATCATATTTTAAATTAAATTCTTAATAATCATTTTAATGTACATCTAGTAAAATTTATAATAAAATAAATGTGCAAAAATAAGGAGGAATAAATTAAGTGAAAAAAAGAAATATATTATTACTAGTGCTATTACTTAGTTCATGTAATTCAAATGTATCATCACCTAGCACAAGCACAAATACATCCCAAAATACAAGTGATAATCAAGTGTTTCTTAATAAGTACACAAATACATTAAGGGATACAAACGAATCATTAGGATGGCCAACAATGAATTCTACTGGTAATCAAAAAGCACTTATTGTCCCTGTAAAATTTTCTGATGGACCAGAATGGACATCATCGATGTTAAATAATTTAGAAACTATATTCTTTGGCGAATCGAAAAACACCAATTGGGAATCTGTTAAATCATTTTTTAATAAATCTAGTTATGGCAAACTCAATATTACTGGTGAAGTATATAACCAAGTAATTGAGGTTAATGATCGAAGAAGTACATACGCAAATAACTATGATAAAAACGATGATAAGTATAATCCTGGAACATATATCGGAGATATTTTTTATAAAAATGCTTCATATGACTATAATAAACTTTGCGAATATGATCAAGATGGCGATGGTTATTTAGATGCAGTTATTTTTGTTTATTCTAACAGCTATTCACAAAACATTACTGCGTGGTGGGCATGGTGCTATTGTACCGATAATAATCCTAATAAGAATTGTCCAACAGTAAATAATTATATGTGGCTAAGTTATGACTTTATGTTAAATAGTTATGAAGGAGATAACGCTCCTACTGGTATTGATGGTCATACCTTTATTCATGAAATGGGTCATATTTTAGGATTGGATGATTATTACTGCTATGATTATGACAAAGCATGGAACTGTGCTGGTGAGTTAGATATGCAATCATATAATGTCGGTGATCATAATATTTATTCGAAATTTTCTTTAGGATGGGTTGATCCTATTTGGGTAACAGAATCAACAACCATTAAATTAAAAACCTCTTCATTATATAGTGAAGCAATTTTAATTAATGACAATTGGAATAAAACTATTTTTGATGAATATTTATTAATTGAATATTACACACCAACTGGCAATAATGAACAAGATTCAAAATATTATTTTGATTCGCGCGACTTAATGTATAGCGATAGCGGATTACGAATTTATCATGTAGATGCTAGAATGGTAAAATTAGATTCTAATGGAAAGTTCATAAGTTATCTAAATACTCAAGAAGAAATGGCAGATGTTCTATCATCTTCAATATATACCGGATATATAGGAGCTTCCAATTCAAAATCATACTCGTATTTATCCACAAATACTGATACTAATCGTTTGCTTCATCTTATTGATAGCGGCGTTAATAACACCATCAAAAACGGCCTTTCTGGAAAAGATAAGTATGGAACTTATGTTAATCGGAATTCAACAATTTGGAAAACTGGTTCAACATTCACACCAACAGAAGATTTCTTTATAAATGGTGATAATAAATTTAACAATGGTTCTACAATTGGATACACTATAACCGTTGGGGCTATTGAAAATGATTCTATTACTATAAATATTACAAAAAATTAATTTTAAATTAATAAAGCTATTAATTCATCCTGTTTATAACAATATAGAATGAATAATAGTTTTTTATTTTTCACTTAATAATTACCAATTTAAAAGCATCTAAAAAGGAGATAATGAATAACCTATCATCATCCCCTTGTTTTTGTATTTTTCTTTTATATTACCCTAATAAACCACTTTATTTTGTAAAATTGAAAGTTACATCAAATGTGTCACCATTGTTCTTATAGAAGTGTAAAGTACATGAATTATCAGTTAAATTAGAGAAAGTAATTGTTCCATAAACGGTTGTGTTATTTCTTGCTAAACTACCTGGACTTCCAATACCATTGTTAGAGGAAGTGCTTTGAGAAACAGTAAATGTCCAAACATCTTCACCATCATTAACTTGATATGTAATTGTATGACTACCAGATGATCCATATTCAATTTTAGCAACCTTTAAAGTTGCTCCTGAAGAGGCATCGGTCATATTGTTATAAGTATCAAAGAACGAAGCTACTTCATATAAACTTAAAGAGGTAGTGTATGTATTATTAGCAACTGTTTTAATTACATCAGTATCATCATTTAATGTCATAGCGCTTATTTTCAATGATTTAATACCGGCAGTTTTATTATAATAATCACCTTTAGCTTCAAATGTTTTAACCTCATCACTTGAATCAAGAACAAGATTTGAACCTTCAACTTTTACTTTAAAGCTATAAGAAACATCAGTATTATTTGTATCAACTAAATTAGCTTGTCCTTTATTATCGATTGATAATTCCCAAGGAATCTTAACACTATAACTTGAATAATAATAAGTTCCAACAAAATCTTCTAATGTTAATGCTTTAGAAATATTCTTTATAGTAAAGCTAGTTTTAACACTTGCTTTTGCTACAGAAGTAATGGTAATTGTCACACTAGATGTAGATTCTTTAAGAATCTTAATTGAGAATTCAGCTTTACCATTCTTTCTTTGTGTTTCTAAACTATCAACATGAGTTACTTCAACAACATCTTCATTAGATGATTCAACCTTAACAGCTGGATCAGCATAACTAGAAGAAATAGTCGCGGTATATGTATATGTTGAACCAACATAATAAGCACTAGATGATGATGGATATGGACTAATGCTGACGCTTGTTGGATCAGCATATTCAATTACTACATAAACTTCATATTCTTTATTAGAATAAGGTAAACCAACTTTAACAATGGTTTCACCTTGTTTACGAGCGGTATATGTTGTCTTATCACCAACACCTTGTTTTAAATAATCGCTATCGAATTCAACGATTTGTAAATCTCCGCTGTTAATAGCGGTTTCTGGATCAAATGAGACAACAGGAATATTGGATTTATTAATTGTATTACCTGCGGTTACGACAATTTCATCTGTTAAATAAAATTCATCAACTAATAAATCATTAATATCAAGATCAAATTTTTCAAGAGCGACTCTTTCATTGTATTCATAAGAGAAAGTATAAGTGATTTTCTTAGTTGCAACTACATCACTTAATAAATTTTCATCTTCATCAAAAATGTTTCCTTCGTAATATGTAACAACATATTTACCTTCTTTTAGATAACCATCGTTATCTGTAGTAAATGAAATTTCATTATAGATAGCTTTGGATGCCATTCCTGATGATCTAACATATTTTTCCATATTAGTAGCTTTAACGCTCATTGCGTCGCCAACGTTACTGATATATGAACTTGTTATATTGGCATTTTCATAATATAACTTATCTGATGTGGAATTATGTTCACTATCATATAAGTGGGTTACTTTATAAGCATTACCTAAAGCTGAACGAATAAATGAATCCTTACCAACCATTCCAATCATTTTATCAGTTGCTTTATCTAAAGTTATATAATTCTTATCAACGCGAACAATTGTGGATTCTTCTTCCTCAGTTGCGGCTTCAGGTTCACCTAAGATATAACCATTAATTAATGGCTTTGTAGTTGAATTTTCATATTCAGTAATTTCATAGAAGTTTTTATCAGTGATGATATTTGCTCTTTTTACTTTAACAGCGTCTTCTTCATCGCCTCTTACTTCTTCATAGTAATGCTCATTTAAATTAATTCTTTGTTTATAATAAACATTACTAGTTTCTTTAGTTTCTTCTAAATATGTTTCTTCCTTAATAGATAAAGAAGAACCAGATTCGACGAATTGTTTTTCTAAACTATTAACTAATGCTTCATAATCATTAACACTAGAAGGAGTAATTTGTGGTAATTTAACATTATCGCTTGAAACAATTAATGCATTTTCATTTTTAAAATCGAGTTTGAAATTAAAATCTCCTTTTTGGACGACTTGAACCGATTCATCTTCAAAACGAAGTGCATTGTAATACAAATCATTATAATCATAATCATCAAATGAAAGTTTCTCATCATCTAAGCTAATATAGAATTTCTCTCTAAAAAGTAAATTCACATCATTTAATTGATAAGAAAAATCATCATTAAGTGTAAAATCATAACTTTGATCTCCAACATGGAGCTTAACACTATTATATGAGCTGCTCTTCTTGGTTAAAGTTAACTTTGCACTTTCTAAAGAAGCATCGACAATAACATCATAAATACCTTCATTGAGGACATTAATATAGCCATTTAATCCTTCTTTAAATCCATCATGCGCTGCAAGGTTATCATAAGATAAGCTCGCCTTGTTAGAATAAACTAAAAAAGAATTTCCTCTACGAAGGGTGACATTACTATATGTATATGTCGTACCTTCCTTTGTTAGCTCCACAACTGACTTGTCATTCAAATCAATGTTTCCAGTTAAGAAATATTGTACCTTCTCTTCAACTGGTATTTGTGAAGAACTTGTAGGGCTTGAATTATCCACTTGACCGCTTGAACAGCTAGCTATTGTGAGTAAGGCCCCTAAGAATAATAATTGCTTTGCCGCTTTTTTCATAAAATGGCCTCCTTTTTTTATAGTGATTAGTTTATCACCAAAAATTAAAAAAAAAAATAGTTTTTTTTATTTATTGCGACTATAATATATTCAAGTTATTTTTAAAGCAAAAAAAATGACGCAAAAGGAGTTGAAAATAATGAGAAAAAACAAATTATTATGGTGTTTACTTCCTTTAGTGCTATGTGCGTGTGGCAATAGCAATCCAAATGGAACAATTTCACAAACCGAAGGATTATACACCAAACTAGGACGGGCTATTAAAAAAATAGGTTCTTCATTTAGTGCATCTGGATCATTAGGATATGCCTTCTATGATGGTACTAAAACTACACAAACGAATTATTTAGTAGAAGCGGAAGTAAGTGAAAATGCCTATTATTACCAAGAACAAGACTTAGAATATGATAATCCAATCGTAATGGAAAATTATTATAAGACTGAAGATGGAAAATTTGGTGAAAGAGTCATCAATTATACAAATAACAGCATTGAAGAGTATTATACAAATGCTAATTATGATGACATAATGGTCAATGACTTTGGAAATCTAGCCGTAAAAAATTTAAAGGTCATTCGTGATCGTCCAAATTGGTATAATGTCAACGATTATAATCTTTCAAAATCATTTATTTCTTTTTTAACCGGCTATCAAGTTGGTGAAGATGCCTTATATATCACCCAATTTGCTCTTCATTTCGATGGTGATGAAATCGATCAATTCTATATTTTATTAGAATATGAGGAAGAGGAAGATGAATCAACATCAATGATCCAACAATACTTATTCCAACTTGATATAACAAAACAAGGTGAAACAACACCTCGTGAATTAGAAGCGTATACTGAAGTTTCCGCTCATGAAAAACTTAACGATGCATTTTATGAATTAAGAGATGCTAATAACTATACAATGCATTTTGATGTTAATTATGAAGATACTTCTATTCAAGATATTAACTTCGATTATCTAGTTGATATTAAAAATCAATCTATGATTTCATATGAATTAAAAACATGGAACAGATTACAAGATGTAACAAATGAAGATACTGGAGAAGTTGAACAAGATTACGTTGCTTATCCTTATTATATGGCCTATAAAAAAGATAGCAAAACTAAAAAGCCTTATGGATATTACTTCGATCCAACTACTCATGAATGTATCCGTTCATATGATTTTAATAACTATATGGGATATTCAACCACAACTATTGAAATGCAAAACCTTCTTCCTTATGTCGGACTTGTTAATGCCGGCTGCTATCAATTCATAAGCGAAAGTGAAAATGAATTAGTATTTGGTAGTTATCAATTAAGTGATTTAGCTTCTATTAGTTTAAAGACTCTTCTTCCATTTACCGAATGGACATTCAATGACATGCTCATTAAAGTTGATAAAGATTTGAATCTTACCTTAGTGGCCACTGAAACATGCTATATCGCTCTTTCTGAAATGAATTATATTACTACTGAATGTACAACAACAATTACATTTTCAAATATCAACAAAACCGTTATGCCAGATTATTTAATCAATGCATAATTAAAGAAAGGAAAAAAATATATGAAAAATAAAGTATTTTTAGCCTTAACGGCTATCGTGATGGGTTTAGGAACTATCTCCTTCACTTCATGTGGATCATCATCTTCCAAAGAACATTACACAATTACTGAAGGAACTGATGGTTTAATTTATGAATTAAATAGTAAAAAAGATGGCTATATTCTTGTCGAAAGCGCAACTGTAGAATTAGATATTGTCATTCCTGAATTATATGGAAATTTACCAGTTAGAGAAATTGGTCCTGATGCCTTTAAATATTCTACAATCAACAGTTTATTTCTTCCAAAAAGCTTAAGAAAAATTAGTGATCGTGCTTTCTTAGGATTAACTTCTGATTCTGAAATTACATCAATTGAAATTCCTGAAGGTGTAACTGAAATTGGTGAAGAATCATTCTGTTGGTGTCCATCCGTTAAAGAAATTAGTTTACCATCAACTTTACAAACAATTGGTAAGAAAGCCTTCGCTTTAAATAACAGTTTAAATAAACTCAAATTAGCGGAAGGAAATAAATATTTTTCTATCGAAAGCAACATTTTATATAATTTTGACAAAACTGAATTAGTTTATTATCCAACTGCAATTAAAAACACTTCCTATGATATGCCAAGTACTGTTACTAAAGTACGCGCAAACGCAATGTATGGAAATACTTATCTTACCTCCATATCTCTCTCACCAGCTTTAAAAGAAGTTGAATCTAGAGGAATGGCCGCGATTCGTAACTTATCCACATTAGCATTACAAAAAACAGCTCTTGAAGTTATCGGTGAAAAAGCTTTCTCCGAAAATAGCGCAGTTAACGCAGTTATCTTACCTGCTACCGTTAAAACAATCGGTGAAGGTGCATTCTCTAAGTGTTCCGCATTAACAAGTGTCAGTTTCTTATGTGAACCAACTGAGATTCCTAGTTATATGTTTGAAGAATGTTCCCGTTTATCATCAATAAAGATTCCAACCTCCGTTACTAAAATTGGAGCATATGCCTTTAATTCATGTAACGCATTAACTAGATTAACAATTCCTAATTTAGTTTCTGAATTTGGAGAAGCTGCATTTGGAGCTTGTTTAACTTTAAGAACTATTAATATTCCAACTATTATTAAAACAATTCCTGACTACTTATTTGCTAATTGTCGCGCATTAAATAGCATTGATATTCCTAATGCAGTAACTTCAATTGGTAAAGGTGCCTTCAACGGATGTACCTCATTAGTTTCTCTTAATTTATCTTCAACCAAAATTGAAACCATTGGTGAAAGTTCATTCTTTGGTTGCTCTGGAATTAACGAAATTAGTTTCCCAAGTACACTTAAGACCATTGGAACTAAAGCATTCCAAGGTTGTACCTCATTAAAAGAATTAAACTTCAATGATGGATTAAAAACAATTGGTGATTCTGCTTTCTATGGATATCGTAGCTTAGCTAAAGTTTATATTCCTTCAAGTGTTGAATCAATCGGTACTGCTGCATTCACCTCAATCCACAACGGCCGTGTTGGTTTAGTTATATATTTCGAAGCTAGTTCATTTAATATGGAACATTTAGGTAATCCAGTAGAAATAAATTATGGAGTTTCAAGATCTGAATATGAAGCGCTTTAATAAATTATTATGCTTATTAGCTGTTTCTGCTTCTTTCCTAGGTATTTTAGGAAGTTGCGGAAGTAATTCTAATATTAATACAACTGAGTCAAACGTTACCTCAATTTCTATTGAGGGCCCTAATGATGTTGGTCTTCGTGAATATATCACTCTCGTTGCGAAAAGCAATGATGCTGAGCAAAAAGTTAATTGGTCTAGTTCTGATAAAAGTATTGCCACTATTTCAAGTGCGGGTATTGTTAAAGGTATCGCAGTTGGAAAAGCCACAATTACTGCAACACTTATTAGTAATGAAAGTATTACTTCATCAATTGAAATTGATGTTCATGAAACCATGCAATTAGGCGCGGTTCTTAATCGCTTTATAAAAAGTGAAAGTTACCATGTATCCACAAACGGATCTATTTCATATAACAACAATTCTTATGAAATGAAATCTAATGAATACTTCTATAAGGATTCATATAATTACATTTCAAATAGTGATTTTATGTTTCCTTCATATGGAATAGGTATCGATAAGGAAGGTGCTTTCTTATATAATGTTGAAAATAATGTCGTCATTAGTGCAACTTATTTAAGATCTACTTATTATTCATATACTGATGTTTTAATTGATATTACTGATTTTGATTCTTTAGGAGTTAACTTCCAAGGTGTCGCAGTTGAAGAAAGTAATACCTACACGATTACAAATACTAGTGTTATGGGTTTATTCTTCTATTGTTGGACTCAAAATATTAATACTCAATCTCAAGATATTGCAACTTTAAAAGACAATATTGCTAAAGATATGGTCAATGTTACTATTGAAATAACTTCCCCATATTCATTCATTGCTTATTTATATTTTAAACAAAATGTCAATACTGCATCTCTAACCTTTGATATGATTAATGAGAATAAAGAAAATACATTATTAAATACTTATTTAAAAGATCATGAAGTAACATATCCTGAAGTTGAACCTACTATTAAATCCGCGATTGAGTTAACAAAAAATCATAATTATATTCGTGAATTAGGAAAATATACAAAAGCTGATGAAACTCAAATAGATATTGGAAAAGTATACTTTACTAATGATGCCGTATTCTATGATTTTAATGAAGACTATATCAAACAAATCAATAAAGAA
Organism: uncultured Staphylococcaceae bacterium; assembly: GCA_964504595.1. Lineage (GTDB taxonomy): Bacteria > Bacillota_I > Bacilli_A > RFN20 > CAG-826 > CAG-826. The sequence continues at coordinate 113,303 of CAZDEE010000002.1, read as the reverse complement.
GATGAATTGTTCGATTATGGATATATTAATATCAATGGTAAAGAAGATTTTGTTGATGGTGTGTATTACTTTACAACAACAATCAATGCTTCTAATGAAAAAGAAGTAAAAATTGGCAAAAGAATTACTGAAAAAAATTCAAATGGTCAATTCTATACTAAATATTATGATTATATTGAAAATATCACTTTGATATTTGAATATATGGAAGGTAAAGAATATACCTTTACCGGTGTTAATACTAGTGATTATCAAGATCACTTACAATTCTATAGCGATTGCTTTACCGCACAAAATATTGGTTATTCTTTATTTAAAGATGAAGTAATTGCTCTTGATGCCACACCTGCTGGTATGATGCTCGCAATTAAATTAGATGATGAAGCAAGTAATTCTGTTATGGACTATGGTATTTATATGACTATTTCAGGATTAGGAACATATTTATACTCTAATTATGTTTATACTGGTTTCAATAGTGTTTCTCTTCCATTTATTGATCAATATTTAGATTCAATTAAATAATGAATCTTTAAAACCTTAAAATTTAGGGTGGTTAATCCTTATAGGATACCATCCTTTTTTTAATACATTTAATAAAATTATAATTAGATTGGTTAATATAATAAGATTTATTTATAACCAACCTTATATATTTGTCAAACAATTTAATATATCTTTGTTTATTATTTTTCTTTTGGATATAATATTTTGCCACAAACATCTTCTGGAATCGTTAATGCCAATAATAATGCTGAAAGCATTCATTATCAAGCAATTTTTTCACTTCATTAATTATTAATTCTAGGCTATTCAATATACTTACCTCATTTATGAAATTAATATTTCACTAATTATTCACATTATCTGAAAATTGTAGTGCTTTATTAAATTAATGTTTTTAAAAATTCTATAAAGCTAAAAATACCAAATGTTAAATTATTGACTATTTCTATTTTCTTGTTAATTTAAAAAGTAAATACAACAATACTTTAATCATTAATTTAACAGAATTTTATATTTTCTTTTTTGACTCAAAATTTATTCTATATTTTACTGGTTCTGCCACAGAAATGTCTTTTCCTAAAATTCTTTTAATTATTTTTCCTTTGTTAACATTATTAACAAAATAAATATAATATGTATCAGAATGTGCTTTCATAACTGAATATTCATTCGCGGACATTTCAAATAATATTTCATCCTTTAAATCTAATTTAGTTGCTTTTACTTCAATATATATTTCAGTTCCATCAGTTTTAATATAGCTTACATCATATCCTCTTCCATCATCTTTATTTTCACCAAAGCAATAACTATTAATTTCTTTAATATCTAATTCTTCTTTATGCTTTTCAAGATATTCATATACAATGTCTTCTGCTTTTCTACCAGTTATTCTCTTACTTTCCTCAGAATTAGGATTATAAATAACCCTTTTCTTAGTTCCATTACCACTTCTTTTGATACTAATTGCTCTATCCATTTCCACATCAATTAACGAATAATCTTTAATATCATAAACATCTATAGTAGGCTTTTCATCACTTCTCAAATATTTTCTATAACCATACCCACTATAAATAAATTCCATGAATTGATATGGTGTAACAATTTTATTTATTTCATTTTCTACATAAAACTTAAATAATTTTTCTCTTTTAAATGCTCTATCTTCATTTGTTTTAAAAGGAATTTTAAATAAAGTTAAAATGACATTTAAATCATCATTACTATAAATAGGAATTTGATTATCTCTATTATATAAATACGCAATCTTATTTTTAAATTGAGGGTTTAAAGGATTACTGGCAATAGCTTTGTAATCATTATTAATTGAAGCAATAATAACTTCTCTAATATATTTTCTAACATTAGCGTATATATCATCTTTATTAGAACCAAAGCCCTTTCTTTGTTTTGTTCTATTATCGCCAAATAAATAATCTTTTTTTTCATCAGACCAATATATTACATATTTTTGAAATGCTGTTGTTCTATGGCTAATAGAGCCAAAACAATCAAGATTTTCTTCTATCATATAACAAAAAGATTCTTTGTTATTTCTTCCAGATACATATTCATCAATAGGCATAGTGGAAATATAATCCAAAGTAAATTTTTCTAAAAAGAAATTTAAATATTTTAAATTAGATTTTTCTTTTTCTTTTTTTTGAGTAAAATCATCTGATTCCCGCCAATTAACTAATTTTTCAAATAAAGTATCTAACATAATTATTTCTCCTATTCCCTTTATAATTTTATAATTATTAAAAATTTCGTAATATTTAACTTTATCTATATAGACTTTTAAAAAATAATTAGCCAAGATTTAGTTAAATATTTTAAGCATGACTTTGGTATTTACTATCCTCATTAGAAATTCAAGCTAGACATCGACATAGCATAGCGCTACTTTTAAACCGTTCCTTGTACTTAATAATATTATACTTTTTATAATTGTTTTTTCAAAAAAAATATATACATTAAGTTTAATTATAAAGCAAATAATATTAAAAAAGGGGAAAATTAATTTTACATGGGTTCTGTAGCATTTTTCGACTAAACACACTATAACTATCAATATAATTCTATTTGCTATAAAATCAAAACACCTACTAACAAATAAATATTATTATCAGTAAAAATGTGCTTTCTGTATTAATTATGAGAAATATAAAGAGCAAAAAAATAAAAAAATCCGATGAAAATCGGATATTTATAATCTTAATGGCGGAGAAAGGGGGATTTGAACCCCCGCAAGGCTTGCACCTTCTGTCAGTTTTCGAAACTGATCCCTTCAGCCGCTTGGGTATTCCTCCAGCTCCGTAATTATAACACAATAAATCAATTAATCATTATTTTTTTGTATACTTTACACATTTTTTTCTTTATTGCTTATTTAATAAGCAAAGTATATAATAACAACGAGGTGAAATACATGTTGTTAAAAGCATTTTATGAAGAACATGAATCCTTAATTATGTTAATTATGATGATTGTTTTTTCTATCCTATTAGTCTTTATTACCACGATGCTTTTTGTTTCAGCTCATCGTTCAAATAAACAATCTAAAATAATTGCTTCTAAAAAAAGAAAAAATTATATATTTGCTATTAATTTTGCTGATGAAACTGTTATTTATTTTGAAAAAGCAAATCCTAGAATGCAAGTCAATCTTAAACTAGAATCATTTTATACGCATATTATTGACCCTCGCTCTCGTGATTTGTTTAGAACATGGCTAGAAAATATCTTTAATGATAATCGTAATCTACTAACAGAAATTACGATGAATTTAGATGGAAGGCACATCGTTCCTTTATATTTTACAATCGATAGCTTAGAACAAGAAAAACACATTGTTCACTTATCAAGTTATAGCGTTGAATTCTTAAACGATTATTCAAAAAAGAAGCACTTCTTCTTAGCCTCTGTTAATGAAAGTAAAGGTATAAATATTGACACCATCTTTACTAAGAAAAGTGTTAACAGCGGTTTATTATTGTTTATAAGATTTTTTGCTCTTGATAAACGAATTGATCAAGCAAGACAAACAGCAATGCTAAATGAATTAAGACAAGCATGCTTCTTGCACTTAAAAGAAAAGAAATCTCGTTTTAGAATTGAATATGATGATGCAAATAGTTTTGTAATATATGATACCGGATATTCAACATTATCCGATATGCAAAAATCAACGATATCTTTAATAAAAAAACTAAACTCAAGATTAGAAATTCATTCCTATCAAAACGATTTTGGTTTTTCTATCGGCGCAGTTGAAACCAAATATTTTGCCGATGGTAAGAAATGTTTAGATGTCGCTTTAAATAAATCTATCTCTGCAGAAAGACAAGAAAATAGATTTGACTGGTTCCTTCCGGGTGATGGTACAGAAGAATTTACCTCTCAATTATGGGAAGAAGAATTAGAAAGTGTCATTAAAGGCAAGAAAAGAGAACGAAAATTACGGTATTTATTCCAACCGATGGTTCAAAGTGTTCCTCTTAAAATGTTTGGCTATTACGCTTTTGTTGAACCCGAGAATTCCTCATTTAGAAATATCGATGAAATGAAAACAAAAGCCAATGAATATGGAAGAAATGAAGAATTATTACAAGTCATATGTCGTTCTTTAATTAATAAGTTCTACAACGAATCAATAAAAAGAACATTAGAATCAGAAAATGAAAATGAATTAAAACTTTTTATTTCTATTTCTAGTCATGATAAAGATTGTATTCTAAAAGTATTATCTGATATTCGTCATACAAAAGATTGTAATATAGTCATTGTAATCGATGAAAACGATATGAATGAACTCGTTGCAAGAAGTTATGAAGAAGTTATTACAGATTTACATGCAATAAGAAAGAAAGGTTCCCAAATCGCCTTATTACTTAGAGAAGGTAACTTAACGTGGGCCAATGGAGTCTATGAATCATTTGACTTCTTTATTATCGATAAAAGCTTAACAACAGGAGAAGAAAGTCTAGCATCATCTTCCGCAATCAAACGTTTAACATCAAAGCTTATAAGTTTCCATCGTCCAATGATTGCTATTGATATGGATAATAAATCAATGATTCATATTTTAAGAGATAAAAATTTCACAATTTTTGCCGGTAATGCAATCGAATCACCAAGTGAAGACTTCATTGAATTAACGACCAGAAAAATGAATGTTATAAGAAAGTAAAGAAAGAAGGTTTTTTATATGATAGACAACAAAAACGAAGCAATAACTGCTCAAGAAGTTGATTTTGCTCAATGGTATACAGATGTTTGCCGTAAAGCGGAATTAATGGATTATGCATCCACGAAAGGATTTATTATTTATCGTCCTTATGGATACGCAATTTGGGAACAAATTCAAGATTACCTAAATAAGAAATTTAAAGAAACAGGACATCAAAATGTTTATATGCCAATGTTGATACCTGAATCACTTCTTCAAAAAGAAAAAGACCACGTTGAAGGATTTGCCCCTGAATGTGCGATTGTAACAATTGGAGGAAAAGCGGAATTAGATGAACGTTTAATTGTCCGTCCTACAAGTGAAACCCTTTTTAGTGAACATTACGCTAAAATAGTTTCTTCTTATCGTGATTTACCACTTAAATATAATCAATGGTGTTCAGTTGTAAGATGGGAAAAAACAACTAGACCATTCTTACGTGGAGCTGAATTCTTATGGCAAGAAGGTCATACAATTCACGCTACCGAAGAAGAAGCACGTCATGAAACATTATCAATGCTAGAAGTCTATAACAACATGGGTCGTGACTTACTTGCTATTCCATTTAGTACTGGTAGAAAAACTGAAAAAGAAAAGTTTGCCGGTGCAGAAGAAACATATTCTATCGAAGCTTTAATGCCAGATGGAAAGGCCCTACAAAGTGGAACAACTCACTTCTTTGGACATGGTTTTGCTGAAGCTTTTGGTATTAAATTCCAAGATAAAGATGGAAAAGTTAAATTTGCCGAACAAACATCATGGGGTGTTTCAACAAGATTATTAGGGGCTTTAATTATGGTCCATGGTGATAATAATGGTTTATCATTACCACCACGTGTTGCACCAATTCAAATAGTCATCGTTCCAATTCAAATTCAAAAACCTGGTGTTTTAGATAAAGCAAAAGAAATTGAAATAAAATTAAAAAATGCTGGTTATAGAGTTAAATTAGATGATGATACCTCAATGACTCCAGGATGGAAATTCCATGAATATGAAATGAAAGGTATTCCACTTAGAATTGAAATTGGTCCTCGTGATATTGCAAACAATGTATTTGTGGCTTCTAAACGTCATAATGGAGAAAAATCAGTTAATAACTTAGATGATTTAGTTAATACTGTTGAAACACTTTTAAATCAAATTCACGAAGAAATGTATGAAAAAGCATTTAAATATTTATTAAATCACACAACTGTAGTTCATACATACGATGAATTAAAAGATGTTATTGAAAACAAAGGCGGATACGCTAAGATGATGTGGTGTGGCGATGAAGAATGTGAAAATAAAATTAAAGCCGATCTATCCGCAACATCGAGATGTATGCCATTTGACCAAACACCATTTGATGATGTTTGTCCAATATGCGGAAAGAAAGCTAAAAAGGTTGTTTTATTCGCAAAAGCATACTAATTTAAGGATTTTTAAATATTTTCTATTGAAAGATTTATTCGACTATGTTACTATTACATAGTCGCTGGAGCAATACCCAAGTTGGTGAAGGGGCTTCCCTGCTAAGGAAGTAGATCGGGTAACTGGTGCGAGAGTTCGAGTCTCTCTTGCTCCGCCATTAGAGTAATAAGTGCTACAGAAGTAGCGCTTTTTTTATTGCCTGAAACCATTTGAAACGTAAGCGTTAAAAAAATCCAAAATAGCCAAAAAAGTTCGAATCTCAAATAATAAATGTAAGAAGTTCGAACATTTTTTATGCTTCCGCTATTATCCATCAAAATTCACACACAACTGAATTTGACCTTATTTTTTATTTCATTTCTCAAACCGCCTTTTTTATTGACAATTCTTTAAAAATCATCATAGAATATTAATCCAAGGTAAATCTCACACAGATAAACCCTGAATAGGCAGCTCTATCGGCGACGATAGTGGCAACCACGTACCCCGCCTACAAACCTGGTAGGCAGCCTCTATTCAGAGGCTTTTTTATTATCTTTTATCTCCATTTCTTTCTATAGTTTTATATGCATTTTTTACCGCATCATTTTTTTAAATATTCAATTTGTTAATAATTTTAATATTGAATATGAACATTAAATAACTTTCCTTATATTTAATCTCATAGTAATATATCTAAGACAAGACCTCATAATCAATTAATTTTGAAATATAAATACAGAAAAACAATTAATTATTTACCAAAAGGAGAAAACAAACTATGAAAAAAAATATTAAAAGCAATGATTTCTTAGGTTATATATCCTCTATTAGACATGCTTGTAGAGGTATTATAATCAAAGATAATAAAATACTTCTTAGTTATGAAAAAAATGAAAATCAATATTTAATTCCTGGTGGAGGCATCGAAGAAAATGAAACATTAATAGAATGCTGTAAAAGAGAGATTCTTGAAGAAACAGGAATTATCTGTTTTCCAAAAGAAAATTATTTAGATATAGAAGAATTATTTCAAGATATGAAACATATTAATCACTATTTCATATGTGAAATTATCTCAGAACATCAAAAAACACATTTAACTGATAATGAAAAAAAGCTAGGTTTAACTTTTGTATGGATGCCTATTAAAGAGGCATTACATATTTTTAAAGAATATGAGCTATACAAAAGTTCTAACTTAGCTAGATTTGGTTTATATCATCGAGAATTAATTGCAATAGAAGAATATCTTAAATTAAACAAATAATAAATCTAAACAATATCTCTATACTATTTAATTGGATCAACATGGAATTGTCCATATAAAGCTTGAACTGAAACGACATTAATAAATGATTGAGGATCGTATTCACGAACAATACTAATCACCTTTTTCACTTCAACAGAAGAAACGACCATATAAATAATCTTTTTTCCTTCTCCAGAAAACGCTCCTTTTGCGTCAACTACAGTACAACCATGTTTAAAATTAGATAAAAGTATTTTTTGTAATTCATCATGAGTAGTAATAATTTGTATTTGAGCTTTTTTATTTCTTTTACTCAAATGATCAACAACTAAAGATACCACGAATAAATAGACACATGCATAAATTAATAAAACCCATGCATCCGTATTATATGCTCCTCCTGAAGTAACTGGCAAATATGACAAAGCGGTAAATAAAGTCACAATCGCCCCATTAAATATTAAAACATACTTACCTACAGAAGTGGATTTTTTTAAAGCAATATAATATGAAATAACATCAAGTCCACCGGCAGAACCATCAACCATTAAAGCAAGAGAACTACTTAATCCGGTACATATACCGGCAAATAATGATCTTGTCAAATTATCTGTTGCTAATTTTTCAAAGAGCACAACTATATTACTAGGTAACGCCTTAAGTAAAATTGAAGAAAGAACAACATTGATAATTGTATAAAGAGCAAATCTTTTTCCAATTCCCTTATAGGCTAAAATAACAATTGGAATATTAAGCACAAAGAAATAAATAGATTGGAATGTATTTAATTCACCACCAACAATTTCTCTTCCTAAGATAAACTGAGTAATTTTAACAAAAACTTGTGATAAACCACTCATACCTCCGGTCGCTAATATCATAATTGAATCGCCATTAGTCACTTCTGGTGAAACAAATGCTCGAAAGCCAAAAGAGAAAATTAAAGCAGATAATGCAAGCATAATTACCGCATAGATGTTATTAACCACCTTTTTTGCTGAACGATGCTTATATAAATAATTGCCGACATTTTCTTTTAATGACTTTTTCTGTGACATAACTTTTTACTCCTATTAACAATTGATTTACAATCAATTCACGACAATTATTTTATACTTTTGCAAATAAATTACAATAGTATTTTATTTTTTTTGCAACAAACGCTTCGATTTCTAATTTGTATGGGCTTTCTTAATAAGAAAAATGCATTTTTTCTGTTGAAAATTGACTTTTATAATGGTATCATATTACCGATATATCGATTTAGAGATATAAGGAGGTTTATTTATTATGAAAAAAATATTAGCCGTTATTGGCGGATTTTTTGCAAGAATATGGAGATGGATTGTTGAAACTGCATGGATTCAACCTCTATTAATCGTTGGGGCGATTTTTGGTATCATCTTCTCTATTCCAAGCATTTCTTCATGGATTAGTGATGCTTCTGATACAAGAGGCCAATACAAATTCTATAACAGTCACAAATTATCAACAAAAGAATTATTAGAATGTTATGAAAATGATGATTTCAGCAAAATTCTTGAAAAAGATGCCGATCGTGGTTTATTAGTCTTTATCGAAAAAGATTGTAGCGAATGTATCGCTCAAGAAGAAGCTTTCAAGAAATTCTATAAAGACACTTACGATAACAAGTCAGAAAAAACTGGAAAACCAGCAATTCACTTCGTTTATGTCGACTATGACCAAGAAGATGTTGAAGAAGATGAATATGCAAAAGCATATTGGGATTTAATTAACCAAGAACAACTTGATGAATTAATTCATTATCATCTTGCTGATACCTTCAATCCAGAATATGGTATTGACTATGCTGAAGGTGATTGGTCAGATGTTGAAGGAATTAGCGATACTCCAACCATCGTTTCTTATACCGCCGATGGTATTAACAAAGTTCTCTTAGGACTTATCGATGGAACAACAATCGAACAAGCTAACTATTTACATGATTTCTATTATGAAATCAATGATTGGGCTTTATAATTATTAATCAAAATATAAAAGGACTATAAAGAAACAAACAAGTTTCAATATAGCCCTTTTTATTATGTACAAATCGTACTAACTTATCTTGTAAAAGGTCTTGCGTTTCCTTCGCAAATATTTTCCTCTGTAGTAGTATAAGTTGGATAGTAAACAGGACGCGGTACAAAATGATTGACAATACGTGTATTAACTGGACAAATTACTGGTTGTTCAACCGGATAATAACGATCACACACTCGTTCGCGAACTGGCAAAACTACCGGATCATATTTACATGGACATTGCGGTGTACACCGACAGTGCATAAAATCCCTCCTTGCTTACTCTATAGAGTATGAGAGAAAAATAAAAATGTAACTATTCTAATTAAATTGAATTCTTTACATTCATCATATTTTTACATAAAATATTACATAGAAAGAAGGTTTTTATTATGTGTTATATTAAATGGAATAAAGTACCAGGAGTTATCGCTTTAACAACCACAAGAACAAATGGTTATTCTTCTTCTCCATATGATTCATTCAATTTAGCATATCAAGTAGGCGATAATTATAAATCAGTAAAAGCTAATAGACAAAAACTTTGCAAAGATTTAAATATCGATGAAGATTCATTAATTACGACTTATCAAAGCCATAGCGATGTCATTGTCAAAGTCGATGAATCATTTAAAGGATGTGGCAAAGATTCTTTTGAAAGCGGCGTAAAAGCGGATGCTTTATATACAACATCAAAAGGAATCGCCTTAGGTGTTTTTCACGCCGATTGCGTTCCAGTCTTTGTGGCAAATAAAAACGGCTCTCTAGTAGGAATAATTCACGCTGGGGAAAAAGGAACTTTCAATGAAATTGTTTTAAAATCTCTTTTAACAATTATAAAAAATGAAAATATTAAACCTGAAGATTTATTAATCCATATCGGACCAAGTTGTACTTTTTCTCACTTCATCGTTGATATGTCTCCAAAAGAAGTAGTTAATAAATATGGTTCTAAATATTCATTTGCGTATAAAGCTACAAATGGAAGCTTATTTATCGACTTACCTTTAATCAATTACTTACAAGCACGAGAAGCAGGAATACCTTCAAATAATATTTCTGTCTATGATGGATGTACTTATGAAAATGAAAATTTATTCTTTTCCTACAAACGCGAAAAAACAACTGGTCGTCATTTAAGTATAATTTATCGTAAATAAATATTTTTTAATCTCCATATAATTTATTGGTGATTAAAGTGAAAAAATATCTTCCCTATCTTTTTTTAATAACATTATTAGTCGTAATGTCATCTTCAAAAGTTATAACCCTTTTTTCAAAAGATGTCTTTACGACTTTTTATTATTCTCTTTTACCTTCGCTTACCCCTTCAATTCTATTAGATTATTTATTTATAAATTCCGGTGGCTTAGAAACTTTATATCATCTACTTGCTAAAAAAAGCAAAAACGCTCATGCGATTTATCGTCATCTTATTGTATTATTAGGATTAATAAGTGGAACTCCAACCCTTGCAAATTATGTTAATGACTCCATTAATAAAAAGCTTTTATCAACTAAAGAAGGCGAAATTATATTATCAAGTTTTACAATTCCTTCCTTTCCTTTTATTTTCGGAATTATTCTTCCTAAACTAAACAAAATACAAAAAATGATACTTTTAACTTTAATATATATTCCTCCTTTAATTTACTATAATATAAAACTTAAAAACGAAAATGTTGCTATAAACAAAATCACTTTTAACAATAATTCAAATAATATAATTCAAAATTCTATAACCGATACCGCAAGAACATTGCTTTTATTAATCGGAACTATTTTACTTTTTTCCATTCCTCTTCCATTTATAAAACTGTTTTTAAATGATTCTTGGTCTTATTCTTTAATTGGAATTTTTGAATTTACTACTTCTTCAATGTATATTATCAATAATTTATCATCATCATTATTTATGATTTTAATTATGGTATTAACTTTTTCTTCATTATCAGTTTATAGTCAAATATCTATCTTATGCCCTAAGATTTCCATCTCGAAAATTATAAAAAAAAGATTCCTATTTCTAGGAATCAATATAGCTCTATTACTACTTTTCTCGGCTTTTAAAACACTTTAATACTGAGGAAGGGACTAAAGTTGAAATATCAACGCCATGAGAATATAACTCCTTAATAATAGAAGAAGAAATAAAGGTATATTCTTTTCTTGACATTAAATAAATCGATTCAACACTTGAATTTATAAATGTATTGGCGACATTCATTTGAAATTCTAATTCATAATCAGTTACTGCACGAAGTCCCCTAACTAAAGTGCACGCTCCTTTAAAGACAGCATATTCAACGGTTAATCCGGTTGTCTTATCAACCTCCACATTTGGTAAATAAGAAACTGCTTCTTTAATCATTTCAACTCGTTCATCAACACTAAAAGTGGATTGTTTACTTGAGTTATAAGCAACAACAACAATTAATTTATCAAATATTGATGCCGCTCGTTCAATAATATCTAAATGTCCATTTGTAATAGGATCAAAACTTCCTGGATAAACCGCTATTTTCATACTCATTCTTACCTCTTAATAATATTAACATGAATAAATCCATATTTATAACTTCTTATTTCTTTACATTCAATTTTTAAATCTAATTGATGATCACTTTCTAACACAATAATTGCATCTTTTGTTAGCATTTCATTACCAATCATAAAATCAATTACTTTTTGATAAACATCCATCTTATATGGAGGATCTAATAAAACTAAAGAATACTTTATATCATTATCTTTTAAAGTATTTAGGGCATTCATATAAGAAGATAAATAAATTTTTGCGTTCGTAATACCTAATGATTTTAAATTATTACTAATAACATAAAAAGCATCTTTTCTAATATCAACAAAATCACAATGCTTTGCTGACCTTGATAATGCTTCAATACCTAAAGCTCCTGAACCAGCGAATAAATCTAAAACATAACTATCTTCAACATAATTGCTTATCGCACTAAAAATAGCCTCTCTAATTCGATCTTTAGTCGGCCGTGTTTCATAGTTTTTTTCATAGTCACTAGGATAATCAATTAATTTTCTTTTATACTTTCCACCAACAATTCTCATAAAGCCTCCTAGCAATTATTATACCTTAATTATGAATAAAATCAAAAATTAATGAACAAACTAATATTGCACTTAAATAGTGCCCTGTTCCTCCCTATGAAAAAAAGTAGCATTCCACTACTTTTTTTCTTTATGATCATGTTTTCTTATAAAAGGATTAATAATCAATTCTTCAATTTCTTTATACATTAAACGAACTTCTTTATAAGCTTTTAAATAATCTTTTACCAAGCAATGAGAATCGAGCTTTTGCTTTGCTTCAAATAATTTCTTTTGATATATCTTTATTTCATCACTATCTTCTTTATAATGCTTTAATGCGTCATTATATTCATCTTGCGCTCGGCTATAATGATAAGAAAGGACCATTACTTCTTCATTTTCTTCCATATTTTTTTCTTTCTTTAGTAAATCTAAAACACGAGGATCATTATTAATCGCATCTTTTAAAGCATAAATTTTTTCTAAAAGACTACCATCCATCTACATCAACTCCCTTGCTAATGTCATCATCATTGAAATATCTTCCAATCGATCAACTACCCTTTTTCGTCGAACTAACTTATAATCATCGATAAACTCTTTAATTCTTTCTGGATGAAATGATAATTCACGATGCCAAAACGGCTTTTCACGAATAAAAATCCAATAATCTGGGTTTTTATCTAGAACTATTATAACTGAAGTATGCATTTTAGTCATCATTCCTTTGATATGGTCTTGATGATTTTCTTTTTGATAATGGAGGAGTATCATCGGTTCTAGTAACTTCACTTAAAACATTTAATATTTTCTTCATTCCATTTAAACCATCACTAATTTTATCAACATCAAAGCCACTTATAACATCCAAAAGAGAATCCAATCCTTCTTTTTTTACTTTTGTTTCTTTTTTAGATTCATCTTCTATCTCTTCCTTTTGTTCTTCTTTAGCTATAAATACTTCATCTTGAGGACCATAAATATCATATCTTTCATATAATTCTTGCCATGTATATTTCCCCTTCCTTACCAATTCCCTTAAATGTGGTAAAGAATGAGCAAATTCCTTAAACTCATCTAATTTTGACATAATAATCACCACTACTAGAATATGCTTAAAAAAATAAAAAGTATTCTAATAACAAAAGATAATGTTTTTATAAATTTGTAAGCAAAATTAATTATCGTTCATAAAATAAATTAGTTAAGGAGGTTTATTATGTATTACTATGGTCAAAACTATGCTTATCCAGGCGGTCAATATGGATATAATTATCCATCCCAAGGTGGAAACGGACTTGGTGTGTTTGCAATTATCTTAGTCATCTTTATATTGCTTGTTGTTATTGGCTGTAACAGATGCGGTAATAACGATAATTATGGAGGGTATTAATTACTCTCCTTTTTTTCTATCAAAAAACATGATAAAATAAGCGTCGAGGTGTTTAAGATGCTAAAAATAGTAAAAGATACTGATAAATCAATTCGTAAAAGATGCGAAAAAGTTGATTTACCATTGAGTGAAGAAAATAAAACAATCCTTTTAAAAATGCTTGATTATCTTAAAAAAAGCCAAGATGATAATTACGCTTCAAAACATGGAATTCGTTCTGGAGTGGGCCTTGCTGCCCCACAAATAGGAATTCAAAAACAAATGCTTGTCGTCTATTATGATAATGGACAACAAATCGTTCAATATGCTTTAGTTAATCCTAAAATTATTTCTTCCTCAGTGAAAATGTGTTATCTACAATCTGGAGAAGGTTGTTTAAGTGTTGACAATGATGTAAAAGGATATGTTTATCGTCCATATAAAGTTCGTATTAAAGCTTTTGATTTACTTACAAATAGCGAAATTGAAATTGTCGCTAAAGGATATGAAGCAATCGTATTACAACACGAAATCGATCATTTAATTGGAGTTCTTTATTACGATCATATCGATAAACTAAATCCATTTAAAAAAATGGATAATTCTGTAGCAATTTAAGTGTTAAATTCTTAAAACACTTTCTTTTTACATCTTTACAAAAAATAATAAATTATATATAATAAAGCCGCATTAACAGATTATACAAATAATTTTGTCAGGAAAGGAATTTTTACTAATATGCCACTACCATTCATTAATCCAATTTCAATCTACGCTCTTGGAGGTTTAGGAGAAGTTGGAAAAAATACTTATTGTATTGAAAACGAAAAAACTTTAATTATTATCGATGCTGGAGTACGTTTCCCAGAAGAAGATTTACCTGGTGTTGATTACGTAATTCCTGACTATACTCACCTAAGAAATAATCGCGCAAAAATTAAGGCTTTATTTATTACTCATGGACACGAAGATCATATTGGAGGAATTCCATTTTTAATTCAAAATGTTCATATTCCTGTAATTTACGCCCCAAAATTAGCGGCCGCTTTAATTAGAAATAAATTATCTGAAAATCGCATTCGTGAAAATGTTAAAATTGTTGAATATGATGAAGATGATATTATTAAAATAAATGATTTTGTCGTTCAATTCTTTAGAGTAACTCACTCCATTCCTGATTCATTTGGAATTTGCATCGATACCCCAGAAGGAAGAATTGTTACTACTGGTGACTTTAAAATCGACCTAACACCTGTTGGACCAGATATTAATTTATCCAAAATGGCGCGTTTAGGAGAAGAAGGAATCGACCTCTTATTAAGCGACTCTACAAACGCTGAAATAGAAGGCTATACCCCAAGTGAAACAAATGTTATTAGTTCAATTAATGATGTATTTGCAAACGCAAAAGGTCGACTCATTATCTCAACATTCTCAAGTAATATTTCACGAATCCAACAAATCGTTGAAGCTTCGATTAAGTATAAAAAGAAAATTGTAATTGTTGGTCGTAGTATGGAACATACTGTAAATGCCGCTAGAGACTTCGGCTATATTAAAATACCAGATTCATCTTTAGTAAATGTTGAGAATATAAAAACTATTTCACCTTCAGAAACAGTTATTCTCTGTACCGGTTCTCAAGGTGAGCCAATGGCGGCTTTATCAAGAATTGCTAATGGCGATCACCGTTATTTAAGAATAATACCAGGTGACACAATCGTCTTCTCTTCCTCACCTATTCCAGGTAACGATGCTTCAATTAACAAAGTAATTAATATGTTAACTCGTGCCGGTGCGGATGTCTTAACTAATTCTGTATTCTATTCTCTACACTCCTCTGGACACCCAGCAAAACAAGAATTAAGATTTGCTTTAAAACTATTTAAGCCAAAATACTTTATGCCTGTTCATGGCGAATATAGAATGCTTAAGCTCCATACTGATATTGCTGTTTCCTTAGGTATGGAAAGAGAAAATACTTTCATTTTAGGAAATGGGGATACTCTCTTATTAAAGGACCATAAAATAAGCGAAGGAACAAGAGTTCAAGCTGATGATATTTATATTGATGGAAACGATATAAATGGATTGAGTACAGCAGTTATTCGTGATCGAAAAATATTAAGCGAAGATGGTTTAGTCGCAGTCTTAATTTCCTTAGATTCACGTAATAACAAACTACTAGTACCACCTACAATTTATACAAGAGGTTTTGTTTACTATTCTTCAACATTGATTCAAAAATCAACTGTTAGAATTCAAAAAGAATTAGAAGAATTAATGCAAAATAAAGTTACATTTGGCGAAATTAAAAATTTAGTACGTAGCAATTTAGCGCGTTACCTATTTGTTAAAACCAAACGTAATCCGATTATTATTCCTGTTATCATGAATTTAAATCAAAACTAAGAATTATGTTTATTTTAGCTAGTGCTTCACCACGAAGAAAAGAATTGCTTTCTAAATTAATATCCGATTTTGAAATAGTTGTTTCTGAAGTTGATGAGAATATTGTCGTATCAAATATTTATTCCTTACCTCTTGAACTTTCTAAATTAAAAGCGCATGCCGTTTTTAAAAATCATCAAACCGCGACCGTTTTAGCCGCGGATACCATCGTAGTATTAGATAACGAAATCCTATGTAAACCTATCGATAAAGAAGATGCTAAGAAAATGTTAAAAAAATTATCTTCCAAAAAGCATCAAGTCATTACCGGATATACTCTTCTTTCAAAAGAAAAAGAAATAAGCCGTTATGTTGTAACTTATGTTTATTTTAACGAATTAAGCGATGAATTAATCGAAGAATACGTTAATACCGGTTCTCCTCTAGATAAAGCTGGAGGATACGGAATTCAAGATGAAGACTTTCCTCTAGTTAATCATATTGAAGGTAGTTATTCTAATGTAATGGGCCTACCTTTAGAAGATTTAATAAAATATCTTTAATAAATAGCATAAAACCTCCTAAACACATAGAATAAAATGTTAGGAGGTTTTTTTATGGGTAAATATTATTCATTTGTCCCTTATTATCGAGGAGATAATCGCATCATTGGTCCATTGCTTCCTTTTGTTGGAGGTCTTCTAGTCGGAGGATTAATTACTCCTAGACCAAATTATTACCAACCAACTCCATATTATCCACCACAATACTACCAACCACAAGGATATAATCCTTATATTAATACATATCCAAATAATTACATAATGGAAAATAGCGAAATACCAACGTATTATACTTCAGTCAATACCGATACAACAAATATATATCCTTACTACACTAATCCTCGTTACTAAGACGAGTTAATTCCGCATTTATATAATTACTAAGTTCTTCAGCTTTTTCATAAATAAATGTGATTTTCGAAGACATTCTTATGGAACTTGAGATACCTAATGTCTCAAGTTTTTCATTATCTAATAAATCATAATCTCGAAGTACTAAAGTTAATCTTGAGCCCTTAAAATAGCTTGAAATAATATTATTAATTGTTCCAAATGCTTCAAGATAATCTTTATAAGCTTCATTAGATTCTTTTTTATTCTTTTTACCAGTTAAAAAGATAAATAAAACAGCAATTAAAATAATAAGTGCAATGCTTAATGCCAACCACCAAGCATTATCTTTTAAAAATTCATTAACTGAAACCAAATACATCATTAATCCTCCTATTTCTTAATAAATGAACTGCGCACCGCGGTAATATATTTTCTAGTAACAAGATTAACTTTCTTTTCTGAATAAGAAATTGATACATGCGTAATCTTATCTTGTAATTTATAAAGTTTATGATCATAGCCGACGACCTCATCATGAAATGGCGACTTAATCGTAATCACTCTATTAGAAGCTAAAATCATACTTTCTTTTAAGGAACGGTAAGAAACATTTTCAATTGGAGCAATTTCTGTAAGCTCTAAAAGATTTAATCTAAAATCAATGACCGCACCGCCACAAGACTTATTATAAGCGGTACTACCTAAAGTTGATGAAACTAAAATTCCATTACCTCTAAATTCTTCTAAATATTCATCATCAATTAATACTTCACAAATCATCGTTTTAAAAGGATTTTCAATTCTAATTTCATTAACTGCGTAAAATTGATCAATAACCCGTTCATGATCATAAATAATACCTTTAAGCAATGGAAATGAAGATGATGAAAGTATGTTAGACTTTAAATCACAAACAAGTTTTTTAATCTCATTACTTTCATATGTGCAATAAAAGCCTAATGTACCGCTTCTAACACCAACGAAAATAATTTGATCTATTTTTTGAAAATAATGTTGAACCGCTCTTAAAAATGTTCCATCGCCACCAATAAAAATGACATAATGAGGATTATCTTTATTTTCAATAAAACCATTTTTTATTAATTCATCATAACATGATTTTTCAATTTGTTTAGAATACTCATCATCACGAGTAAATATTGCAAAATACATGACATCATCTCTCTTTCATGCTATTATATATATTGTATCACAATAATATTGACAAAGGAGAAAAAACTATGTCCACCAATATTGAAATTGAATCAAAAGTTCTATTATCTAAAAACGATTTTGAAAAGGTTATTAACGTTTTACACGCTGAGCGTTATAAAAGAATTAGACAAATAAATCACTATATTGACACTGAAGATCAAGCTTTAAGAAGACTCGGATGCGCCTTAAGAATTAGAGAAAAAGATGACTTTGTTTTAACCTTAAAAACCCCTCTAAGCGAGGGATTATTAGAAAAGAGTCAAACGATTTCTTGGAAGCAATATGAGCTATTAGAAAGAAACAATATTTTTCCTGAAGGTAACATTAAGAATTTCTTAGAAATATTAGGAATTAAAGTTGACGATTTAAAAATTCTAACATCTTTAACTACCGATCGTATTGATATTCCTTATAAAGAAGGTCTCTTATCTCTTGATAAAAACATCTATAGTGGTAACTATGACTACGAATTAGAAATGGAACAAACTTCCATTCAATATGCTGAAGAATGTTTACAAGAAATATGCGCTCTTGCGGAAGTACCTTGTGTCTTTAATACTTTTAGTAAACAAGCTCGCGCAATGAACGCTTTAAAAATCAAACATTAATCAATTAACTTAGTAATGAGGCATTAAATGTTTCATTACTTTTTTTCTTCTTCGTTATCTAAAGCATAGGCACAATTATTATAATTAGGACATACATCTTTATTACATGCTAAAGAAGCTATTCTACGAGCTTCTGGAGGAATAAATGTTCTTATTTCCTCTTCATTATATCCAACTTGAATTCGGCGATCATCAACCATAATTGGCCTTTTTAATATCGATGGATTATTTTTAATAAAACTAATTATTTCACTAATTCTCATATTATCTAAATCAATATTATTTTCTTTGATTATCTTTGAACGTGAAGAAATAATATCATCAGTGCCATTTTCTGATTTTATTAAAATGTCACGAAGCTCCTCTTCGTTAAGTAAGGATGAAAATATATTCTTTTCTTGATATGGTATTTTTTGCTCATCAAACCATTTTTTTACTTTTCGACAAGAAGAACAACTTGGAGATGTATAAATTCTAATCATTTTAATTACCTCCTCCATTTAAAAATATTTTATACAGATTTACTTCCTTTTGCAATAAGTGAGTGGTTTTTGAAATTGACAAAAACAATATATAACCTTATAATTTTAGAAGCGACATAAGTTATTAAGGAGGCAAAATTAATGGAAAGAATATTAAGTGGAATTAAACCAACTGGTCAACTAACTTTAGGAAACTATATCGGTGCATTAAGAAATTTTAAAAATTATCAAGAACAAGGTGAAACATTTATTTTTATCGCCGATTTACACGCTTTAACTCTTCCTATTGAGCCAGAAGTATTAAGAACAAATTCACGAGATATCGCCGCTTTCTATATTGCCGCTGGTTTAGATCCAAATAAAGCTCATATTTTTATGCAAAGTCACGTTTCCGCTCATGCAGAATTAAATGCAATTTTACAAAACTTCTTATACATGGGTGAACTATCAAGAATGACTCAATTTAAAGATAAAAGCGCTAAAATGAAACAAGAAGCTATAGGCTTAGGATTGTTCGCTTACCCTGTTTTAATGGCAGCGGATATATTACTTTATGATGCTACAATTGTCCCAGTCGGTGAAGATCAAGTACAACACGTAGAAATAACTCGTGATTTAGTTAAAAGATTCAATCATCGTTTTGGTGATATTCTTGTCATGCCAAAAGCGGTCGTTAAAAAAGTTGGAGCAAGAATTATGTCTCTTTCTAATCCAACTGTTAAAATGTCAAAATCTGATCCTAAAGGTGATATTTTCTTAAAAGATGATTTGAAAGTAATTCGTAAAAAAATCATGTCAGCAGTTACTGATTCCGAAATGGTCGTTAAATACGATAAAGAGAATAAACCTGGAATCTCTAATTTATTAACCATTTATGCATCTTTAAAAGATATTTCAATTGAAGAAGCGGAAAAAGAATTTGAAGGTGCTCAATATGGAACATTCAAAAAAGCTGTCGCTGATGTTGTTTGTGAAGAAATTGGTGCTTTCCAACAAAGATATCAAGAAATAATTGAATCTGGTGAATTAGATGCAATTCTTGAAAAAGGCGCTAAAGATGCTCAAAAAGTCGCAAACGCTACTTTAAAAAGAGTACAAAAAGCAATCGGATTATATTAATTAACCAAGCAAAAAGCTTGGTTTATTTTTTGAAAATGGAGGAAATAGAATGTCAAAAAAGTATTTAATTGCCCTAGATTTAGATGGTACTTTATTAAGAAATGATGGCACAATTAGTGAGCAATTAATAAAGTATCTTCAAGAAATAGAAAAACAAGGCCACACCGTTGTAATTGCCTCAGGTAGACCAATTAGAGCTATTAGTAAATACTACAAACTAATCGGCTTAAAATCACCGATGATTTGCTATAACGGAGCGTATATAACAAGTCCTAATAATCCTGAATTTAAAGATTTAATATCTACTTTTCCTAAAGAGTTAATAAAAGAAATTGCTAATAAACTAGATGAAAGATATATTGCTAATATTATGTGTGAAACAAACAATGATATTTGGCTTATTAAAGAAGATAGTACATTATCAAGCTTCTTCTGGCATGATAATATGAATATTCATTATGGAAAGATTCAAGATACACTCTTTGAAGATCCTATGACAATGATTATTGAGACTACTACTTCAGATATCGATCATATAGTCGTAGATGTCGTTGAAAAATATCCGCATTTAAAAGTTAGATTTTGGAATGGATTATATTCTTTATTTAGTGAAATATATTATGACTATATTTCTAAAGCAGAAGGCTTAAAAGTTATCGCTAATTTATATCATATTCCTTACGAAGATATAATCGCTATCGGAGATGCTTGTAATGATATAGAAATGCTCTCTTTTGCGGGAATTTCCATCGCTATGATAAACGGTGATGAAAAAATTAAAAAAATAGCAACATATGTGAGTGAATTTGATAATGAACATAATGGCGTAATGCATGCGCTCAAAAAGATAATAAAATAGTGAGGCAGAACCTCACTATTTTTATTTGTTTTATTGTATATTAACTAATATTGCAAAAGCTTCATATAAGCTTTCTGGAAGTTCTTCAACTTCTTCTTTAGTTTTTCCAACTGCATTTATATAGAATTTACATTTTGGCTCCGTTCCACTTGGACGAACTGCGATTGAAGATCCTCCTTCTAAAACAAACTTCATAACATCCGCTTTTGGAAGTGAAATTAAGAAAGTTTGATCATCTTGAATCGCCTCTCCTTTAAGATAATCTTCAACACGAATAACTTTAAATTCACCAATTGAATCGATTTTTATAGTTCTTAATTTTTTCATTAAACTATCCATATCTTTAGAACCGGATTCACCTTTAAAATATTTTGAATGTTGAATATCTTTATAATAACGACCTAACTTTTGATATACACCTTCAAGAGCTTGGTCTAAAGCCATTCCTTTGTTAAAATAATAAACCGCCATTTCCGCTAACATCAATAAGGCTTGTAAGCCATCCTTATCTCTTACGAAAGGTGATATTAAGCAGCCATAACTTTCTTCATAACCGAACTCAAAAACATTTTCACCTTTATCTTGATAACTTTGAATTCTATCACCAATATATTTAAATCCAGTTAATAATGATTCAGTTCTAATTCCATAATATGAAGCCACATCTTTTCCAAATGAAGAAGTTACGATTGTATTAAACATTACTCCATCTTTAGATAACAATCCTCGTTCTTGACGGCACATAAAAATATAATCCATTAATAAAGCGCCTGATTCATTACCATTTAAATATTCATATGTTCCCTTTGATGATAAATAAGCCACTCCAACTCTATCCGCATCTGGGTCAGTCATTAATATGAGTTGAGCATTTTCCTTCTTAGCGAGCTCAATTGAAGCCACATAGGCTTTCTTTTCTTCTGGATTAGGAGAAAGTGTACCACTGAAATTTGGATCAGGATTACATTGTGTTTCTACAGGCTTAATATCATATCCCGCTCTTTTAAACATTTTCATTCCATTTACATAGCTTGTACCATGTTGAGGAGAAAATACTATTTTATAACCATCTTTTGGTAATGATGGATTAAGTCTAATTGAAAGGACATCATTAATATAATCTTCATCTAATGAACTAGGAATAGACACTAACAATTCATCTGTGAGTGCTTGAGGAACTTCCACATCTAGTTCATTTGGTAAAGAAGCAATTATTTCAAGTAAACGAGAAATTTTAGCTGGAACTAATTGACATCCATACTCATCATAAACCTTATATCCGTTATACTCTTTTGGATTATGAGAAGCCGTAATAACTATTCCACCACATGCACCAAGTTTTCTAACCGCATATGAGAGTTCAGGAGTTGGTCTTAAACTATCAAATAAGAAAGCTTTAATTCCAAACGCATTTAAAACTCGAGCGGTTTCTAAAGTAAACTCTCTAGAAAAGAAACGATTATCATGGGCAATAACAACGCCCATTGTTTTTGCGTTTTCATATTTTTCTAATAAGTACTTAGCATAGCCGACCGAAGCCTTACGAATTGTAAAAACATTCATTCTATTTGTTCCAGGCCCTAAAATGCCACGCATTCCGGCTGTTCCAAAATCAATATTTTTATAAAAAGCATCATCTATTTCTTCTTTAGAGAGGCTTCTTAAAACTTTTTTATCATCTTCAGAAACGATTGATGAATTCAACCATCTTTCATATTCAGTTTGAATACTCATAAACATTCTCCTTTACTTCTTTACATCATTTGACAAAATATCAATTATATTTTGTTCTTTTTTTCCTAAAACAGCTTCAAATGTTCTACCGTTTAGATATTGTAGCCCGCCGATACATTCATTGAAAGTAATCTTTTTAGCGTGCAAAAATTGCGATTCATAATTAAATCTTTCTTTAAATTCTTTATTGACTTTAAAATTCCCATACTTAGCATCTCCTGCAATAGGAAATCCTATATGCGCTAAATGGACACGAATTTGATGAGTTCTACCTGTTAACAATTGAACTTCAAGTAAAGTATACTTTTCAAATACTTTTTTAACGCAATACTTTGTAATGGCGAATTTAGCTCCCTCAGTATTCTTATTAACCACTCTAACAACACCTGTTGTTTGATCTTTTAGCAAATAAGTTTCAATTAAACCATCTTTCTTAACATTTCCCACTACTAAGGCATAATATGTTTTAGTAATATACTTTTTATCTTTAAACATCTCTAATAGTGATTGTAATGTCGATATATTCTTTCCAAACACAACTGCTCCAGATGTATTTCGATCTAATCGATGTGCCGGTGCGGGAGTAAACCCAATATCTTTTGAAGGATCGTATTCACCTTTTTGGTACAAATAAGATAAAACTTGATTTGATAAAGTAATCTTTTTTTCTTTATCATCACCATGCACTAATAAACCAGCCGGTTTATTAACAATCAATATGTTTTCATCTTCATAAATTACTTCATGATTAAATTTTAAATTCTCAATTGGTTTATTAGAAAAAAACTTTTCCAAAGTATCTTCATTAACATATATTCTTAATACATCATTTTCTTGTAAAATATAATCAATATTCACCCATTTACCATTTATTTTAATATCTTTCTTTCGAAAGGTTTTATAAATAAAGCTCAAAGGTGCTTCACTCATGTATTTACGAATATATTTATCAATACGTTGGCCAGCATCATTTTTTGTAATAACAATTTCTCTCATGAAGACCTCCAAAAACATTAATTATTTTAACACAACATTTCTATTAAATAAATGCATTTTAACTTTATTATTAAAGTTTAATAAATTATTCATTTTATGAATAATTATAAGAACAAAATAATCACATATAACTACCAAAAAACGATAACTTATTTTTCTTGAAAGCTAATTATATGTATGTTAAAATTATATAACATGAAAAGGAGTTATTAGCTATGAAAAATAAAAGAAATGTTGGTGAACTCATCGCTTATATTATCGCAGGCATTTTCGCCTTTGGAGGATTAGGATTATTTACTTGTGGAGTTATTGGTTATTATTTACCTGAAGATAACGTTCTTGAAACCGCAAAATGGTTAGGATTAGGACTTAAAAACTGGGGATATATTGCTTTAGCAATTGGACTTATCATTGGAGTAATTACCTTATTAGTTACCGCAAAGAAAATCGATGTTGAAGAAGAACGTCGTATAAAAAGAGCTCAACGTCTTGGAGAATAATCTCTTCTTAACACATGAATTCTGTTAAATATCAAATTAAATTTCACATTGACACTAATTCAATCGATGATAAGATTTTAAAAAATGTTGAAGCTATTTTAAAAAGTTTAGAAGACGAAAATGTCGATGTTGAAAGTATCGTTCCCTTTTCTACTGTAAAAGCGGAATGTAAAACAATCTACCAAGAAACAAAATTAAAGAACTAATTTCTTTATGTTAAAACAATCACAATCAAGTCAATCTTGATTGTTTTTTATAAAAAAAATTTATGAGCTAATAAACAATAAAATTAAAAAGTCCGATAAAATCGGACTTTTCTAAGCTAAATGGCGGAGAATGAGGGATTTGAACCCTCGCGCCCTGTTACAAGCCTATGAGCTTTCCAAGCCCACCCCTTCAGCCGCTTGGGTAATTCTCCTTCGCGCCTAAATATTATAACAAGAACAACAATAAATGTCACTAAAATATTGATTTTTCTTATCATAACCGCGCTTTTTATATGTACAACCAGGTAATTTTAACTATAAACTATTAAAAACTTAAATAATTATGAATGGGATTTTATAATATCATCAAAAAATAGTTCATCTGGACGAATATCAAAAATCTTTGCCATTTGAATAGCCATTTCGTAGTCTAAGCTTCTCTTACCAGTCTCGATCATTGAAACATACGCTTTTGAGACATTTAATTCCCGAGCTATATCTTCTAGATTAAGACCTTTTTCTTTTCGTAAAAATCTAAATTTTGATAGCCTTGCTTGATTCATTATTATTTCCTCCTCACCATTATTAAACACAATAAAATAGTCAAAAAGTTAATAAAAAAACAAAAAAATAGTTACAAAAAGAAAAAATCGACAAAGACTGACCTTTTTAATGTCAAACTATGTCGAATTTTGTAAAATAATTAAGCTTCTTTTGGAGTGCGAGATTTTTCAAATTCAATTACATCTTGGAAAACTTTTGTAAATGAATTTCTCCATTTAGTTTCATAAGCGGCGACAAGAGAATTAATGTAAAGCTTTGTTTCTTCAAATACTTTAGCAAAATCTTTTCCTTCAGGTATTTTCTCTTTACCTTCCATATAAGAAACTACTTTTTCAACATCGCTAATTAATTTGAGTAATTCTGGATCTTTAATTTTATTATGTTGATCAGAGAATTTAATAAAGCCTATATATCTTCTTAAATCATTAACAATAAAATTTGATTGAGGTGATGGTTGACCATTATTCTCTCTCATTGCTTGATTAAATTCAGAAAAAGTCTTAACAACATCATCAAAGATTGTTAAATAAATAATTGTCCGATATAATCTCTCGTCATCATCAATCATATCCGCAAGTTCTTGTTCATAGGCGTTTTGCTCTTTAGCAAAATTTAAATATCCTCTAACAATATCACTAATAGTTTCATGAAGTCCTACAACATAATTGTAAACTGTTAAATGTTGAGCGGAATCAACTTCAATATTTTCACCATGGACTTTTATAATTGTCGATTTCTCACTATAAACATCGTCTAAAAACTCATTTAATTGATTGGCAATCTTTTCTCCTGTTTCTTTATTTTGATCTAAGAAATGACGAAGTGGTGATGGATTATCAAGCATACCTCTTAATACTGACTTACGTTGATTATAGACAGCAATTTTGAATTCCTTACGATCAGACATCATGTATTCAAGAGTGTCTCTTAACATCAAATTATAATGATAAATTGAAAAAATAAAATGTGAAATATCGTTCATCGTTTGTTCTCCTTTTATAAATCTTATCTTTTTTTCAAAAAAGGACATCAACAAGTCCTCATATGGATATTATACACATTTTATCGAGCAAAATAAAAGAATAATTGTAGTTTTTTACCTATTTTTTAATGTTTTTTCACATTTTCATATAATCATTTATAAAAAAATAATTCATTAACTTTTTTTCTGATTACCGGAATTTGTGAAGAAGCTACATAAATAGTTAAAATGTTATCTTTTATAAAATAGTCTTTAATAAATATATGCGATGATTTTAATTCATTCTTAATTTTTTCTAATATTTCATTAGGAAAAAAAGCCGCAAAAGAAAGATAATTATTTCCACACATAAATCCAATACATTCTTTATATTCAGAATTTTCTCCGATTTCAGTTCCTATTAAGTTGTTTCCAAAATCAACGATGTTTATTTTAATATTATTTTCCATCGCTTCATTAACCGCAGAATCATTAATCACTTTAAATCCAAGTTTAGTTAATAATAGCATTTCTTGATAAGACAAATATTTATACACTTTTGTTTTAGAAGATATTTTAGGAAAGGTTGGATATATCCCTTCAACATCTTTAAATAAAAACACTTCATTTAATAATAAATATTTTGCTAAAATAACCGCGGTTAAATCGCTTCCTCCTCTTTTAAAAGTACATATCTCACCTTTTTCATTTGTGCCAATAAATCCCGGAACGACAACGACATCATTTACCAAAATTGCCTCTTTAATATAATCAACAACTACATTTTTAATAGACGCAGAAATATAATCCCCTTCAGTTTTTATACCCAACTCTAAAGGAGACAGTGACTCTGCTTTAATTCCTTTTTCTTTAATTTCATTTGTCAAAACAATACTTGAAATTATCTCACCACAACTAATCAATCTAGCGACTTCTTTATTTGAAACAATATCTTTATTGATTAAATTATATAAAGTATCAGTCGCATAGGGAAATCCCATTTTTCCCATTGCACTTACAACAATCAATATTTTTTCATTTTTTTCTCTTTGAATAATGTCTATTACTTTTTCTCTAATTGTTTTTGTTTGTAAAGCACTTCCACCAAATTTAAATATTTTCAATGTTCTCACCCTATTTAAATAAACGCTTTTTGCCTGAAAAATAGACATAAAAAAAGCTAAGATTTTACTCTTAGCTCAAGATAATTATTTTAATTTATTCTCCGCTTGAATAACGCCATAACCGCCATCTTTTCTAACATACACTACTGAAATCATATTATCTTCTTCATCTAAATACATAAAGAAGTCATGTCCTAAAGCGTTCATTCTTGTAATAGCTTCTTCAATATCCATTGGTTCAAGATGAAATCCTTTTGTTCTAACAACTTCATCTTTTTCTTCTTCGATTTCATCTGCAATAATATTTTCAAACGCGATAGATTTTCCAAGTCCATGTTTATTTGATTTGCGATCTAATCTTGTCTTCAGCTTTCTCATTTGTCCTTCTAATTTATCGATTGCTAAATCAAACGCGGCATATAAATCAACATCAACAACTTCGGCACGGAAAGTCATCATATTTGTAAAAATGGTAATTTCAACTTTTTGCCCACCAGTTTTATAAGTTCTAACAACTGCACGACATTCAACATCTTCTTCAATTAAAAAATACTTATCCATTTTTGATAACTTTTTAATAAGTGCATCACTAATGCCTTTTGTTACTTCAATGTTTTTTCCAATAATTTGATATTTCATATAATCTGCTCCTTCCAAAATGAAATGTGTAGCTTACCTACATATATATTTTTACATTTTTAATTCGCAAAAAATAGTCTTATTATGTCAAATACTTTATGATATAATAATTAATGGAATTAAAGCCGGCAAAAGGCCGGCTTTTTATAATTAATTATTCTTTAAAATTGCTAATATTTCATCAACTTTATCTAACTTTTCCCAAGGTAAGTCTAAATCTGGACGTCCAAAATGTCCATAACTTGCTAAATCTTCATAATTAAATGAAGGTTTTAATAATGAAAAATTATTAATAATTGCCCCTGGACGGCAATCGAACACTTTATGAATTAAAGATAAAATAGTATCGTCATCATAATGTGCTGTTCCAAATGTTGTTACCGAGATACTTAATGGTTCCGCAACTCCAATCGCGTAACTTAATTGAATTTCTAAGCGATCAGCAACACCAGAAGCAACTAAATTCTTAGCGATATATCTCGCCATATAGGCCGCTGATCTATCGACCTTACTTGGATCTTTTCCAGAGAATGCGCCTCCGCCATGTCTAGCGGTTCCACCATATGTATCAACGATAATCTTTCTACCTGTTAAACCAGTATCACCTTTAGGTCCACCAACAACAAAACGTCCAGTTGGGTTAATTAAATACTTAAAATCATTATTTAATCCAAATGATTCTACAACAGGTTTCATAATATTTTCATAAATAAATGATTTGAATTCTTTTTCATTAATATCTTCATCATGTTGAATAGACATTAAAACAGTATCAATACGAATATTATTAGGATCTGTATAATCAATAGTAACTTGTGATTTCATATCCGGACGTGCACCTTTAAAGTTACCTTGCTTTCTAAGAATAGAAGCAACTCTTACTAATTTATGAGCAATAACAATAGCTAAAGGCATATAACCTTCACTTTCATTACTCGCATATCCAAACATAATACCTTGGTCTCCTGCACCTTGAAGAGCAATATCACCACGATCAACACCCATAGCAATATCAGGAGATTGAGTTTTTATTTGAATATCAATTTTGCAAGTATCCGCGCCGATACCTAATTCAGGACTAACATATCCAATTTTTCTTAAAACACTTCTTGCGATTGCTTCATAATCTGGAGCTTTACTTGTTGTAATTTCGCCACCAATAACTAAATATTCAGTTGATATAAAACATTCACATGCTACCCTCGCTTTTGGATCTAATAATAAGCATGCATCTAAAATTGCATCACTTATTTGATCACAAACTTTATCTGGATGGCCCTCTGAGACTGATTCACTTGTAAATAATATTTTTTCCATAACTTTATACTCCTCCCATTATCATAAAAAAACCTTCCCACTTAGGAAGGTATTAATAAATCACCCTAATTCTCATCGCTCGGAGTGGGCTCCGCTAAGGAAAAGCACCAGCTGAATTATAAATTCAAGGTTGCTATCACGTTTATTCTTTCCTTGTATGACGCGATTCTTGATGAGAATCATCTATATTATCATCTCTATCTTGATCAAAGTCAAGAATATTAATTTTGTTTAACAATAATTCTTGAGGAGTTACACCTGAAACTTTTTCAATGACATCAAAATCCATTCCCATTTCAAATAGCACATCCGCCATTAAAAATTGTTCTCTTTTTTTCTTTGTTTTCATCTTGATCACCTTATTTAAAAGTATGAACAAGATTATTTAATTTATACTATGATTTATTATTTTAATTACTTTTGTTCTTTTATTTGGATTTCTTTAATCGCTTTAGCTAATTGATCAGGACATGATGTTGGTCTAAATCCACAACGTATACCTTCTAATCTTTCAATAACATCAGAAAATTTCATTCCTTTAACTAAAGAAGATATACCTTGTAAATTTCCATTACAACCTCCAATGATTTCAACATTTTGTATCACATCATTTTCATATGTGATTTTCATTTGCTTAGAGCATGTACCTGATGTGTTATAAATATATGTATTCATTATTTAACAATAGTTCCGTATACTTCGCCAGATAAACCAGCAGCATTACTTTCATCTGTATCAATATGCATTGCTAAAGCAAATTTCTCACTAACGCGAATAACAACATCTCCAAAAATAGTTGAACGTTCTTTAGAATTAACTAAAACAGAAACGATTTCTTTATCTTCAACGCCATAATTTAAAGCATCAGCAGGTGTCATATGGATATGTCTTTTAGCCGCAATAACTCCCTTATCAATAACAACTTCTCCACATGGTCCCACTAATTTGCAACCTTGAGTACCTTCAATATCTCCAGATTCACGAATTGCCGCTACTAAACCAACAGAACGAGCATCAGTTAAAGATACTTCAACTTGATTCGCTTTTCTAACTGGTCCTAAAATTGAAGCTGTTAATTCACCTTTTGAACCAACTACTTTTATCTTTGCGGTTGAGGCAAATTGTCCTGGTTGAGACAACATCTTCTTTACCTCTAATTGATAACCTTCTCCAAATAAAATTTCTAATGTTTCTTGTGTGACATGAACATGTCTTGCACTTGTTTCTACTAAAATACCATCCATACTTCTATTCCTTCCTTCTATATCTTATATAAGTATAAGATAATTTTATTTTTTTTCAACTTTACCTTTTAAATATTTTACAGCTTGTATATATAAATATGCGGACCATTTTCTTCTCTTTGTACAGAAACGAATTCGATCTTCTCCATAATGAATTTCAAAAACATCCTTATGTTGAAGATAAATCTTAACCATATCTTTTATATATATATACTGTTCTTCTTCACTATTATCTAATAATAAGCCAATCCTATCTTTATAAATTCTTAATGTTCCTTTACAAATTGGTTTTCTAAAATATTCAATTTGCTTAACTTTATAAAAATCTAAGTCATGAGCCTCAAATAGTAAATCACTTTCACTATTATCAATATAATCATGTAATACTTTTATTTGAATATCATCCCATAATGATAAATCTTTATTTGGAATAGGATAATTAACTTCTTCCAAGAATCCATAGCGATTATATTTAGCAACAAAATCACAATTTGTACAAAAAACTTTATCTTTTTTTGATGATAAAACTTCAAATTTACCACATTTAGGACACCAGAATAAACCTAATTCAAGCCACATTGCCCGGTCTTTTCCCCGCCATTGCTTATATTTCATTTTTTCAACATATTCATAATCGTTCGCACTGATATTATTTATAATTCTTTGATAAAGTTCATCAGTATTAATATTTTGTATTTCTTCTAAAGAAATAACATCTTTAATTGAATAAGTTATATGTGAATGTCTTGCATATTTAGCCCATCTTGAGGTTCTAATAACCGCACCTTCAACACGCAAAACAACCACTGGTAATTTAAGCATTTTAACTAATTTAGCAATACTAGGAGCAATAGGAAGGGTTCTACCAAACATATCTATATCTCCCTCTGGATAAAGACCAATATTTTTTCCATCTCTTGCAAGTTCTTTAAATTTAAGAACATCCGAAATATCTCTTTCATTCATTCCTCTTCGAATTGTTCCAAGAAAATTATTACACATAAAAGATAAAAACTTATTTTTATATAATTCTTCATGGACTATAAAATGGATCACCCTAAACATAAACATGCAATTTAAATATATACCATCCCAGTTTGATAGGTGATTTGATAAAAATAATACAGGACCTTTAGGGACTTTAAATCCATTTCTTTTAAACCTTACATGTTGGAAAATAGTTACATAAAGATATACCCAAGGTTTTAAAATTGTAAAGAAAACAATTACTAAGAAATTTTTAAATTTCTTTTTTATTCTATTCTTTTTCATTTTCTTGTTGTCTCATAATATCGACGGATTACCGTACGATATGCTTTTTCTAATTCTTTACCTACTTCTTCCTTGGTGAAAGTCAATGTTTCGTAAGCATTATTTCCAATTTGTAATCGTTTCTCTTTATTTTCAAATGTATCGTAAATTGTTTTAGCCAACTCTTGAATATCATCACTAAATAAATAACAGTTTTGATCAACAACATAATCATCACTTTCAAAATCTCTCATAACGGTTGGAATTTTATGCGTTGCCGCCATTCTTTCATATGGTAATGCTCCTTTACGAGAACGAGGTAAAACAAGAACATTACTGGCTGAAATCATCTTATGAACATCAGTACTATGTGGTAATAAAACAACCTTTACCCCTTTTGTACGCTTGTTTGGTTTTATAAATCCTCTTTCAATAAATGAATAACCATAAATAAGAATAGTTATTGATATATGTTTAAATTTACGTAATTCACTAACTAAATTAGAAACTTGTTCTTTTTCTTCTTTGTTATTCACAATATAAGAAATAATTAATCTATTGCGCTCAATTCGTAATTCATCACGAGCTTCTCCTCGAGATATTTTAATTTCCTTATCCGATAGTTTTTCATAAGGATCATTAACAATCATATAATCGCCACGATAGCCACGTGATTTTAATAATTCTCCACTTTCTTTACTTGGAACAAAAACAGCATCACATCTTTTATAAAAGCCTATACCATATTTATCCATGATACGAGCAAGAACTCTGTTTTTTAAAGGCTTTTTTAAACCATGATAATATTCATGTCTAAAGCTCCCAACAAGAGGAACATCATAACGACGAGACATTTTCAAAGCGTATCTTCCCATCATAAATGGAGTATGCGCATGATAAACCAATACCGACATTGGTTCTAAAGTATATTTTAAATGAATGTTATACTTTGGCACCGCTACAGCATAATCGGTGAAGAAAAAGTGAAGTGCAGGTGTTCTAACAATAGGATAATTAGCTTCATATCTTCCCACTTTTCTTTTAAACTTTGGAATATATACACGAGTTGGATATTTTAAATCATTTAAGGCAATTGCAGTCTTCTCAACACAACTTGCAGTATAACCTTTCAAAGGATAATAATAATCAACAAATTGAACAGTCGATACAACCGTATCTTCAAAATCTAAAGGAGATTTTTCTTTTCCGGTATCAATTGTCATAACTTCTCCAAGTTTATCATTCTTATCGACAACAAATGTTAAACCATATAATTTGGTATCATCTAAATTCTTAATTATTCTCTTTATACAGTCTTTAGATATAAAGATATATGAATTATCAGTTAAACAAGAAAAGTCTTGTCCTACATCTAATTTCATTGGATTACGAGGTGAAATTTCATGCGAGGCAATAACATCCGCTAAAAAGACTTTAACCTCATCATCTTTAACTTCTAACAAAGTTGATGAACAATCATGATGGATAAATCTAATTCCTTTTACCCTAACTCGATATAAATCTGCGGTCACAGGCACCGGAACATAAGCCTTATTTCTTTTCCGTTTAACTCCCAAAATAATTATTTCTATAATTCCAAGAATTATAAACATGTAATAACCAGAAAATCTCCAGAAAAGCATATTCCAAAATGTAAATGCGGCACCTAATCCGGCACTTAATAAAGCTGTATTAAATATCGCTTGGAATGATAATTCGGCCGCTCCAGAATTACCTGGAGTAGGAATAATTGCAACAGAAATAGTAATAAGTACTGTTAATGAGAATATTTCAAAGAAATTAGGAGTAATGCCACACGCTCTAATAACAAAATATGGTGCAGACATTAACGCAATTTTATATATGAATGATAAAATCCAACAAACAATCAATATTGCAATCGATTGTTTGCTTTTATATTGAGACATCGCTTCTTGATAGTCATCTAACGTTTTATATAATGTATTGGCGTGTCTTTCTTTATGTCGTATGAATTTGATTTTGCCCATTATTTTAACAATAAATCCCGCAATTTTATTTGTTAAATTTGGCCATAATGAGACTAAAATAATCGAAGCAGGAACAATAAAAGAAAAAACTAATCCAATATAGGCAATCGCTTTAATCGTGTTAAATGTAGCATTAACACTTCCTAATTGAGCAAACTTCAAATAAATCATAATGGCAATAGAAATAACCACTAATGCCAATTGATTTAAGAAAAATGAAATAAATGGAAAGGAAGTAGCAACTCCTAAAGGAACTCCATCTTTATTCAAATAATAAATTTGAAATGGTTGTCCTCCACTACTTAACGGAGTCACATTATCATAATACTTTCCCATTATTGTAGTTCTTAAACCTAATCGGAAATTCCATACACCAGTTTTATGTCGCGTTAATAAAGTAAATTTACTTGCTTCTGCAAAAACGGCAACAAAAGGACAAGCTAATGCTAAAATCAAATATTGATAATTATTTTTCCATAATCTAAAAACTTCTGTACTTTGATCGATAACATTTCCATCTTTGTTATAAAAAGATGAATAAGCAACATATGCAATAACGATAATATTAAAAACAAGCATGAATAAGTTAAATAATAAATTCTTTTTACTTTTTTTCTTATTCGGTTTTACAATTCTAGAATTAAACGCATACTGAGTATTCTCCATTTTATTCCTTCTTTCTTTTCAAAAGTTCACACCAATAAATCACTTTCTTTTTTTATAATTATCAACAATATATTGATAACGTTCTAAAGTTAAATCCACCATTTTTTCAAATGTAATTGGAATAGTTTCTGAAGCATTTATACCAACTTGTTTTCTATTTTCATCATCTTTAAAAATTTCTGTAATTCGCATTTTCATAGATTCAGGATTTTCCTTAGCTAAAAATCCATTTACACCATCAATAAATGGTTCTGCAACATTAGATCCTTCGGTAACTAAGCTTGGTAATCTCATTACACTAGCTTCTCTAACAACAATTGAAAATGTATCATAGGTTGATGGAAAAAATAATAAATCCATAGCACCATAAACACCTGATAATACCGATATATCCTTTATTGCGCCTAAAAAATGGACATTGGCCATTAAATTATATTTCTTCGCATATGATTTTAATGCTTTTCCATCCATTCCTTCTCCAACTAAATAAAAATGATATGAAGGATCTTCTTCAATTAATAAACGCATTGTTTTCAAACATAATTTTAAATTCTTAACAAATCTCAATTGACCTACATATAATAAATTCTTATGATCTTTATTAATTCCATACGTAGTTCTCGCTAATGAAATCAATTCTTCTTCATTACTAGGATAAACAAAATCAGTTCCATTTGGCATGACATGAACATCTTTCTTATATCCATATGATTTTAAAACAGCAGCAGAACTCTTTGATGGAGCCCAGACTTCATCGCAATTATTATAAAAATTCATTATTATTTTCATTGCAATATAGGTTATCAATCTGCTGTGAGTAGCGGACATAATATCCTTTTTATATTGACTGTGAAATGTCGCAACTACAGGTATTTTATATCTCTTCCCAATTCTTAATGCATATTTACCAATAAATGCTGGCGCATGAACATGAATTATACTTGGATTAAAATCTTTCAATTCTTTTGTAAGTTTTGGGGTTGGTAAAGGAAGAGGTGTAGTCACCCCTCCAACATCAATACAAAAAGTTTTCTTTCTATTCAATGTGTATGGTAATTGAGAGTCATCAAAATAATATTTCTTAGAATAACGTGGTACAACTAATTTAATATTTCCACGGCAAGACATAATCTTTGCATAATTATGAACAACCTTAACCACTCCATCGACTTGTGGAAAATAGTTATCACAAAATTGTGCAACTTTAAGATTAATTTTTTCCTCCGGCATAAATAAAAACCCTTTCTTATAAGTTTGAGACAATTATACATATATAATTGTAACTTGTCAATTTTGAAAAACTTCATGAATACAAACTAAATATTTTTATTCGTACTTGAAAGTTCCATAAAATTTGATATAATATTAACGCTGCAGACATGGCGGAATGGTAGACGCGTACGTTTGAGGGGCGTATTGGGAGACCAGTGTGAGTTCAAGTCTCATTGTCTGCACCAGTAAGTTTGAAATGCTCGATTTGATCGGGCTTTTTTTATGTTCCAATATCTAAAATTACACAAATTATATGTATTTAAAAAACAAACTTTTCATTAACAATAATTAACTCAGTCTTTAATTATTTCAAAAATATTTTAAATAAATTCTTACTAACATTTAAATTCAATCAATAAAAATGCTTTAATTGCAAATTATTATATTTTAAAGCGTTTCTGTATTATTTTTTAATAAAAATACAATTAAATCACCATTAAATGTCTTTTCTTACTAACAAAAAAAGATGCTAGTTTTAATGCTTCACATCTTTAATATTTTAAATTTTAAAAACTACAAATAGAATTAATAAGCCCTATTTAATAATCATACTAGGTTCTGTCATTTCAGAAGGAATTTCCTCTCCAAGTAAAGAAATAATTGTTGGAGCAATATTTGATAATTTGCCATCTTTTCTTAAATTTACACCAGGTAAATTAATTGAAAATGGAACCAAACTGGTTGTATGCGCGGTAAATGGTTTATCATCATCATCTAAAATCATTTCAGCATTTCCATGATCGGCAGTAATCATCAATACCGCATCATTTTCTTCAACCCACTTAATTATTTTTTCACAGCATTCATCGACAGTTTCAACCGCTTTAACAACAGCATTTCCAACTGCGGTATGACCAACCATATCACAATTAGCAAAGTTTAAAATCACGACATCAAAACTATCATTATTTAAAGCATCTAATAATTTATCAGTAACTTCATACGCAGACATTTCTGGTTGTAAATCATAAGTTGCAACTTTAGGTGAATTAACTAAAATTCTTTTAGAATTATTTAACTCTGGTTTAGTAACGCCATCATAATTCACTGTTCCATCGAAGAAGAATGTAACATGAGCGTATTTTTCTGTTTCCGCGATTCTTAATTGACGATATCCTTTATTTGCTAAATATACTCCTAAGACATTGTCTAATTTTGGAAGTGAGAAAGCAATTTCACCTTTTACAGAATCAGCATATTTCATTGTGCTAACAAAGAATATATTATTTAAAACATGTTCTGGTACATAAGCTTTAAATGCTGGTTTTCCTTCAGCATTTAAAGAAGGATTTTCGTAATAATAAGGATTAGTAATCATCGTTCCAATTTGAATTGCTCTATCAGGACGGAAGTTCATAAATATAACTGAATCATTGTCGCCAATTGTTCCATCAACTCCTTCATGATAATGAGGAATTATGAATTCATCACTTGGATCTTTTCCAGTGGTTGGTAAATAAGCATATTGATCTTTAAAGAATTGTCTAAAATCTTTAAAGCTTGGTCCATCGTGGTCCACCATTAAACGATATGAAATATCATTTCTATCTAAATTTTTATCACGATCCATCGCATAATATCGACCATGAATATCCGCAAGTTCACCGACTCCGATTTCTTTCATTGCGTCAACTATTTTTTCAATGTATCCAGCGCCACTTTGAGGATCTACATCACGTCCATCCATAAATGCGTGAACATAAACTTTAGTTAATCCATTTTCTTTAGCCATCTTTAACATAGCAATAACATGCTCTAAATGACTATGAACTCCACCATCACTCATAAGTCCCATGATGTGTAATTTTGAATTATTCTTCTTAACATGTTCAATTGCATTTAAATAACTTCTGTTGTTAAAAAAGGTTCCATCTTCAACAGCTTTGTTAATTAATGTTAATGATTGATAAACAATGCGTCCTGCGCCTAAATTTAAATGACCGACTTCGGAATTTCCCATTTGTCCTTTTGGAAGACCTACCGCCATCCCTGATGCTTCAATTAATGTTGTTGGATATTTTTCCATATACGCTGTTAAATTAGGTTTCTTAGCTTTTACAACAGCATTACCATGTTCTTCTTTTCGATATCCGAATCCATCTAAAATACATAAAATAATTGGTTTTTTCATTTTAAATACCTCCTATGTTCGTACTTAATTATAACGATGTCTTTTCTAAATGAAAAGAAAAACAAAAAAATAAATCAAATAAAAATGCTTACATTAAATAAAATAAGATAATTACCTAGTAATTTTAGACATTGACATACATTTGACAGACTATATATTTTGTAATAAAATATATAAAAGGAGGGCGTTGTATGGCAAAAAAACCTATTATTGCATTGATTTACGATTTTGATAAAACTCTTTGTACCGATGATATGCAAAATTACAGCTTTATACCAAACTTAGGTCTTACCCCTGATGAATTCTGGGGTGAAACTGCAAAATTATCTGAAAAATATCATGTAGAAAGAATCTTATCATACATGTATATGATGGTAAAAAAATGCAAAGAAAAAAACATCCCTTTAACAAGAAGTTATTTAAATTCATTAGGAAAAGATATTGTTTTCTTCAAAGGCATCGAAACCTGGTTTAAAAGAATTAATGAATTTGGTGAGGCATTAGGATTTGTAATTGAACACTATATTGTTTCTTCAGGAACCAAGGAAATAATCGAAGGCTGTAAAATTGCAAATGAGTTTAAAGCAATTTTCGGATGTGAATTCTTATATGATGAAAACGGAGAAGCTATTTGGCCGAAAAACTCAATAAACTATACCGCAAAAACGCAATACTTCTTTAGAATATCAAAAGGTGTCTTTGATATTAGAGATGATGAAAGTGTTAATGAAAAAACTGAAGAAAAACGAATTCACGCCTCAAATATTATATATTTTGGTGATGGAATGACTGATATTCCATTTATGCTACTTGTTAAAAACTCTGGCGGTCATTCTATTGCTATTTATCAAGAAGGCAAAAAAGAAAAAGTCAAAGGTCTCTATGATGATGGACGTGTTAACTTTATCAGCTTAGCGGACTATAGTAAAAATAGTGATTTAGAAAACGTTGTCAAATTAATCATTCAAAAAATCTCTTTAAACAATCAACTTTCGATAAAAGAAGAAAAGTTATATACAAAAGAAAAATAACAAGGCTCTATAAGAGCCTTTTTTATTGTATTTAATTCATAATGGTGATATTATCTAATTGTTTACGGAGGTAATCAATATGAATATAGCGCTTGTTTTAGCAGCCGGTAATGGCACTAGAATGGGAAACAACACCATTCCAAAACAATTTTTAGAAATTTACAATAAGCCTATCGTCGTTCATACAATTGAACAGTTTGAAATGCATTTTGATATAGATGAAATTGTAGTTGTTACAAAAAAAGAATATATCGATAATATCAAAGTTTGGATTCGTCAATATGATTTATCAAAAGTTCATCACGTTATTGAAGGTGGAGATAGCCGCCAAATATCAGTTTATAACGGCTTAAAGTGCATAAAAGAGTTTGCTAAAGATGATGATATTGTATTAATTCACGATTCTGCTCGTCCATTAGTAAATCATCGTATTATATCAGACAATATTGAAGGAGCAAAAAAATTTGGTGCAGTTGATACCGTTATCCCTTCAGCGGACACCATTATCCATTCTAAAGATGGTATTGTAATTGACGATGTTCCACTTAGAAAAGAATTGTTTTTAGGTCAAACACCTCAATCATTTAAATTGGATTTAATAATCGCCGCGCACGAATATGCGAATAAAAACAACATTCTTGAAGCGAGTGATGATTGCCAATTAATTAGACGCAACAATGGAACAGTACATCTTATCCAAGGAGATCGTTTGAATTTTAAAATAACAACTTTTGATGATTTAATGATGCTAAAAGCATTGCTTAAAATCGGTCGAACTGAGGTGCAATAAATATGTTTTCGACAACATTTAAAATTGTCAAACCAAAACTCATCGAAGAGTTTATTGAAAACATAGAGCCTAAAGAAAATGAGGCGGTTGTCAAAATTGATAAACTCGCTATTTGTAAAGCTGATATTCGTTATTATTTAGGACTTAGATCAAAAGAAGTTTTAGATAAAAAATACCCGCTTACTCCAATTCATGAATCTGTAGGCACTATTATAAAAGACCCAACCGGCAAATTTAAAGTTGGAGATCGTGTTATCCTTGTTCCTAATTTGATAGACGAAAGTAAATGTATTGCCTGTTTAGAAACAAGATGCCAAGATTATGCGATAGACCAAAACTATTGTCCAAATGCAAAATTTGCTAGTTCAACTTCCGATGGATTTTTAAGAGAATTTGTTAGCTATAATATTAACTTCCTTGTGAAATATGATAGTAACATTGACTCCCGTTATGCCGTTTTTTCAGAATTATTAAGTGTTGCAAATGCGGCAATTAGACGTGTATCAAATTTTGAGTCTAAAAAAATTGCTATTTGGGGTGATGGTATCATGGCCTACATGGTTTACATCATCATTAATAAAATATATCACTTACCAGTTGTAGTCGTTGGATTAAAAGACAGTAAATTAGAAATGTTTAAAGACGCTACAACAATGTACGTAGATGAAATGGAAAAAACAAAATTAGAATTTAATATAATGTTTGAATGTGTCGGTGGAAGAGGTTCAGAATCCGCGATTAATTCAATGATAGATCACTCTTCTATCGGCTCTACTCTCATCCTTATGGGAGTTAGTGAAGAACCAATTCATATCAACACAAGAAAAATATTAGAAAAAGGAATTTGTCTTAAAGGTGTTACAAGAAGCTCTGTAAATGACTTTAATAGCGTATCTGAATATATTAATCACGATGAAGTAATCGACGCTCTAAAGCCATTAATCTTATCAATTACATCGATTAAAGATACATCTGATATTTATGAAGTATTTGATAAAGAAATTAAAAATACCGAGATTATAGGCAAAAATATTATGGAGTTTTAAAATGGAAAATAAAGAATACGAAATCG
The DNA here is from genome assembly GCA_964504595.1 of uncultured Staphylococcaceae bacterium. GTDB lineage: Bacteria > Bacillota_I > Bacilli_A > RFN20 > CAG-826 > CAG-826. The sequence continues at coordinate 72,355 of CAZDEE010000002.1, read as the reverse complement.
GACAAATCCACGAAGGAATGGTTACTGGTATTCAACCTTATGGAGCTTTTATATCATTTCCAAATGGACAGCATGGATTAGTACACATTTCAGAAGTATCAGCAAATTTTGTACACGATATTAATGATTATTTCCAAATCGGACAAAATGTTCGAGTGAAAATCATTGGCACCGATGAAGAAAATCATTTTCTACGTTTATCACTAAAACAACTTTTTGAAAGAGAAAGACAAGTTATTAGAAGACCTGTCTCATCAAGAAGAAAACTTAAAATTATTGACAATAAAAAAGAATTTCAAATTCTTGCCGATCATTTAGAAAAATGGATCGAAGAAGCATATTTAAGAGAGGAAAAGAAAAAATGATTAAATTAGACTTAACACATACAAATATTAGCTTAGACTTTAACACATACGCAGATGATGTTAAAAGAATTCACAAAATGATTGAAGAAAAAACTGGAGAGGGAAATGATTTTTTAGGTTGGACAACTTGGCCTACCGATTATGATAAAGATGAATTAGAAAGAATTATTTCTGATGCAAACTATGTTCGTAACAACTTTGATGTTCTTGTTGTTTGCGGAATCGGAGGATCATATTTAGGTGCAAGAGCGGCAATTGAAGCTCTAAATGGCTTATTTAAAAACGATAAACTTGAAATTATATATATGGGTCAAACTTTCTCACCAACATATATTTCTCAAGTTATGGATTATCTAAAAGATAAAAACTTTGCTATAAATGTTATCTCTAAATCCGGAACAACAACTGAGACTTCAATTTCATTCCGTTTATTAAAAGAATTATTAGAATCTAAAATTGGCAAAGAAGCCTCTAAAAAGGCCATTTATGCAACAACAGATAAAGAAAAAGGCGCTTTAAAGAAATTAGCCACCCAAGAAGGTTATGCTACTTATGTCTTACCTGATAATATTGGAGGTCGTTATTCAGTTTTAACTGCAGTCGGCTTATTTCCAATCGCTTGCAGTGGAATCGATGTCAAAGAAATGTTAAAAGGGGCTGCTGAAGCTCAAAATCTTTATAGTAATGATAATATTAATAATAATATTTGCTATCAATATGCAATATTAAGAGACTATTTCTATCGCCATGAAAAAAAAGTTGAAATGTTTGTTAGTTATGAACCTTCATTAACACAAATTGGAGAATGGTTTAAACAATTATTCGGTGAATCCGAAGGAAAAGATAAAAAAGGATTATTACCAGCCTCTGTTACTTTCTCAACCGATTTACATAGTATGGGTCAATATATTCAAGATGGTACACCATTATTATTTGAGACAATTCTTTATGTTAAGAATCCATTATCCGATATTATCGTTCCTCACGATAATGAAGATTTAGATGGACTTAATTATTTAGAAGGTAAATCATTATCATTTGTAAATGAAAAAGCATTTTTAGGAACACTACATGCTCACGCCAATGATGGACAAGTTCCTAATATCGTAATATACGCTGATAAAATGGATGCTTTTACATTAGGTCATCTTTTCTATTTCTTTATGAGAGCATGCGCAATGAGTGCTTATTTATTAAATATTAATCCATTTAATCAACCAGGTGTGGAAATCTATAAAAAGAATATGTTCCATTTACTTGGCAAAAAAGGTTATTAATAATTTAAGTTATATTTTATAAGCCCATAATTATTGTTTTCTTTATGATTATGGGCTTATTCCTATTAGTAACTAAAGCAATATTTAACTGAATATAGGAATTTGTCATTATCAAACTATTTTTTCTTCAAAATTACGTCCTGCTATAGAACGCCAAAAACAATTTTTTTGAAAAAAAATAAATAAATAATTGACTAACACCCTCAACAATGATATAGTATATGAGCACGCGTGGTTTAAATGGATGTTTAGCTCAGCTGGGAGAGCATCGCCTTTACACGGCGGGGGTCGGCGGTTCGATCCCGTCAACATCCACCATTCGCTAAAACATTTGTTTGGAGGAGTAGCGAAGCGGCCAAACGCGGCTGACTGTAAATCAGTTCCTTAGGGTTCGGTGGTTCAAATCCGCCCTCCTCCACCATCTTAATTGGGGTATAGCCAAGCGGTAAGGCAACAGACTTTGACTCTGTCATTTCCCTGGTTCGATCCCAGGTACCCCAGCCATTTATCGACCCGTTAGCTCAGCTGGTAGAGCACTTGACTTTTAATCAAGGGGTCACAGGTTCGAATCCTGTACGGGTCACCATTCTTAATATGCCCAGGTGGCGAAATAGGTAGACGCAAGGGACTTAAAATCCCTCGGTAGCGATACCGTGTCGGTTCGAGTCCGACCCCGGGCACCATTAAAGAAAAAATTGTCCGATTATATCGGTCTTTTTTTATGCCTTTAAAGTAGAGTACTAACATCAAAAATTTCTTAGTTCAAACATATTAGAATTTAAATTTGCTTTATAATTTTTTTCTTACTTTACGAATATAATATTATTTTATCAAATAAAAAATGAAGAAATAAATTAACAACTAATCTATATTCTTCATCTTTTAATTAGTTTTTATTATTAAAAAACTATTGATTCAAGAGGCAACACTAATTCTTTAGGTTCTACAATAAGATCATTAACATCAAGTGCAATATAGGCGTTTAAAGGCAAAGTTTTTGAAATATCTCCTATTGAATACGTAACCTCCATTTTAGCTACAAATCCATAATAATCTGATTCTAAGGCAGTTTTTTTAAGTGTACTATTCCAAGTTTTATAATCTGCTTTAAAAGCTTCAATAAACTCTTCATACCTAAGACCATAGCTGTCATTAATAAACTTTGATGCTGCTTTATCAATTTCTGTCGATGTTTCATAAACATTCATTCTTCTAATATCCGTATAGACGTTTGTAGAAATATATGTTTCTTCATCAACAACACTTGTAACCGCCATTTCATAAATAGAATTAAAAGAATAGCTAACTTTAGCATCTGCATATGTATATTCTTTACAAGGTATTGTATACAAAGAAGAATAATTCTCCTCTATCATATAAAATTGAGACCTGAAAATATCATTAATCCCATATTTTTCATAGAGCCGACCATCTATTACTCTTAAAAGATTATATGTGTTAGGGTCTTTAAATCCTAACCACTTCTGTTTACAATCAATTTTTAAAGACGCTTCAATATTTTCATTAACAACACTGCAAAAAGTTAACGTAATAGCGGTTTTAAAGTCTTTTAATTGAATGACTGTAAAATTAGAATTATCATTATCAATTATAACCTCTAAAACACTTTCTACTCCCGGATCACTATCTGATGAAGGACTTACATATTTTATCGATTTCACCTTGATATCTTTATATGTTGAATCAGATGGCTTAATTTCAAAAGAGTAAGTTTGATATGGATAGCCTTCAGTATTTTGACCGCTTGAAACTTTTTTAATCGCCGCTATCCGCTGATTTGTAACCGGATTATTTTTTAAATCATCTTGCTTATTTTTTAAAAAACTAATTGAAGTAATTATTATAAATGTACATATAATTGAAACAATGCATGAAAAATACTTTCTTTTAGCTCTTCCCATACACAATATCCACCCTAAAAGATTATTTGATTTTGCTCAACAGTTAAGGAAGTTGGATTAATTGCAAGACTAAATGATGAAACATAATAAGCAAGATATGTTTTTGTTCTTACCGTATGTTTTTTACTATAAAGAGTTAAAGTAATATCCTCTTCTACACAAAAACCATAATACTTATAATTCATGATGCTTAATTTCTTTTCATCTGACCACTTAGAATTTATATTATTTTTCAAGAGCATTGCGTCATTGAAACTAAATTGTTCTCCTCTTAAATACTTTTCTGCATATGTTTTAAAAATCGTTAATTCATTATCACGTGTTGTTAATATATTATTTTGTGTTGTAACAAAATCACTCGTTAATGAATTCGAATAGCATTCATATGCCGCAACAGTACTTCTAGTTTCAATACTTGGTCGTAAATGATCTATAGCGATTGTATAAGTTTCACTATAACCTTTATTACTTTGAGTAATTATTTGATTATCAGTCGTATCCCTTGTAGATGAGTTGCTAGAATTATAGAATGTATACTCTGTTTTAGAAGTAAATCCAAGCCATTTTTGCTTGCAATCAATAGTTATTTCTGCAGTAACGCTCGTATCTGCTTGGCTTGCTAAAGTTAAAGTTAATTGATGAGAAAAATCTGAAAGTTGAACTACTGTAAAAGTTGAAGCACTATTATCAATCGAAACTAATACATAATTTGATGGTGTATCTTCAACATCAGTATCAGTAAACGCTAATGACTTAACGACAACATTCTTATTTGTCGCATAATCTGGAGTAACAGTATAAGAATATGTTATAAACGATTTCCCTTCATCATTTGTTCCTGAACTTATTTTTTTCACCTCCACACCTTTTGATTTTTCACCAGTAACTAATCCACTGGTAGGTAAATTAATAATCTTCTTCGACCACGTACCTACACCTAATAAAAGTAACATGAATGTTGATCCGATTATCAACGTTTTTTTCTTTATTTGTTTTGACATTTTAATTCCTCCTTTTCACAACAAATAATATAAAGTCACAAAGGCCTTATAATATTTATTAGGATCGAAATTAAAAAACTCCTAATTATTTATTAATTATTGTCAAAAAAAAGACTTGATATTTGTACTTAACCCCCCTTAAGTCTTTCTAACATTTCGGTTAGTCCAACTTTTTGGGTTAAGTACATATTAGCCAAGTCTTTCTAAATTATCACTATTTTCCTTTTTTATAATTCTTTTTAAATTCATAATATGGAACAGTTAAACTATATCCAGCAGTATTATGTTTTCCAACTCTCTTTTCAACCGGCGGCAATTTCATATAATCACCATATACCGAAGTTAAGAATTCATCATATTTTTCTGGAATGACAACTTCAAGACCTTCAAACATGGCTTTAGTTCCATTTCCAAAATACTCTCTTTTAATAATTTCTTTAGAGAACCATGCTCCTTGCATATTAGCGACATAATAACACTCATCATATTTCTTTTTGCGCATTATTTTATCAATTCTTTTATTCATATAATGATTAATATTAAATAAAAACCAAGGCAATAAAAGAATATCTAAAAGAATATCTAAAATAAACCACCATTTACGTGGATAACGAGAAATAGAACGGGCTCCAATCATTAATAAACGTGGCCAAATTCGGTAAACTCTCCACTTCATCGCAAAAGTCTTCTTTCCTTGCTTTTTAGAAATACCATCAAGTGGAAAAATATCAATCCAAACGCCGTGATTCATATTAACAAATTGATATACCCACTCAACAAAAGTGGTCTTTGAATTTCTTAATTTTGCAAAATTATATGGATAATTAGGATCAGTTTCATAAGTTTGTAAGAAAATATCGCCCACAAATTCTTTCTTACCTAATTCTATAAAACGATCATAATCTTCTCTTGGCATCGCAACATCAACATCATCATCCCAAGGAATAAATCCTTGATGACGCACTGCGCCTAATGCTGAACCTCCAACAAGAAAATACTTTAAATCATTTTTTTCACAAAAATCGATATATTTTTTTAGTAGTTCGAATTCTACTTTCTGTAATTCATTCATGTTTATCTTCCTCGCTAAATATTATATCAATAACCTGTTAACAAAGCAAATCAAATACAGAAACTAATCTTTTTTTACTATTATTTTGTTTTATATAATGATATAATATTCTTCGAGTCAAAGGAGACAAGATTATGCTTAACGAATTAACAATTGAAGAACAAATCCAAATTGTACTTGATAAAATTCGTCCTTTCATCAGACGTGATGGTGGGGATGTTCAATTTGATTCATTTGAAGATGGCATTGTTTATATCACAATGCATGGAGCCTGTGCTGACTGCATGATGATTGATACCACCATATCAGATGGCATTGAAGTAATTTTAATGGAAGAAGTTCCTGGCATACTAGGAGTTAAATTATCAAGCCAAAAAGGAAAATAAACAAGGACTAATCATCCTTGTTTTTATTTTTCTTGAAGCCAAGATATTGGTCTTATCCCATAATTTGCCACTAAATACTGTTCAATATATTTTATTTCATTCGCGTGATTATTTAATTGATAATAATAAGCTAAAATTTCATTTCTTACATCTACTCGTTCACTATAATGCTTTTCTAATAAATCAAATAGTGTTGTAGGAAACATAATTCTTGCTAAAAGAAGACTTATTTCTTTAACTGAAAATTGATATTTTTTTAATGCATTCAATAATTCATTAGCAGTAATCGCTCTAGCTTTAAATAATTCCGCTAAATCGCGTATTGGAGAATCTAAAACAAAACTTAATGGGTCTAATATCGACTGAGCTTTAAAGGAATTTAATCTTCTATGTGTCAGTGTTAAAGGTTCTATTACATCATTTAAGTCTATTTTTAATTCCGCTAAATATTGTAAAGCATTATATGCTAATCCTAAACTATAATTAATTGCTATCATAATGCGATAATAAAAATAATCATCTATTTTAAAAGAAGGTATAATTTTTTCTTCAATTAACGCAATTTTTTCTTCCCATAATGATATTAAATAGCTAATTAAATACGGGTCTTTTGAATTAATTCCAATATAATTTTGATGCATTTTATTTAAATCATCTAAAGTAAAAATTGTATTTTTATACGCAACTAAAATAAGATTACCTCTTTCATCTTTTGATAAATATTGATCATAACGATTTTTAATAATCTTTACTCCAGCATTAGAAAAAGCATTCGCAATTGAAGATGCAAATTCATCCAATGATTGAATATCACTTTCTTGTAAATCATTCACAGCTTCTAAAACAAAATGCCAACCTTGATAATCAAATTCGATTTCATTTGATGGAGGATAATATCCATATAAATCATAAATAAACGCTTGCATAATAATTATCACCACTAAACATTATGCAAAAAGCTTTTAAAAAAGTATCCTAAATAAGGATACTCAATACTAATTTATAAAGGTAAATTGCTTTTCTTATTTGCAACAAAGAAACCCTCTAAATTATAAACATTTTCTCTATTATATGACATCGTTTCTCCATTAGGAGTAATAAAAACTCCACCGGCTTCAATAACCACAATTTGACTTGCGGCGGTGTCCCATTCTTTTGTTCCTTCACCAAACCGCAATTGCAAATCCGCAAGTCCTCTAGCAATTCTACACGCCTTAATTGCGCTTCCATATTGTTCTTTTGTTTTAATAATATCTTTATGAGATTCATAATAAGTAATTTCTTTATCACTTACATGGAATTTAGAAGTTAAAAATATTAAATCTTTTGTTCTATCACTAACATGATTTCTTGAAATGTTTCCTTGTTCATCGATGTAATATGATCCTTCGCCTTTAATCGCATAATAAATTTCACCGCTTACTGGAATAAGAACAACACCTAAAACAATTTCATGCTTATAACACAAAGCAATATTTGTCGTAAATTCATTGTCCTTTGAAACAAAATCCTTTGTTCCATCAACAGGATCTACAATCCAAACATAATCATAATTCAATCGCGATAAATCATCATCTGATTCTTCGGTTAAAAATGCATGACTAGGATAATAACTATGAATAACTTGACGAATAATCGAATCTGCATGTTGATCCGCAACTGTAACTGGAGAATTATCTTCTTTAATCATTACATCAAAATCTAAATTATATACTCTTAATATTTCTTCTTTAGCTTTTCTTGCTGCCTCTAAGGCTACCTCTAATGCTTTATGTAAATCAATCATTTTTTTCACCCTTAATAATTAGTTCATCTAATTCCTTAATAATTTCATATACTTCTTCTAAATTATGTGCTGTACATCCTGCAGCATGAGGATGACCCCCACCTCCATGAGCGCTCATAATCGGTTGAACTATAGGCCAAGTACTTCTAACTTCAACTCGGCATTCATCATTTTCATCTTCCGCAAAAGCGGCCCAAATTGGTAACCCTTTAATATTGGCCAATGTATTAACAAAGCCACTTGCTCGATATACAGAAATATTTAATTCTTTAATATCTTTCTTGGTAAATAAGACATAAATTAATCCATGTTCAGTCTTTTTATAGTGATTATAAATATATTTTCTTAATTCTAATTGTGATTCATCACTTTCATAAATAACATCATAAATATAAGATGCATTTGCACCTTTATCCATTAAATAAGCACCAATTCTTAATGTATCACCATTTAAAGGTTGATATAAAAATCTACCCGAATCGGTTATCAAACCTAATAATAAAGCATTATAACCAGATGAAGATAATGAAATATCTAAATCAATAACAATTCTTGCGATTATTTCTGCACAAGATACTCTTTCCGTATCAACTAAGCTTATATCCCCAAATGGACAATTTGGAATATGATGATCGATAACAACAAGCTCTTTAACATCACATATCCTTTGATCTTCAGATCTTGATAATTCATTAAAATCAACGGCAATACCTAAACTAGATTTTATAACATCATCCGCTACGACATCCATTTTCATAATAAAAGAAAGCATTTTAGTATATCCACTTCCAACAATATATACTTTTTTATTTGGATAAAGCCTTAGCAACATTTCTTTTAATCCTACTTGTGAACCATAGCAATCACCATCAGGATTTTTATGACCAAAAATTACTATTGAATCATATTGTTCTACTTTATCAAGAATTTTACGAATAATCATTTTCAATCAACTCCTTATATAAATTATACCATAAGAATAAGCAATCTCATAGATTCCCATTTTATACTTATTTTTAAACAAACAAAAAGATTAGAATCAATAACTCTAATCTTTTTATAAAACTTAATTATTCTGCTTTTCCTAATGAACCAAAAAGAGTCATTTTTTCTTTAACACAATCTTTAATTGCTTGAGTTCCTGGAGCAAGTAACTTTCTTGGGTCAAAACCTTTACCCTCTAAATCCTTACCATCTTCAATGTACTTTCTAGTTGCTTCTTGGAAAGCTAATTGACATTCTGTATTAACATTAATCTTACAAACACCTAATGAAATAGCTTTTTTAATCATTTCAGCAGGAATACCGGTTCCGCCATGTAAAACAAGTGGCATATGTCCAACTTTTTCTTTAATCTTTGATAATGTTTCAAAATCAAGGCCTTTCCAATTTGCTGGATATTTACCATGAATATTACCAATACCTGCAGCTAAAATATCAACACCTAATGAAGCAATTAATACACATTCATCTGGATTTGCAACTTCGCCACCGCCGATAACGCCATCTTCTTCGCCACCAATTGCGCCAACTTCAGCTTCAACTGTGCAGCCTAATTTATTAGCAAGAGCAATTATTTCTTTTGTCTTAGCAATATTTTCTTCAATTGGATAATGTGAACCATCAAACATAACTGAGCTAAATCCAGCTTCTAAGGCTTTTTTTGCACCTTCATATGAACCGTGATCTAAATGTAAAGCTACTGGTACTGTAATGTTTAATGTCTTCATCATTTCATTAACCATTGCAACGATGGTATTAAAACCACACATATACTTTGCTGCACCTTCTGAAACACCTAAAATAACTGGTGTTCTTGTTTCTTCAGCAACTTGAAGAATTGCTTTTGTCCATTCCAAATTATTAATGTTGAAGTGTCCAATTGCATAATGTCCTTCTTCTGCTTTTTTCATCATTTCTTTAACGTTAACTAATCCCATTTTTATACCCTCTCTTTTTTAATATTTATTAGTAATCAGAATCCTCTGAATCGCTATCTTTTTCTTCATCGTCATCGTCATATTCATCATCATCTTCACCATCGAGAATCTTGTTATATTCAGCTTCTTCAGCATCAATTTCTTGAGTGATTTCAATATCACGATAAACATCATTCATATCGATATGAACTTTTTCATATTTATGACGTACACGAAGGTCCCATACATTTTCACCTAATGTAACAAAACGACCATCTAAGGATAAATTTGTATAAAATTGACCTATCGTTCTATTTGCAGTTTCTTCATCTAAACCTTGAACTTTTACAATTTCCACCCAAATATCCTTAAATTCCACAGGATCATCACTTCTTAAGATTAATTCATAGGCGACATCTAAATTTGATTTGTTGCTCATATTTTTTCCTCCATTACATTTCTTTTGGCGCATTAACACCAATAAGTTCTAAAGCATTTTTCATTACAATCATCGACGCTTTAGCCAAAGCTAAACGCGCTCCAGTTTGTTCTAAATTGTTACGATCTATCAATCGACATTCAGTATAGAAGCCGTGTATCAAACCGGCTAATTTTTGAATGTATGTAACCATCTTATACGGTGATCTGCTAGTTGCAGCATCAAGAACTTCTTTTGGATAATCCCCAAGTAACTTCATTAAATCAATTTCTTTTCGATCAGTTAAATAGGAACCATCTAATTTGATTTCAATATCTTCCGCTAAAGACAAAACTTTGTATAAACGAGCGTAAGCATATTGAGCATAATAAACCGGATTTGCACTGCTTTGCTCAACTGCTAAATCAAGATTGAAATCTAAATGTGCTGAAGCTGCTCTTGCAACAAAGAAATATCTAACCGCATCAACTCCAACTTCCTCACATAATTCACGCATTGAAATTGCATTACCGGTTCTTTTTGACATCTTATATTCTTCACCATTTTTGAATAAACGAACCATTTGAATAAGTTCAATATCCAAAATATCACGAGAATATCCAAACATCATTAATGCGGCCTTCATACGATTTATGTAACCATGATGATCAGCACCTAAAACATCAATCAACTTAGTGTAATTACGTGATAACTTATTTAAATGGTACGCGATGTCTGGTAACAAGTATGTATAAGAACCATCACTCTTAATAATAACCCGATCTTTATCATCGCCATACTTTGAAGTCTCTAAGAATAAAGCACCATCTTGTTCATAACATAAATCTTTTGTATGCTCAATTACTCTTTCAACTCCATTATTCTTTCGAATATCAGTTTCAAAAGAATAAATATCAAACTTAACACCAAAATTACGTAAATCGTTATCTAGTTTCTTTAATTCAAGTTCCGCTCCACGACGCTTGAAATATGTTTCTGACTCCTCTGAATCAACTAAATATTTATCAGAGATTTCGTCTTTCATAATTTTTGCGATTTCTATTAAATCTTGACCATGATAACCATCTTCAGGAACCATAACATCTTCACCAAACAATTGATGATATCTCGCTCTAATTGATTTTCCTAAAATTGTAATTTGATTACCAGCATCATTTACATAAAATTCTCGTGTAACATCATAACCGATTTTTTTATACAAACGACATATAACATCACCTATCGCTGCACCTCTTGCATGACCTAAATGTAAATCACCAGTCGGATTAGCAGAAACAAACTCAACATTAATTCTTTGGTTATTACCATATGTAGAGTCTCCATAATGTTCTCCAGATTCTAATATTCTTAAAACAACATTGCTTAATGATTCTGCCTTCATAAAGAAATTAATAAATCCTGGACGAACAACCTCGACTTTGTCAAATAAATCTTTATCCATCAAAGACACAACTTTTTCCGCAATAACAAGCGGATTCTCACGAAGTTCTCTTGCCATTTTCATCGCTATATTTGTGGCGTAATCACCATGAACTTTCTCTTTTGATCTTTCGATAACAATTTGTTCTAATGATAAGGAAACTCCCATTTTTGCAAATGCTTCCTGAATTTTAGTTTTTAAAGACATTTCAATTATCATTTATTTCACCTCAATTCGCCAAGTGTTATTAGAAATAACACTGCCCCTTGTGAATATATCATATTCTAGATAAATTGCAAGACTTTTAATCTCAATTTTCTTTAAAAGAAAGTCAAAAGTCATTTCATGTTGCTGAAAATTGAATTTTCCACAAGTTTTTTGATTTAATTCTAAAGGAATTAAAGAAACATAATTATCGCCATAAATTTTTACTAACACACCTTCATCATGAAAGAAAAATTTCATTAAAACGGTATGATTATTTTCTTCATATTCATAAACAAATTCCCCCGTATTTAATACTTCTGCATTTACATCACGAACAATAATCTCTTTTTCACCATCGATTAATATTTCATGAGTGAATTTCATCTTTTTATTTCCCATTTTTTTCACCATGTATAATTATAATCGATAAAGCCTAAACTTTAAACAACTTTATTAATAAATAAAATCAATTATTTTTGAATAAAATAAATATTTTTTCCAACCATAATAAGGGAGGAATTTTTATGTATCCACGAGTAATAAAAATATCAAAAAAATTATTTAAAATTTCATTACTATTAATGACATTAACTTTATCTTTTAACTTCATAATATTCATTAGTCCATCTTATAACTTTTCTCATCCTCGAGAAATCGAAGTATATTCAAATGATCAAAAAAATAGTTATAGCCGTTATTTTAATCAATTTGGTGTTTATCAAACATTAGATGAAATATCTCCTTATTTTAAAGATGCTGTAATTGCTTCAGAAGACAAACGTTTTTTTAAACACCATGGGCTAGATTATATTAGAATCATATCTAGTGCAATTTCTAACATTACAAATAAAAGCATCACCAGCGGAGGATCAACAATCACTCAACAAGTAGCAAGAACACTATATCTATCAAATGAAAAAACAATTGAAAGAAAACTAAAAGAAGCCTTTATTGCTAAAAAAATAGAAATGACATATAGCAAAGAAGAAATACTAGAAACATACTTAAATATTGCTTATTTTGGTCACAACTTATATGGAGTATACCAAGCAAGTTATTATTTCTACCATAAATCACCTAAATTGTTATCGCTTGGTGAAGTTGCTATGCTAATCGGTTTGCTACCTTCGCCCACTAATTATTCTCCAGAAATAAACTTGAATATTGCTACAAAACAGCAACATAACGTCCTAAAAGCAATGTTAAATCAAAAATTTATAACAAAACGTGAATACTTGTTAGCTACTACAGAAAGCCTAGATTTTAAATATTCTTTTCCTAATAAATATTCCGCTAATTTGCTCTACTATCATGACGCTTTAATAAAACAACTAGAAAATCACAATATAATTACTAATAACAAACAAAATATAGGCTATAAAATATACTCTTGTTTAGATAACAATGTCCAAAATATCATCGAAGAAATTACTAGTAAATACAATTATAATTCCCAAATAAGCGTCGTTGTTATGAAGCCATACTCTGGCGATGTTTTAGGTCTTATCGGAGGAAAAGATTACACTTTAAGTCCTTATAATCGCGCGATATCCGCTAAAAGACAAACAGGTTCTACTATAAAGCCCCTAATATATTACTTGGGATTAGAAAATGGAATGACCCCTTTAACCACATTTAAAAGCGAACCAACAACTTTTTATATTGATGGTATTGGGGAATATTCTCCAAGTAACGCCAATAACAAATATGCCAATAAAGAAATAACAATGCTTGAAGCAATTGCATTAAGCGACAATATTTACGCCACAAAAACTACACTTCTGTTAGGATCTAAAAGAATTAAGAATCTATTAGAAAAATTTCATATCCAAAATATCGAAGCAAATCCAACTATTGGATTAGGTTCAAACTCCTTATCTCCTTTAGAACTTGCTACTATATATAATACATTTGCAAGTGAAGGAAGCTATTATCGTCCTCGATTTTATAAAAAAATAACAAATACTAATGGAGATACAATCGCAATTAATAAGCAAAAATGCGAATTTAGGCTTTATTCTGATAGTGTTCTACAAATAAACTATCTCTTACGTTCTCCTTTTGATAAAGCATTTAAAAGCTACGCTAGTCCTTCTTTGCTTAATTATCAAACTGAAAGTAGATTCTCAGCAAAAACTGGAACAACCACTTCAGATCGATGGGTCGTTGGATTTAATCCTCAATATACCATTTGTGTATGGATGGGAAATGATGATAATAGCGGATTTGAAGATGGAAATATCACTAAACAAATTTTTAAAGATATTGCAAATCGCTTAATGGAAAGAAAAAAAGACTACTTCTATACAACTACTAATTTGAAGCCATTTATCTACAAAGGAAATAATCAAAATACCTCATTTACTTACTATACAAAATAAAAGAACAGGTCACCCTGTCCTTTCATTAACTTCTATTTGTCCCTGGTTGACAACAGCAGCAACATACTTGAATACAATCTATATTACTTGGTGTTGTAACGCATTTTCTTTCTAAGCAGCAACAAACTACATAGGTAGCAAATACTTTTGATTTTATATATCTTTTACATTCCATAACGGTTGCTTGGAATGTTACAACCGCACTTGCTCCAGCTTCTAAATTACCAATATCAACACGATTTGGACAGGCGTTTTCAACCGCAGTTCCATTTAATGTGATAGTTTCAGGATTAATACATAATGACGGATTGACATTTAAATCTAAAGATACACAATTAAGTGTCATATTTGTATTATTAATTACTGTCGCAGTAAAAGTAATTGTATTACATACCCTTGTACAATATACATCTGAATCAAGAACAACTTCTACTCCACAAACAGGAGTAACATCAGTTACAATCCTTGGACAACAACAACGATTTCTACTATTCATTCTGTTCATAAATTCACCTCCTACTCCTTTAGGAGTACATTTATATATATGCTAAATATAACTCTTGGTGATTTTAGGACAAAATATTAGTAAGACATGATATAATAAATTAGTAAGCAAAAACATTTTAAATGCTTTAGACTTATTAAAAAACTAATTTATATAGTAATATTTTAGAAAGGGCAGTATGAAAAATTTATTTAAAATAATTGGAAAAAGAAGAACTATAATTTTTCTTGATTTAGAAGGCACACAATTTTCACATGAAATGATTGCATTAGGAGCTTATCGAGCTGATTTAGATAGCACTTATCATATAAAAAAAATACATCGTGGTATTAAATTTTATGTTAAGGCTAAAAACAAAATTGGACATTATGTTGAAAATTTAACTAACATTCATCAAGAAGACCTAGATAAAAAAGGTCTATCTTACAAAGATGCAATGATAAAGCTTCGTAAATATTGTGGATACTTTCTTTCTAAAGTATGTTTTTGCACTTTTGGAACTCATGATATTCGAATTATTATGAAATCTTTAGAAAACTCACCTGATGCCGATGAAAGTTTTTGCCATTATATCGCTAAAAATTGCATCGATTTATCGGCAGTTGTATCAAGATATATCACCGATGAACATGGAAATCCTCTATCATTAATTAACAATTTAAAAGTTTTTAATGTTGAACTTGCGGGTGATCCACATAATCCTTTAACTGATGCTTACCATTTACTTTTATTATATAAAGCATTTATCGATCAAAAAGAAGTTGTCCTTCAAGAATATAAAAAAGTACTTTCGAATCTTAAAACCGTTCCTGAACCAATTAAATATATCGTTAATCAACTTCTCAAAGGAAACACCGTTACCCCAGAAGAATTCGCTCAAGCTATTCGTGAATACATCGACTAATTAATCACATACTATATGTAGGAAGGAGACACCGCTATGATTCGCTATCCAAATGGAAAGACGTTCGTGCAAGAAGAATCAATATCAACAACGAAAAAAAGAACTGTTAATAACGCTGCAAATAGAGGTATGGATTTTGAAAATGAAATTAACTCTAGCAACACTTTCTATAGCGAAAATCATCGTGCCTTGATTACCAAACGTCCTACACCTATAAATATAGTTAAAGTTGATTATTCTCATGGAGCAAGAATTACTGATGCTTATTTTGAAAGTCAATCAACAACCGATTATAACGGAATATACAAAGGACGTTACATTGATTTTGAAGCAAAAAGTTGCCATAGCAAAACTTCATTTCCCCTATCAAATATAACTTCGCATCAAATAAAACATTTAGAAGGAGTTATCGAACATGGAGGAATTGCGTTCTTTTTAATATCTTTAGTCCATTTTGACGAAGTTTATCTTATCGATGCCCAGTATGTAATTGATACTTTTAAGAAAAATGAACGAAAATCAATTCCATTTAAAGATATTAAAACTTATGGACATTTAGTAAAGCAAGGCTACCTTCCTCGTTTATTATATTTAGATGTAGTTGATGAGGTATATTTCCATGAAGAAAATAATTAAAACTATTGTTGTTTCATTAACTTTATTAATTATAATATGTGCTGGTTTTACCAGCATTTTTATTTACTCTTCGTTAAAAGAACTACCTTCAATTCATTTTGAACCTCAAAGTAATAAATTAAAGACAACTATTTACGATGAAAGTGAAAATGAAATTGAAGTTTTTGGCGAAACAAAAAATGAAAATATTACTTATGAAGAAATACCGCAAGTATTAATAAATGCTTTAATAAGTATTGAAGACATTAATTTCTTTTCTCATAATGGAGTTGATTATGGAAGAACTTTTAAAGCCTTCATTCATAATTTTAAATCTTCCAATAAACAAGGAGGATCAACGATTACTCAACAGTTAATTAAAAATACTTTATTAAACAGCGAGCAAACATATAAAAGAAAAATTCAAGAAGCTTATTTAGCATTAAAAATTGAAAAAATACTTTCTAAAGAAGAAATTTTAACATTATACTTTAATTCAATTTATTTTGAGCAATCAATTCCAGGCATAAAATATGCTTCTAAAAGATACTTTGGAAAAGATATTTCATTAATAACCCTTCCTGAGGCCGCGATTCTTGCAGGCGTCGTAAACTCCGCAAGTTATTATAATCCTTTTAAATATCCTTCTAGAATAAATGAAAGAAAAAATATTGTTTTAAATAAAATGTTTCAATATGGATTTATTAATGAATTGGAATATAATGCGGCAATAAAAACAAAAATTGAAGACATTGTTATAAAACAAGGGGCTAATTACATTGAACCAACTTATAGATTCCAAAGCTATTTAGATATTGTCTATCTTCAAATCGAAGAATTAACTGATATTAATCCATATTTAGTTCCACTAGAAATTCATACCTACTTAGATTCTTCACTTCAAACACATCTAGATAATATTCAAAAAGGAGAAGTAATTACTTTTAAAGATGAAGATCAACAAATTGGAGCGAGTGTTATTAGAAATGAAGACGCCGCAATTGTAGGAGTTATCGGAGGAAGAAATTATAATGGATCAAGAATTTTTAATCGTGCTTATTCCTTAAAAAGGCAACCTGCTTCAACAATAAAACCGATTCTTTCATATTTACTTGCTGCCGAATATCTTCACTATAATGAAGCCACAAATGTTTTAGATGCTCCTTATACTTATAAAGGATCATCTTCAACTGTTCAAAATGCTGATAAAAATTACTCCGGATTTATTCCAGTATTAGAAGCACTAGGATATTCTAAAAATACCTGTGCGCTGTATACATTAGAGAAAGTAATTAATAAAATAGGTCAAGATGAAGTAATCAAACATCTTGAAAAAATAGGTATGATGGATAAAGGTCCTTTCACATTATCTTATGGTATTGGCGGAATGACTTATGGAGTATCTCCCACAAATCTTGCTGGAGCATATTCTCTTTTAAATCGAGAAGGAAAATATATCACCCCTTCAACAATTTCATCGATTATTAATAAAGAAACAGGAGAAGTTATTTATAAACGCGAATTAAACTATGAACAAATCGTTTCAAAAGAAAGTGCTTTTCAAATTGCTTCAACTCTTATCGATGTGGTGAAAAATAACTACTATCGTATCGGTTCTGTATCTGTTAATAATGTCGATATAGGCGCAAAAACAGGAACAAATGGTTATGATGAAAATGCCGCTAAAGCACTAGGATATCCTACCTACGCTGATAAAGATTCCTGGCTTTGTGGCTTTTCAAGCGACTATACTATGGCAGTTTGGACTGGCTTTGATATTGCTATTAAAGGTGAAAAACATTATTTTGGAAAAAGCGATGAGCGAAGGCAAATAGCTAAAAAAATATTTCAAAATGTAATGTCGATGATTGCTAGCAATAAAAAAGAATTAAAAGTTCCTTCTTCCTTAACAAAAGTTAATGTTGTAAAAGGAGTGGATGGTTACTATCTTCCAAATGAATTTATTCCTTCATCTTACATAACAACTGGATACTTTTATAAAAATGAAATTCCAAATAAAACTATACCTTCTCCAATATATCCTTCAATTATAGGAACTAAAGGATTTATTTTTGATAATGAAATCGAAATCATCATTGAAACCAATGTAAAAGAAGAAGATATTTTTAATTATCAAAAAGTTTATGGCAATTATGGATTCTTAATAAAATATAAAATAAATAATGAAGAAAAAAGTATATTTACAAAACAAAATAAAATCACCATACCTTTTAACGATATGATGACAGAAATTATAATTACACCTTGCTTTGAAAACAACTATAACCTTACAGGAACACCTTATTTCTTTGTTTTATAATGTCGACATATAGATGTTAACTGACACTCTTTACAACAAGGATTAATCGCTCTACAAAAATATCTTCCAAAATGTATCATTTGATGATGTGTTTTAATATATCTTTCTATTGGTATTTCTTTTTTCAATTTTCTTTCAACATCTTCAACACTATCATTTAACGAAGCAAAATATAATCTTTTAGATATGCGAGAAACATGAGTGTCCACCGCAATTTCAGGAATATTAAATAATTCCGCACGAACAACATTCGCGGTTTTATTTCCCACTCCACTTAAAGATGTTAATTCTTCTTTTAAAAATGGTACTTTGCCATTATATTTTTCAATTAAGCTTTTAGCAATATTATGAATATGTTTAGCTTTTTGACGATACATTCCAATACTTTTGATGCATCGTTCTAAATCTTCTATCGTTGCTAAAGCAAGATCTTCTAAAGTCGGATATAAAGAAAACAAAATCGCGGTAACTTTATTAACACTTGCGTCCGTTGTTTGAGCGCTTAACATTACCGCAATTAACAATTCATAATCTTTATGGTAGATTAACTCACAACCCGCATCAGGAAATAAATAATCAAAATAAGATAAAATGCGAGTTTTATTTTCAGTTTTCATCATCATCTACCCATTTTTCATTTGCAATTGCGATTGTTTGCTCAATATCTTTATTCCATGATTCACTAACTGTAGTATAACCCTCTTTTTTCATATCAGAACGTGTTGTTCTTTTAAGAAGAATTTTATCTATTGATCTAATTGAACGTTTATTATTTGCCAATGCTTCATTAAGCGCATCTATGATAACTTCTTCACTATATCCTAAGCTAATCCATTCTCTAATTTTTTGAAATTCCGCCGGTGAAAGAGTTCTTTTTAACTCTTTTTCAAATACCATATAAATATTTTGAACTTGATTATCAAAATCTTTTTCTAAAGATTCATCGCGTTGCTTCAAGAAATTAATCTCAAATTCTCTAAATAATCTTTCTTTTAAAGGTCTAAGTGTTGTCGTCATTTCTTCATTTACAGTTTCAAATTCAACAAGCTTCTTTGATAACAAATTGGTAAAAACACGATCTATATCTTGAATTGATAAAGTCATCTTTAACGCTAAAAGCTCTTGTGTGATAAATTTATTGCCTTGTTTTAAAAGATGTTCAATCATTATTAAAACCACTAATTCAGTCTCAGTAATATTTAATCTTTTATAATATTCAAGCAATAAATAATCCATATCAATTCCAGCATAATTTGTTCTATCCATATTATCAACCTTCTTTCTTTACAATACTATCACATTTTTATTTTATAATATAGAAATAAAATCATTTTCATTTATTTGATACTCTTTTAATAAATCAAAATATTTCTTTTCATCAATCTTTTTTGCTTTTTTTAATTCTAGAGCTACCTTTTCTTTAGTTAATTTATGAAGTAAATTGACATGTTTTTTCATCGAATTTGCGGTTGATTCTTCAATGTTAAAATCTAACAAAATCGCAAATCTTATTGCCCTAACAATTCTTAAAGGATCTTCATTAAAACGAATATCCGGGTCTCCAATAACTCTAATAATTTTATTATTTAAGTCTTCAATTCCATTATGAAAATCATAACAGATTCCGTTTACATCAATATAAATCGCATTAATTGTAAAGTCTCTTCTTACTGAATCTTCTTTTAAAGATGATCCAAAAACTATTTTCTGTGGATGACGATAATCTATGTAATCACTTTCTTTTCTAAAGCAAGTAATATCAACTTTTACTCCTTCAAATTTAACCGTTATTGAACCTAAGTTAATAAACGGCATTTTTTCATTCTTAAATAACTCTTTTAATTCTTCCGGTTTTGCATTTGTGGAAAAATCTAAATCAGTTAATTCTCTATGTAAAAGATAATCTCTAGAAGTTCCTCCTATCATATATACAGATAAATTATTCTTTTTAAAATATTCATCTAATTTTTTAAATACTTCTAATTCCATTATTTCAACTCCGTAATCTCTTTCATAACACCTTTATATTTATTAAGTTGCATTAATACTTTATAAACTCCTAAAGCATAGCCTTTTTTATTTATACATCGATGAACAATTGTTATTTCTTCATATTCATTTACCAATTTAACAACATGTTCATATGTATATATTTTAACTCTATTAGATAAAATAGGAATCTTTTTTTGCCTATCAAAGCATTTTCTAATCATTTTTGCTGTTCCACTTGGAGAATCTTTTTTACTTTGATGATGTGTCTCTTCAATCTGTATATTATTAAATTCTTTATCTAAAGATGTTAAAAATCGCGCAATATGAGGCATAGATGGCAAATAGTTATCTAACACAACTATTCCAATATTAATCTTCAATGCCTCTTTATGATAAAAATCTAAATCAATATTTGTTAAAGAAGTTGTCCCAATTATTACACTTACCTTCTTTTTTAAAGCAAAATCAAGAACTTTCTTAGTTCCTTCACAAGAAGAAAAATCAATTATCGCATCAAGATTATTTTCGTTATAATAATCTGCAATATTATCGTCAATATCAAGAGGAATTACCTCAATTTCCTTGTCTTTTAATACTTTATAAATAATACTTCCAGTTTTACCTAAATATCCTTGTAATATAACTTTCATTATTCCTCCATCTAAAATCATAATTACATTTTCATATTAGTTACAACTATTAAAACAGCAAAGTATTTAAAAAAAGAGGGGTTAACCTCTTTTCAAATTAATTAATACGGTCTTTTAAACTCTTAGAAGGTTTAAAAGAAACTGCTTTTGTTGCGGGAATAGTGATTTCTTCACCAGTCGCAGGATTTACACCTTTACGTTCCGCTCTTTCTTTAACAGCAAAGCCACCAAAACCAGCTAATTTAACTTCTTCTCCTGAAGCTAATGCATTTGTTAAAGCCTCAACCATCGCATCTAATGCATTCGCGGCGTCTTTTTTTGTCAACTTTGCTTCTGCTGCAATAATCTCAACTAAATCAACCTTATTCATAATTAATTTTCTCCTTTTGGTACATTTAAAATATCATACTTTTATTATGTGCGCAACAAAAAGAAAAAGCATTAATAATTATTATTACCTTATTTTTTTACTTAATTTGTGATTATTAAAATACAAAAGCTACTAAATTGTTCTTACCCTTATTAGTAATTGTCTTTAATAATTGTTGCATTTTAACTTTAATTGGTTCTGGCATAGCCACTAATTTTGAATTGATTCCCGACTTGATAATATCCTTAAATTTTTGGCCAAACATTTCGCATTCAAGAACTGATAACGGATCTTCTTCATATGCTTTTGAAAGATAATCAACAAAATAATCACTTTGCATTTTCGATCCTAGTATTGGTTCAAAAGTAGTTTCTAAATCAACTCGAATTATATGATATGTTGAGGAAGTTGCTTTTACTTTAATTCCATAACGAGAACCTGATTTTAAAATACAAGGTTTCTCTATTTTAATATCATCTAAAGAAGCTTGACTACACCCATAACCAGTTTGTGATGCTTGTTCTAAAGCTAAAGAAATTTTATCATACTCTCGTTTTGCTTTAACAAATTCACTTAAAACTGCGATTAATTCTGCTTTAGAAGTAATACTACAGCCCACAAGTGAAGTTAAAACTTGTTCATATAATTCTTCTTCAACTTGAATCTCAACGACAACAACACCTGTTCCAGTATCAACATCTTTAACAAAAGCATCACTTACATATTCATTTTCTTTTAAACATGTCGAAATAATATCAACATCTTTAACAATTCTTGCTTCTTTCATTGCGTATTCAATTGAACTATTAATACTAACTTTTAAATAA
Organism: uncultured Staphylococcaceae bacterium; assembly: GCA_964504595.1. Taxonomy (GTDB): domain Bacteria; phylum Bacillota_I; class Bacilli_A; order RFN20; family CAG-826; genus CAG-826. Next base: position 49,997 of record CAZDEE010000002.1, on the reverse strand, counting down.
TGATTTTCTTCTAATGATGCAATCCAAGATGGCATAGCTACATCGATACTTGTTACTGGAAATTGATAAAGCGCCTCTTTTAAAATATTTAAACAATCATCTTCAGTCATTCCCTCAACATTAGTTGGGATAACCGGAACATTATATTGTTCAGACAACGATTTAGATAATGATATAGTTTCATCATCTTGAGGATGCATTGAGTTTAAAACAATAACATAAGGCCTATCTATTTCCTTCATTTCTTCAATTATCTTAGTTTCTGCATTTAAATAATCTTCTCTTGCAAACTCTCCAATGCTACCATCACTAAATAAAACTATTCCTAATGTCGAATGTTCTTTTATAACTTTTTGAGTGCCAATTTTAGCGGCATCATCAAAAGGAATACTTTCACTAAACCATGGTGTTTTCACCATTCTCATTTTTCCATCTTCTAAATATCCAGAAGCAGAATCTATAACATAGCCTACACAATCAATAAGTCGAACTCGCACAACTAAATTATCTTCAACCTTCAAATTAACTCCATTTGCAGGAACGAATTTAGGTTCCACTGTCATAATTGTTTTTCCACTTCCTGAAGTAGGAAGTTCATCTCGCGCACGATTTTTAACTTCTTCATCATCGATATATGGAAGAACTGCAACTTCCATAAAACGCTTAATAAATGTTGATTTTCCGACTCTAACAGGACCTACAACACCTAAATATACATCACCATTATTTCTTGCCCCTACTTGTTTAAAAACGGTCATACCATCCATTTTAATTCCTCCCAATTATCTTATTTATTCACCAAAATGTATGATTGTTCTTAATCATTTAGAACGAAAAGAAAAAGATAATAACTTCCATTTGTAAAAATTAATTATCTTGATATTTCAGTAAAATATTTTAACTTTAGATAATTAAAAATCATTAAAGAAAAAACCACCGAACATTAATAATCCGATGGTTAAAAACCTTTTTAAATTATATGACTTTTTTTAAATCTTTTGGTATTTTATCTTTTTTTACTGCAGAAATAATTTGTTCAGTTTTTTCTTCACTAACATCTCTACCCGCCATTAAAGCTACTCTTTTAATCAAACTTCTTAAATTATCTTCATCTGTTAAATCAGAACCAGATACCTCTTTTGCTAATTTTAAAATATCTTCTCTTTTAACTTTGCTCCTTGATTCAACTTTGTCAAAAATAGAATCGCTCATATCATCACCCTAGTATACAATATGCATCAACTAGGCTTTTGACATTATTTTCTTTCTCTAAGAACAAATTTAATAGGACTTCCTTCTAATTCAAAGGCATTTCTTAATCTATTTTCTAAATATCTTTCATATGAAAAATGCATATAATGAGGATCATTTACAAACAAAACAAATGTCGGTGGACATACACTAACTTGATTAGCGAAAAGAATTTTAATTCTTCCCCCATTAAAATGAGGTGGAGGATTCATCACTTGAGCATCTTGCATAATCTCATTTAAAACTGATGTTGAAACATGACTATGATAAGCATCATAAGCTACATCTATCGCTTGAAAAATAGTTTGTATTCTCGTCTTTTCTAGTGCGGAAACATATACAATAGGGGCATAATCTAAAAACTTAAAATTCTCTCTTATTTTTTTAGTAAATTCCGCCATTGTACGATGATCTTTTTCAACCGCATCCCATTTATTAACAACTATTATCATCGCTTTATGGGCCTCAACAGCGTAACCAGCAACATGCTTATCTTGTTCTTTAATACCCTCTTTAGCGTCTATAAGTAATAAAACAATATCACTACGATCAATTGCCGCTAAAGCTCTTAATGCCGCATATTTATCAACAGCTTCATAAATACGACCTCTTTTTTTTAGTCCAGCGGTATCGATAACAACATAATTTTTTCCATCTCTTTTAAAAGAAGTATCTATTGCATCTCTTGTTGTTCCTTCGATTGGCGAAGAAATAACTCTTGATTGATTTAAAATTGCATTTACTAAGCTCGATTTACCAACATTTGGTCTTCCTATTAAAGAAAAACTAATTTGTCCTTCATAATCATTATCATTCTTTTCTGGTAAGTAAGAAATTATTTGATCTAATAAATCACCGATTCCAATTCCGTGTGCTCCACTTACAGGAATAGGTTCTCCGATACCTAGTCCATAAAATTCCATGATATCACTTTTATGTTCACCATCATCAATCTTATTGACCGCTAAAATGATTGGCTTCTTGCTTTTATGTAACATTTTAGCCACCATTCTATCATCTTTAGATATTCCTAATTGACCATTAACAACAAAGACAATTACATCAGCTTCCTCAATAGCAATCTCTACTTGCGCTCTTATCTGTTCTTGGAATGGTCTATTTTCAATTTCCACTCCACCTGTATCGATTAATCTAAATTCACGGGTAAGCCATGATGCTTTTGTATAAATACGATCTCTTGTAACACCAGGTTGATCATCAATAATGGATTTTCTTTCACCTGCAATACGATTAAAAATTGTTGATTTTCCAACATTAGGACTTCCAACTATAGCTACAGTTCCTAACATTACATTTCACCAACTTTCTCTTTAATAATTAAAATAACTCTATCTACAACCTCTTCAATACTCATATTAGAAGTATCAATTAATATTGAATCTTCTGCTGGGCAAAGAGGGGCAAAAGCTCTTGAAGAATCAATTTTGTCACGACGAATTAAATCTAATTCTATTTCTTTGAGTTCACAAGAAATACCTTTTTCAACATTTTCTTTGTATCTACGTTTTGCTCGTTCTTCTACAGAAGCAATTTGAAATATTTTTACATCTGCATTAGGAAGAACATATGTTCCGATATCTCTACCATCCATAACTACAGATACTGATTCCGCCATTTCACGTTGAATTTTTACTAAAGACAAGCGTACATCTTTATAAGAAGCAACATAAGAAACATTACCAGAAACAATTGTCTCACGTATTTGTCGAGTAACATCTTCACCACAACAAATTACAGTTCCATCTGCTTTTAAATCAATAGTTATTTCATCCATCAAATCACAAACTTCTTTTTCTTTTGTGCAATCAATTCCTTTTTTCAAAGCATACCATGTTACCGAACGATACATTGCTCCTGTATCAATATAAACATAGCCCAACTTTTTAGCAACAAGCTTTGCGATTGTAGACTTTCCTGCTGCTGCTGGTCCGTCAATTGCGACTTTAATATTTCTCATAAAAACTCCCACCTTTTAATTACAACGATAAAATAAATACTAAGAATATCAAAATAATAAGTAATAAAATCAATATATAAATAAATACTTTACCTTTACTAACGCCATCTAATTTCTTATCTATTTTCCTTTTATAGGATACTTGACTTGAAACAATATTTCCATCTTTTTTTAAATGTTTTCCTTTTGATTTCGCAATTGGCAAATCTCCATCATCTGAATAAAGAATGTCATAACGGTATCTTTGATATTTTTCAACACGATATTTCATGTTTGGTATAATCCCCCTAAATTTGCATAAAAATATTTTTTAGTATATTTAAATTAGACATCAGCTATATTTTAAACAAATATTTATTATTTTACTAGTATTCAATATTATTTCCCTTAACTTCTTGATAAATTCGATAGATCTCTTGAAGTAAGTAAAAATTAGTAAATGATTGATTATAAATAATATTTGTTTCTCTAACTACACTTAAGTTTTCAATTGGTAACGCGATTAATTGCTTTTTCTTAATTTCATGATAGCAAGCACTGCGCGCTAAAATGGAAACACCTAAGTTTTTACGAACTAAATCTTTTATTGTAGCAATATTATCAACTTCCAATATAATATTAAAATCATCTGTATTTTCATTCATTGTCATTAACGCAGAAAGGAATTTCTTTCTTGTATCTGAGCTAGGCAATCTTAAAATCATCTTTTCTTTTTTTAAATCATTTATTGTAATAATGGACTTTTTAGATAAATGATTACTGTTTGATAGAATACACACCAAATAATCAGTATCCAATAATAATGATTTATATTTAATCGGATTTGCTTTTTCTTCAATAATTGCTAAATCAATTTCAAAATTATCTAGTTTATTATAAAGATTTTTTATAGTATCAGTAATAACTGTAATATTTAATTTATCTATAAGTGTACTACATTTAGCTAAAACTTCCATCATAATATTACTTTCTGAAGTATGGGTGATTCCTATTCTAATATTAGTTATATTCTTTTTAGAATCTTTAACTTCCATCTCTAATTTCTCATATAATGCCATAATCTTTTTAGCATAACTAACAACTATTTTGCCTTCTTCTGTAAAAATTACCTCATTTTTCTTTCTAATAACCAATTTGTTATTAAACTCATCTTCTAATAGTTTGATATGATGGCTAACTGCAGGTTGAGTTAAAGATAGTTCTTCTGCAACTCGGGTAAAATTTTTTAATTCGCTTAATTTAATTAGAGTCAATAATTTATTATCCATATCTTTTCTCCTAACTATAAAAATAATTTATGATTACAAATAAAAATATAATTTCTATTTATTCAAATAAAATTATATAATCTTATTATGAAATATTCAACATGAAAGGAGGATTTTAAAGTGCCTTTTTTAACATCAATTTATGATAAATTAAATATTACTTCATCTGTTAGTGTCACAATTATATCGATTGCTATTATGCTATTTGCAGGTTTTCTTCTAACAAGGGTAACCAAGCTGTTAAAACTACCTAATGTCACCGCATATATTGTCGCTGGAATTCTTATTGGTCCTTATGTATTAAACCTAATTCCAGAAACATTCGTAGAAGGCACAAGTTTTCTCGCCGATATCGCTCTTGCATTTATTGCTTTTAGTACCGGGGAATTCTTTAAACTTGACGTCTTAAAGAAAAATGGAGTTAAAGTTTTAATTATCACTGTTTGTGAAGCTTTACTTGCAACGATTATAGTCTTCTGTGTTAGCTATTTCCTTTTAAAACTAGATTTAGCATTTTCGATCGTTTTAGGCGCACTCGCATCTGCGACCGCTCCTGCATCTACAATGATGACCATTCGTCAAACCAAAGCAAAAGGTGATTTTGTAGATACATTATTACAAGTCGTTGCTCTAGATGATGTAATTGGTTTGATAGCCTTTAGTATTGCTACTTCAATTGCCGCAGCTTCATCTTCTGGAAATGTTGATTTCATGAGTGTTATTAGCCCAATACTTTATAACATTTTAGCTCTTTTAATTGGCGGTTTATTTGGCTACTCAATGAAATTCTTACTTTCAAAGAAAAGAACAACAGATAATAGACTGATTATTTCAATAGCTATGTTATTTACATTCTGTGGTCTTTGTACATTACTTGATATTTCTTCTTTATTAGGATGTATGTGTATGGGAATGGTTTATATCAATGTTACTAATGATGACAAACTATTTAAACAATTAAACTACTTCTCACCACCTATTTTATTACTATTCTTTGTTAGATCTGGTGTGTCATTTAATTTAGGAGCGTTATTCTCATCTTCATCGATTGGTAGCACTCCAATCATAGTAATTGGATTAGTTTATTTCATAGTTAGAATTATTGGTAAATATGGAGGAGCATACGTAGGTTGCTTAGCAACTAAAAAAGATAAAAAAGTTCGTAACTACTTAGGTCTTGCTCTTATTCCTCAAGCCGGGGTAGCAATTGGATTAGCTTCACTAGGCGCTCGTATTATCGGCGGAGATGCAGGAGATGCATTAGAAACCATTATCTTAGCCTCAAGTGTTCTTTATGAATTAATTGGCCCAGCTTGTGCTAAACTATCGTTATACTTATCAAAATCATATGGTAGTGATGAAAGCGAAGTAACAACACCAATAGAAGAAAAAGTTATCGTTGATGATGAAACAACAATCATCGATGAAATACAAGAAATACAAAAAAATATGCCAATGCAACATTTTGAATATACCTCTGAAGAAGAAGCAGCCTTTCTTGAAGCGGCTGATGAACTATTTTCACAAGGTTATAAAAATAATAATTCAAAGAAAAGATAGGAGAAAAAAATATGATTACATTACAAAACTTTATTGATCCATTAGCAAAATTATTAGGTGAATGGGCTTACGAATTAAATACTTACTCAATTATCTTACGTTTATTACTCGCCCTTATATGTGGCTCAATCATTGGTATTGAACGTTCTTCAAAAAGACATTCAGCGGGATTTAGAACCTTCATTCTCGTTACATTAATGGGATGTTTATCCTCAATTATTGACTCTATTTTAATTCTCAATGGATACACAAATTTATACTTATTTGCTTCCGCATCAACTTTAGGAACTGTTATTATCAGTGGAAACTCAATTCTATTTAGTTCAAAGAAACAAATTAAGGGTTTAACAACCTCTGCCGGATTATGGTTATGTGAAATATTAGGATTAGTAATTGGCTTAGGCTATTACTCTATCGCTCTTGCACTTTGCCTTATTCTCATTATTATCCTTGCGGTATTCCCAAGAGTGGAAAACATCTTAAAAGATAAATCAAATCATTTTGAAATCCACTTAGAATTAAAAGAAAAAAGTAAATTGTCTGATTTCTTATATACATTAAGAAAATTGCAATTAAGAGTGGATGATATCGAGCTCAACAGCGCTTATATTGGTTCTGGATTAAGTGTTTACTCAATTTCCATTACCGATGAAAAAAAACAAAAAAGAAATCACAACGATATAATTAATGCTTTATCCACTATTGATTATGTTTATTATATCGATGAAATCAAATAAGAAATTATTTTAATTTTAAATAAAAAATTAAATGCGGTTAATGAGCTAACTTAGTCCTTAACCGCTTTTTTGATGATTATTTTTCTATTAATTACTTACTAAAATAATAAAAAAGCCACCGAAAATAAAATTCTCAATAGCTAACTTTTAATTACTTAGATTATTCTCTTTCATCACCGATAAAATAAACAGCAACAGTGCCTGGACCGCAATGAGAACCAATAATTGTGCCAATATCCCATATTTTAATTTTATTTTCTAATTGAGGAAATATCGTTATTAATTTATTATTTAAAGCATCGGCTAATTCAATACAATTCGAATGACTTATCCAAAGTCTACCATTATATTCTTGTCCATTTTGAATATGTTGTAAGACTTCATCGATAGTTCTTTTAATCGCGTTTTTCTTGCCGAATTCTTTTGAATAAGAAACTATTTTTCCTTTATTATCTAAATGCATAATCGGACATGCTTTCATAATGCTTCCAAAAAAAGCTGTCATCATAGTTACTCTTCCACTGCGTTTAAAAAAGCTTAAATCGGTACAAAAAAATTGATGATGAATTCTATTTTTATTTTCATTGAGCCATGATATCACTTCATCAATTGTTTTACCTTCATTTTTTAAATCGACTGCTTCATCGACAAGGAGGCCATATCCTGAAGAAGAACAAAGAGAATCAATAATTTCAATTCTTATTGATGGATATTTCTCTTTTAATATTTCTGAAGCTGTAAGCGCGTTTAAAGCAGAGCATGTCATTCCTGTACCTAATTCAATATGAATAATATCGGTATTTTCATTATCGCTAATTAAAGATTCAAAATATTCTAAATATTGTTCAATTGAAATTTGTGAAGTAAAAGATCTTTTTCCTTCACTTAACTGAGAATAAAAGTTATTTAATTTTTCCTTATCTCTTCCCATAATATCTTCATATTTTACTCCATCGATAAAATAATTGTAAAATAAAACTTTTACTCCTCTTTTATTTAAATATTCATAATCCACATCTACTGGAGAACTACAACTAATTATATAATCTTTCATTTTTCATACCTTCCTTCATTTATTTAAATGTATATTTTTTTCATTAATTAAATATTAATTCGCTATTTTTATATTTTTTTAAAACATTTATTTTTAATATTAACCGTCCACCTCTTTTCAACATAAATATTCTAAAACATAAACAAAATCTATACACTCTATTGGTATTTTTTCTTCTCTACTTTTAAGAAACGAAAAAGTAGAGAACTTTTTTTGTTCTCTACTCTTTAATTTTTTCATTTATTTTTTTGCTTTTTTGGGAAATAATTGCCATTTTTCTCTATTTAGTCCATATGATCTTTTTAAAAACCACCAGAATAAAATAGCTACTTGTAAAACACCTGCAATTATAAAAATCAAACTATTTTTCATCAATAAATTAATTAGTATTGCAAGCGACCAAACTAAGAATGAGCATGATATTTGTTGCCATAATGATGGCCACCATAAAGTGGCAAAAACAAGCCACACAATAAACGATGCAGATAATCCTCCCATAATCATTGGTAAATAGATCTTGCTATATAATAAAGAATCTATAAATCCAATAACAAACATTCCAATTGCAGTTATTAAGCAAGGAATGCACATCGCGATTAATGTGATAAAAAAGTGATTCCAGGTAAATATATATTGTTCTTTAGCAACTGGAACTTTTTTTTCTTCAAAAGGATATACCAAATCATTAATAGTTACTTTAAATATATCCGCGAGTAAAAATAAAGTTTCAATATCTGGAGAAGCCTCTCCGCGTTCCCATTTAGAAACAGTTTTATCGGAATAGTGTAATAATTCCGCTAATTCAAGTTGAGTCATTCCTTCTCTTTTCCTTAATAAGGTAATATTATTCGCGATAATGCAATATATCTCTTCTTTTTCCACAATTTCATCTCCTTAATAATTTCAAACCATCTATAATGATTTTAATGACATCTCTTTGTTTCAAGAATACTTTCTAATGATGAAGCATAATAGATATAATTTACTCCATTCTCTAAAAATTCTATAAGTATTTTAATTCATCTTTCTATTTTCATATCTTAATATAAAATTTCATATAATTAGTTGTTTTTTGCATAATTACTTTTGTATATGGTTTCTTGACTATTATTTAATAAGCTCAAATTTTATTGTAATTCTAATAAATTACTTATCCTTTTATTTCCCAATGGCCTGATTTATCTGAGCTGATTCATTCTATTATTTTACATTCTCTTAACTGCTTTAATGCTCTTTTTATAATTTCTCGAGATAAATCAAGTTTTATCGACAATTCATCAATTGTATACTTTTGATTTTCTTTTAACGATTCTAGTACTTTTATTGCCGATTTTGTAATTTTTACAGGCTCATTTATATTTAAAACTTCTTTATTAAAAGGCAAATTAACTTGTAGATAGTTATCTGTATAATTAAAGACCTCTTCACCATAATAATTTACTATTGTATTAATTCCTTTATCACTTTGTTCTATTAAAGAGTTCTGTATTCTTTACATTTGTTATTATATAAACGCTTAAAGATTTATTTCGTTTAAGTAGGGATACTTCATAGACGCCTATACTTGTAATGAAATATCTATCAATTTCAAAAATTTGTTTTTCAAAGCATCTAAATTTTCATATATTTCTATCGGTTCAACTGAAACTTCAGTGATTTAAAGCAAAATAAAACCCGCGACTTATCTAAGATGATTTTAATGACATCTTTTAGTTGCGGGAATATTTTCGAATGGTGACCCGTACGGGATTCGAACCCATGAATGCATGCGTGAAAGGCATGTGAGTTAAGCCTCTTCTCCAACGGGCCAATGAATGGCGCCTACCGTAGGACTCGAACCTACGACCGATCGGTTAACAGCCGATTGCTCTACCGACTGAGCTAGGTAGGCATGTCTTGCGTGGTTAACGCAAGAAGTATATTATCATATACTTTATCATTTTGCAATAATAAAATTGAATTATTTTTCAATTTTTGCAGAAATCGTATTGTAAATATCTCCAATAGTAACAAAAGCTGTCATTTCATCGTTGCTGAATTCGATACCAAAAACATCTTCGATTTCATATAATAAATCAATTTTGTCTAAAGAATCTAATCCTAAGCTTTCTAATGAAGCACTCTTATCAAAAGAAACATCTTTAACTTTCTTTGAAAGTACTTCTTGTAATTTTCCATCAATATTCATAATTTCCTCCATAATCCTTAAAAAGGACCTAAACATTTAAGGGATGTTTTCCCCGCTTTACGAAGATATATTTAATAAATCTTCCTCTTCGTATTACGTATTATAACAATAAAATCAAAATAAATAAATAGTTTTTATATATAGTTAACCCAAACTGTTTGATTGATAGAAACCTTGTCCCCATTATTAATTAAAGTTAAAAAAGAATAATCTTTACTCAATTCATAAGTTAATAAATTTCCCTCATTGGTTATTTCCTTAATTTCAACATTATAATTTTCCCTTAATTCATTTTCTATATCCACTCTTATTATTCCATATTTTAAAATATCTTTATTAATAGAATCTGCAATTGCATAGAGTTCTTTTTTGATATTTGTTATGGAGGAGACATCAATTCCTAAGCCTAATGAAAAGATAATAAAAACAGTAGTTAATAATTTACCCATAAACAATCTCCTTAAGCGTCGGAAATAAGAATATAACTATTATTAATACAAAAGCTAACAAGATCATAAAACAGCTTAATTCCTTTGTTTTTCTTTCTTTTAGATATTCTGCCTCACTATTACTTTTACTTTCTTTAATAAAATCTATAAATATTTTATCCCATTCATCTGTTCGCTTTTCTTCAACAAGAAAATATAATCCAATCATCATTTTCTTATAATTAAAAGAAAAATTTTCATTTAAAAGTTTTATATACTCAGAATAACCAACTTTATTAGTGAGTGAATTTTCAATTAGCATTCTCAATTCATAAGGTAAATCAAATTCTAATAAAGAAGATTTTGAAACACTACGATAATTATTAATTTTTATAAATAAATCAGTATATTCTTTTTCTTTTGCACGATGCTCTTCTAATTTTTTTTGATTATCATACTCCTTATATATAAGGGAAGAAATAAGGCTAATTATTTCTAAAACAATCACATAAAAAAGGTTCTTTGTAAAATAAAAAATTATAAAAGAAATAATAACTGCGATTAAATTAATAGTAATAATTATTTTATCCGTTTTTTTATTATCCATCATATGTCACATCCTCACAAGCATCAAAAAGTATAATTCTACTAATAATCCAAAAAACTCCTAAAAATATAACAATAGCAAGATAAGCAATATTATTTGTAAGTAAAGCTTGAAAAAAATTATTAAAAATTAGTTTTATAAATAATATTCCTATCGCGGATAAAAAATATGTTATTAAAAGATTGTTTTTTTGTTGAAAATGATTTTTTTCATTTTCTAAATACTCAAAATAATCATCTATTGAGGTTATATGTATCTTACTATAAAATAGATTTACTTTTCTTTTTTTTCGATAATCCTCTATTTGATTATCAATATATATCGTACATTCATTAATAATTTGTTCTCCAAGTCCTTCTTTATCTATTTGTAAATAAGAGTTTTCATACAATTTTAAAATATCATTTAATATATCCCCTTGATAATTATCTTTATAAAACAAGTAGTAATTATATTTAAAACTCCTTTTAAAATTTTCTTCATATTTAATAAGTCCTTTTTTATTAGCGTCCTTTCGAATAATAAATAAAGAGTCGGTAAAACTAACAAGCAAACAAAAAAAGCATATTATTATTTGCGAAGTTAAAACATAACTTAATATCGAAAAAACAATTGGAAATATAATATAATATTTATTTATTTTCATTACTTTCACCTCTTATTTCAATGTCGTATTGCGTATCATATAAATATGTTTTGAAGTCAAGTTCTAATTGTATTTTTATTTGTACAGATGTGCCATATTTATCACTAATGCCAAAATCATCAAAAGTCACGATACTATATTTTGTTGGCGTAACTGATGAAAGCTTTTCCCAACAAATATGAAAATAATAATCCAATAATGATTTATTGAATCTTGCTGTAACATTATCTTCCTCACTTATTTCAATGCTTTTAAAAGAAGCGCACAAGGAAGCATTATTAAATATATTTTCATACCTTTTATTTTGAAGACTATAATGATTATCAATAAAACTAAATGAACAAATAATAATCGGAATTAATAATAATAATTTTACCATTCTATATAGTCCTCCATGATCTTTTCATCAATTTCATTTTCTACAAGATATACAACACTGTCAGATGATAATCCTAATGGATTAGAAACAAATTCATAAATCCCATTAAAAACAAGAGTGCTATAATTTACTCCAGCACCATAAATGTTAATTGTAAAAGGATATTCTCTTTTAATTTTTCTTAAAGACTTGCTAATATATAGGCTATTTGTAAAATTAAAGTAATCGCCACTTGCTCTTGATATCATTAATGTTTCATTATCAACATAAAATGCTTCATTTAATATAATTTGATAATAATCATTTTTTTCAATTTTAAGTTCAAAACGATACCCGCCAAGATCATCATCAAATAATAGTCTTGGAAAATCATCCATAGTTCCATATATAATTAATTCTGCTTTTTCATATTCAAATTCATTATCTTGAAGTTTATATATAAAATTTAAAGATGATAGATCAAATTTATATAAAGAATTGGAAATAATTTTATCTTCAAATAAAAATTCATATTGTTCAGATTTATAACTTACCTTTCCATACTCACCAACAGAGGCTAAAGAATAAGGAATTGCTAATGATTTATTTTCTTCAATTGCAGACTCAATATTAATTACTTCCTTTTTTTGAGAACAAGTTTCAATAAGAGTAAAAGTCGAATAAGCATAGCAGTCCGCGACTAATTTAATAATTATTTCTCCTTCTGTTATCATATTTCCCGGAATAGTAAATTCTGATACAAAACCAAACCCTGGATATCTTTTAAAGGATGTTATGATATTATCATTAATTCTAAATTCAAAAGTGGTAAAGATCTCTGAATATTCTAGTGGAGCGGTATATTCATATCCAACGATCATATCTTCTCCAACTTTTAGAGGCGTTATTTCAATATCAGAAAAATAAACAACTGGTTTTACATTTTCAAATTCTTCTAATCCTGCAAGTAAAATACTACAAACAATAAATATTTTTTTCATAATCTACCTCTCAATATATTTGTTAATAATTTAAAATCAAATAATCAACGAAACAAATTTATAATAAGCAATTTTTCGATATCTAAAATATGTACTTCTTGAATAGCAATCTAAATACCAAAACGGATCTTCTTTATTAATATGTAAAATTTCACTAGCAATTATTCTTTGATAAACTTCATCTAAGGAATATAAAGCATTATTAATGAATTCAACCATTTGAGTTGGTGTAACCTTATATGATGTTGTTATTTCTTTAAAAGTAAAAGATACTGTTTCCAAATCATCTTTTCCAATTTTTATAAAAGAATTTGCTTTTAAATATACAAGTCCTATCTTATCTGTCACTTCAGATAATTCTTTTAATTTTAATTTTTTAATGTTATCCATAAATATCTAAATACCTCCTTTATATTACTCCCTATATATATTTACGAAGCAAAAACAAAATTTCCTAATTTTTATTACATTTTGTAAAAAATAATATCTATAAATAGATAAGTTGTTTAAAATTACCAACTTAATAACGTTATATAAATATTGTTTTATTTGAACTTTTTTAACACTATGTATTAGATAGATTACTAGCTTACATTTTTTTGTTTGCTCTTTTATTACTTTATTATTCTTTTATATCTTCTTACTTTTTATAAACTTCATCTCTTCTAAGGGAAAAATTGCAATAAAAAAACATCACTTATAAAAAGTGATGTCTTTCATTAAATATAAATTTAAAATTAATCGTTTAATGCTTGGTATACCGCAACTGCACATGCAACTGTTGCACCAACCATTGGGTTATTACCCATTCCAATTAATCCCATCATTTCGACGTGAGCAGGAACTGATGATGAACCAGCAAATTGAGCATCTCCATGCATTCTACCCATTGAGTCTGTTAATCCATAGCTTGATGGTCCTGCAGCCATATTATCTGGGTGTAAAGTTCTTCCTGTACCACCGCCAGATGCGACTGAGAAATACTTTTTATTATGGTCATAGCACCATTTCTTGTATGTACCCGCAACTAAGTGTTGGAAACGAGTTGGGTTAGTGGAGTTACCAGTGATAGAAACATCAACTGCTTCATGTCTCATGATTGCAACACCTTCAGTTACATCATTTGCGCCATAGCAACGAATCTTTGATCTTTCACCATTTGAGAAAGCGACTTCACGAACGATTTTTAATGTTGAAGTTGCAAAATCATAATCAGTTTCAACATATGTAAATCCGTTGATACGTGAAATAATATAAGCGGCATCTTTTCCTAATCCATTTAAAATAACTCTTAATGGTTCTGAACGAACTTTATTAGCGGTTCTTGCAATACCAATTGCGCCTTCTGCTGCTGCAAAAGATTCGTGTCCTGCTAAGAAGCAGAAACAACTTGTTTCTTCACGAAGTAACATTGCGCCTAAATTACCATGTCCTAAGCCGACTTCACGAGTTTCAGCAACTGAACCTGGAATACAGAATGCTTGTAAACCAATACCAATTTTTTCTGATGCTTCGGCAGCACTCTTAATATTTTCTTTAAGAGCAATCGCGCATCCTAATGTATAAGCCCAAACAGCGTTTTCAAAAGCAATTGGTTGAATACCTTTAACTATCTTTTCAACATCAATGCCTTTGTTTAAACATAAATCACGTGCCTCTTCAATTGAATTGAAACCATATTTTGCTAAACAAGTTCCAATTGTTGCTTCACGACGTTCATAGTTTTCAAATAAAGCCATGTTATACACCTACTCTTTCCGTGGGTCAATGTATTTGACCGCTTCATTATAACGACCATAAGTACCAATGCAGCTTTCATAAGCTTCTTTTGGATCCTTACCAGCCTTAATTGCCGCCATCATTTTTCCAAGATGGACGAATTTATAGCCAATAATTTCATTATTTTCATCAAGAGCAACATTTAAAACATAGCCCTCTGCCATTTCTAAATAACGAACGCCTTTAACACGTGTACCGAACATTGTACCAACTTGTGAACGAAGTCCTTTACCTAAATCATCGAGTGATGATCCAACTGGAAGTCCTCCTTCAGAAAATGCGGTTTGAGTACGTCCATAAACTAATTGTTTAAAGATTTCACGCATTGCAACATTAATAGCATCACATACTAAGTCAGTATTTAATGCCTCTAAAATTGTTTTTCCTTGTAAGATTTCTGCTGCCATCGCGGCGGAATGTGTCATACCGGAACAACCGATTGTTTCAACTAAAGCTTCTTCAATAATACCGTTTTTAACGTTTAAAGTTAATTTACAGGCGCCTTGTTGAGGTGCACACCAACCGATACCATGACTTAATCCTGAAATATCAGTAATTTCTTTAGAACGAACCCATAATCCTTCTTCAGGAATTGGTGCTGGTCCATGGTCGCAACCTTTACGCACACTGCACATTTCTAAAACGTCCGCGGTGTAAGTAATTTTACTCATTTTTAAATCTCCTTCCATACAAATAGAATAAATCTACCTCCATAATGATAACACAACAGCTATATTTTTCAATAAAAATATAACGCATAAATTAATATTCTAATTGATAAATAGTGGAAATAATTTATAATTAAATCAGTTAAGGAGAATAGCTATATGATTATTTTAGTAGGTGCGTCCGCTAGTGGAAAAACGGAAGTGGCAAAAAATTTAGCGAAAGTATATAAAATAACAAAAGTTATTACACATACAACAAGAAAAATGAGAATCAATGAAATTCAAGATAAAGATTATCATTTTGTAACTAAAGAAGAGTTTTTAAAATTGAAACAAGAAAACTATTTTGTTGAAACAACTTTCTATAATGGTAATTATTATGGAACAAGCAAGAAAGAAATCAGTGATGAAAAATGTTTAATTGTCGACCCTAACGGATTAAGATCGTTCGAGTTACTAAATGATCCAAGAATTGTAACTTTCTGTTTAATTACCAGTAAAGAAATTAGAAAAAAAAGAATGGAAAATCGTGGAGATAAAGAAGAAGAAATCATTAAAAGGCTTTCCAATGATGATATATTCTTTTCAAAAGAAGCTATTGGTGAAGTAGATTATTTAATTGATTCAGAAAATATTTCAATTGATGAATTAACTACTTTAATTTTTGAAAAATATAAAAATCACTTAGAAAAACTAAAATAATCCCCATTTCGATATTATTTCATTAGTAAAAAATCCACGAATTAAATATCCGTTTTCTGTATTGATAACCTTAGTTATATAAGCTTCTTTTCTCAATGAAAAGAGGCTTTTTTCATATGGTAAAAAGAACTCCCTTTCTTCAATATTTTTATAAAGAGTTTTAAATATTAAATCTAAAATATAATCTAAATCCGTATCATCTTTAAACGAAGTAAATAAACTATTTTCATTAGGAATAAATGGATACCGTTCTAACAAATCAGACTTATTATACAAATATATAATTGGAATATCTTGAACACCTATTTCATGTAAAATATCTTCAGTAATCTTTTTTTGAATATTGTAGTAAGGATCACTTACATCAAGAACATGTATAAGTAAATCTGCTTCCTTAACTTCTTCTAAAGTCGACTTAAAAGCTTCTATTAATGTTGTCGGTAATTGATCAATAAATCCTACAGTATCGGTACATAAAAAAGATGGACATGATGAAAAATTAATCAATCTAGTTGATGTTTCAAGAGTGGCAAACAAACGGTTTTCTTCTAAAACCATTTTCGATTCTTTTGAATGTGAATTCTTTATTAATCGATTAATAAATGAAGATTTTCCTGCATTTGTATAACCAACAACCGCAATTAAAGGAATAGTATTTGATTTTCTTAATCTTCTTGTTGTTTTTCTTTGCTTTCTTAATTTTGCTAGTTCATCTCTTTTTTGTGAAATAATCGATTTAAAATTCGATTTTACCAAATCAATCTTCTTTTCACCTTCGCCTTTATTATGTCCTCGACCACTTGTTACTTGTGAGTATCCGGCATCTTTATTAACTAATCTTGTTTTTTCATAAATTAGGCGCGCTATTTCAACTTGTAATTTTGCCTCTTTACTTTGAGCATTTAAAGAGAATATATCTAAAATAACGCTTGTTCTGTCATAAACAGGTAAAGAAAAAACATCAGATAAATTCTTTAATTGTAAAGGCGTTAAATCATCATTGACAACAATCGCATAAAGATCATCTATTATAGAAATATATCCTTTTAATTCTAAAATTTTTCCTTTTCCTATATAAGTAACTCTTTTAATTTCATCTAATTCTTGAGTATAAAACCTAACTGCTTCCATTTGTAAAGAATCTAAAAGATTAATTATTTCCTTATCACTTCTGGTTTTATCTTTTCCTTTTAAATGTGCACTGATTACAATTACTTTTTTCATAGAATCACCCATTTAATTATAGCACATCTTGAACACCACTAAAATCTGTTCCTCGACTTTGATAAATTGTTATGTATCTCATTATCGCGGCAATCAAGCCTAAAATTGCCGCAATTAAAAATGTTTTATTTGCGGAACTAGGATTATTTTTATAATTTCGATAATTTGTATAAGCAAAGAATAAAGCTGAAATAACAATTAAAAATAGTGGAAGTTCTGATTTTCTACCAAGTTCTGAAATTGTTTGATTATCAAGTCTTCCTTCTTTATACGCTTTTATTCTTTCAATTGAAATTAATAATGTTAGAACTAACGCAACTAAAGATACAAAAGAAAAAACAATTTCTAATATCATTAATTCTAATTCTTTTTCATCAATATCTCGATAATTATTAGAATACATAAAAAGCCTCAATTAAAATATATTAAATCGAGGCCTATTTATGATATTTATATTAAAAGTAATCTATTCTTTATTAGTATAAATACTTGATATTACTTCCTCTGTTTTGCTTATAACTTTTTCAGTATCATTTCTAAAGTGCTTTGGTATTCTTTTTTTAGTTGGATAGCCAGAGATTCCAAAAAGTCCTCTCGGCCCTAAGAACAAGCCATTTTCAAGAGTGTCATTACTAGAAAGAAGAACCATTCCTAAAGAAGCTTTCTTTGGTGAATGTGTAAATAAAGGTAAAATTAAATGAGCAAGTTTTTGAAACCAATGAGGAAAGTTATTGTTTGATGAAGAAAATATATTCGTAGATGTTACTCCTGGATGCATCATCATTATTTTAACATTAGTTGTTTTAAGTAAATGATCATAATACTTAACTAAACATAATTTTGATAGTCCATAATTTTTAGATACTTTTTTATCATCTTCCTCTAAAAAAGACAAGTCCTTATACTTTGCAAAGCGATACGTTAGGGAAGTTACTATAATAATTTTGCTATTATTATATTTTTCTAAATAAGGTAATAATGCATTAATAAAATAATAGCAACCTATATAATTAACACCTACTGTTAAAGGTAAGCCATCTTCAGTCTTTTGATTAGGTGAAGGATGATATATTCCAGCATTAGCAATAACTGTATCAATATGATCAAATTTATCTTTTATTTCATTTACAAGATGAGCAATACTTTCAAAAGAAGATTGATCATATAGAAGAATCGTTATCTTAGCATTTGGATATTCTTTAAGAATCGTTTCTTTAGCGGTTGAAGCCCGTTTTAAGGATCGGCACGCTAAAACGACATGCGCCCCTTTAGAAGCAAATATTTTAGCCGCTTCAAAGCCAATTCCACTATTACCACCAGTAATTAAAATAACTTGTTCATTCAAAGGAGGTATTCTTCTTTGAATCCACTTATCAACACTCATATTTTATCCTCCCACTATCTAGAATAAAATTTAATACATATACTTTCTATTAACTTAAATACAAATTAAAATTTAAAATTGTATTAATAATTGCATATATCAAAACAGGTCCGAAGCCACAAATAACCACAGTATTGACAATATTAACTATTTTATCCGGTATATTTATTCGACTTTTCAAATAAAGAGTAACGCCTAAAAAACCACCTAAATAATTCGCAACAATATCTAGAGGATCAAAACCACCTATACAAGTTAACAATTGAACCATTTCAAAACATAGCGATGAAAGAAAAATAATTAATAAACAATGCTTCTTTTCTTTTACAAAAAAATTTAAATAAACTCCAAAAGGAATATAAAGCAAAAAATTCACAAAATAATCTAGATATGCAAAATTAGTTGTCTCAGTTGCAAATACTGCAATATACGATTTAAAAGGTAATAAAAGCCTTTCGAAAACACCAAAACTTACCATCACTTCTTTTTGTTCTGGTATCCAGCTAGCATTAAATTTAAATCCGATTACCCAAATCAAAAGAAGGCCATATATTAAAGCCGCAATTAACAACAACGATTTATTTTATTTATTTTCTTTCATAACATTTTACTTCTGCAATTTTTTTAAAAATTAAAATTAAATATTAGCAGCAAATTCTAATCGTATAACTCTATTTCTCTTTATAGCAAAATAAATGTGGAAATTACCACTTTCTTTTTTTAGAAAAGCCTTAATACTAACCGCAGATTCAAGCCATTCAATATCAAATTCTTGGTATTTTTTTAATACAGAAATCATTTCTTCCATAGAAACATTCGTATTATTATCAATATCATAAAAAATAGTATCTTTTGTAAAAAAAGGATATAATTCTTCCTTTTTTGTGCAAGTATTAATTGTTTTTAAACATTTTTTAGCTAATTCAATTTTTTCCATTACTATTGCCTCCAATACTTATCATTTTGGTCAATTTCAATTTCTTCTTGATTTTCATAAAGATAAAAATCACCTTTATCAAAATCTTTTTTAAAATCATCAAGGCTTAAAAATGCTTTTAAATTCTTATTACGAATAATTATTTTCTCACTTCTGTAATAATAAAATGTCATAACTTTACTAAAAGAAACCGATACTAAACATTCTCCTTCTTTTAATAATGAAATAGCGTTTTCTAAAGAAAGAATCTTTTTCATAATAAACTCCTTTTTATGATTTTAAGCAGATTCTGTACATCCTCCGTTTTAGCGCACGCGCCAGTTCTACCAACAATTGCATAAATAACTAAGATCATGATTATAATTGCCAGAAAAACTATTAACGTTTTAAGAGAGCCTTGAATTTTCACATCAGAATCAATGTCTTTTTCTAAAAATTCGATTTGATTCATAACGTTATCTATAACAAATGTAGCTTTATACAAATTAACAAATTTATTTTTTATATTAATTAGCCATTTTTCATCATATTTATTAATCATTTTCTTGCTTATTTTCTTTTTTATAGATAGAACTTTTGATTTTTCTAAATCAAGTAATCTGCCTATAACTGAAGATTGAATTTTAAATAAATATGAAAATACCATTACTAAGTTTTCAATTTGATTTAAACTATCATCAATAAGAATAAATGGATAATCTATAGAAAGAATCTCATCAATATCTTCTTTGCTTAATTTAGAAAACCGTTCGTTAGTTTTAAAATAATTGCGAACGCTTTTTTTTATTAACATCAATGACCAAAATTCAAAATTTCTATTTTCTTTTAATTCATTTATTTTATTATATAAATCATGATAAAAAGACACGATTAATTCATTAATTAATTCATCATTTCTTATTAAGTATTTAAAATAGAAATAATATAAGTCATTATACACATTATAAACTTCTTCAAAAGCTATTTTACTTCCTTTGCGAAGTTGAATAATATATTTTTCATCAATTAACATTTTATCGTGTCTCCAGTTTTTTTATTCTTCTAATAATTTTTCTAATTGTTCCACTAATTCATTCATTCTTTCAGTGACCGCTAAGAAAGATTCCTTTTTAGTAAAATCAACACCTGCTTTTCTTGTTTGATCTACAGGATATTCTGAACCACCGCTTGAAAGAAGGGCAATGTATCTATCAAATGCACCATCGACGCCATCCTTAACATCTTTATATAATTTAAATGATGCTGCAAAACTTGTCGCGTATTGATAAACATAGAATGGGGTATGGAATAAATGTGGAATATAGGCCCAAACATATTGTTTGTATTTTTCACCAACAATATTTTGACCATAATACTTTTTATATAAATCAATCATTATATTTGATAATACTTCATGATTTATTGGTTCATCATTTTCCATTAATTGGGAAACTTTTAATTCATATTCCGCAAATAAGGTTTGACGATAAAAAGTTGACATAATTTCATCAATTGCTTTTTGAAGTAACATAATTTTTTCTTCTCTTGTTGCTTCACCCGATTTAATAAAATAGTCTAACAACATATGTTCGTTGAAAGTAGAAGCTATCTCTGCAACGAAAATCGTATAATTTTGTAATGTTCCTGGTTGTGTTTGAGCAAATAATGAATGGATAGAGTGACCAGCTTCATGAGCAACTGTAAAAACATCATCCAATGTATCACTATAATTTAAAAGAATAAATGGATGTAAATCTACTTGGCTGCTTGAATAGGCACCTGTATATTTACCCTCTTGTTCATAAACATCAACAAATCCTTCTTCTAAGGCAAGATGAGCTTTTTCAATAAATACTTCTGGACAATCTTTTATTGAAGCAAAGAATAATCTCTTTGCATCTTCATAAGTATATTTCTTACTTGAAGATGCTAATTCCATAAAACGATCATATGTTTTATGTGAAGAAAGGCCTAAAGCTTTCTTTCTTAATTTAATATATTTCTTTAAAGCTTTATTATTCTTTCTTGCAACTTCAACTAAATTTGTATAAACACTTGTTGGAATATTATTATTAAATAAATTTGCTTCAAGAATAGAACTATAGTTTTTCGCTTTAGCAATTGATTTTTCTGATTGCATTACTAAACGATAAATTTCTGCATATGTATATTTATTGTCATCATAAGCTTTATAAATAGCTTCAAATATTTTCTTTCTTTCAGATGCGGAAGATGCCTCTGCAATTAATGATCTCCAATTACCTTGAGTAACTGTAACTTTACCTTTGCCCTTTAAAGAAATAGTAACAGGTTTTTTATCCGCAACCGCTAACGCATCATATAAATCACTTCCGATAGAAGTTAATGGATTATATAAAGAAAGTAAATATTCAGATTTTTTATCTAAAACGTGTTCATTGCTATGAAACAACTTTTGCATTGGAAAATGAAATTCTTTTAATTCTTCATCATTTTCAATCCATTCCATAATTGTTTTTTCACCAACAGAAATAATCTCTGGTGAATCAAAAGACATTGCTTGACTAAGTGCGTTAAGAACGTTAATAACTCTCATTAAATCTTGCGTGTTTTTAACATCTTTTTTATTTAAATCATGTCTTAAATGAGCATATTGATACACTTTAGATAAGACTTCATCAATATGCTTATTAAGTAACATATATCCTTTAAATCCATCTTTTGTCTTTAATTTGCCCTCATATGAAGTAAAAACTTCAATACTATTTTGAACCTCTGATAAGGCTTCCTCAAATTCTTCTTGATTTTTAAATAAATAAGTTAAATCCCATTTGTACATAATTAATAATCTCCTTTTTCATTTCTAAAATATTATACCATTTTATAATTAATTACAAAATTATATTATCTTTCCTAAATAATTAATTTCTTTTAATTCAATCAGAACTTAATTGTTTTCAATTAAATTCTTTTTTCGTTCATATCTAACAAATAAATAAGCGACTATGATGCCAATTCCCATTAGCACTAATCCTAAAGGTAAATCCAAAGCCATATTTCCTTTGCCTTTTGACCAATCAACATATATTTCATAAATATCAGGATTAAAAAACATTGAGATAATTGATCCTAAAGACAATCCGATAATAAAATAATAGATTGTTATTTTTGCTTTATTAAATAAATATGTTAAAAGCTTTGAAAAAGAAAAAACTCCAATTAATAGGCCAATACCAAAGCAAATATAAAGCAACAGAACAAGTGGATTTGCTTTCCAATATGTTAAACTTACGCTTGCCATAAGGGGCTTAAAATAACCAAACGCCATCAATACTGAAGTTGCACTTAATCCCGGAACCAATTGCGTAATAGCGACAATATATCCTAGAACTATGAAAAATAAATATTCCCACAATTCAATATTATCAAAGTTTTTGCTAGCGTCATCAATACTAGAATTTTGTATTAATACAGAAGTCACGCCAATGGCTATTGGAATCAATATTCCTATGCATAATAATACCAGACGTAATGTTGTGCATTTTTCTCCTTTTATTTCATCTTTTATCGCCGGAAAAGCTCCAATCATCAAGCCAGCAAACAAACCAATAATTGCAAATGGTATTATTTCCAACAATTGTTTAATACCGATAAATCCTACTCCAAATCCAATGATAACGCCAATAACAATTGGTATAAGAAATAAAACGCATATAACGAATTTTTTTAAAATATTGCTAATCGCATATAGCAACTTATCATATAATTTGAATATTATCGCTACAGTAGAGCCACTAATTCCAGGAACAATTACCGCTAACCCTATAAAAAAACCTAACAAAGCACTTTTAAGCCATGATTTTAAAGAATGCTTTTGTAGGACAATTTCTTGTGTATCTGTATCCATTAACAACATCTCCTTGATTTATTTATAATTATACATATTTTTCAATAAATATGTATATTTTTTATACCAATTAATTTAGTCAAAGTCATTTGATTAACAAAGTACATCAGAAACTAAATATTTTTA
This sequence comes from uncultured Staphylococcaceae bacterium, assembly GCA_964504595.1. Taxonomy (GTDB): domain Bacteria; phylum Bacillota_I; class Bacilli_A; order RFN20; family CAG-826; genus CAG-826. The sequence goes on along the minus strand of CAZDEE010000002.1, from coordinate 26,236 downwards.
TATTCACTTGTATTTAACTCTATTTGTTGCTAAAATATGCATGTTCTTTAATCAAGCCGCCGTGGCGAAATAGGCAGACGCGATAGACTCAAAATCTATTATCAGAGATGATGTGTCGGTTCAAGTCCGACCGGCGGCACCATTAAAAAAGCATATGGGCTGTTGAAAAACCTAAATAAAAATTAGGAAATCAGCAGTCCTTTTTTATTAGAAGCGTGAACAATTTTTAAGAGGTTTCTAAATCATATTATAATTCACATACTTTGCCATATTAGATTACTAATCTTGATATGGTAAAAGCATCAGAACATTTAATATCCAAGAACTTCAAATCCAGTCATTATCGCTTACTCTATATTAAACATCGAACACAATTTTAGCAATAATCATCTTACGTTCTATTAATATCTATATGATATAAAAATAAAACTAATAAAATCTCTTTGAAATCATCCGCTGAAAAAATTATTATTTTTATTATATCTTTATCAAAAGTAATAACACCACTGCTAATTAAAGGCTTGAATAAATCATTAAACTGAATCAAATTCAAATTATTATTTAATAAATATCCATTTAACGCATCAATAGATCTAATATGATTTTCACCATCATAAATAAATAGCAATACTTTTAAACTCTTTTTAAAATCATTCATATATTTAATATAAGACTATTTTCATTGTCAATAAATGAATTGGCAAATATTGGTAAAAACAAAAAAAGATAAATCCTTTATATCTATCAGGGTGGGGCGCAATTTGAAATCAATACAACTCAACCTCCTTTTACTTAATCAAAATTTGTTGACCTGATAAAATATAAAAGATTTATCTATAAATAAATTAACATCGTGTCAAGACGAAATTAAGCGATTAATCGTTTAGTCAATGATTTACGAAGCTTTATTTGCAAAAAACTGCTTCAAAATCAAATTTTGTTTGGTAAAAGAAAGCTTTAAAAGCAATATCAGTTTTTTAAAATTTCCTTTAAAACCAACCAAAATGATATGAAATAATACAAAAAGGACTAAAAACGGGAAAAATTGTATTTTTAAAGTCATAAAACCATGTTTTTTTCATCAAAAACAAATCAGAACTCTATTCTTTTTATATTTTTGCAAAAAATTGTTGATTACAGATTTTAAATTTGTTAATATATATAGGCACGAAGGAGTCTTAGCTCAGTTGGGAGAGCGTTTCCTTCACACGGAAGAGGTCGCAGGTTCGATCCCTGTAGACTCCACCATTAATTTATGTGCCGACTTAGCTCCAACGGTAGAGCGACCGACTTGTAATCGGTAGGTTGTAGGTTCAAATCCTATAGTCGGCACCATTTTTTATTATTATGCCCTCTTGGCGGAATTGGCAGACGCGCTAGACTTAGGATCTAGTTCTTAACGGAGTACGAGTTCGAGCCTCGTGGAGGGCACCAATTTATGTAAATTTGTCCGATTTTATCGGACTTTTTTTATACATCATATATCAATATATAAACATTGATTCGAAGATGATTTAATTTAAATATTACTTTTCCTTTTTTAATTAAAACAGGTATTAACTATAATCCATTTATTTTCTTTAAATAATCTTTTAATTTAATTCATTACCTCTACCAAAGATTGTAAAAAGAAATACACAATTTCTAAGCATTCCTACTTTAATAAATAATAAATTTATACTTTTAACTGCCTATATTATATCTTGCATTTCTTGACAAAAAAAGTCAATAATAGTATGTTAGTTAATGTAGGTTAACTACTTTGAGGTGCTTATGGATAAATATACAAACGCAAATATGGTTTTTTCTAAGTTCAGTAGAATATACATGGATTATAAAAAAGACTTACCTATTAGACCAAGTGAAATGGGAGTGTTAAATATCATCATTAAAAGAGAAGGACTTTTCACTCCAATAATGCTTGCGGATTTATTAGAAGTATCTAAAGTCATGGTTACAAACCATATTTCTGTTCTAGAAAAAAATGGATATGTAAAAAAAGAATATTTAGAAAATGATAAAAGAAGTTTCTATGTTATTCCTACTAAAAAAGCCAAACAATTAGTATGTGAATTTGATAGTAAATTAAATCAAAAACTTAAAGAAGTAGAAGAATTGATTGGCAAAGAAGCATTTACAAATTTAATTTCTACCTTAGATCAAGTTAGAAAATACTTTGGAGAGTAATATGAAAAGAACAGATCCTACTTGGAATCCTTGGCACGGTTGTAAAAAAATAAGTGAAGGATGTCAAAATTGCTTTGTATATTATCTAGATAATCAAAGAGGACTAGATTGCAGCGTAATCTCAAAAAATAAAAGCAATTGGAATTTGCCTCTAAAAAAAGATCGACACGGAAATTATAAAATTAAGCCAAATGAATTTGTTAGAGTTTGCATGTCATCAGATTTCTTTTTAGAAGAAGCTGATTGCTGGAGAAATGAAGCATGGGAAATGATAAAGCAAAGAAGTGACGTCACTTTTTCACTTTTAACGAAAAGGCCTGAAAGAATAAAAGATTGTCTTCCTGAAAATTGGGGTGAAGGATGGGACAATGTAACATTCGCGGTATCTTGTGAAAATCAAACCCGCGCGGATGAACGTATTCCTTATTTATTAGATTTACCAATCAAACATCTTTGGGTAAGTCTAAAGCCATTTATTGGAGAAATATCTTTAGAAAAATATTTAAAAACAGGTCGAATTGAAACCGTTTTATGCGGTGGTGAAAACTATGCTGGTGAAAGACCATTACATTATGAATGGGTAAAAAGAGTGTATGATGAATGCATGAAATATGATGTTGAATTTATTTTTGGGCAAACCGGAAACTGCTTTATAAAAGATGGAAAAACATATTATATCAAAGATTATCAAACACAGATCGATCAAGCAATGAAATCCAAACTACAAAATAGAAAAGGAGAAATAAAATGACTAAGCAAGAAATAATTGAATTTATAAAAAGACAAAAAACTTCCATTTTATCTTCAGTTGATGAAAACGGCTATCCTTGGAGTAGAGCGTTGATACAACCAAGACATATTGGAGAAAACACAATGTATTTTGCAACCTATACTTCATCAAATAAAGTCGCGCATTATAAGAGCAATTCAAAAGCTAGTGTTTATTTCTTTGAAAAAGGAAAAAACTTCCAAGGCGTTATGATTAAAGGAACAATGGAAATAGTCAATGATTTTAAAATCAAAGAAAAATTATGGATGCCATTTTACTTTAAATTTTATAAAAAAGGTCTTAACGATCCTGAATATTGTATCTTGCGCTTTACTTATGATGAAGCTGAATGGTTTAGTAATTTTAAAACCGAAACTATAAAAATGAAATAGAGGTGTAACATTATGCAAAACAAAGAAATTGATAAAGCAGTCCCTTGGAATCCATGGCACGGATGTAAAAAAGTTAGTCCAGGATGTAGAAATTGTTTCGTTTATAAAATGGATCGAAGATATGGTAGAGATACAACAATCATCGCAAAAGGAAAAACAACTTTTGAACTTAAAGACAAAGATTGTCCTCGAAATTCTTTAGTTAAACTATGCTTTTCCTCTGACTTTTTTATCGAAGAAGCAGATGCATGGAGATGGGAATGCTGGAATTTTATTAGAAGAAGAAAAGACTGCATTTTTGTTTTAACTACAAAAAGACCAGAAAGAATTAAAGATTGCGTTCCATACGATTGGGGAGATGGATGGGAGCATGTTCATATTTCAATTTCTATTGAAAATCAAGAATACGCCGATAAAAGATTAAAGGCATTTTTAGAAGCTCCCGTAAAACATCGTGAAGTGTTTTGTTCACCTTTAATAGGTCCAATATCTTTAGGAAAATATTTAGACACTGGATTAATAAAATGTGTCAATGTCGGCGGTGAAATGGCCCCTGCAAAAGATGTTAGACCGATAAAATATGAATGGGTAAAAAGCTTATATCTAGAAGCAAAAGAAAGAAATATTGAATTCTATTTCCATCAATGTGGATCCATGTTTTTAAAAGATGGAAAAAATATTGGAAAATGGAATTTAAATGATCAAATAAAATGCGCTGAAGAAGTACAACATGAATTAGAAAATGATTATCTAAAATCAATTGAAAATCAAGAAAAATAATACTGATCATTTCTACACATATTTATTTCAAACAAAAACAACAATCTTGATAGATTCAAATATCAAGATTTTTTTATAAAAAATAAAACGCCAACTTGGTTTTGTAGAAAAAAAGCCAAATTAATGATATTCTATTTTTATTAGGAGGAATTAGAAATGCAACCTACTTTAAAATTATTTGGTTTAGAAATAGATTCATATACATTAATGATGTTTATTGGAATCATTTTATCATTGCTAGTTATCCTAATTAAAAATCATTATCGAAAAGAGGATAAAGCATCATGGCAAGATATTTGCTTTTTAGCAATATTTGTCTTATTCGGTTCTTTAGTTGGCGCAAGAATACTTTATTTTATTACCAGATTAGGCGATGTAAAAAGTTTTAATGACATTTATAAATTTCTATGGAGTGAAGGCGGATTAGTTTTTTATGGAGGAGTTATCGGTGGAATCATGATGGGCCTTTTATATTTGAAAATATATAAATTACCCGTTAACACTTTTATTGAACTTTGCATTCCTACAATACCATTAGGGCACGCATTTGGAAGAATTGGCTGTTTTTTAGCGGGATGTTGTTATGGAAAAGTTACCAATGAAAATCACGGGGTTCATTTTCCATTTTTAGAAGAAAATGTTTATGTAATACCGGTTCAATTATATGAAGCTATATTTTTATTTTTACTGTTTATTTTTCTATTAATTATCAATTATTCTTTTAAAAATAAAAAACCATATTTACAAAGCGGATTATATTTTATAATCTACGGATTATGGAGATTCATTATCGAATTCTTTAGAGGCGATGAAATAAGAGGAATTTTCCTTCTTTCAACATCACAATGGATTTCACTTTTAGCAATTGCTTTAGGAACTTACATGCTAGTAACTAATTTAGATAGTATTAAATTTTTTAAAAAGAAAACAAAGGAGACCGCCAATGTTTAGTATTAGAAAAGAAACAAAAAAAGATCATCTTGAAGTCGAGCGTCTTATATATAAAGTTTTAAAAACTAATGATGATGCTCCATGTTATGAACACTATAAAATTTGTAAATTACGGGGAACAAAAGATTTTAATAAAGAATTAACTTTTGTTGCAGAAGAATTAGGTAAAATTATTGGCTTTGTCACTTTAAGTAATGCTGTAATAAAAAATGAAAAAGAAGAAATACCAACATTATTATTAAGACCTATTGTTGTTCATGAAGATTATCAAAGAAAAGGCGTTGGCAAGACCTTACTTAAAGCCGTTATCAATGAAGCTAAATTTTTAGGATATAAGCACATATTCGTTTATGGAGAAAAAGAATATTTTTCAAAATTCGGTTTTACTTCTCTAGGTGCGTATGAAATCTTTAACGAAGAAGGAAAAAAAGAAAAAAATATGCTTGTTATTCAATTTAAAACCGGAGCATTAAATGATGTAAAAGGTAAATTAATAATTTCTTCCTCATTTAAAGATGTCGATCAAAATGAATTTGAATATTATCATCACGCCCTTCACGCAATAAAAGAAAACAAAGAAATTAAAACCAAAAACATTAAAAAAATTGCTTTTTTCTGTTCTTTGTTTTTTACATTACTCGCAGTTATATTTTTTATTTTAAAAAATAATAATATCATTTCAAATGACCTAGGATTAGGAATGGTTGTCATGGCTATAACCGGTTGCTTTGCTTCAATATCAGTATCTCATTTTTCTGACAAGCAATTATTAATGGGAACAATTTCTGCCTCATTAACCGCGATATTGTTCATTTTAGGATTATTAATTATCTTTTAATAGGCAAATTATAAAAAAATAACAAAAAAATTAAGAAAAATTAATATTTTATTTTCAAAATTTGAATAATTATGTAATAATTATAGGTGCAATGACATCTCTTTTTGTGATGCATTACCTTTTTTTGCTAGATTAATTTAAATGATTATTTTGATAAAAGATATATATGTAGGTTTACCATTTTAAGTAGACTTATACTAATAAGAAAGTAGGTGTAGTACCATGTTAAATTTTTTATCTACTTTAACAAACGATTTTTCTGATATAGGAAGTAACTTTCAAAATCCATTATTCATTGTCGATTATATAATTTCGATTTTAGTTGTTATATCCTTAGCAATTTTTATTTTTAAATTTATTAAATCAAATATTATTAAATTCACATATTCTTTTTTATTCTGCTTAATATTAGCCTCAATAACTTGTGGCTTTGATAAATGTACATTAATTTCTTTAGTTGCCTTAATAATCGTAACAATGGTTATTGTCATTTTAACCGGAAATGAAATTAGAAGTGTACTACGTGATGAATTCCATATTTCTGGAATTTTCAATATCAAAAAAAATAACGTTGAAAAAAGTAGCTCCTATGAATTATGTGATGAATTAGCTAATGCAATAATCGCTATGTCTTATGAAAAATGTGGAGCTTTAATATGTATCGAAAGAGAAGATCGAATTACTACCGATAATTTCTCTAGATGGTCTGACCTTAAAGCGCAAGCCACAAATGAATTATTAAGAACTATTTTCTATAAAGGGACCCCACTTCATGATGGCGCAACAATAATTAGAGAAGGTCAAATTATTCGTGCTGGAGTTATTTTCGATTCCGTTTCCGTTTCTAATAAAGCCATGCCGGGATATTTAGGTTCCCGTCATCGTGCCGCATTAGGTATCACCGAAGGCCATGATTGCATTTCAATTACTGTCTCTGAAGAAACTGGATCGATACATGTTTATCAAAAAGGTCGACTTGAAAAGTGTTTTGCAAGCAATATTAAATCAAAACTTGTTGAATTATTAAAACCAGAAATTGGAGAAACCATTAAGGAAGAGTAAATCTTCCTTTTTTTATTTATTTTTATATCATTTAAAACATATAAATAATATGGTGATATAATGAAAAACTATCTTATTAACAAAGTTAATGAGGAAAACTATTGGATTCTTTTTTTACACGGATGGGGACAAAGAAAAGAGTCGTTATTAAATATCGCTTTAGAAATAAAAGATAAATATAATTATATCTTAATTGATTTGCCATTTTCTTCTTCTTTTACTTTTTCTAAAGCTTATAAAATAGAAAGTATTCTTGAATATCTTAATAAAATTTTAAACCAAGAAAATATTGCTCCTTCTTTAATCATCGGTCATTCTTGTGGAGGTAAAATCGCTATTTCTTATACTTTAAGAATTAAAGAAACACCCTTAATTCTTCTTGCCCCTTCAATATTAAAACCACCATTTTCATTAAAAAGATATTTAAAAATAAAAATGTATAAAATATGCAAAAAATTAGTAAAAAAGCAAATAATTTCCCACATTCCTTCATTTTTAAAAGGAAGCAATGATAATCAAATATATAGCTATTATCTAAAAAAGACATTCCTTAAAATGGTTAATACATACTTTGATAATGAATTAAAATATTTAACAAATAAAATCAGCATTATAATCGGTAAAGATGATTATGAAGTTCCAAATAAAAAAATTAAGAAATTAAGTGATAAATATCCTAACATTAAAATATATGAAGTTGAAGGAAACCATTTTGCTTATAAAAGGCACGTTTTACTAATTCAAAAATTAATCGAGGATACTTATGGAAATCATAATTAAACTATTAATATTTTTACTGATGATTTTATATTTATTTAAAATAGAAAGCATTTTAATATTGCAATATTACGATAATAAAAGACTATCCAAAAACTTATATCAAATATATAAAAGCAAATATGGAATAATTAGCCTATTTATTTTTCTCTTATTAATATCGATATCTATTTTTAGTAATTGCTATCTATCTTTTTTCCTTTCTTTTTTCTTTTTATTAATTCATTATTTCTATTTTCCTTCACCAAAGTTTAAGTTCACAAGAAGAAGTATATCAGTTTTTATAGCTAGTATTTTCTTCTCTTTATATATTTTCACCTTGCCATTTAAATTATTAAAATACATTTTATTATTCATTCCTATCTTAAGTTTTATAACTTTAATTATAAGCAATAAAATAGAATATATTTTTGAAATAATAATTAGAAAAAAATATATTAAAGCCGCAAAAAATAAATTAAACAAAAATCAAAATCGTATCATAATCGCAATTACCGGTAGCTATGGTAAAACATCATTAAAATATTATTTAACTCAAGTCCTAAGCTATAAATATAAAGTTAAAGCGACCAAAGGTTCAGTCAATACTTTAATGGGACTAACCAAGTTTATAAACAATGAAGTCGAAGATTATGATGAAATTATCATCCTTGAAGCGGGTGTAGATTCTATAAAAGGAATGGATAAACTGCTAACTCTATTTACTCCTGATATTGGAATACTAACTTCTATTGGTTCTATGCATTTAGCAACATTTAAAAATAAAGATAATATTTTTAATGAAAAATTAAAGCTGTTATCCTCTAGTAAAATAGGATATTTTTGTTTAGATAACGATTATTTATCTTCAAAAAAAGAAATCTTAACTAAATATAACGCTTACTCAATGAATCAATATTTTTCCTCATTTAAAAGAAACAAAGATGGATTATTAGTGACTTATAAAGATAAACAAATACAAATACCTTTATATGGATTATTTACGCTTTCTTCTTTATCTTTAGTTATCAAAATCGCTTTTTTACTAAATTATAACGAAGAAGAAATTATAAAAATTTTACCTAATTTAAAAGGTGAAAAACATCGCTTAGAGAAAAAAGCAATCAATAATATGATAATTATTGATGATGCTTATAACGGAAACTATGATGGAATTAAAGAAGGAATTCAAACCATATTATGTTTTGAAGGTAAAAAAGCTATTATTACTCCCGGTGTTATTGAATTAGGCCATGATTATTATAATATTAACTATCAATTAGGAAAGGAATTAACTAATCTTGATTTTGTAATTATTGTTTCTTCCTCATTAAATCATCCTCTTCTTGATGGATATAAAGATAATCATGGTGACAAAGATAAAATAATAGTCGTTAGTAACTTTGCTAAAGGTTATGAATTAACTAAAAAAAGAAATATTAATGTCTTATTGATTGCAAATGATACATTTAAAACCTTTTTAAAATAGCATATAATGGTTGCAGGTGATTTATATGAAAAGCAAAGAAAATTATTTACAAATATTATTAAAAATACATAGTATTTCAAGAATTGGACTATTATATTCTAAAGATCCTTATGCTTTAGAAAACTATGAAGAAATAAGAAAAACAACAATGGAGGCAATCGAAAACTTTACTAATATGAGTTTTGAAAGACCTTTATATTTTGAAAGAAATATTTATCCAACTCCTAATCTTTCTGTTAGAACTATCATTTTTAATGAAAAGCATGAATTATTAATGGTTCAAGAAGCAAAAAATGGTTTGTGGTCGCTTCCTGGAGGTTGGATTGATTTATATGACACTCCTTCTGAAGGCGCAAAAAAAGAGTGCTTACAAGAGGCTGGCGCGGACGTTGAAATAGTTAGATTACTCGGAATTAAGGATGTTAGTGAATATTCTAGTTCTAAATTAAGTGAATTTGTCATTGTATTTGAAGGAAGATTAATATCTTTTGTTCAAGAACATTGTCATGAAACAAGTGATGTTGGTTTCTTTCCTGTAGATAAGTTACCTCCATTATCAAATAAGCTTTATAAAGAGGTAATGGATGCTTTCTTAACCGCTGTTAAGAATAAAGATACAATCTTCGATTAGGAGGAGATTAATGAAAAAAACTGTTATTGTTTTTGGTGGTGACACATGCGAACATGATATTTCCATTGTGACCGCTTTTTTAGTTAAGGAAGAATTTATAAATAATAAAAAACCATTATTATTTGTCTATTTAAGTAGAAATGGATGTTTTTATTATGGAAAAGCTTTAAATAAAAAAGAGAATTATCAAGCATTAAAAGGCTTTAAAAAGGGATTTTTTAAGCGAATTAATAATCAAACATATTTTGTTAAAGGTCTTTTAAAAGAAAAAATAGATGAAGTTCTATTATGTGTTCATGGAGCCGGAATGGAAGATGGAACACTAGGTGCGTTCTTTGATATTTTAAAAGTACCTGTTAGCTATTGTGGAGTGGAATCTTCGGCAATTATTCAAAATAAATACTTAACTAAATTAGTATTAAAAGAAAATAATATTCCTGTTACTAAAGGAATAAAAATAGATCAAAATACTTATATAAAAACCCATTTTGATATTCTTGACACTATTAAAGATATGCCTTTCCCATTAATTATTAAGCCTCTTCATTTAGGTTCATCCATTGGAGTTTATAAATGTCAAAATATCGATGATTTAAATAATAATTTAATAACTTTATTTAATTTAGATAATGAAGTATTAATCGAAGAATGTATTACATCTTTAAAAGAATATAATATTGCCATAATAGGGGATGAAAGAGAAACTTTTGTGTCTTCAATAGAAGAAGTAAATCATAATGATAAGATACTAACTTTTAAAGATAAATATGAAGAGTTTTCTTCTTTAAACACTAAAGAAATACCGGCAAATATAAGTAAAGAATTAGAAAGAAATATTACTGAATTTGCTTTAAAAGCATTTAATGTTTTATCTTGTTATGGTGTAGTTAGATTCGATTTTCTTTTTGATACCAAGCATAATAAACTATATCTAAATGAAATAAACTCCATTCCTGGTTCTTTAGCATTTTATTTATTTGAAGATAAAGGAATGAGCTTTAAAGAACTAATAGAAAGAATATTAGATTCTGCAAAATATAGACAGTATTTACAAAAAGAAAAAATTAAAACTTATAAAGATAGTAATTTATTAAGTATTGGTAAGAAAAAGTAGCCTAAAACGCTTAATTTTTCCTCTCTTTCTTGTTAGAATTATCATTAATATGATAAACTAAAAAAAAGAAAGAGTTTTTATTATTGTAGGAGGAAAGAAATGGCTACACCACATATTAACGCCAAAAAAGGCGATTTTGCGAAAGTTGTTTTAATGCCAGGAGATCCACTTCGGGCTAAGTTTATTGCGGAGAATTTTTTAGAAAATCCTCGCTTAGTAACTTCTGTAAGAAATATTTTAGGTTATACAGGTACATATAAAGGCAAAGAAGTATCAGTTATGGCTTCAGGAATGGGAATGCCTTCAATCGGTATTTATTGTTATGAACTTTATACAGAATATGATGTCGAAACTATTATTCGTATCGGTTCATGCGGAGCATATCAAGAAAATATAAATTTATTTGATATTATCGTCGGTATTGGAGCATGCACGGATAGTAATTGGGGAAATCAATTTAAACTAAATGGCTCCTATAGTGCGATTGGTGATTTTGAATTAGCAATGAAAGCTTATAACGTTGCTAAAGAAAAGAATATTCCTGTTCATGCTGGAAATATCTTCAGTGCGGATATTTTCTATGATATCGATCCTGATACATGGAAAAAATGGGCTTCACTTGGTGTTCTAGCGGTCGAAATGGAATCTTATGCATTATATTGCACCGCGGCAAGATTAGGTAAAAAAGCATTATGTTTATTAACAGTTTCTGATCATTTCATTAAAGAAGGTAAAGCAACTGTTGAAGAAAGACAAACCGGATTTAAAGCAATGATGGAAGTTGCTTTAGAAATTGCTTAATATGATTCGTATTATTACAATTGCTATTTTACTAACCTCAATTGTTACTGTTATTGTTTTATATTTTTTTCCAATTATTAGAAGTGTATTTAAACGTCGACATTTCCGTTATTACATGGGAAAAAAAGTATATAAAATCGCCCATGATAATGATTATTTGCTTTTACAAAATCTCGTTTTAAAGATTTCATCAGATGCATACGCAAAATTTGATCATGTCTTATTTGGAAATAAATATTTTTATCTAATTAATGATAAATCATATAATGGGGATGTTATAGGATCTAATCGAGATGAAATATGGCAATTCTATGGTAATTCCAACTCATCTCAAGGAATTAAAAATCCTTTAAGAGTCAATCAAAGAAGAATGGATCATTTTTCTAATATAACCGGAATTGATAAAGAGATGCTTATCAACATTGTTGTTTATAACGATGATTCATTATGCACTTGTGTAGGTTTACGTTCTGATTCCGTTTTCATTTGTAAAGCATCAGAATTAAAAAAACTGATTTATGAATTAGAAAATCGCAATGTTCCCCCTTTTGAAGAACATGAATTAGAAAAAGTTGTAGCTCAAGTTTCAAAATTAAATCAAATTTAAAATATTATATTAATTATAAATGATTGCTTTAATGATTATTAATTTCAAGCAATCATTTTTTATTGCTAATTATCCTTAAAACACTTATTAAACAAAAAAATCCCCTGTTAAGGGGAAATTAAGATAATTAAATTTTATTTATATTCATGTCTAGTTGTATGATGATGATGATAAATATCATATGATTCATTTTCACCAATATACATAAATAGAATTAAAATATTAATTATTGCGGCAATTGCAATTACTACATATACAATTGTTGTCATGACTGAACCGACTCCAAAAATTGCCGTAACTAGGTTGAAATCAAAAAGACCAACAAGCCCCCAGTTAAGACCTCCAACGATTGTAAAAACTAAAGCAATTTTTTGCAAAATATTCATTCTTAAAAACCTCCTTGTATGTTCATTTGTAGTATGTTCCAAAAATTAATAAATTATGCATACATATTTTAGATATTTAATTCATAGATATTACTGAGGTGAATAATGATGAAAAGAATTTTTAAAAAAGCCATCGTTGGACTTTTGGTTGTTGCAGTTCTCGTTTTAGCGGGTTGGAAATTATTTTTCTCTTCAAATGATATTTCAACTTCTGTAAATGAAAGGAAGGAAAATCTAACTTCTTATCATATGGAATCATCTATGGATATTGAATCTAATGATGAAACAAGAAGTTATTTTGTTACCACTGATTATTTACTAAAAGACAATAATAATTATTTTAGAGTAAGTTTACTTAATAAAAATACTAATCAAGAACAAATTATTATTCGTAATGATAAAGGTGTATTTATGCTAACACCATTACTAAATCAAGTTTATACATTTAAAGGTGATTGGCCTTTAAATAGTCCTAAACCATATTTATATCAATCAATGCTAAATGTATTTGATGGTAATCATGAAATTAAAAAAATGGAAGATGGATATTTAATTAGCCATAAACCAAATTATGAAAATTCACCTTCATGGACTAAGCAAGATATGAAGTTTAGTGAAGATTTAAAGCCATTATGGGTCAATATTTACGACGATAGTAGCGTCGTTGTGGCCAAGGTTGTATTTACTAAAGTCGATTTTGAACCAACATTTAGTGACAATTTCTTCGATGTAAACGCGAATATGGAAGAAGCTAGAAAGAATCTATCTAATTCCACAATGGCAACACAAGAAGATTTACCTCTTTATCCTTCTGGCGCAGATGTATCTTCAATTTTAAAAGAAGAAACAGAGACTATGGTTGAAGGAAAAGAAGTACATATTTTAACATATGAGGGCGATAAATCTTTCACTATTATTCAACAAATAATTGAACCATATGAAGAAATAAACTATGTTAATGTAAATGGCTCTATGGTTGATGTTGCAGGCACAGTTGGATATGTAAATGGCTATTACTTATCTTATGAGTATAATGGTGTAAGTTATAATATATATTCAATATCATTAACTGTTTCTGAAATGGTTGAAATCGCTTCTGGAATGGAAGTTGTCGCAATGAAATAAGTTAAAAGGGTAAAAAGATAGAACTTTTTACCCTTTTTACCTTTTAATATTCAATTAAAGCATAATTTAGTCTTAATGCTTTATCTTTTTTTCTCAAACAAATTAAAAACTTCAAATACATTCATTATGAAAGAATTACCTAATTTTACATTACTCTCAAACTGGCAATCTCAATGACAAATGAAGCTATTAGTAAGAGAATTACCTAATTTTACATTACTCTCAAACGCAAAGTAATTAATTCAATAGAAGATAAATGTAAGAGAATTACCTAATTTTACATTACTCTCAAACA
>CAZDEE010000002.1:0-11953 GCA_964504595.1 uncultured Staphylococcaceae bacterium | reverse complement strand
GTAAGAGAATTACCTAATTTTACATTACTCTCAAACAGCAAGACAAAAAAATAACCGATGCTCAAGTAAGAGAATTACCTAATTTTACATTACTCTCAAACCTCAAATATAAATATAAATAATTGATATTCACAGGCTTGAGAGCTTTTAGAGATTTACCATCTCCTGCTAATTAGGTCTCTTTTATTCTAACACTAAAACTGACATAAATCATTATCTATAGTAATATATTCAACTAAATTATTCTTTTCATTTGAGCATAAATTAATATTAATTAATGATAATCCTAATAATTCAAGCTCTTTTTTTAATAATTCAAGTTCATTACTATTAAATAATGGTAATAAATTAAGAGAAATAATCAATGATATGTTTTTAATTTCTAAATTAGCCTTTATATATGTAATCAGTTTAGAAATATTTGAATTACAATCCTCTTTAAATGAAAAATTATAAAGAGATAAAAGAGATATTAATTCTAATTCTGTATCATATTCAACATCAAGGTTAATATCAAGCTCTATTTTCCCCATAATTTCTAAAATAGAATTATTAATCTTTACTAAATCATCGTTAGATATAGATAAAGGTAAATTTGAATTAATCTTTTTATAAAGTGCATTTAATAACTTTTTATTATTCGGAGAAGCTGTATAAAGATCATTAATAAATAAAGTTTCCTTATTAAAATCTATACAATCATTATTACTATAATAAATAAACATTTCTGTATCAGATATAAATAATGATTTCACTAATTTATTGTAATAATTTATATTTTCAATATTTATATTATACAATTGACCAGGATTTAAAATAAATTGCTTTTCAATTCCTCGTATTGTCAACATCTTCATAATTCAATAATCCTCTCATCACTATCAACAACATCTTTTTTCATATCACCTAACAATACTTTTATTTCTGCAAATTGTTTTTCTGTAATAGTTAATACCGAAATATTTCCTTCGTGAGGTAAATTTTTTTTGACTTTCACAATTGCAGAATCTGCAGCACGAGCATCGACACCCAATTTAAT
The DNA here is from genome assembly GCA_964504595.1 of uncultured Staphylococcaceae bacterium. GTDB lineage: Bacteria > Bacillota_I > Bacilli_A > RFN20 > CAG-826 > CAG-826. The sequence continues at coordinate 10,914 of CAZDEE010000002.1, read as the reverse complement.
ATAAACAGATTCTTGTAACATATAAAAACCTATTTTTTTAATTTCTTTAACAAATTTTCTATAATCACGTCGATTTGCAGATGTTTCAACCGGCAAATCAAAAAACAATACTAATCTCATATATCTATAACTCATAATCTATAAAAACTATTTCATCTTCCTTTTCTTTTATTAATGCAGAAAACAAAGATTGTATATATAAATGAATTGCGTTGTCTAAAAACATATTATTACCATTAACAATAACTTGACTTGAAAGTAATTTTATAAAGAAATCCTTATAATTATCATCATTTACTCTATTCTTTACTACCTGTATATCAATTAAAGGACGTAAAGGCTCTATAAAATCATAAGATAAATTAAAAGGATTTGTTTCACCAATATGATGAATACCTAATTCAGTTAAATATCCTAATAATTTTATTTCTCTATTTATAGCGGATGCAATAATAGAGTATCCGTAATTCAAATACTTATTAATTGGATTAAAATCATCACCTCGTGAAAATGAATTGCCAAATAAAGAATTAAAATAAACTTTTGCAGCATGTCCTTCTCTATTAGTAATATCACCAATTTCTATTTCATTTATATATTGATCTAATTTTTGATAATTATCATTATTAACAGATTTTAAAACTCGAGATTGGTTATATACTTTTTTAGCAATAATAATTGACCAAATTTTATTCTTACATTCATCACTAAAAGCAATCTGCTGTTTGATTTTTTTATAATTTGAATAATTATTAAAATAAGGAACAAGTTCAGATTGAGGATTTGATTTTGCATCACAAAAAATAACTTTAATTTTCTTTTCTACAAGCGCGGATAAAAGGGCACATGTAATAGAAACACCAGTATTTTGAATAATTAAAAACTCAATTTCGTCAAGGAGAATCCGTTTTTCTTCATCTCCTCGACAAATTAAATAATTTAATGAGTATTCTAATTTACATCTATTCTTAACTATAACAGTACGAAACGCCATTATTTGATTTCCTTTAATATCTTAGTATAAAATCCTGTGATTGATTCAGCAATTATTTTACAATTTTTTATTTTATTAGATAAATATATTGTACCCATATTTTTACTTCCACCTAAAAGAGATAAATCAATTGAAGCTCGTTGATTACATTTCAAGAAAAGAAGTAAATTAGAAATTATTTTTATTTTACCTAAAATATTATAATTTAAGAATTTTTCATATGAATCTTCTAAAACTTTAGTAATATTTAAAGAAGCACTATAAGAATATACGGGCTTTTTAAGCATTTTAATAAAGTCATTATAAAAATCAACTAATTGCCCATTTGTAATGAATAATTCTTTAATTCTTTCATTTTTTGCTGGTGAAATAACTAATTTATCATTTTCATAAATAAAGCCCATATTTTGAATTTCTTCATCATTTTCTGAATAACTTAAATCTTTTAATTTAGCTATTTTTTCCATTGCCTTATCTATTAAATGAATCAACGTTATTTGCGATTTATTAAAAAAACGTTCGTATAAGTTCATTAATACATACTGATTACCTGTTTTACCAGTTATACAATATTTTTTATTTTCACTTATAACTACCGTATTGATTTTTAACTGCGTTATTTCAATATCATAATCAGAATAAAATGTATCATCAAGATATTTTGAAATATTATTTTTAAACACTTCTGGAATAGCTTCTAAAATATAATTACCATTAACTTTAATAAGAGAGTAAAAGCTAAAACTATAGCCAGCTAATCCGCCATATTTATCAGCTTGGCATAAAGGATAACTAGATTTTACAGGTACATTGGCGCCATCTTTTGCGGGATATATGGTTATTTTTCTAAATAAATTTGAGCCATCAGATCCTTTTCTTTTTTTCTCTCTTCCAACAAAAGCTCTTGTAGTAGTTAATATATCAAATGTTTCATAGAGATAATGATTTACTAATTTTACAATCTTTTCTTTTTCCCATAAAACATATCCTGATTTTTGAACAACCATATCTTTTTTAAAGATATTGCTTTGATTAGTTGTAAATCCATCTGAATGAATCCTTTTTAAAGTTGTATGATTTTGTCTATATGGACTAAAATATAAATCAATAATTCTTCCAACAACAATATTTAAATAAGCATCATGAGCGTGATGGAAATTATTTGCTGTTCTAGATTTTGGTAAATCAAATAATTTTCTAAAAGAAGATACATTTTCACCTTTTGAATAAACAATTTTTGGCATATTATCATCATTGAATCTATATTGTTTCAATACTTCCACTAAACCCTTTACAGCTTGATTTGTATAAACTAATTGACGATTAACAAATGCCGCTAATTCTGATTCAGTCAATTCTCTTTTTACTAATCTGTTATATTTTTCTTCTGTTATTAATCCGGATTTTTTTAGTGTATTATAAAAAGCATATGCCCTATGATAATCACCTTTCCATAGTATTGATTGAGGTATAGGATATTGATCCTTTTTAGCCCTATTAGCGTCACTTTTAACTAATACACGATTATTTATAGAATCATCTTTAATCATAGCTTGAGGAATAATATGATCAATATCATATTTACTAGTATCAAATAAATCTTCAAGATTAATTGGTTCTCCAGTATACATACATTTTCCCATTTGAGTAAAGTAAAGATAATACTTATCACTTTGGAAACAGTTAGTATCTGTGATGCTTAACAACTCCTTGTGGAGTTTTTTATAAGTTATATCATCTTTTAAAATTGCTTCTGCATTTTGATACATTTCCTTTAATCGTTCATATCTTGATTTTGTTCGCTCTTTCTTTTGTTCATTAGATCTAGTACATTCAACATAGAACTCATCAATTGGTTTTCCTATTATTTTTTCAATTTCTACAATAATTTTATAAGCTTGAATTAATGGCCTTTTCATTCCAGGAGAAACATATAAGTTCTCAATATATTCTTCTGGTGATAAAACAATTTCATCTTTTTTATTATATTCTGATATTAATTCATTAAAGTTATATCTTTCGTCATTAATTATTTCCATTAAATTTTGATTACTCTTTTGCATAATAGAAAGAATAGAACCATTAACTTCGCCATTTTCATCATATGAAATTATTTTTGTTAATAATTCGTTAGAAAGACGACCATAATTTTTATAATTTAATCCTTTAATTTGTTTAATCTTTTCACTATCTAAATGATATTCACTAGATAAACGTTTTTCTAATATCTTTTTATCCTCAAAAATAACAATATCTCTTATTATTTTTTCAATTAAATCGATATTATTTTCAACATACTCTTTACCAAAAATTCTAACAAAATCAACATATGATGCCATATTGCATGTTAAAGCTTCAAGAGTTTTTCCTTGTGATGTTGAAATGAGTATGTTCTTATCTTTTAAATAGAAATAATTCTTTATATCTTTAATTGATACCTTCCTTTTTTCTAAGAAGACTGTTTTTATTAAATCTATTTTTGTTTCATAATCTATAGGTGCACCATTGATATGAATCTTATTTAAAAAAGATAAAACATTATAATAAGAAAAAATAATGGAATTAGCAGGTAAACAATAACAATTATGAAGATAAGTACACTTTGTGAGCATCCGTTCAATAAATTGCTTTGCAGAAGAATCTTTATCAACTTTTGCCTCAAAATTCCATGGAGTAATTTTTCCTTCTTCTTTTCTAACAATCCAAGAATGATTATTTGGTGTTGGTTTTGCTAAAGGACCAACATAATAAGGAATTTTAAAAGTTAACAAAGATTTTATTTTATCCTTTGTTATATATCCTTCATCATCAGTTTCGTTCAAAAACGAATAATGCTTCGATTGTTTATCTAATATAATTTCCATTTCAAGTAAATTTAATTGATATGGGAAAACGCCATTACTTGTGGAATTTATAAATGATAAATATGAATCATTTTCAATTTCTAGATAGACTTCTTTTAAATAATCATCAACAATATCATCAACTTTTTTAATTTTATCTAAATTAAGAATTTTCTTAACAAATTTATAAAACTGTTCCTTATCCCCATGCTTAAATCTCATTTGTTCATTATTATTGATATATGATCCAACATAAGCGGAATAATTAATTTCATCTTTTTTTGGTTTTCTAAAAAGTCTTCCATATTCATTAGGGCAGTTTTCTTTAACATATAACTTAAGTTTTTTTAATTCAGTTTTATGTTTATTATATTGAGCAATCATCGCATCAGAAATATATTGATTCTTTCCAAGAAGCTTCGAAAGTAAAAAGAATTGATATATCTTTTTACAAATAATAAATAAATCAAAAATTACTGAATAAGAATCAAATATAGATTTTAATTCTTCAATATTATCATCAAAAGTTTCGTTTCTTGCACATAATTTTTTTATTTCAGTTTTTTCAAGTTCATCTTTATTTAATAACTTTATATCCGTAACATTTACTTCAAATCCTAAAATAAGCGGAATTATAACCTTTTTTAAAAAATCGTTTTTATTTGGATTTAATATTTTATTAAACTCTTCTTTCAAAGCCAATTTACCACGTGTTTTATTAAATACTTCCATTAACAACACTAAAGAATCGTTATCAAAATGAAGTTGATCAATGATAAAATCTTCAAAATCTAATTCACTTATTTTTTTATTTAATAAAGTTAAATCTTTTTCTAAATCATTTTCATTTGTACCTTTAAATTCTTCACCTTCATTAAGAAAATGTCCACGATACTTAATCATATGGTGAAGTGCAAGATAAATTAATCTTAAATCTTCTTTTTCATCAGAATCAATAAGATGTTTTCTCAAATGATATATAGTTGGATACTTTTTATAATACCCGCTATCATTAAATTCTAAATCATTAAAAAGCGTGTACTTAAATGGTTCTTTTTTATCATCATCGTGCAACATTGCATTTTCTAAACGATAAAAGAATGAGCCATCAATCTGAGACATAGGTTCACTAAATATATCTTTTAAAAGTGAAATCCTTTCATTTCTACGATGAAGTCTTCTTCTGTTGGTTCTAAATGCTCTTCTTTCACTTGCATCAAGTGCTTCACCAAACATTCTAACGCCCCATAAAGACTTGCCTTGCTTTTTAATAATTTGATAATTTTCATCGGTTACACACCATCCTACCGAATTAGTACCGATGTCAAGACCTAGTAAAATTTTCTTTACCATATTGTATTATCCCTCTTGATGTGTTACGATAAATTAGTAAAACCTAATTTTACATTACGAGTTCAAATTAGATTTTATCGAACACATAGCCATCATTGTGGTGGCTTTTTTACATTAATTATTTTATCATAAATGCTTTAGAATGATAATACAATATTATTAATGATTACAACAATTAGTTAAAAATTAATTTTTCTTAATTAAAAATAAACTTGATTTTTACAATCTAGCAAAGGAGTGATAACGTGATATATGTAGTTTTAGCCCTCGGAATAATTAATACTGGTATTTTAATATTCTTACTAATTAAAAAGAACAAAATTGAGATTATTAAAGAAAAAGATGATTCTTTATTAGAAAAACAAATCGCTGGAAATACTGAAATAAAATTAAAAATTGATAGTATTTTAAAAGAACTCCAAATTACTACAAATCAAATAATGAGTGAACAAATTAGTTTGCTAAAAACTGAATTTTTTGAACAAAACGATCGAAATCGTCATGGCTTAGAGGAATTTGAAAGATCTATTACCGATAGATTAACATCAAAGTTTAATCAACTAGATGAAACTATGAACAACAGAATAAAAGAAATTCAAGGTCAAGTTACTAAATCTATTGAAGGTGGATTTGAAAGCACTTCTAGTGCGTATAAAGATTTAATGGATCAACTCGCGCTTATTAATCAAGCTAAAAACAATATGGAGTTATTATCTTCTGAAGTAGTATCATTAAAAAATGTTTTAGAAAACAATCAGAATCGAGGTAAATTTGGTGAATTTACTCTTGAAAGAATTATATATAGCATCTTTGGTGACGCTAAATCAGGATTATATTCTTTCCAATATCCTATAAAAAACTATGATGAAAACGATAGACCTGATGCTGTTATCTTTCTTCCAGAGCCAAACAAGCTCTTATGTATCGATTCAAAATTCCCATTTGCAAATTATAAAGGAATCATTGAATCAGAAACTAAAGAAGAACGTGAAGAATGTAAAAAAGGATTTGCTAGTGCTGTTAGAAAACATATAACTGATGTTGCTAGAAAATACATCATTAATAATGTAACCGCAGATTATGCTTTATTATTTATCCCAAGTGATGCAATATTTGGTTATATTAATGCAGAACTTGATAATATTGTTGCTTACGCTAGAGAAAAGAATGTAATCTTAACATCACCTTCAACATTACAACCTATTTTAGCAACAGTTAATTTAGTTAGATTACAAGTTGAACGTAATAAGAATATTACAGGTATAATAAAACAAATTAATGACTTAAATAAAAAATTTAAAACTTTCATGATTGATTGGAATAAATTATCTGACATTGTACGTCGCCTTGAGACTGAAAGAAGTAAATTAGATAGTTCTGTACAAAAGATTGATAATCAATTTCAAAAGATTGAAAAAGTAGAAGGCTTTGAGATTGAGAACAAAGATAACAATAACGAATAGCTTGGTGAAAATCCAAGCTTTTTTTCATTGACAAAAATGTTTTTTTAAACTACTATTAATAGGCAGCAAGGGGCTGTAGCTCACCTGGGAGAGCGCATCGTTCGCAACGATGAGGTAGCGAGTTCGATCCTCGTCAGCTCCACCATTAAAGAATACTAATCTTGATACAATAAAAGTATCAGGATTTTTTTATTTTCTAAGGGTTCGACTCTCACCGTTAAGGTAGACTCGAACTTTTATTTTAATTTTGAGAGAAAATAGTACTTTAAAAATTTTCTTAATTATAGTAAAAGCTAATAACAATTTAACGATTATGCTTAAAATTTAACGATTTCCTTTCTTTAACCAATCTAAAGAATGTTCCTCTTGATATTCCTATTAATTTAGCAGCTGCAATATTGTTTATTTCTTTATTAATATATTTATCTAATATTTCATTGGTGTTAGGTGGTAAGACGGCTTTTGGTCTACCAAACTTTACACCTTTTTCTTTTGCTATTCTTATACCTTCAGCTTGACGTTGTTTAATGTTTGTTCTTTCATTTTCAGCAACAAAACTTAGCACTTGAAGTACTATATCACTAATAAATTTGCCAACTAAGTTTTTACCTTCAATTCTAGTATCAAGTAACGGCATATCAAGTACTTTAATATCAGCACCTATGGTTTTAGTAATTCTTGACCATTCCTCTAATATCATTTGATAATTTCTACCAAGACGATCTATTGATTTAACGATTAATAGGTCGTCTTTTTTTAATTTTTTAAGTAACTTTTGATAATTTGTTCTAATAAAGTCCTTTCCTGATTCTTTATCAATATAGATATATTTATCATCTATATTCATTTCCTTAATTTCTTCATATTGTCTATCAATTCGTTGTTGTTTTGTAGATACACGTATATATGCATATATCATAAAAAAATCACCTCCGTAAGTATATATCAATAAAAAGGTGATTTTATCAAGTAATAAGATAATAAAAAAAGTCAAAACGATATAGAAATGTATACGTTTTGACACCAATGTTTATTTCTTAATAGTATACCATATTTTCCTCAAAATTCCTATAATTTTGCTGATTTTCTTCATAAATTCGCCATTTTTTCTCAAATATTGTTTAGTAAAAATATTCATACAAATTGATACTAAATAATCACTACCAATGTTACTAGTATAAAACATAGCAAAGGTGAATTTATGAGATATTTAGGTAATAAAGATTCTTTAGTTGATAGAATAGAAGAAATATTAGAAAAGAAAAAAATTTTAAACAAAGATTTAATTTTGTTTGACGCGTTTTGTGGAACAGGCGCAGTTTCTAGAAAATTATCTGTAATTTATAATAATATTATAATTAATGATAATTTGTTATTAGCTTCGACGTTTAGTTATGGTAGTTTGATATCTTCGAAATGTAATTTTTTAAAATTAGGATTTGATCCTTTTAAATATTTTAATGAGACAAAAGAAATAAAAGAAGGATTTTTTTATGATAACTATGCACCATCTAAAGGTAACAGAATGTATTTTTCGGATTATAATGCAGGGAGAATTGACTTTTTTAGAATTACTATTGAAGAATGGTTTTTAAATAAGCAAATAAATGAAGATGAATACAATTATTTATTAGCTTGCTTATTAGAGTCTGTATCAAAAGTTGCAAATATTGCTGGAGTATATGGTGCATATTTAAAAAAATGGGATCCAAGAGCGATTAAAAATATCGTATTTTTACGTTTAGAAAAAAACAATAACGATGTTAATGTTAAGCGATATACTGAAAATTTATCACAAATTATTAGTGATATAGATTGTGATATTTTATATTTAGATCCTCCCTATACAAAAAATAAATACTCTGTTCAATATCATATCTTAGAAACATTAATTAGATATGATAATCCAATCTTAAAAGGTATTACAGGTACAAGAGATATGTCATGGATTTATCAATCATGGTCTATAAATAATACTGTACATATTGAATTTGAAAATACTATAGCTAAAACTAAAGCTAAATATATAGTTTTATCTTACAGTAGTGATGGTTTAATGAGTAAAGAGTTTATTTTGAATGTTTTAAAACGACATTGTATTTTAAATACAATCGAATGTATAGAGATACCTTATAAAAAATATAGAAATTATAAAACAAATACATCTAAGGAACATTATGAATATCTATTTTATGGAGAAAAGAAAGAAATTAATCAAGTATCTTACTGTTGCCCTTTAAATTATATGGGCGGAAAAACTAATGTTATAAATCATATTAGACCACATTTAACTGGTAAATCAAATTTTATTGATATAATGGGTGGCGGTTTCAATGTTGGTATTAATTGTTATGGATTTGAGAGAATTATATATAATGATTTAAATCATATTGTTAAAGATTTGATTTGCATGTTTAAAGATAACGATACAAAAGTAATTCTAGATAATATTGATAAATTGATAAAAAAATATTCATTAGAAAAACAAAATAAGACAAATTATATAAAATTTAGAAAAGATTATAATAAGGAATTTCGATTTTATAAGAATTATACTATATATTTGTACACTTTACTGTTATATGGATTTCAACAACAATTAAGATTTAACTCTCAATTAGAATTTAATAATCCTATTGGTGAGAGTGGTTATAATGAATCAATTAGAGAAAAAATTATTTCTTTTTCAAGAAAAATTAAAGAAATGAATGTTGAATTTTTTTCAAATAGTTATGAAGAGTTATATGATATTATAGATGATGCTGTAGTATATTTTGATCCACCATACTTAATTACATTAGGTTCTTATAATGATGGTAAAAGAGGATTTAAGGGTTGGAATAAAGATGAAGAAACTAAATTAATTGATTTTTTTAATAAGCTATTATCAAAAAATTGTAAATTAGTCATATCAAATATTTTAGAATACAAAGGCTTAGAAAATGAACTTTTAAAAGCATGGATAAAAGATAATAATCCTGTGATAGAAAAGATAAATGTAAGAGGTCGTGAGGAGGTGTTAATTATTTATGAAACCAATATTCAGAATTAATAGATTAGGAGCTCAAGATAAATCTCCGACATATGACCAGTTTTTAACTAAGGATATATTAGATGATATATGTTTAAGATTATTAAAAACAACTGACTATGAAATCGAATGGATTGAAGAAAGAAATAAGGGCAGATTAATTATTTTAGAAACATATAGTAGTAAAGAGTATATTAATCTTTCACAAACAGGAAAAGTTAAAGGTCGTAACTATCAAGTGCAAAGTATACCGACAGCCTTGTCGATTTATTTAAATGAAGAAAAAATTCAAAAGAAAAAGTGTAATTTTTGGTTTTATTTTTTACCTTTTGACGGGAATAATGAAACAAATTATATGATATTTTTTTATAGAGTAATGAAAACAATAGGAATTAAATTTATTAATGCCGATTATGGTTTAGAACATACACAATTAATAGAATTTTCTACAGTTAAAGATATGATAAGTTCGCGTAACTATTTAAGAGAAGCTAATTCTGGGAATCAATCTACCTATATAACAGACGAAGGAGAATATTATCATATATACGGTAAGACATTTGGAGCAAATCAGAAAGAGACTACTTTACTATGCTTTGCTATTTCTGCAATAACGGACAAACCTGTAAAATTATTCCAAATTATTGATAATGATTCAACTCAATTAAGTGAACAAGATAAAAATGCAATTATAAATTATTCAAAACAAAAGGGTAACACCGCTATAGAAGTATTAGATGATTCATATCAATTTGATAATGATACTAGTGATTCTGTTAAAGATAAATTAAGGAGTCCGCAATTTATATATAATTTGCTACATAAATTTGGTGGTGAAAAGAAATGTGTTTTATGTGACTGTAAAATAGATAGAATAATTCAAGCAGCACATATATATCCTGTCGCCTCTATTAGAAAAAGAGACGATTTAAAGTTTGAAGAAAAATTTAAACTCGCTGTTGATGCTGATAATGGAATATGGTTATGTGAAAATCATCATAAATTATTTGATAGCAATTTAATATGGTTTGAAGAGGGAAAACTTTGTATTTCGTCAAAATTAAATGTAGAAGATCTTTTATATATAAAGCAAGTTACAACAATAGAAAGCATAGAACCACAATATGTAAATGAAAGAATGCTAGCTTTTTTTGATAGTCGTGCTGGGATACCTTCAAGGGTAATTTTATAAATGCAATAGTAAAAAAAGTAGACATAAATTAGAAAAAG
>CAZDEE010000001.1:0-141848 GCA_964504595.1 uncultured Staphylococcaceae bacterium | reverse complement strand
TTTTATATTAATAATAAATGTTATTCTAATTATAATTTCTTTTATTGCACAAATATTTATTAAAACAAAATACTATGTAAATGCTGAATGTTTAGTTGTTAAAACTAAAACACAAAATAAGGAAATAAATTATGATGAAATAAAGGGTATTACATATGATTATGGTGATTTAACTAAATTTAACACCAAACCATCACAATTGGTGTTATTTGATAAAGATTATAAACAACTACTATCTATTAATAATCCATCAATCATTATGGTACATCTGATAAGAAGAAAATGTAAACATGTTAAAGTTAGTTATTATCATGATAAAAGATTCTTATATTTATTATTACTAATTAATGGTATAGTTTTACTTATTTCTATATTAGTTAAATTATTTTCTTAATAATAAAAAAATATGAAAAAGCTAATGGACTTTTGACATTTAATTATCACTATATAGTATTTAGTGAATCTGCTTAATTGTGGATTCGCTTTTCGTCTGATCTATTAAGTAGAATGTTAGGCTGAAAAATGAGTTATTTGAAATACTAAATTCCGCTAGTTTTTATTAGTTTTATTAGATTATTATGTATTTGATTAACTTGCCTTGTTATGACTTTTTAATTTTTAAAGTTGATTCTTGCTAATTTTATTTAAATAATTTTTGGGTTAATATTATTTGATGAGTAAGTGATAATAGAATGCACACTCCAAAAGAATTAGTTGTGAAGTTTAATGAGCTTATCTGTAAGCTTTTCAACTTTTAAGTATAATCACATATTATTAAGATATTTAATTATTTCATCTGCTGATGATAATGGAGTGGATGTGCCTGTTATTATTAATGCAGAACTTATATTATTTAGCTTATGTTCCTTTAATTCAAGAAGATTACTTACGCGTATAACAAGTGAATTAGGATACTTTCGTTTTGATATATTAAGTAAAGATAAAGTGTTGTTAGATTTATTATCACCAATAACAATTATTAAATCATAATTCCTTGTTTCTTTTAATAGTAACTCTTGTCTTAATCTAGTCGCGTTACAAATTTCATCACCAATTTCGATATTATAATGTGCTTCTAAATATTTATAAATTTCTTTAATGTCCAGAAGTGATAAAGTAGTTTGATTAAACACTTTGATTTTAGATGATTTAGGTGCTTTTTGAAGTCCTTTTTTGACATCATAAAGACATATATTATTATTTAGCGAAAGAGTTGAAATGGTTTCTAAATGACCTTCTTTTCCAATATAAATTACTTCATATCCTTCTTGAATGGCTCTTAAAATATTTCTATGATTATATGTGACATATTTACAAGTTGCATCAATAAAAGTCAAACCTTGTTTGGTGGCTTGTTTTTCAAGTTCTTTATCGTGTCCATGCGCGGTAAATATAACGATACCATCGTCAATTTGTTTTAATAATTCACTTAAAGATTTAGTATCATCATATATGGTTTTAATTCCACATGTATTTAATTCATCAGTAACATCTTGGTTGTGTACGAGCATACCTAAAATTGTTACATTTTTAGTAGTATATTTTTCTTTTGCTTCTTTTGCAATTTTAATCGCGTCAATTACTCCCATACAGAAACCATATGGTTTAATAAGTTTAACCTTCATTTACAATCACCGGTATTATTTTAGCATAATTATCCAAAAAATGGTTTATTTGGTTCTTTTTGTTCCTCAGTGTCAACTTTATTTGCTTTATATTTGCTTTTATCAACAATTTCAACATCATCAACAACTTCAGTGTTATTAAATGTTTTTGTCTCTCTATTTGTGAAAGGAAATAACTTTGTAGCAACTCCTTTAATTATCTTCGAATTTGAAAATAAAGGCTTAACCTGTTGATAAAGAGGAATGACTTGATTGACTGTCGCAATGATGTTTTCTGTTCCGGATAGAACTTTAGAAAGGGTTGCTTTTGAACTTATATTTCCTATAGTACTAGTCACAGAAGAACGATAAAAATTGCCTTTTGGAATAGAAAATGGAACAGGGCTTTGTAGATATGGATTTTGAACAAAATGATTTCGATATTGATTGTAGCGATTATTCATATAAGGATTATAAAAAAATTGATTCATTTATTTCACCTCTATATATGTATATGTCTAAAATTTATATATGTGGTCTTTTTTTTGCTATTATGGTAAAATTAATTGCTTTTCAAACGAGGTGATTTTATGAGTTCTTTTAAAAGTTTTTCTTTGTCCACAACAATGATTGATGCTTTAGAATCGTTAGGATATAAAAATCCAACACCGATTCAAGAAGTTGTTATTCCATGCGCTTTACGAGGTGAGTCTTTGCTTGCTACTTCTGAAACTGGTTCAGGAAAAACGCATGCATTTTTAATTCCTATTATCGAAAAAATTGATTTTGAAAAAGATGAAGTACAAGCTATTATTTTTTCTCCTACTAGGGAGCTTGCTTCACAAACTTATAACTTTTTAAAAGAATTTCATGAAAAATTTCCCCTTTTAAGAGTTAGATTACTTTCATCAGGTGATGATAAAAACCGTGTTATTGGAAAATTAAAAACTATTCCACATATTATAATTGCGACACCGGGAAGACTTCATGATCTTTCATTCAATGAAGGTGCAATAAACGCAATGACCGCAAAAGAAGTTGTTTTAGATGAAGCGGATATGTTAACTGAATTAGGTTTTTTAGACACAATTGATGATATTATTAGTCGTTTAAAAGATTCTTCAATTTATGTTTTTAGCGCGACAATTAAGGAGAATTTTATTCCTTTTTTAGCAAAATATGTCAAGCCAGAGCATCGATTCTTGCTTGCAAATAAATCATCCACTCCAAATCGAGTTACTCATTATGTAGTTGATATAAAGCATCAAAATGAAATTACAACGCTTATCGATTTTATTAAAGTTATTAATCCTTATTTATGTTTGGTTTTTTCATCCACAAAGGCTAAAGTTGATGAAGTTTATCAAGCATTATTAAGTAAAAACTTAAATGTGGGAGTTCTTCATGGCGATTTAACTTCTCGAGAAAGAAAACAAATGATGAGAAGAATTTTGAATCATGATTTCCAAATTGTTATTTGTAGCGATATGGCAGCAAGAGGCTTAGATATTACTGGTGTAAGTGATATTATTAATCTTGATTTACCGAAAGATTTAGCTTTTTATTTTCATCGTGCTGGAAGAACTGGTCGTTATGATCAAAAAGGAAATTGTTATACATTTTATAATCAAGACAGCGTTGATAGCGTTAAACGACTACAAACTGCCGGCGTTGAATTAAAATTTTTATCTTTTAAAAATCAAATTATAAAAGAGGAAGAATCTTTAATTTCTAAAAAGAAAAAAGCTAAAAAGAAAGATTCTGAATTAGAGAAAGAAATTAAAATTGCGATTTCAAAAACAAAGTCAAAAAAAGTAAAACCGGGTTATAAAAAGAAAGTTAAAATTGCGGTTGATAAAGCTAAAAAAAGACATAAAAGAAAAATCATAAAAGAGGATATTCGTCGTCAAAGAGTCGAAAGATATAAAAAAGAGGCTAAAGAAGGTAGAAATAATGGGTAAATATATTGGTAGTCATGTATCGATGAAAGCACCAAATTATTATCTTGATTCGATTAATGAAACAATTTTTAATAACGCTACGACATTAATGCTTTATACCGGAGCACCTCAAAATGCTTATCGTGTACCTTTAGATGAATTAAAAATCAATGAGGCAATATCTTTAGCGAATGTTAGAGGTTTAGATATATCGAAATTTGTTGTTCACGCTCCATATATTATTAATTTAGCTAATCCGCTTGATCAAGAAAAAGTACAAACGAGCATTAAAATTTTATCAATTGAGTTAGAAAGAACAAACGCAATGGGAATTAACACGATCGTTCTTCATCCAGGAAGCTATGTAAAAGGAACTTTAGAGGAAGGAATTGAGACTTTAATTAAATCTTTAAATGTTGTTCTAGATAATTCAAATTACAATGTTAAAATTGCTTTAGAAACTATGGCGGGCAAGGGTAGTGAAGTTGGCCGAAATTTTCAAGAGATTAAGAAAATAATTGATGGCGTTAATCGCAAAGATTTAATTGGAGTATGTTTAGATACTTGTCATTTAAATGATTCTGGGATAAATATAAGTAATCCATATCAAGTTTTAAGGGAATTTGATGAAATAATTGGGCTAAATTACTTATTGTGCGTACATTTAAACGACAGCAAAAATAAAATTGGAAGTCATAAGGATCGGCATGAAAATATTGGATATGGTACAATAGGTTTTCAAATTTTAGAAAAATGGTTTTCTTGCGATTTATTAAATGAAATTCCTTTAATTCTTGAAACTCCTTTTATAAATGAAAAATCTCCTTATAAAAAGGAGATTGAAATGCTAAGAAATGGCAAATTTATTCAAGATTAACCAAGATATTTTTTAAGTAAATAATCGATTTTCATGTAAGTAGTGGGTTCCACTACTTTTTTTATTTTTTCTTCTAAAATGGCTCTATTTTTTAAAGAAATTAAATGTTTATTCTTTTTTATAAAATTGAGAATGATTTGACCTTCTTCTAATGAAAATATAACACCATTCTTTTTAGCTAATGCTAAACCATCTTCCAAAGTTAATCGATCGATATAATAAGATATAAGCGAGTTTGGTATCATATAAGTTCCTCATATTTATAATATGAAAAACTATTTAATTAATGACTGTATTTCTTTATAAAGTACTTCTAAGATTTCATTTTTAGAGTATCGGTTTATTATTTGTCCTTTTTTAAATAATACCCAGTAGTTATTTCCTCCGGCGACACCGATATCGGCGTGTTTAGCTTCTCCAGGTCCATTTACAACGCAACCCATAATAGCGACTGTAATTGGTGAATTTATTGTTTCTAGATAACTTTCAACTTTACTTGCAATTTCGAATAAATTAACGTTTGTTCTTCCACAAGTAGGACAAGATATTAATGTAGGATAATTAGGATATAGTCCTAAATCGTGCAATAAACGTTTGCAAGTTATTACTTCTTCTTTAGGATCAGCGGTTAAAGAAATTCTAATTGTATCACCGATACCTTCCTCTAATAATGGGGACAGACCGGCTACAGAACGAACTATTCCAATTTCTTTAGTTCCCGCTTCGGTAATTCCTAAGTGAAGAGGATAGTCAAACATTGATGATGCAAGACGATAGGCTTCGATTGTTTCAAGAACATTACTACCTTTTAAAGATAACACAATGTCATAAAAACCTAATGATTCTAGAATTTCAATATGTTTTTTTGCTGAGGATACAAGTTGTTCAGCTTTAACCTTTGAGGAACTATTTGCAAATTGAGAATCCAAAGAACCAGAATTAACTCCAATGCGGATAGGAATATGATGCTCTTTACATTTATCCACAACCGCTTTAACAGAATCGATATTACCAATATTTCCAGGATTTATTCTAATTTTATCAATTCCGTTTTCAATTGCGAGCAAAGCTAGATGATAGTCGAAATGAATGTCAGCAACGAGGGGAATGTGAATATGCTTTTTGATTTCCTTAATTGCGAAAGCATCTTCTTTGTCCATAATCGAGACTCGAATTAATTCGACACCTATTTTTTCTAATTCTAAAATTTGATTAACTACATCATCGATATTAGAGGTCTTTATATTGCACATTGATTGAATAATAACTTTATTTTGACCACCTAATGTCAAATTACCAATTTTAATTTGACGGGTCAATGTTCTTTTTTTCATGATAATCACCAAAGAAAAATATATCATTTTTTAGTTTTTAATTCATTAATTATTGAAATAAAAGAAATTTTTTAACTGTTAAAATTAAAAAATAGCGTTCTACTTGAAATTTTTAAAAAATTATATAGAAATAATTCTTTTGTTGTGCTAATATGTTATAGCGAATGAAATTCGGAGGTGTACAAATATGCGTGATAACATCATCTTCCGTTGCACAGAATGTGGAATGGAAAACTACATTGGAACTAAAAATAAAAGAAATCATCCAGAACGTATGGAAATTAAAAAATATTGTCCAAAGTGCAACAAAAAAACCGTACATAAAGAAAAGAAATAAGGGTTTTACCTTATTTTTTTATTTATAGGAAATATTTTATGGAAATAAAAGTATTTAATGGCAATGAAATATTTAGTAATTCTTATTTAATTTTGGGTAAGAAGACGGCGATTATTATCGATCCTTTAGTTAACAGTGAGAAATTAATATCTTATTTAAATGAAAATGAGATTGTTTTAAAAGCAATATTGTTAACTCATGGTCATTATGATCATATAATGGGAGTAAGCAAACTTCATAATTATTTTAAATGCCCAATTTATATTCATTATGAAGAGGAAGAAATAGTTTGTAATCAATATAAAAATTGTTCGACTTTATTTAATGATAAATATGAATTAAAGGAAGATATTAATTATCTAGATGATGAATTAATAGTTGATGATATAAAAATACAAGTAATTCACACTCCATTTCATACAAAAGGAAGCGTTTGTTATTATTTGAAATCAATTCCCGCACTTTTTAGCGGAGATACATTGTTTAAAAGAGGAATTGGACGATATGATCTTTTTAGTGGTAACAGGCGTTTAATTTTTTCTTCGCTTTCAAAACTTAAAAAATTATATGAAAAAGAAGGAAATATGAAAGTTTTTCCAGGACATGGACCAACAACATATTTGGAAGATGAAATAAAGTACAATCCTTATTTTGAATAAAATTTATTATTTTACCTAAAATATTTTTGGGTGAAATTATGAATATAAAAAGAGTAGCATCATCATCTTTATTCTTATCGGTTTTATTTATATTACTCATTGAGTTTTTGTACTACTTTAATTTTTCACCATTATCTTTTATTAATTTGTTTTTAATCAAATTAGATTTAATATATCGTTGGATTTATGCTTTTTTAGGAACTTTTATTGCCTTTTTCTTATTTGGAGTAATTATTTTATTTAATAAAACCATTATTTCTAAATTATCTTATCAATTAATAATGATGATTATAATTCTCATTTTAATAAATTTGTTCTTAAAAATAGTGGGTTATAACTATATAAAAATGACTTTTATTGGAGAATTATCGTTATTTTTTACCATAATTATTACTTTTAGAACATTTTTTTATTCCATATTGTACGAAAATTTGCTAGAATAATTAAGATGATTTAAAGGAGAGATTTTATATGATTAATATTACAGAATTAAGACCAGGAAATAACTTTGAATATGAAGGTAATGTTTATAACTGTTTAGATATTGCCTTAAATAAAACAGCAATGGCAAAAATGAAAGTTAAAGTTAAAGCGAAAAATCTTCGTACTGGTGCAGTTTTAGAATTATCATTTATCGGTGGCGATAAAGTTGAAGTAATTCGTTTAGACAAAAAGAAAATGCAATATCTTTATGATTCAGGTGATGCTTTAGTTTTCATGGACAATGACACCTATGATCAAATTGAAATTAGCAAAGAACGCTTAGAATGGGAATCAAAATTCTTAAAAGGAAACGAAGAAGTTCAAATCGTTTTCTATGGTGATGAAATTATGGGTGTTTCTTTACCAACAAGTGTTGCTTTACAAGTTACTGAATGTGAACCAGCTGTTAGAGGTGATACAGTAAATAAAGCAATGAAAGAAGCAGTTACTGAAACCGGATTAAGAGTTCGTGTTCCATTATTTATTGCTGAAGGTGAAGTCATCTTAGTTCGTACCGATAATGGCGAATATGATGGCCGTGCTTAATAAGTAAAATAAGAGTGCTTTATAGCACTTTTTTTATTTATTAATTATATACTTTAAACGACAAATTAAAACATAAAGAATATTTTAAAATATAATCGTTCTTATTTGATAGGTAGTAGCATATTATCGTATTGTAGGAGGAGAATGATTATGAATCGACAGTTAGTGGCTTTCTTATCAATGTTTTCGCTTGTATTAGTTTTATCAATTTATTATGTATTAATGCCCGGGAATGCTTCTGAAAAAACAGAACCAGTAATTGATCTTGTTACCGAAGCAAGCGATCCATATTTTGAAACGATATTGCTTGAGCAAGAAGAAAATTATAATGAAATTATTGAAGAACAATATCAAATTGTTTCATCAAGTGAATATTCTAATTCTGAAAAAGTAATTGCTTTAGAAACTATTGCTAAAATACAAGGAACAATGGAAAATGAAAAAGCAATTCGAGATATCATTATTGATGCTGGTTATCCAAGTGCATTTGTGGAATTGTATGAAGATAGTTCAGCGTATGTATTAACAATAAGCGAAACAAAAACAAAATTAGAAGTCGCTCAAATTATATATTATGTACAAGATTTCTTAAATTCGGATATTAATGTTACCGTTTCATTTAGATAAAATCTTAACTTATGGGTTAAACTCATAAGTTTTTTGTTGAAATTTGCTTAAAAAATAAAAAAACGCTCACTTTTAAAGGTTGCTAGTTCGTTATTTTTTATTGTATTTAAAATCGATTTATTATAAAATATATTTACTGCAGAGGTGATATTATGATTATTTTATCAGAAGTTTCAATGGGAACAGCCGCGTACATATTTACTTTAATTGGTATTTTAATAGTCGGGGCAATTATTGGATTTGTTCTTTCAAGAAAATTCTTTAAAAAGGAACTTGAAAAGAATCCACCGATTAACGAGAAAATGATTCGGGTTATGTTTCAACAAATGGGACGTAAGCCATCAGAAGCTCAAATTCGGGCAATCATGAATAGTATGAAGAAAAATCAATAAATTGGGAATGAGAAATCGTTCCTTTTTTCATTATATGAAGCAATCGTAAAAAACGAATGAACAAGTTTTAAACAAATTCATTCGTATTACTATATAAATACTAATTATTTACTAAAAAACAACTTTGATTTATTTCATCCATTTAATTTTACTTTCTGTACCATTTAATAGACGTTGAATGTTTGATGAATGACGAACAATAAGAAGAAATGATTCAAGAAACATAATAATAATTAACATGAAGTGAGGATTGAGTGGAGGATATAATATCCAATTATTAATTCCTGGAACTAAAACCAAGAAAGATAAAATAAATAAGATAACTGAACAAATTATAGAGGATAAACTAACATGTTTTTTTATTTTTAAAATTATGAGATAACATAGTGCCGCAAATAAAGTTATTGGAAGTGAAAATGCTAAAATTGTTCCTGCACATGTAGAAACAGCTTTACCACCTTTAAATGAAGCAAAGAGGGGATAACAATGTCCAATAGAAATAATTAGCGCGAGTGGATATATATAAAATGAGACTTCATTGCTAAGCAAGTGATTGTTTAGTGGAGTATAAGTTAATAATAAATATACTGTCCAAACAGGGATAATAGTCTTTAACATATCAAGTAAAATTACAATAGCGCCATATTTTTTTCCTAAGACTCGACCGACATTTGTTCCTCCAGCATTATGGGAACCATATTCACGAATATCGATGTTTTTTACTTTTTTTGAAATGATAATTGAAGTAGGTATAGACCCTATTATATATCCGACAATAAGAATAATGATTAAGAGTAGTATTCCCAAGTAAAACCTCTCCTTTCTAACAAGAATTAAGTTTACAATAATTTTATTCTTTTTTCCATAATTATTTGTTATAATTATTTGCGGATTTTTATTAAAAATATACGTTAACTATGTTTAAATATTTAATTTGAAATGAGGGATAGTATGTCGGATATAAAAAAAACTGCAACTTATAGCGCGAATGACTTAAGCGTTTTAGAAGGATTAGAAGCAGTTAGAAAAAGACCGGGAATGTATATAGGATCAACTAATTCTACAGGACTTCACCATTTAGTATGGGAAATTGTTGATAACGCAATTGATGAAGCGATGGCAGGGTATGGTAATGAAATTAAAGTTACAATTCATAAAGATGGCTCTATTAGCGTTCTAGATGAGGGACGTGGTGCTCCAACAGAAATGAATAAGAAGGTTAATAAAAGTGGCTTGGAATTAATTTATGCGACTCTTCATGCTGGTGGCAAATTTGGCGGAGGAGCTTATCAATCAGCAGGTGGACTACATGGTGTAGGGGCCGCTGTTGTTAACGCATTAAGTGAATTTTTAGATGTTACAGTATATCGAAATGGAGTTATTACTCACGCTCGTTATGAACATGGTGGTCATTTAGTCGTTCCAGCAGAAATATTAGGAAAAACTAATCGTCATGGTACATTAGTAAGATTTTTACCAGATGCATCAATTTTTAGTACTACTGAATTTAAATGGGATGTTATTTATAATCATCTTCAAGAATCGGCATTTTTGCTTAAAAATGTGGCTTTTATTCTTGTTGATGAACGCGCAAATCTTGAAGAAAAATTCCATTATCAAGATGGTATGTCAGAATACATTCGTTTATTGAATCAAAACAAAGATCCAATGTGTCCTATTGTGTCATTTGAAGATAATTCTCTTGATATAAAAGTTGAATTAGCTTTTCAATATTGTAAGCAAGATTATAATGAAACAATTTATTCCTATGTTAATAACCTTAGAACAAAAGAAGGCGGTACACATGAAACAGGATTCCGTTCTGGTTTTACTCGCGCTGTTAATGATTTTGCTGAAAAGAACAGCTTATTAAGAGGCAAAACAAAACTTGAAGGTTCGGATATTAGAGAAGGATTAACCGCGATTATTTCTTTAAAAGTTCCTGAAAATAAACTAGAATTTGAAGGTCAAACAAAAGGAAAATTAGGTACACCTGAAGCAAAACCAGTTGTTGAAAATTATATATATCAACAATTGAGTTATTATTTAGAAGAGAATAGAGAATTTGCTGTTGTTTTAATTAAAAAGTGCATTGATTCTTTAAATGCTCGTATGGCTGCTAGAAAAGCTAAAGAAGAAGCAAGAAATAGCAAAAAGCCAAAACAAGAAATGATTCTTTCTGATAAATTAACTCCGGCACAATCAAAAGATTATAAACACAATGAATTATTTATTGTCGAAGGAGATTCCGCAGGAGGAACTGCAAGAACAGGTCGAGATCGTTTACATCAAGCTATTTTACCACTAAGAGGTAAACCTCTTAATACAGATACCGTAACAATGGAAAAAATGATGAAAAATGAAGAATTTGCGACTTTAATTAATACCATTGGCGCGGGTGTTGGAGCAAATTTTGAATTAGATGATTCGAAATATGGAAAAATTATTATCATGACCGATGCTGATACCGATGGTGCTCATATTCAAACATTACTTTTGACTTTTTTCTATCATTATATGCGTTCTCTTGTTACAAATGGCAAGATATTCGTGGCTGTTCCACCTCTTTATAAGGTGTATAAGTGGAAAGATAAGAAACATGAAGTTTTTGAATATGCATGGAATGATGATGATTTAGAAAAAGCTAAGAAAAAGATCGGTCCTGGATATCAAATTTCTCGTTATAAAGGTTTAGGTGAAATGAATGCAGAGCAATTGTGGGATACCACAATGAATCCGAGCACAAGAACACTTATAAAAGTTGGAATTGAAGATCCTTTACTCGTTGAAAAAAGAATCGGTATTTTAATGGGAAAAGATTCTAGTTTAAGAAAACAATGGATTGAAGAAAATATTGATTTTACTGTCAATGATAGCTTTATGGAGGAAAGAAAATAATGGCAAAGAAAAAAATAACTCCAGTAGAAATTGTCGAAAAGATAAACGAAGAACCATTAGAAGAAATAATGGGTGATCGTTTTTCTATATATGCAAAATATGTTATTCAAGATCGTGCGATTCCTGATGTTAGGGATGGTTTAAAACCAGTTCAAAGAAGAATTATTTATGCAATGTATTTGGATAAAAACACTTCTTCAAGACCAACTAGAAAATGCGCTCATACAGTTGGTGCGGTTATGGGTAAATTTCACCCTCATGGTGATAGCTCTATTTATAATGCATTAGCAAGAATGTCTCAAGATTGGAAAGTTAGAGTTCCTTTAGTGGATTTCCAAGGTAATAATGGTTCTATTGATGGTGATTCACCTGCGGCTTACCGTTATACTGAAGCTCGATTAAGTGAAATAAGTGATGAATTGATTCGTGATTTAGATAAAAACACAGTTGACATGCAATTGACATTCGATGATACTCAACTTGAACCGGTTGTTTTACCAGCAAGATTTCCAAACTTGTTAGTAAATGGAACAGAAGGTATCGCAGTTGCGGTTGCTACGGATATTCCACCACATAACTTAACTGAAGTAATTGATGCAACCATATATCGAATTCAACATCCAAATTGTTCTTTAGATGATTTATTAACTGTTTTTAATGGCCCAGATTTTCCAACTGGAGGCATTATATATAAATCAGAAGGATTAAGAGCAATATATGAAACCGGTAAAGGTAAAATTGAAGTTGCTTCCAAAGCTTATATAACTGAAGAAAATGGATATCCACAAATTATTGTTACGGAAATTCCATATGGCAAAATTAAGCAACAAATAGTGCATCAAATAGACTTGATTCGTTATAACAAGGTAATTGATGGTATAGTTGAAGTTCGTGATGAATCCGATAGAGAAGGACTAAGAATTGCTATCGATTTAAGAAAAGAAGCAAATGCAAAGCTCATATTAACTTATTTGATGAACAAGACTGATTTATTAACAAGTTATACCGCGAATATGGTTGCAATTGTTGATAATCGACCACGTACATTAAGCTTGATTTCCTATCTTGATGCCTATGTTAATCATCAAAAAGAAGTCATATTAAGAAGAAGTAAATTTGATTTAGAAAAATTCCAATCCCGTCTTCATATTGTTGATGGTTTAATTAAAGCTATTTCAATTGTTGATGAAATTGTTAAATTAATCCGCAAAAGCCAAGATAAGGCTGATGCTAAAAAGAAATTGCAAGAATCATATGGTTTTAGTGAACCTCAAACTGAAGCGATTGTAACGATGCAATTATATAAGTTATCAAATACGGATATTTCTATATTTGTAAAAGAAAAAGAAACTTTAGAAAATGATATTAAAGAACTTGAAGAAATTATCAATGAAGAAAAGAAGTTAGATCGAGTTATTATTCGCGATTTAAAAGAAATTTCTCGTCGTTATGGCACACCTAGAAAAACAGTTATCGAAGATAAAGAAGAGCCAGTAACAATTGATAAACGGGATTTAATTGCCAAAGAAGAAGTTATGATTGCGGTAACTCGCGATGGATATATTAAACGTTCCTCACTAAAATCACATAAAGCAAGTGATGGAGCAATGCCGGGATTAAAAACTGGTGATATTCTTGTTGCTATTACTAAGGCATTAACAACCGATTATTTACTTTTATTTACTGATTTTGGTAATTATGCCTTTATTCCAGTTCATGAAATAAGTGATACAAAATGGAAAGATGAAGGAAAACATGTTAATTTAAATGTTTCTATCGGCGGAGATGAAAAAATTATCAAAGCTTTAGTAGTCTCTTCATTTAAAGATGGAGTATATGTAGTAACTTTATCTCAAAATGGTCAAATAAAGCGAAGTTTATTAAAAGATTTTGTTTTACAAAGATATAGCAAGCCAGTTTCATGTATGAGATTGTTGAAAGATGATCGACTTGTCGATGTTGCTGTAACAAACGGAAATAGTGATTTACTTGTTTTAACAAGAGAAGGTAATGCTTCATTATTTAATGAAAATGATATTACTCCGTTAGGTGTTAAAGCTTCAGGAGTAAAAGCTGTTTCTTCAACTAAGAACATGCATATGTCTCATTTATTTGCCTATAATAGTGCGAATAAATTAACAAAATTAGTTTTATTAACTAAAGAGGGAGCTTTAAGAGCGTTTGACTATAATTCGTTAAATGTAACGAATAGGTTAGGAAGAATTCAATCTGTTTTTAAATGCTTTGTTTCTAATCCACATAACCTTATTTATGTAAAAAGAGTTGTTAAATCACCTGAACCATTTACCATATTTGCGGTTTTAGATGATAAAACAGTTCTTGAAATTCCGGTCAATGATTTTAGACCTGTTCCATCTGATAAACGAATGAAAGAATCTATTGGTTTAGATGGAGGACATGAAATTATTGGGGTATATAATTATGAAGCCCTTTATGTTGGAGAAAATTTTGAAGTCGAAGAACCTCCTTTAAAAGCAGTCGCTGAGGTTAAAGACACAAATAAAGATGTTCCAGGATATGAGCAAATTTCAATTTTCGATGACATGGGAGACTAATAAAAATTAATAAAAGTTGTAATTTAGTATAAAATTAGTAGTTTATTAGTATTTAAAAAAAGATATATACATGTTTTGATAAATTAAATTATAGTATTTTAGAAAAAATGGACAAAATCACAAAATTTGTTCATTTTTTTATAATTATATGGTATTATTTTCTTACAAGACATTTTATGGGAGATTTTATTATGGGCTTATTTAATTTTAATAGAAAAAAAAGAATTGATTTTAATGATGGGTCTTATTATGAAGGTGAAGTAAATAGTTCAGGAAAAATGCATGGTAAAGGAAAATACGTTTTTGCAAGTGGAGATCGTTATGAAGGTGATTTTTATGAAGGCGATTTCCATGGACAAGGAACTTATTTTTATGCATCAGGAAACAAATATATAGGTTCTTGGGAGCATGATAAGAGAACCGGTTATGGTGTTTTCGAATTTAATGATGGCGATAAATATGAAGGAAATTTTCTCGCAGGTGAATTATCTGGAAAAGGCGTTTATCACTATAATAATGGTGATAAATATGATGGCGATTGGGTTGCTAATAAGAGATCGGGTAGAGGCGTTTATTTCTATGCTAGTTCAGGAAATCGTTATGAAGGTGATTGGATTAAAGATAATAGAACTGGTATCGGTACTTTCTATTTTAAAAGTGGTGACCGTTATGAAGGTTATTTCTTAGATAATAATTTTGAAGGTGAAGGTACTTATTGGTATACAAGTGGAGATCGTTATGAAGGTAACTGGTCAAAAGATAGAAAAAATGGCTTTGGAAAGTATTTCTATAGTAATGGTGATCATTATGAAGGCGATTGGGTTGATGGTAGCCGCAATGGAAAAGGTGTTTATTATTTTAAAAATGGCGACCGCTATGAAGGTGAATTCAAAAATAGTAAATTCTGTGGCCGTGGAACTTATTTTTATGCAAATGGAAGTAAAAAATCAGGTATTTGGGAAAATGACCAATGCATAAAAGAAGATGGAAATGGTGGAAGTGGTAATTCCGGTAATGGAGGAACTTCAGGAAATTCTTCTTCAAGTGGAAATACAAAAGGTTTCTATACTAGCGAAGGTCGCTTTATTAAAACTAAAATTTATTAATCATAATCCATGAGTTTTCTTTAATTAGGAAACTTATGGTTTTTTTATTATTTCTTCGTTAATAATTTATACTATAATTAAACTAGCTAGGAAAAGTACTTTAGGAGATTATTCTATGGATGATTTAAAAATGAAAAAAATTGAATTAATGGATGGTTCAACTTATTATGGAGAAATTAATAGTCAAGGTCAAATGCATGGAAAAGGAAAGTATGTTTTTAAAACTGGTGACTATTATGAAGGTGATTTCGTAAATAATTATTTTGAAGGTGAAGGAATTTTTTATTATCATAATGGTAATAAGTATATAGGATCTTGGAAACAAGACCTTAGAAATGGTTTAGGAACATTATATTACGCTGATGGGAGTCGTTATGAAGGTGAATTTAATAATGATGAAATCTCAGGAAAAGGAACTTTCTTCTATAAAAGTGGTAATAAATATGTTGGAAATATGAAAAATGGCCTAAAATCTGGGAATGGAATTTTATATTTATATAATGGAGATCGTTATGAAGGTGAATTCATAGACGGCAAATATAATGGAAAAGGTGCTTATTATTACGCAAATGGAGCATTATATAAAGGTTTTTGGAAAGCAGGAAGAAAATCAGGGTTTGGAAAATATTGCTATGAAAACGGCGATATTTATATAGGAAACTTTGAAAATGATGAACAATCAGGATTCGGTAGATATTATTATAAAAAAGGTCAAATATATGAAGGTAATTGGGAAAATGGGCATCGTAATGGTCAAGGAATATTAAAAACATCTAATTCTAGCCGTTATGAAGGAAATTTCGAAAATGATCTTTTTCATGGTGAAGGCAGTTATTATTATGAAAATGGCAATTATTATGTTGGTAAATGGGAAAATAATAGACGAAATGGAAAAGGTGTCTTTTACTATGTAGACTCTGGCTGCCGTTATGAAGGTGAATGGATAGATAATGAAAAATCCGGATATGGAATTTACTTTTTTGCAAATGGAGAAAAGTATGAAGGCGAATTTAAAAATAATAAAATAGATGGTAAAGGAATATTTTATTATATTGATGGCGAACGTTATGAAGGTGAGTTTAAAAGTAATAAACGTTGTGGATATGGAAAATATTTTTTTGCAAATGGTGATTGTTATGAAGGTAATTGGGAATCTAATTATCGGTGTGGTAAAGGCATTTATCGTTTTAGCGATGGAAGCCGTTATGAGGGTGAGTTTGAAGACGATTATTTTTGTGGACAAGGAGTATTTTATTATGCTTCAGGAGAGATAAAAATTGGCATTTGGAGAAATGATATCTGCATTAAAGAATTTAAAAATTAACTTTTTTAGCCGAAATTTAGAAAAAAATACAATTAAACTCATTAATATTATTTGTGTTCCTATGGTATGAGTAATAATTAATTTTAGAAATTATAAGACTACTTAATTTAAGTAGTTTTTTTATATAAAAAAAGAGGGGAATCCCTCAATTTTAATTAAAAATCAATTTATATTATTTACAAATAAGACGATTTAATATAGCGACTTCTTCTTCACCAGGTTCAACAATTTCATTTTGAGCGACAATTAAGACATAGATTGCCATTATCAAGGACATAGCGATTAATATAATTGCCAATATAAAATCACTTTTCCATTGTTTAGAACGATCTTCTTTTTTTACTTTAAGATAAGAAGTTAAAGAATAGATTCCGATAATAAGCGATAGATAAGGATTAAATATAGATAGAATTAAACCAATGATAAGAGCAGGGCTAAAATGATTATTATCATTTGTAGATGATGAATAACTTTCATTACTAGTTGTTACATATAAGCTCTCGTTTGGAGCGCCACAATGGAGACAAACTCGGTAATTATCATTTAAAGGATTTCCACAGTATTTGCAGCAATGAGTATCATTTTCAGTATTTTCTCCAGTGTTTGGTGTGACATTGTTTTCCATAAAAATTCACCTCGTAATTATTATAGCAAATATTTTATGCTTTTTGTCTTTTTTTGAATTCTTGTAATAATTTTGTTAAGGCTCTTTTTTCGATTCTAGAGACATATGAACGTGATATTTTATGCATTTTAGCAATTTCACGTTGTGTATGTTCTTTTTCATTATTAAGTCCATATCTTAAACTAATAATTTCTAGTTCTCGTTCATCTAAAACTTGTAAATAACTCAATAAATCATTTATTTTTTGATTTTTTTCTAAAGTTGAAGAGTATTCTTCCTCGAAGGAAGGAATGACATCAATTAAACTTATTTCGCTTCCATCCTTATCGGTTCCAATCGAGTCATAAAGAGAGATATTTTTAGCGTATTTTGCGGATGATCGTAACGCCATAAGAATTTCATTTTCGATGCATTTTGCGGCGTATGTCGCTAATTTTACCTCTTTTGAAAGCGAGTAGGAGTCAATTGCTTTAATGAGTCCTAATGTACCAATGGATATTAGATCCTCGTTTAGCTCATCATAAGATTCATATTTTTTAGCAATATGTGCGACTAAGCGAAGATTGTGTTCAATTAGTTTTCTTCTTGCTTCTTCATGTTCGTTTTCATCAAATAATTTAACGAGAAGTTTTTGTTCTTCTTCCTCGCTTAACTTCAAAGGAAAAGCATTATTTTTTATAAAACCAACAAAATATTTAATATTAAAGAATAATTCGATTAAAAAATTCAATTTTAGTTCACCCAATATAGATTTATGAAGATGAGGAAATGAATATGATTTAAATAATTAAATATTTATATTTAAAAAGTAGTCAAAATAAAGTAAAATATCTTAGGCAGAAGGGAGAATGACATATGAAACAATTATTTATTCCAAAATATCATGCGAATAATATTTTTGAAATATCAATGAATTTTTATAAATTAATGGGAATTAAATATATTTTGTGTGATTTAGATAATACATTAGATTCATATCGATTATTTAAGCCTTCTTTAAGAGTGTGTAAATGGAAGGAAGAACTTGAAGAAAATGGTATTGAAATAATTATTATTTCAAATAATAAAGGCAAAAGGGTTAAAAGCTATGCTGATGAGCTCGAGGTTAGATATTGTTCAAGTACAAGAAAGCCATTTATTCATAAATTAAAAAAATATTTAAAAACTAACAACATTGAGCCATCTAAATGTGTATTAATAGGTGATCAGCTATTAACAGATATGGCGTGTGGAAATAGAATCAAAATAACGACAATTTTAACCGAACCAATCGTTAAAGAAGATCAATGGACAACACGTTTTAATCGTTTAATAGATCGTCCATTAAGAAAATATTTAAAAAGAAGTGGCAAACTTTTAAGTTGGGAGGTAATAAAATGAGTATTGAAGAAAAACAATATTGCTTTGGATGTGGAGTAGAACTACAATGCAACAATCCTGATGAAAGCGGATATGTTCCAGAAGAAGTTTATAAAAGAAGAGATACTTCACTATGTCGACGTTGTTTTAGGTTACAACATTATCATGAAGAAAATGAGACAGTTAACGTTAAAGGAGATTATACAAAAATTCTTCATCGTGCGAAAAGAACAAAGTCTTTAATTGTTTACGTTATCGATTTCTTCACATATTCATTTTCGTTTATCGATGAAATTAATGAGGCAATTAAAGGATTAGATATTATTATTGTCGCAAATAAACGTGATATTTTACCAAAATCATTAAAAGATGAAAGGTTAGAACGAAATATTCGCCGTTTAGCATCTGAAAAAGGGTTAAAAGTTGTCGGTGTTATTTTAACAAGTGCCTCCAAAAATTATCATATAGATGAATTACTAAGACAAATGGAAGAATATCGTAAAGGTAGAAACGTTTATTTTGTAGGTGCGGTTTCTGTTGGCAAATCATCTTTGATTAACACATTATTAAAAAATTACGCAAATGAGACATCAAAAATGATTACAACTTCACCATATCCTGGAACTACAATTGATGTTATAGAAGTACCTTTAGATTATAAATCATATATTTATGATACCCCAGGATTACCTTTAGAATCATCTCTTATTTCGAAAGTGGAGAGAAAAGTAGTTATAGAACTAACACCTCAAAAAGAAATGAAATCGCGTGTTTATCAAATAAATGATCAACAATCACTTTTATTTGGTGGAATGGCTAGATTTGATTTTATTAAAGGAAAACGTACAAATTTTACAATTTATACCTCCAATAATGTTCAAATTCAACGAACTAAACTTGAAAGAGCAAATACGACATTTTATTCATTAATAAAGAATAGAGCAATTAAACCTTTAAGTGAGTTCCTTATTAATGAAGAAGATTTTGAACAAAAAGAATATGATCTTGTAAGTGGTGGATATGAAATTGGTATTTCTGGATTAGGATGGATTCATTTTAAATCAAGTGATATTAAAATTTCTATTTTAGTACCAAAAGGTGTAGAAATATCTATTAAAAAAGTTAAATAGAAAAGGGGAGAAGTATTAATGTTATCAACAAATCAAAAAAAACAACTAAAAAGTATTGCTAATACGATTGAACCAATTTATCAAATCGGAAAAAATGAATTAAGCGATACTGCGCTTGACATGTTTGATAAAGCTTTAGAAGCACGTGAATTAATAAAAATAACTGTTCATAAAACAGTAGAGACTCCATTAACTGAATTAGCTATTAATTTATCTATGAAGTTAAATGCGGAAGTAGTTCAAGTGATTGGTCGAATTATTGTATTGTATCGAAAAAATCGTAAAAACCCAAAAATTCGCTTGGTAAAATAAATGGAAAGAATAATTTTATTCGGTGGATCATTTGATCCGATTCATAATGGCCATATTTTTATTGCTAAAAGGGCGTTAGAGCGTGTTAAAGGTGATAAAGTAGTTTTTATCATTTCAAAGAATCCTCGCTGGAAAGAGGCTAAAAACAACGAAATTCAACGATTAGAGATGTTGAAGCTAGCGTTAGAAAACGAACCTCAACTCGATTATAGTGATATAGAGCTTAGATTAACTGGTGGCGGTCATTATACAATAGATACAATTAAAGAAATATTAAAAAATGATGAAAAAAATGGTGAAAAACGCGAATATTTCTTTTTAATAGGGGAAGATCAACTAGAAAGTCTTCATAAATGGCATCAAGTAGATGATTTAGCTAAATTAGTTACATTCATTGTTTACAAAAGAAATAATGATGCTCAATTATCTTCGATAGGAAAAGAAAACGTCTTAAAATATCATGTTACTATTATCGATGGAGATATTTATCAATGTTCAAGCACGAGTATAAGAGAGTTACAATCAATAGATGTTAATGAAAAAGTATTGGAATACATCGTTAATAATCATCTTTATAAATACGATAAAATATTTCAAATGCTCGATCCTAAACGATATCAACACAGTGCCTCAGTGGCTTTTTTAGCTAGAAGAATCGCTAAAACTAATAAAATTGATGAAAAATCAGCATTTATCGCCGGAATATTACATGATGTAGGTAAAGATATATATTTGAATTATTCATATATAGTAGAGGAGTGGAGTCAATATAAAGATTACCCTTTAAAAGTCCTTCATCAATTCATTGGCGCAAGTATTGCTAAACATCAATTTGGTATTAGTGACAGCGATATTATTGCTTCAATCGCTTATCATTGCTCTGGTAGAGCAAATATGAGCCTTTTAGAAAGACTTATATATGCCTCCGATAAAATAGACCCTCTTAGAGATTACGATTCATCTGATTTTATAGCTTTATGTTATAAGAGTATAGAAGAAGGGTTTAAAACAATTTTATTAGAAAATAAAAAGTATCTAGAAATGAAGTCGATTAAAATGCTTAATCCCTTAACTAAGGAATGTTATGACTTCTATTTAAAATAAAAATAGTATTTTGATTCAAATTAAAATTAAAATATTGTCCTCTTAAAGAATGATCTCTAAGAGGATTTTTTTATTATGATCAAATATATAAGTAGATCGTTATATATAAGTAGAGTGAATACTAGTGTTTAATTGATAAATATCATTGATTTAGCACTTAAATGATATATAATTAAATATATGGCTACTTCGTATAATGTCTATTATGTTAACTAAAATAGTAAAAAACCTAGATTTTATCGGAACTTTTTTAAAGTTGCTTTTTTTTAAAACTTCCGATTGGATGCTGATAAATAAAGGTTTTCCACAATTAGACTAAAGATTAAACTAACTTAATAACTACTAAATAACTACTAAATTATAACTATAGCCACTATTCGTTAAGCTTAAAGATACTTTTAATACCATTATTAATTAAATTCATTTGTTCCTTAGTTAGCTTTGTTTTACCTTCTTCTGAAGAAACTGTTTCGTTAATAATTGGTCTAACATACATTCTAACTTTATCTAACGCTCTAATTTGATTGACGACCGCAAGTGTCTCTGAATCACTAATTATATTTGTTATATAACCTAGATTTACATCGCTATATGGATTCGCGCCATATCGGTTAGTTTTAAGTGGGCATACTAAAACTAATGGATTAGTCTTTCCGGAATAAGCTAGAACAACTCCATAATGCCTTGATGAAAATTCACAGCCAACATTAACTCCCCAATCAAATTCATATACTTCGCCACGATGAAGTTCGAAATATGATTCATGATTTTCGGCAAAAGTTAAATATTCAATTTGTCTTTTGATCCATTCTAATTGAGCTTTTAAACCTCTTATTTGCAATGTTTGTTGTCTTTTTATTGCTTTATCCACTCTAATATCAAAGTTCTCCTCAGGCTCTTTTAAACGATATTTTCTAATTAAATCTTGATTTCCCATATAAATTTCCTCCTAATATTAATTAGTGTTGAAATTTAATAATTCCTAACTTTTTGTAAATTTTTTTAAAATATATTTTATTCTAAAAAAATAAAGGTCGATTAAGATGTTTATAAAATTAGAAAATTAGTAAAAATTGATTAAAAAAATGGACTTTTTTTAAATTTTAAACAATAAAAAAACGAGTGTTAAACTCGTTAAAAATATTTTTTTTCAATTTTTTTAATTAATGTCTCACCAATAACCACTATTACAACAACTTCAATAATAACTGCGATTAGTACATCCATTTCTAAGAATGAATATGAGTTATATATTAATACACCAATACTTCTTTTTGTATGACATAAATATTCGCCCATAATCATTACTTTGAATCCTAGTCCGATGGTTTGTAATAAACTACTTATAATTGATTTTTGAATTAAAGGTAAATAAACTTTAAAAAACTTATATATTTTCGAACTTTTTATAAGTGCGAGTTCATTAACAATATCATTTGGAACTTGATCGATTGCGGAAATCATCGCTTCTAGCATGATTGGAAAAGTTACTAGACCGGCAATAATATATGGCGCAATAAGACTATCAACAAGGATGTATATGTAAACTGATATTGCTACGATAGGTGCACTTTTAGCAATTACGAGAAATGGTTTTATAAATGAATAGCTTATTTTTAAATGGTAATACAATATAGCAAATATCAACGATAAGACAAACGATATTATAAGAGTAATTACTACCCTTCCAAAAGTTGAAATAAATGCCAAAATTCGGTCAATATTGCTAATATTTTGCCATAATTCTTCTAAGATATCTTTAATCGAAGGATAGATTTGACTTCCTTGATTGTTAAATGTTAAAAGCGCGAGTACTAAAATAATAAAAACTAATGAAATAGCGGAGGCTAGAAAATTATTTTTCGAGGAGTTCGTAGAATTTTTCATCTGGTAGCGATTCTCCTACAGATTTTCCTAAGCCTAAATCAATAATTTTTTGATAATAGTTATCCACTAATTGACGAACATTTTCAACATTTTTATATCCGCAATAAGGAAGTGCTTTCTTTATAAGATTTTCATTTAAGTTAGAAAGCAATGTAGAAGCGTTTTTAGCGGTTTTTTCAACATCATCTAGAATATGATCATATGATTCGCTAATTTCTTCTAAAGAGCCTTTAATTTTCTTATAGGAATCAAATTTAACAAACAAACCACTTTGAGGATATGTATCATATCCAGTAACTTCTTTCCAGAATGTTGATAATGAAGTTACGAATATATTACTAGTATCTAATGCAGAAACATTTGGTTGTGCGGATACGATAATATCGGCTAAATTCGCGGAAAAAGCGGCATTAGCTTTGTTAACGTTTTCTTCATAAGTAATATTGCTAGTATCAAGATTATGAGCTTTCATACAGCTTTCTAATACAATATTAGGAGTACTACCATTACCAAATGAAGTAATTTTCTTATCTTTTAAATCAGTAATAGATTTAATTTCAGTTCTAGAAACTAAATATAAATTATCCCAAACTAAAACTTTGTATAATCCATAAGCTCCTGAAGCTGAATCCTTAAATAGTGTTGCTCCTAAATTAATAGGCGCGATAATAATATCGGCTTCTTTTTTACCAAATGCTGCGCCTAATAAGAAAGCATCATTACCAAGATTGACATCTTCTTGATGATTAATTGCATAATTTGCAATAGCGATTGCGGGCGCTCCACTTGGTGCAATAATTGTTGCACTTTTGCTATTTGAACCACATGCCGCTAATGTGAGGATTGCGGCCAATCCTAAAATTAATTTCTTTTTCATTTTTATCACCCAGCGATTATTATATGTTATAATAAAAAAGTAAAACTGTGATTTTTATCACAAAATGAGGTGAAAACAATGAATTTGATAAAGGAATTGATTAACACTTTGACAATTGATGATTTGTTAAAAGTGAATATTATAGAGTTTTATAAAGGACAAATTTTATTTAAAAAAGACCAAATTTGTGAAGAAATAGTCATTATTACAAATGGTGAGATTCAAATGGTTAATTTTGACATCAATGGCAATGAACAAATATTTAATTACTTATACTCCCCTTCAATATTTGGTAATAATTTGATTTTTTCATCTTCAAATAAATATTTAAGTAACATTATTGCCACAAAGAAAGGCAAAGGATATATTATAAAAAAAGATAATTTGTTGAAAATTATGCGAAAAAATGAAGAATTTTTACAAATATATCTTAATATTCTTGCAGATAAAACTATTGATATTACCCAAAAAATGAAAATATTATCTATTCAAAATGCTAAAGATAGATTGATATCTTATTTAGCATTCTCTTTAAAAAACAAAGAATTTATAAAAATAGCCTCTGTAACTAATTTAGCAAAAGAGATTTGCTTAACTCGTGAAACTACTTCCCGATTGCTTTATAGCCTCGTAGATGAAGGAATTATAACTTTTATGAATAAATGTATTAAAATAAATAAAAACGCCTTAGAATCGCTCTAAGACGTTTTTTACATTAATCATTTAATAATTCTTTAATAGATTCTCCGATCATAGAATTATCTTTTACTAATCCAAAATTTTCTAAAATTGTCGCGCCGATATCAGAAAAAGAATTTCTAAATTCGATATTTCGACCATTTTTAAATGATTTTGAGTAACATAGTAGTGGAACTCTTTCACGGGTATGGTCAGATCCGATATATGTTGGGTCGTTTCCATGATCTGCGGTAATTAATACCAAATCATCGTCATTAATGACATCAAGCAATTCTTTTAATTGTGAATCAAACTCTTCAATACAATTACCATATCCTTTTGGATTACGTCTATGGCCATATTCAGAATCAAATTCCACTAAATTAACAAAGCATAAACCTTCATAATTTGTATCTTTAGCTTCAGCGATAGTTTTAATCATTCCATCTTTATTTGAAATGGTTTTTTGAGTTTTAGTTGCTCCTACTCCATTAAAGATATCATATATTTTACCGATACAAGACACTTCATAACCATTTTTCTTTAAAATATCTAGGGCTGTAATTCCACTTGGAGATAAAGCGTAGTCATGGCGATTTGCAGTTCTTTTAAAGGTTTCTTTTGAAGTTCCAATGAAAGGTCTAGCAATAATTCTACCTAATAAAAACTCCGGTTTTAAGCATATTTTTCGAGCGATTTCACAACATCTATATAATTCTGGAACTCCGATAGTCTCTTCGTGAGCAGCAATTTGAAGAACGCTATCAGCGGATGTATAAACGATTAGATTACCAGTTTTTAGATGTTCTTCGCCTAATTCTTTTAGTATTTCTGTTCCGCTTGATGCATAATTACCGATAAACTTATGTCCAGTTTTTTGCTCAAGTTCGTCGATCAATTCTTGTGGAAAACCAGTATCGGTAAAAGTTTTAAATGGCTTTGTGGTTAAAATCCCCATCATTTCCCAGTGACCAGTCATTGTATCTTTTCCATTACTAGCCTCATTTAAAACTAATGAATACGAATTAGGATGGCTAACTTTCGATGTACCTAGAATTGGGGCTAAATCACCAATTCCAAGACTATTTAATGTTGGAATATTTAATCCGCCACATTCCAAAGATGTATGAACAAAAGTATTTGTTCCTTCATCGTTAAACTTTTTAGCGTCATCCATTGCTCCAATGCCAACGGAATCCATAACAATTAAGAATATTCTTTTAAATTTTTTCATAAAAACACCTCATTTTTACTTTCTTTTACTATATAAATCATAAGCACTCGTAATTCTGTTTGATGAAACATGAGTGTAAATTTGCGTTGTTGCGATATTTGTATGACCGAGCATTTCTTGTACCGCTCGTAACTCAGCACCATTTTCTAATAGATGTGTTGCAAAACAATGTCTTAGGGTGTGCGGAGAAATTTCTACTTCTATTCCAACTTCTTTTGCGTATTTTTTAACTTGTTTAAAGAAATATTGTCTAGTTAAAGGTTTACCTTTTTTATTTAAAAACACATATTTTGTCCCTTTTCCTATGTTTTTTGAACGAACATTAACCATGTATTCTTTTAAATAATATATCGCATAATCCCCGATTGGAATTATTCTTTCTTTTCTTCCTTTTCCAAAAATTCTTACAAGATTGTTATCAAAATTAATCATTGATCGTTCTAACATCAATAATTCTGATACACGGAGTCCAGAAGCATACATTAATTCTAGCATTGCTCTATCACGAATTCCAGCTTCAGTATTTAGATTTGGAGCTTCTAAAAGCTTTTCTACTTCTTCTAATGATAATACAGATGGAAGATGTTGACCTAGTTTGAGCGACGGAATGGTAGGAATCTTATCATTAAGCATTCCTTCTTTTTGTAAGAATATATAGAAGTTTCTAATCGCGGATATTCTTCTAATAACTGTTGAAGTCATCATTCCTTTAATATTTTGCATTTTCATAAATTGATAAATGTGCTCACCAGTTAATTCTGAAGTTGAATGAATTGTATCATTAAGCATTAAGAAAAACTGATTAATATCATCTTGATAGTTTTTTACCGTTGTTGGGGTCAACCCTTTTTCAACAAGAAGATATTGAGTATATAAATCAAATGCATCTTCAAGCTTCATTGTAATACTCCTTTTCTACTAATTATATACTAAAAAATCACTTTTATTGACTTTTTCACTATTTTTTCAAATCACTCGCTCTTTTTAAAATTGGTTCTTTCAAATGCCTATTAAGTTCATTAATTAAGAGTTTTGTTGCACTTTCTTCTTCGTGTTTTTGATAATTAAAGATACTCATTTGAACTACAATATCCTCTTCATCAATTAGATTTTGAAGCGAAACTCCAATTAATCTAAGCAAATCACCTGTATAATGTTTTTCAAATAATTTCATAGCAATCTGATAAATATTATCAAAATCATTAATCGGCTCATTTAGAGTTAAAGAGCGATTATTAAC
This sequence comes from uncultured Staphylococcaceae bacterium, assembly GCA_964504595.1. Lineage (GTDB taxonomy): Bacteria > Bacillota_I > Bacilli_A > RFN20 > CAG-826 > CAG-826. The sequence continues at coordinate 114,699 of CAZDEE010000001.1, read as the reverse complement.
TCTAAAGTCACTATATTTTATCACAATTTGAACTGTTGTGCCTTTTTTCTTTTTTTTAATGGCTTCCTTACTTACTTCCAGCGATAATTCTTTAAAAATCGTTGATATTTCTTCCATATTTGAAGTATCTTCAAGCAAAGTCGTTGAATGACCAATTGATTTTGGATCCCAAGGTTCGGTATCAACATGGTCATCCCCTAATCCGTGAGCCCAATCTTTAAGGACATAATAGAACTTTCCTAAGATTTTTTTTGCTTCATAACTATCATCATTAGCCAAATCACCAATTGTTAAAATGCCAATTTTTTTAAGTTTTGGGGCATTTTTCTTACCAATCCCCCACATTTCATCAATTGATAAAGGATATAATATTTTAGGAACATCGCGTCTTCTAATAATTGTAATACCCTGTGGCTTTTTGTAATCAGATGCCATTTTTGCTAAAAATTTTGTTGGAGCGATTCCAATAGAACAATATAATTTTGTTTCTTTAAACAATTGTTCTTGAAATTGCTTAAAATATCCAGTTACGTCTTTTACATCTTTTAATGGCAAAGTCATATCAACATAACATTCATCGATGGATGCTTTTTCAATAATAGGTGAATATTTTTCTACAAAATGAATAAATTCGTTTGATTTTTGGGCATAAAATGAAAAATCACTCGATTTAATAATCGCGGTTGAACATAGTCTTCTAGCCATATACATCGGCATCGCGGAATGTATTCCGTATTTTCTTGCTTCATAATTGCAAGTGGAGACAATCCCTCGTTTACCATTGCTGCCAACAATAACTGGCTTATTTTCTAAGGAAGGGTCTTTTATTTCTTCACATCGCGCAAAAAAAGCATTTAAATCAATATGCACAATGATTCTTGCCATTACTAATCCCCTCCTTAGAAATATTATAACAAAATAATAATAAAAAAGAGGAACCAATCGATTCCTCATACCATAATCGCTTTTCTTTTTTGAACTTGAAGATAATCCGCCATCATCGCGATAAATTCTGAATTAGTGGGTTTTGCTTTTTCAGCATTGATCGTAAATCCAAATATTTCATCGATTTTTTCAATATTTCCTCTTGTCCATGCAAGTTCGATTGCATGTCTTATAGCTCTTTCAACACGTGCGCTTGTTGTGCTATATAATTTAGCAACTTCTGGATATAGCACTTTTGTTATTCTTCCAACATAATCTGGATTGTTATAAGCGTGGATAATACCGGTACGTAAATAGGAATAACCTTTAATATGAGCCGGTACTCCTAATTCATGAAGCAAAGAGGATATTCTTGCATTTAAATCGTTGGTTATTAAACTACTATTATCGGATTCAATTTCTGAGGAAATCATATTTTTTAGGCTTTCTTTTAATGAATTTTGCGTAAAAGGTTTAATTAAAAACATTTCACTACCTAAGGATGCAACATAACTTAACGTTTTTTCATTAACTAATGCGCTCATGGCGATAATATGACCAATATTAATATTTGTTTTATCTTTTAATCTTCTAAGAAAATTAAAGCCATCTAATTTTGGCATTATTAGGTCGGTAATTAGTATGTCGACTCGTTCTAAGACCGATAACTTTCGTAATGCTTCTTCACCATCTAAAGCGTAATCAATAACGTACATATTGGACTGCATAGAAACTACAGAAGAAATAAAATGCACTACTTCTTCGTTGTCATCGACAACAAACACCTTCCATTTTTCCATCAAGTTTTCTCCTTTTCTGTGTTCTTGGCAATTATAACAACTAATATTTGTCTATTTTGTCGAATTATGCAAAAAAGCATTTTTATTTACAAAATCTTTTATTTTTCCATAATGAAAGCGCTTTTTAATACTATTTTTTGAATTAAATGATATTTTTCGTTAAACTAAGAGCTTCATTATACATCCATTCCATATATATTCCATATCCATAATCTACGTTATCAACTAGGACATGAGTTACCGCGCCAACAAGCTTATTATTTTGAATAATTGGACTTCCTGACATTCCTGCAACTACTCCTCCAGTCGCTTCTAAAAGCGTCTTATCATCGATTTTAAAAGTGATTCCCTTAATATCACTTATTTCTTGCTTAACTAATGAGGTAATATTAATGGAAAATTCCTCTACCTTGTTTCCTTTAATTACAGTATATATTGTCGCTTTACCTAGTTGTACTTCGCTAGAATAAGCCATTTCAAGCGTTTTTAGCCCTTTTGGAAGCGAATAATACTCACCATATATTCCGATCGAGGTATTCTCTAATATCGTTCCTAAAGCGTTGTTTTGACCAAAATTAGCAATCTTTTCTCCAGGATTTCCATCTTTAGATTTATTTATACCTTTAATAGATGATTCATAAATATTACCTTCTTTAACTTCAACAATATTTCCTGAATCACTATCGACAACTCCATGTCCTAAGGCTCCATAAATATTATTTACCGGGTCATAAAATGAAACTGTCCCTATACCAAGAATTCTTTCTTTAATATAAAGACCTGTCTTGTAGCGATTATTAACCTTTATAAGCCTTAATTTTCTTTTAATTATGGTTTTATTTCTTTTTAAACGAATGTTAATTTCATCATTTGATTGTATTTTTTGGTTAAAAACAACCGAAAAATCATCTAAACTTGATATTTGCGTTCCTTCGATTTCAAATAATATGTCTCCTCTTTTGATATCGCTGTCTTTTGAGGGATTATAAGTACCATGCTCTGTTTTAACATCGTATGTACCAGAGATAATTAAGCCGTCAGGTCGGATTTCTATTCCAATGGTCTGCCCTCCTGGAACTAAGCTAATCGCATTTGCCGCGATGATTCCTTGCTTAAAGCCGATTATGCAAACTATTGATAAAAAAAGCATCTTTAATTTCATAGTTTTTACTCCTTTCAATCATAGTATTAACTATCTAATTAAAAATGCATTTGTTAAATTTAGGTAATTATTGTTCTTTTCCTTCTTTTACAAGCTCTCTTGCGGCTTCTAATGAAGCTTTAGTAACGTCAGATCCTGATAAAAGCTTAGCAATTTCATGAATTCTCTCATTTTCATCTAGTAATTCAATAACCTTAGATTTGGTAACTTCATTTTCAACCTCTTTAATAACTAAGTAATGATGGTCGGCAATTGATGCAACTTGAGGAAGATGAGAAATAACTAAAACTTGGCAATATGAAGCAATTTCTTTCATTTTATGAGCAACTTGCATTGCTACTTTACCTGAGACACCTGTATCTATTTCATCAAAAATAATTGTCTCCATGTGACTTAATTTACCAAAAATTGTTTTTAAGGCTAACATTATACGAGAAGTTTCGCCTCCACTAGCAACATTTTTTAAAGGTGAAGGAGCTAGTCCTTTGTTGGTGGTTAAAAGAAAAGTCACTTTGTCTTCACCGGTTAAAGATATTTCTTCTTTATCAAAATTAATGATAAATTGGCCATTATTTAATGATAAATCATGTAATTCTTTATCCACTAAAGCGGATAATTCTAAAGCTTTTTCTTTTCTTATAGAAGATAAAGCTTTGGCTTTATTAACCGCAACGAGGTACAATTTATCAACTTCTTGGCTCTTTTCTGAAAATACTCTTTCAAAATGATCAATGCGATATAATTTTTCTTGCAATTCATTTAATAAAGTTAATAAATCATTTTCATCACCCTGATATTTTCGAACTAATCTTTTTAAAAAGTAAAGTCGATCATCAATTTCTTCAAGTCGAGAAGAAGAATTAGCAAATGAGTCTAATTCAAAGGAAATATTAGATGACAAATCTTTCATTTCATAATATAAATTACTTAATTTTTCGCTATATTCAATAAGTTTTTCATCACCTGAATGCTCTAATTCTTTTTTTGCGAGATACATTTTGGTTAAGATTCCATTATCATCTTCGCTAAGTTGCAAAAAAGCATTAATTGCATCAATCGATTTTTGAAAACACATTAGTCTTTCTTTTTCTTGCTCTAAAGAAGCTATTTCACCAACTTCAATATGTGCGGATTCTAATTCTTCTATTCGTGAGCTTATTAAAGAAACATCATTATCTAAAATTCGTTCATTCTCAAGCGTTTTTAACTCTTTTTTTGCATTTAGATATTCTTCATAAGCTTTGATATACTCTATTTTTTCTTCATTTTCACCGATGAATTCATCTAATAATCCTAGGTGATTTCTTTCATCTAAAATATAAAGGTTTTGATGTTGAGAATGAATGTCAATTAAGATGGACATCATCCCTTTTAATTTTGATAAAGGAAATTGAACACCATTAACTCGAACAATACTTCTTCCGCTTATATCTAGAGTTCTAGTAACGATAATTGTATTACCATCAATAATATCTTCACCATATTTTTCACTTATTGATTTTAAAAGTGAATTATCATTAATAGAAAATTCACCTTCAATAATAGATTTAGAGGCTCCAGTTCTAATTTTATCAAAATCACTTCTTTCCCCTATTAAAAGAGATAAAGCATCAATTAATATCGATTTTCCTGCACCTGTTTCACCGGTTAAAACGGTCATATTCGGTGAAAAAGATACCTCTAAATCCTCAATAATAGCGAAATTTTTAATAGAAATTGAATTTAACATACTCTTTCCTCCTATCGCAATAATTTCATCATTGAATCAATATCGAGACCTTGATCTTTAAGCTGCTCATCTATTGTTCCTTGTTTTATGAAATCGTCATTAATGCACTTAATTATTACTTTTCCTTTAAATCCCTTTTTTAATAAATAACTTAATGCTTCATTAACAAGGCCATAACGGCTTGAATAAGGATTATAGATAATGACATGTTGATAATTTAAAGCCATATCTAAAGTTTTTTCATCGATAGGTTTGATAAATAAGGCATTTATAATATCGTAAGGTAGGTTTTCTTTAATAATTAAATCCGATAGTTGATTAAATAAAACACCTACACCTATTATTAGTGATGAATTATGATTATTCCTAAAAATTGGCCATTTATAGTCTAAAATTTCCTTATGTTGTAAGGAAGAGTCATATGAATTGCCTTTAGGATAACGAATGACAAAAGGAAGTTCGCTTTTTAAAGATAATGAAAAAACTTGTTCTGCCTCTTGCTTTGAGCTAGGAACCGCAATAACGATATTAGGATTAGTAATTAGTAAACCCTCATCAAATATTCCTTGATGAGTCTCACCATCTTGTCCAACTAAACCAGCACGATCCACTAAAATGGTACATGGAAGCTTCATTCGACACAAATCTTGATTGATTTGATCAATACCTCTTTGTAAAAAAGTCGAATAAATAGCTAAAATTGGATGTTTTTTGCTTAATGCAAAACCCGCCGCTAAAGATACAGCGTGTTCTTCACAAATACCAACATCGAATGCACGCTCACTATATTTATTAAATATTTCTTCTGCTTCAGATCCTCTAATCATTGCAGGATTAATATAAACATTCTTTTCATCTTCCATGCTTTTTAGCACTAAAGAACTATAAAAAGCACTCCAAGATGGAACTAATGGTATATCATTAGGAATACCTGTTTCTTTATTAAAAGGTCCTATACCATGCCAAAATCCTTCTTTATCATTTTCTGCATATTTATAGCCTTTTCCTTTTACTGTATGACAATGAATAATAATCGTATTTTGGGCTTTTTTAGCTTTTTTTAAGGCTTTTTCTAACGATTTTAAATTATGTCCATCAATAGGACCTAAATAGTCTAAACCTAGAGAATCAAAAAAAGTAGGTGGAATAAATAATCTTTTCCATTTATTTTTTACATTCGCGGTCATTTTATAAAAACGATTTCCAACTTTTGTTTTAGATAAAAAGCGACGATAATTTCCTTTTACACGATTATAGCCAACTGATACTCGAATTTTAGATAATAACTTTGCAGTTCCGCCAACTGGTTTAGAAATTGACATCGCATTATCGTTTAAAATTATAATAATTTTATGGTTAATATGCGCTAAATTGTTAAGAGCTTCAAAAGATGGGCCTGAAACGACACTTCCATCTCCGATAACCGCAATTATATGATTGCTTTCATGATTTAAATCACGACTAACAGCCATACCTAAGGCTGTACTTAAAGATGTTGAGCTATGACCAGCCTCAAAACAATCATATTCGGATTCTTCTCGTTTTTGAAATCCTGATACTCCACCCTTTTGTCTTAAGGTAGATAGGGAACGATTAGTCAATAATTTATGGGCATAACATTGATGTCCGACATCAAATAAAAGCTTATCATTAGGAAAATCAAAAATACGATGAAGCGCTAAAGTAATTTCTACAATGCCTAAGTTACTGCCAAGATGCCCACCATTAATAGATGTTGATGTAATGATATCTTGTCTTATACTATATGCAACATTTTCGAGTTCTTCATATGTTAAATCTTTTAAATTACGATTGTTATACTCGCTCATTGTATTTTCTCCTTTCTACTAATTTATTACTAAAAGTTAACTATTAATTAACTTATTGGCGTTATTCTTCAATTTCAATAACTTCTTTAATTGATTTCTCAGCATCTTTTAAAGTATCCTCTAACTCTTTAATTAAAGCTGAACCTTCTTTAAATAAGTTAAGATTATCTTCAAGCGAAAGCTTTTTAGATTCCATTAAGGCAACTATTTCTTCTAATCTTTTTAATTTGTCTTCAAATTTATTTTCCATGTTTTTTCTCCTTTTTTGTAACGATTGATGTTACCGTTCCATCTTTTAAAGTTGTAAAGATAGTATCGTTATTATCTATATTATCTACACTTTCAATTATATGACCATTTTCATCACATATAATGCTATATCCTCTTTCTAAAATAGAATTTGGATTTAATAAAGAAATACGACTTTTGATAAATGAAACTTTTTGCTTATAGTCATCGATAGTTTTTAAAATTTCTTCATTTAGCGATTTTCTTGCACTTATGAATCGATGTTTATCATCTTTAAAGCTACTAATAAGTAAAAAAGCTAATTTATCTTTGTATGATTTTAGATCTTTAAGTTGCTCTTTATAAAGTACTGAAGGATCTTTAAATATCGGTCTAGATGCTAAAAATGTATATTTTTCCTTTAAATTTTTATATTTTTCTAATAAACAGCTTTCAATAAATGCTCTTGTTGAATCTAATTTTAAATAGATGCTTTCAATATCTGGAGTGGCTTTTTCACAAGCTCCAGTTGGAGTACTTACTCTAACATCCGCTGCTAAATCAGATAAAGTAAAATCGATTTCATGTCCTACCGCTGAAATAATAGGTACTGGACAGTTATAGATTGCACGAACTACTCCTTCATCATTAAACGCCGATAAATCTTCATTTGCGCCTCCGCCTCGCCCAATGATTATTGTATCCAAATCATATTTTTGGGCTCTAGATAAGGCGTTTATTAACGATTTAGGGGCATTGCTACCTTGAACTAACGAAGGAAACATATATATCTGCGCTAATGGATATCTTCTTGTGATATTTTTTATCATATCCGCACTTGCAGCACTTCCTTTTCCAGTAACTAAACCAATACGATTAGGAAATTTAGGAATTGCTTTTTTTCGACTTTCATCAAAAATACCTTCTAAAGCAAGCTTCTTTTTAAGTTTTTCAAGTTCTAATAATTGTTTACCAACGCCAAATGGTTCCATTTCTTCAACATACAGTTGATATTCACCTGATTCAGGATATGTGGATACTTTTCCTAACACACATACTTCATCGCCTTCCTTTGGTGAAAAAGTTAATCGAAGAGCTTTAAAAGAAAACATAACCGCTTTAAGACGGGATTTATCATCTTTTAAGGTAAAGTAAATATGGCCACTTGTATGACGACGAAAAGAAGAGATTTCTCCCTTTACATAAATAAATTTTAATGCTTCATTATCGTCAAAAATGGATTTTATATAATGATTTAATGCACTAACTGAATAAATTGTGGATGGATTTAACATAAAACATTATCTAAAATCGCATTTACAAATTTATAATCGTTATCATCAAGGTATTTTTTCGCTAAGCTGACAGCAACATTAATTACAACCGCTTTTTCAACTTCTCCTACCCCATAATAGTGAGATAAACTCATAAGAAGGATAGCTTGATTTAAACGATTAAGGCGATCAAATTTCCATGTATCCATTTTTGCTTGTAATTTCTCAATATATGCATCTTTATTAATCAATGCTTTGATTACAACTTGCTTTACGTATAAGTCAACCAAATCATAGGATTCATCCATAATTGAAGAAATTAACTCCCTTGGATCATATTCTTGATTCATGTGTTCATAACATAAAGCATCGTAAATAATAATCATTGCTTTCTCATGAGAAACATTTCTTGATACTGACATGAATCCCCCTCCTTAACCTTACAAATTATATCATATATTGATATAAAATAATTATTTTTTTCAACTTTTTAAAAAGAAAAAGCTCAAAATTGAGCTTATTCAATACCTTTTACTCTAACATTAATATTAATTGGCACTAATTCAGTTAAAGATGACAAAGCATTTGATATTTCTTCTTGAATAGCTAAACAAATATCGTTAACATTACTACCTTGCGCAATGACGACATCGATATTAACGTTTACGATTCCATTTTTAATTTGACATTCAATAGGTTTTTTTAATTTAAACGCCTTTTCAATTTTTGAATTCTTTCTAATCGAAACACCTTTAACGTGTTGCGCACTTATAGAGGCTATTTGATCAAAAACAACATGAGAAATTCCCATTTTACCATTTTTTGAGTAATTTTCTATATAAACATAATCCGCCATAAATGCACACTCCTCTAACGAAATTAATTATAACTAATTTTCTGCTATCTTGCAAATATAATTGCTATCTTGTTGTTAATTCAACCATTTCTTTTTTTACAAAAACGAAACATTCATTAAATTCTTCTAAAAAAGTTAATAATGGTGATAATTCACACTCTAAGTGCAATCTCAATGAATTAGAGGTTATTATTAATTCATCAGTTTTTTCATCGACTAAATGCTTATAAATAATCGAAAAATCACTAATTATAATATCATTACGATCTTTAAAGTATTTTTTCGCAGTTTCTAGTAATTTGTTCCATGAAATATCATTAAGAACATATTTTAGTTGTGAATAATAGTAATCGTTATGCTCTTTTTCAAATATTGAACACAAGATATTTTCATCAATAACATCTTTAAATTCTTCCTTTATTCTAAATATATAATAATCCATCTCTCTAGCTCCTTATAAACAATATTTTAAGCTTAAATAAAGCAAAAAGATGTCGAAAAAGGTGTTAAAACTAAAAAAAAGACTACTAAGTTATGATTTTAAATCACACTTAATAGCCTCCTTATTATTTTTCAATCTTTGATAAAATTGAATTTACAAGGGTATCGACTGTAAATCCATAGGCATTAATTGCATCATTAGCAGGTGCACTAGTACCGAATTCATCTATTCCCATTACTGATGGCGCAAATCGATGCCATCCAAACGTTGCTGCCATTTCGACAACAATCCGTTTATGATATGGTGATCCTAAAACGCGTTTACGATAACTTGCATTTTGAATTAAGAATAATTCTTGACATGGCATGGAAACAACTCTAACATCGTGCCCATATTCACGTAAAATATTTTGAGCTTCAATAGCTAAGCTTACTTCACTACCAGTAGCAATAATTGTAAATTCAGGTTTTCCACCTTTTTCTTTAGAAATTATATAACCTCCACGAGTTACACCTTCATAATTGCTATTAGCTTGAATTGGAAGAGCTTGTCTAGAAAGAATAATTGAGCTAGGTGTCTCTTTGCTTAATAAAGCTATTTTCCACGCTGCTGCAGTTTCTTTGGCATCACATGGTCTAAAAACATACATATTTGGCATACTTCTAAGCATTGCAAGTTGTTCAATTGGTTGATGAGTTGGACCATCTTCCCCAACCGCAATAGAGTCATGTGATAATAAGTAAATGGCTGGAAGTCTTGATAATGAAGCCATTCTCATCGCAGATTTCATATAATCAGAGAATATTAAGAAGCAGCCAACATAAGTACGTAAGCCTCCATGTAGTAATATTCCATTTTGAGCGCTAGCCATTGCAAATTCTCTAATACCGAAATTAACATCTCTACCAGTAGGATTTGAAGCTGTTAATTTGCTTCCATCCTTAATGTTGGTAATTACCGATGCTGCAACATCAGCGGAACCTCCCATTAAAACAGGAATATCTTTATGCAATAAATTTAAGATATAGCCAGAAACGTTTCTTGTTGAATCTTTATGATCTTTAGGAAAATCTGGTAATTGATCAAAAACATAGCTAGAAACATCATTATTCATTGCTTTTTCAAATTGGGCATATTCTTGACCATGTAAATAAGAATAATGCTTTAATCCACGTTTCCAACGGCGATAATTTCTTCTTCCTCTAACACCAAAAGTCTCTTTGAAATCATCATAAACTTCTTGAGGAATATAGAAATCTTCATGGTCAAAACCATAGCTTATTTTAGCGGCTTTCCCATCTTCTTCACCTAATGGTGAGCCATGTGTTTTTGATAATCCTTGATTTTTTGAACCAAAACCAATTATTGTATGAACGATAATTAATGTTGGTTTTTCTTCACTTTTCTTTGCTTTTTTAATCGCTTTGTTAATTTCTTTAAGGTTATTACCATCTTTTACTTCTAAAACGTTCCAGTTTGTAGCCTCGAAGCGCATTTTGACATTTTCAGAGAATGAAAGATCAATGCTGCCATCTAATGTGACATTATTACTATCATAAATTAAAATTAATTTATTTAATTTTTGATGACCTGCAAGAGAAATTGTTTCTTGTGAAAGTCCTTCTTGTAAGCAACCATCACCACACAAAACATATGTATAGTGATTTATTAACTTTTCTCCATCTGGATACATGTTTCTTAAACTTCTTTCTGCAATCGCCATACCAACAGCTTGAGCAATTCCTTGGCCCAAAGGACCAGAAGTTGCATCGACACCTGGAGTATGGAGATATTCTGGATGACCAGGAGTTAAGGAACCAAATTGACGGAATTGCTTTAAATCATCCATTGAAATTTCATATCCTGCAATATGAAGTATGGTATATAATAATGAGCTCGCATGTCCTGCACTTAAAACAAATCGATCACGATTAATCCATAAAGGATTTTTTGGATCGGATATAATGTGATTTTTAAATAATGTATATAAAATTGGCGCACTACCTAAAGCCATTCCAGGATGTCCGGATTTGGCTTTATTTATAACATCAATAACTGTGGATCTTATCGTGGCAACTGATAATTGGTCAATATTCATATTTAATCTCCTTTAACTAATTATATACTAATAAACTACTATTTTTCAACTTCGCCCACTATTTTAATAGATAAATCATCTAATTGTTGGTCATCAACGATACCTGGAGCTTGGCTCATTGGACACATCGCTGATAAATTCTTAGGGAACGCAATAACATCACGAATATTTTCAGTTTCACATAATATCATTGATAAACGGTCTAAGCCAAATGCTAAGCCTCCATGAGGTGGAGTTCCATATTTTAAAGCATCAACAAAGAATCCAAATTTACGTGTAATATCCTCTTTTGAGAAACCTAAAATTTCAAATATTTTTTGTTGAATATTTTGATCGTATATTCTTAATGATCCACCGCCAGCTTCATACCCATTAATGACAATATCATATGCATAGGTATATACTTTGCTTGGATCTGTATCTAAGTAAGGTAAATCTTCATCGCATGGTCTTGTAAATGGATGGTGATTTGCCATATATCGACCTTGATTTTCATCCCATTCAAACATCGGCCAATGCACTACCCATAATAAATCAAATGAATGTGGTGGAATTAAATTTAATTTCTTTCCATAATAGCTTCTAATTGCTCCTAAGCCAACACATGCATCATATTTTTTATTTGAAGCGGCAATAATGACAATATCATTTTCTTTTAATGATAATCGGCTTATTAAAGCTGCTTGCTCATCATTTGATAAATACTTAATAAATGAACCTGTTAAAGTATTATTTTCAAATTTTAAGACTGTAACGCCTTTTAAGCGATATTTACGAGCAATAATTTGTAATTCATCGATTTGCTTTCTAGAAGTACTATTTGCCACATTATTAACAACAATTGCTTTAATAGTATTAACATGGAATCCTTCAAAAGCACAAGCAGATAAGATATCGGTAACATCTTGAAGTTCTAAACCAAATCTTGTATCTGGTTTATCACTACCATAGGTATCGATAGCGTAATCATATTCCATTCTTCTTAAAGGTAATTGAAGTTCAATACCTCTTACGCGCTTAAAGATATTATTTAAACAACCTTCCATAAGAGTTAAGAATTGTTCTTGGTCTAAGAATGATGTTTCAACATCAATTTGAGTGAAATCTGGCTGTCTATCAGCACGTAGATCTTCATCTCTAAAACAACGTGCAATTTGATAATATCTTTCTAAACCGCCAACCATTAATAATTGTTTAAATATTTGTGGTGATTGTGGTAAAGCATAGAAATGACCTTTATGAACACGAGAAGGAACTAAATAATCTCTCGCACCTTCTGGTGTAGATAAAGTTAAAATAGGTGTTTCTACTTCAATAAAATCATTTGCGTCCAAATATTCATGAACCGCAGCAACTATTTTAGCTCTAGTAATTAAGTTTTGTTGTAAGCATGGTCTTCTTAAATCTAAATAACGATAACGTAATCTTGTATCTTCTAAAGCATCTGTTTCATCTGCAATAATAAGTGGTGTTGTTTCAGAAGTATTAATGATATTAATCTTTTCTGCAATTACCTCAATTGCGCCAGTTTTAAGTGATTTATTTTCAACTTCTTTTTTTACAACTGTTCCATATACTTGTAATACAAATTCATTTCTAACATCTTTAATATCAATTTTTGTTGGATCAACATTAATTTGAACAATACCAGTTCTATCTCTTAAGTCAATGAAAATAATCGATCCTAAATTTCTTCTTTTTGACACCCATCCAACTAAAACGACGTTTTTACCAACATCATTTATTCCAAGTGTACCGTTATAATGAGTTCTTTCCATATTTTCTCCCCTCAAATCTATCTTTTTTTCATAATTATATTAATCATCATCATGATGACAACAACAGTTGTCACCACATTCATGGCCTTCTTCATGGCAATGACAATGATGTTCTTCTATTTCAAAAAAGTCATTAATAATAGTCATCATATCTGTTAAATTAACGCATTTTTGCTCTTGTTTAAGCAAATCTCGAATGATGACTTCTTCTTTAGCTAATTCATCTTCTCCAACAATGACCGCTAAAGCAGAATTTTTTCTTTCCGCGCGTTTAAATTGTTGCTTAAAGCCCTTAGCTTCCATATTCATATCGACTCTAAATCCTTCTAAACGTAAGGCGGTTGTAATTTCATAACACAAATCTAAAGCCTTATCAGACAAAGCCATCACGCTTATATCATGATGATTTTGTGTATCTTTTAAGAGATTTTCATCATGTAATAATCCATATAATCTTTCAACGCCAAAAGCCATTCCAACGCCTTCTAATGAAGGACCTCCAACTTCATGAAGAAGTTCGCTATAATGTCCTCCAGCTCCAACTGCACCTAAATTTTTGCCATTCGATAAAGTATAATGGAATTCAAATACAACATGAGAATAATAATCTAATCCTCTTACTAAATTATCATCAATGACATAAGGAATTTCAAAATTATCTAATAAAGATAATATTTTTTCAAAATAATCATTAGCTTCTTCTGAAAGATAATCGCGTAATTTTGGTGCTGCTTTTGCTATTTCTTGATCCTCTAGAACTTTGCAGTCCAATATTCTTAAAGGATTAATCTCATAACGTAGTTTACAATCGCTACACATTCGATCAACATACTTACTAAAATACTCTTTTAAAGCTTCTTTATAGGCATTGCGACTAACTTTATCACCTAACGTATTAATTCTAAGCTCAATATTTTTTAATCCGAGCATTTTAAGCATGTAAAAGCCCATCATAATGATTTCCGCATCATGGTAGTAGTTTGTTACTCCGACTGATTCAACACCAAATTGAGAAAATTGGCGATAGCGACCTGCTTGTGGCCTTTCATATCTAAATACTGGACCTAAATACCATGATTTAAGAGGTAAATCAGCATTTGTTGCATATAACTTATTTGAAACAATTGCTCTCATAACTCCTGCTGTTCCTTCTGGTCTTAAAGTCATGCTCCGTCCGCCCTTATCTAAAAATGTATACATTTCTTTTTGAACAACATCACTAGACTCTCCAACTGAACGAGTAAATAATTCTGTTTGTTCAAAAATAGGTGTTCTCATTTCGCTAAATCCATAAGTTTCTGCAACACCTCTTAAGACTTGTTCGATATAGTCATATCCACGTACTTCATCTTCAAAAATATCATGAGTTCCTTTTGGTAGATTATATGCCATAATTAGCCTCCTTTTTTCCAAAAAAAAATCGCCCTAAGGACGATTTAAACGCGGTACCACCTTAGTTCATAGATATATTAACCTATGCCCTTAATGACGTTAACGTCGTCAGCGGAATATCTACTATTACTTCAATATTCAATCTCCACAGTGTCCCTTATAGTGCTTTTTAAACTTTTCCATCAACCAAGTTCTTTCTATAAAAAAGTCTCTATAATTCTCTGCTTCTTCGACTAAGTATATTATTGCTATTTTTTTTAAAATAGTCAACATTATTATTAATAAATAATAATTTTCAATGTATTTTAAGTGAATTTTTTAAAAATATGAATGAATTTAAAATTAATGGATGATTCTTTTTACCTCATATACACCATGAACATTCAACAAAACATTAAAGATATCATTTAATCGTTTAGCATCGCTTACTAATATCGTAGCTTGAACCGATGCACGTAAAGTCGATTGATTTGCTTTCGCAGATATTGATGAAACATTTACTTTCAATTGTGCAAATAAGCCCATTAAATCTACGAGTAAATTACTTCTATCGGAAGCTTCAATATTAATATCGACCGGATATGATCCGATAGTTAATTGTTCATTCCAAAATACTTCAATCAAGCGTTTTTGCTGATTTTTGATATTTGGACAATTAATTCTATGAACTGTTATACCACGGCCCTTAGTGATATAACCAACAATATCATCACCTGGTATTGGTGTACAACATGAGCCTAATGTAATAGCTACTTTACCGGCATTTTTAACATATACCGGAGCATCAGAATCAGTATTACCCTTATATATTAAATTTTGAACATCAATTTTTCTTTTAATTTTTAAATATTCAATTACCTGACTTGAAGTAAAGGTACGATTACAGATACCGATAAAAAATGCATCTAAATCCTCACAATTAAAGTGATTTAAAACCTTATCTTGAGACACAAGTTCCATCATTTCTGTTTCACTTAAACCACGGTCTTTAAAAGCGACAATAAGCGATGATTTACCTTGAGAAATTTTATCTTCACGTAAAAATTCAGCATTTCTTCGCGCTAAAAACTTTCTAATATGATTCTTTGCCGCATTTGTAGTAACAATTTGTAACCACCCTTCATTTGGCCCTGGTGAAGTTTTACTAGTTCTTATTTCAACAACATCACCGGTCTTTAATGCTGTATTTAATGGTACTAAAACATTATTAACGATTGCTCCTACAGCAGAATCTCCAACTTTAGTATGAATCCGATAAGCAAAATCTAAAGGTGTAGCCCCATTAGGTAAATCGATTACCCTACCTTTTGGGGTGAATACATATACATTCGCGTCAAATATATCTTTACTTAATGTTTCCATATATTCTCTAGCATCTTCGCTTAAATCATCGGTAGAAATATGGACAAATTCTCTAAACCAGTGAAGTTTTTCTTCAATTTCACGTTGTTCTTTTTCAGGAGAATATTTAGTGCCTTCTTTATATCTCCAGTGAGCGGCAACTCCACTTTCAGCAACTTCATCCATTTCATGAGTTCTTATTTGCACTTCGAAAATTTGACCTTCACCGGCAATAATTGAGGTATGTAATGATTGATACATATTAGGTTTAGGCATTGCAATATAGTCCTTAAAACGACCTGGAATAGGCTTATAGGTTGCATGAATTAATCCTAAAACTTCATAACAATTTATTTCGGTTTCAGTAATAATACGTAACGCCATAATGTCATATATTTCATCAAAAATTCTGCCTTTTAAATATATTTTTTTATAAATCGAATATATTGATTTAACACGTGATTCAATTTCAAAAGGAATTTTAGCTTCATAAAGAGCGTCCGCGATTTTCTTTTTAAGTTTACCTAATGCTTCTTGACGATTTTTAATTCTAACATCTAATAAATTAACAATTTCGTTATATTTATCAGGATCTAAATATTTTAAAGATAAGTCCTCTAATTCTGATTTAATTTTATTAATACCTAATCGGTGCGCAATAGGGGCATAAACTTCTAACGTTTCCCTAGCTATAGCCAATTGTCTTTCTGGTTTAAGCCATTCTAGTGTTCTCATATTATGAAGACGATCCGCAAGTTTAATAATAATAACACGAATGTCTTTAGCCATTGCAATAAATATTTTGCGGTGACCTTCGGCTTCAAATTCACGTGGATCAATTCGATTAAGTTGAAGTTTTTGTAATTTTGTAACTGCATCAACAAGCGATTCAATATCACTTCCAAAAAGTCCTTCAATTTCATCTAATGTTACATCACAATCTTCAACGACATCATGTAAGAAACCAGCAGCAATAGTATTTGGACCGGATTGTAATCTCGCTAATGTATAGGCCGTTTCAATTAGATGTTGAACGTAAGGTTCTCCAGATTTTCTAATTTGATTTGAATGTTTACTTAAAGCAAATTCATACGCTTTTAAAATAAGATTACGATCATCTTCGTTTTTAATATAAGCGACATAAAGATCTTTAACATCCTCAAATGTATGATGAATATAGTCTTCTTTTACCATAATATACAACACTTCCTTCAATCAAAAAAGTCATTTATTATTATACTAATAAATTCAATTTTTATATAGTTTTTATTAATTGTTAATAAAAATATTTAAAAAAATATGCAATAAATACGATTTTTTTATTCTAATGTGTACTTATCGATTATAAATTGCAATGATTTGTTACCTTTAAAATAATTTAAAGCCATTTTTCCTTCAATATTAATCCATGAATACAAACTAACTTCATTTCGATTTATATAAAAACCAACGAGTTTAGATTTCATTGATAAAGGCGTCATAATATGCTTACCATCATTAGAATACTTTAAAAAATTAGTTTTTAATTTCGGCAAAGAAAATTTAGGAGCCTTAAATCCCATTCCAAATGGGCCAAGTGATGATAAGATTTCATAATTATGAAATGTTACTTCATCTAATTGCAATTCGATAGTATCTTCTTTTTCCTCTTCTAGTTTATAAATGTCAGCAAGAGCGATGAATTGTTTCTTAAACTCTTCAAAATTAGAGATATTAATCGAACATCCTCCGGCAAGAGAATGCCCTCCATACACTAGTAAATATTCTTTTAAAGATTCAAATGCTTTAACAATGGAAAATCCATTTTTAGAACGCGCGCTACCCTTATAAATTGATTCATCTTGAGATTTAGAAAAAACTACTACTGGTTTATTGTACTTTTGTAATAATTGATTGGCAATTAATCCAATCAATCCTTCTTTTTCTTCACATATTAAGACTATTGCCGATTGAGATTCATCGACCTCTAAAGAAGAAGTACAAGTTGATGTCATTTCTTTACGTTTATTATTAATTTCATCAATTGATTTACCAAGTAATTGAATCGCATTAGTGTCATTTGTTGTTAAAAATGTCACTATTTTATTTGCTTGATGCCCTTCTAAAACTCTTCCTACTGCGTTAATTTTTGGGGCTATTTTTAAAGCATAAGTAAATTCATCAACAGGTTCAGAGCCTCCAATTAAGTTATTAATTGAAGGAAAATTAGACTTATTTAAGATAGAAAAAGAAATCTTAACAATATCCCTGTTGTAACCTTTTAATTCCATTAAATCGCTAATTGTGGCAATAGCCGCTAAACAAAGCAAATATGGCTCATAATCTCCTAATAGAGCCCAAGAAAGCATGAAAGCGACATATGCACCGCAACAAACTAAATTTCCATAATTTGAATAAATAGGATGCAAAATATAAAGAGCATCCGGTAATGTACTTGGTAAATTATGGTGATCGGTAATAATTACATCTATTCCTAATTCATTTGCTAAAGTTACCGCACTATGTTGCATAACACCATTATCAACAGTAATTATTAATTTATAGCCCTTATTATAAGCTTCTTGTACTTTTTCACAATTTAATCCATAGCCATCTAAGTATCTTGATGGAATATAATATCCGACATTATAATTCAATAGATCAAAAGTTTTAACTAATATGGATGTAGCCATAATACCATCGCAATCATAATCGCCATAAATTAATATTTTTTCTTTATTTTTAATGGCTAATTTAATGCGATTAACAACTTTATCTATATCTTTAAAATGAGTATAGTCAGGAATATCATCAATACTTTTATCTCTTATATATTCTTTAAACTCATCATATGTCAAATTATAATGATGGCAAAGTTTACTAATAAAATCCATACTACCATCCTTTCCTATTAAATAAGAAAAGGCTGTATAAACAGCCTTAATCGTTAATTCCAATGAAGATTGCTTCTTCAGGTTCAGTGGTCTTTTGTTCGACTTTCTTTTTCTTCTTATCTTTATTCTTTCTTTGTGGTTTACTTACTTTTATTTTTCTAAATAATGAAGCAAATTCAATATACAATGACATTGTTAATGAAGAATTAAATAACAAGGAAATTAATAAACCGATAATCACTAAAACAAATACTATGTTATAGCTTGCTGGACCAAACGCTAATAAAGATAACGCGATAAATAAATTGAATATCACTAAGTTAAACATACTTCCAAATGCAGAATCATTAGCTTTAATCATTTTTTCTTCAGCTGTGAAATCTTTTACTTCATCATGAATATCTTTTTCTCTTGAATTAAATAATAATGATAATAACAAGGAAATATTCATAATAGCCAATAAACCAATTGCGGCAATATCAGTAAATGTTATACGACAAATGATAAATAATGCTAAGGTTGCAAATGTTGAAGCAACTCCAACGATAAATGATGAAATTGACTTTGATAATCCATAACGTAATGCCATATATACTCCAGAAAGTAATAATCCGAATAAAATTCCTAAAGCAACATTCCATGGATTAACAGTATGAGCAATTGGTGTAACATTCATAACTTTAACTTCTGCATCACTATCAATACCTTGATAGTAAGCTTCTAAGTAAGCTTGAATGGTTAATAATTTATCACCTTCATAGGTATTAATATCATTATAGATAACGGAATCATCACCTGGTAATGAAATAACATCAACTACGAAGTAATTTAAATTAATTTTAGTATCATTTACATCTTTTGTTCCTGTAGCGACATTTAATGTACTATCATCGATATCAAATCCTAAATTAATTAAGTCATTTGCTAATGTTTCAACTTTATTAATATCAGAATTATCTTCAACGACTAATTGAATTCTAGTACTGCTTGCATAATTATCACCATAATTGAAGGTTCCAATTGTGAAGTTAAATACTAATGTTAAGGCAATTCCAAGAACAATTATGATTGTGGCAGCAATACCAACTTTCTTACTATTTTTTGCGACATTTTTGCCATCAAAAGTTCCAAAATAAGTTTGTTTTTCTTCGTTTTGTGTATTTGGAATTTTACTTTCATCAACACATAATAAGGATTTATTCTTTTGCATCCAAGTATCATTTGTAAGTAACCACATTAATCCTTTTGTACCAATTAAGCAGAAAATTAAGTTACAAATGGTTCCAAGTGCGGATATAACCGCGAATGCTTTAACAAGAGGTTCGCCAACGAAGAAGGTAATTAATGAAGCAAGCAAAACGATAACTGAAGCATCAATAACTGGTAATGTAGAACGTTTTGAAGCTTCGGCATTTGCTTTCTTTAAATTTCTACCACGATATAATTCATTCTTTAATTTTTCAAAATAATAAATATTTGAGAATAATCCAAGCGCCGCAATTACAAGTAATCCTATCAAGGCGCCGATTGAGAATTCAACACCGAAAACATTGAAAATAGCAAGGGTTGTTAATAATGAAGCTCCTGTAGTTGTAATAGCGACAACAGAATTAATTTTATAATAGATAACAAGTAAAATTGAAACTAATACAATACCGACAATTGTGCTAATAACAATTTTTGAACTCCAATTGATATTTGCGTAGTTTCCATAGTTAATAAGATTTTCAACTGATGCATCAGCAGGTGTATCATATAAGAAAGTTACATCATAATCTAATGAACCTGCATTAAATAAATCTGCTTTTCTATGAGCTTCAATTGCTTTTTGCTTAGCATCTAATTTATTAATTTCACCGGTTGTTTCATCGGTTGAAACATTCATTGTATAAGCAATTTCAGTATGTTCATCATTGTAATAGAAGCTATCCTCACTTGATGAGAATGCTAACAAAACTTTTTCTTGAATCTTTTCATGATCTGGGTTATCAGAGTCAATGGCGTTTTCAAAGCTTTCACCTTCAACTTTATTTGCCCAAAGGATAATCATTGTTAAATCGATTTCATCTGAACTTTCTCCTGATTCACTACTTGCACTTTCATCCTTACATGTAAGTGCGTGCTCTCTAACAGTCTCAACTTTGTACTTATCAGAAATAGGAATTACAATAATTGGATATTGATTGCGGAATTCAACTCTAGCAACCGATCCTTCAAAAATATCAGCACCTTCAGCTTGTTGAACATCATCAGTTGTGGTTAAACTGAATACAGCATTGTAAGATAATAATTTCTTAATATGTTCAGCTTCGGAAGCATTAGATCCAGTAAAAGTAACTCTAATTTGATCTTCACCTTCAATTGAAATGTCAAAATCATTAATTTCAGCATTCTTTAGACGGCGATTCATTTCTGAAGCTGCTTCTTTAATATCCACTTCTGTTTCACTATTTGCACTCGCGGATATATTGTAAACATAAGAATATCCATTGTTAAATTCAGTGCCAGTGTGGATTCCAGTAAATACACTAGTGAAATTACCAATCAAAATGACAATCGCACTAATGATTAATGTGATAAATGCAATAAAACGACGACGCATAATTATTCCTCCAAACGGTTCTATTTTATCAATCTAATGACTATTATGGAAAGAAACCATTTCGTCATTCATCTGTGTATAATTGTTTTTTTCTTAAAAAACATACACTTCTTTAAAACTATATCATTAATGAGTTTTTATTTCAAGAAATAAGGTGAAAAAATTGAAGAAAAAAATGATATTTAAAACATTACTACAAATTATTACTTTAGGAATTTTTTCTAAAGGATTGTCGATGATTGCTAGAATTTTAATGACAAGAAGCATAGGCCTTGAAGGAATGTCAATTTATACATTAGCAAATCCCGCAATGGTTTTGGTCATAACTTTAGCTCAATTAGGATTACCAACAGCAATTGCCACACTCATTTCAAAGAACAAGAATAAAAGCAAAAAAATATTCATTTCTGGATTAATAATTTCGTTAATTATTTCAATTTCACTAATGGTAGTTATCATCTTTTTTGCACCATTTTTAGCAACAAAAATTTTAAAAAATACGGATGTTACAATGACCATCTATGGACTTGCTCTTTTAGTTCCTCTTGTTAGTCTTTCAAGTCTATTAAAAGGGTATTTTATTGGTCATAACCTCGTTAAAATGACCGCGCGCTCTTCAATCGCGGAAGAAGGTGCTAGAATTGTTTTTATAGTTCTTTTCCTACATCATTTTACTAAAATAAATCCATCTTATGGTGCTTTTGGTGCAGTTATCGGGGTTTGCATTGGTGAAGTATTTCAAAGTATTTATTTAATTTTTGAAAGCAATTTAAAATTATATAAACGTGCCTCAGAACTGCTTTCTTTAAATGAAATTAAGCCTTTAAGTGAGATTCCTGAAGTACTATCGTTATCAATTCCTATTACTCTTTCAAGACTAATTGGTTCATTAACATATTTTTTAGAGCCAATTATTATCACCAATTTGATGCTAAAAAATGGATACTCTTCCTCTTTCATCATAACAGAATATGGCGTTTACAGTGGTTATGCAATGCCAATCCTTTTGTTACCTGGATTTTTTTCTTTAGCGTTTTCAAACTATATGTTGCCAATTCTCTCTAACGACATTGGTAATAATAATTTTAAACAAGCAAAAAAACACTTTTTAAAAGTTATTATGCTAAGTTTAAGCGTTGGTTTTTTAGTGGCAATTATTTTCTTCTTTAATAACGGTTCAATTACCTATATGCTCTATAAAACAACAAAAGGAAGCAATTATATTAAAAAATTAGCATTTCCTTTTGTTCTATATTATTTAGAATCACCAATAAATACCGCAATGCACGCTCTAGGATTAACTAAAAAGGCTTTCTTTACAACAACTATAAGTTGCATTGTTAGAATATTAATATTATTAATTTTTACTCCTTCATTAGGAATAGATGCAATATCTTTATCTACACTCATTGAAATAACAATAATAATAATTCTAAATGGATATCATATTTTAAAGATGTTCATTAAGAATGATGTAAAGGCTATTATCATCTCGCATTAAGCACAAAAAGATGTCACTAATATTATAGTAACCCTCTTTATTTAACAAATCTATCAATAGACTTTTAGACATTTTTAATCTTTTTAAAACCGATTTGTTAACTACTCCATCACTTATTAATGGTGAAGGATCTTTTAAAGTACAATCACTCTTTTTAATGACGTTTAAAACTCCATTATCTTCTAAAATTGCGAATTCGACTTCGCTTGGATATTGAATGTCTTTTAATCTAAGTTGAGACATTAAATCATCGATATTATATCTTTGTTTTTTCATTTCTTTAATATTGATTTTGCCCTTGTAGATAATGAAAGTAAGTTCACCTTCCATCACATTCCGAATCGCTGGTATTTTTAAAGATAAAAACGCGGTTAATAATTGGAGTATGACAATAATAGTAATAGGAACAATTGAATGTAAAATGCTACCATTTGGATCATTTAATGATAAAGAAAATAACTCTGATATTACAAAGAAAACAACAATATCAAAAGTTGACACTTTTCCAATTTCTCTTTTTCCCATTATTTTTAAAATAAAAAGAAGAAAAAAATAAAAAATTAATGTTTTTACAGATATATTTAAAATTTCTTCAAAAGTCATACTTTTCTCCTTCTAAAATCATTTCAATTTCATATCATTAAATAGGAGGAAACTATATGAAAAAGAAACTTCTTACATTTAGTATGTCCATTTTTGTGTTTTTATTTATCGGAATCATAATAACATTAATTTTTTCATTTTTAGATTATAAAGACATCATCAATCCATTAACTAGTAACATAATTATTGGTGCTATTTCATCTTTATTATATTTTATCTTTGCTCTTTACACGGGATTTAAGAGCAAAAAAAGAGGACTTTTAATTGGAATTGCCCTCTTTCTTACATATTTTTTTATTAGCTTTATCATCAAAGGCTTATCAACGTTTACCGCATTATCAAATTTAATGAACTTTATAATTCGTTCACTACTTTTAATAAGCGGATCAGTTATCGGAGTTAATATTGCAAATAAACGTTAAAACAAAGTAGTTTGATGCTTCTTTTTTAAATGTTCATATGCCTTTTCAGTAACCACTCTTCCTCGAGGTGTGCGATTAATCATTCCGATTTGTAAAAGATATGGTTCATAAACATCTTCTAATGTTACAACTTCTTCTCCAATCGCACTTGCAAGTGCCTCTAAGCCAACAGGACCTCCATGAAAACGATCGATGATACCCTCTAGGTACCTTATATCAACATCGTCAAGTCCTAAACTATCAACTTTTAATGCTTGTAATGCATTTAATGCATCGTTATAGGTAACATGATTTGCTCCGCTGAAATTAGCAAAGTCACGGACACGTCGATATAATCTATTAGCAATTCTTGGTGTGCCCCGACTTCTTTTAGCAATTTCTAATGCTGCGTCTTCATCAATTGTGGTTCCATAAACTTTTGAAGTCCTAATCACAATTTTTTGTAATTCACTATCCATATAAAAATTTAGTTTTTCTGTTATTCCAAATCTCGCTCTTAAAGGAGAACTTAAATCTCCCCCTCTTGTTGTTGCGCCGACAAGGGTAAAAGGTTGAAGTGGAATATTTAAAGTTTTTGATCCTTGATCTCTAGATACAACTATCGAAAGCATAAAATCTTCCATCGCGCTATAAAGAACTTCTTCAACCACTCTTGGCAAACGATGTATTTCATCAATAAATAAGATATCGCCAGCTTCTAAAGAAGATAAAATACTAGCTAAATCGCCAGTTTTTTCAACACTTGGTCCATTTACGACTTTGATTCCACCATGCATTTCGTTAGCAATAATATGTGCTAAAGTTGTTTTACCTAATCCAGGAGGACCATATAAAAGAACATGATCCAAAACTTCTTCTCTATTACGCGCAGCACCTAGCCAAATACGCAAATTCTTTTTCATATCTTCTTGGCCAACATAATCATCCAAAGTTAAAGGACGAAGCGACAATTCTTGTTCATCTTCATTGTGCAATGAGGCATCCATTATTCGTTCCATAAAACTATCACTTCCTTAACATACGTAAAGCTTCTTTTAATAAATATTCAGTATCTTTATTTTGATAATCTTTTAATAGATTAATTACTTTATCGATATCAGATGCTTTAAATCCTAGAGTTTTTAGAGCATCATGAACTTCTAAAAGTGGACCATCAACGGTTTTTTTAGTTGTTTTAACATCAGTTTGAACTAAATGTCCTTTTAAATCCAAAACAATTTGAGAAGCCGCTTTTTGGCCAATTCCTGGTAATTTCTTTAAATATTTAACATCATTATTTTCAATCGCATTAATAAAAATAGATGGTGTTGTAGCACTTAATGCACCTAAGGCAGTTTTTGGTCCTATTCCTTTCACTGAAATCAAGGACATAAAAACTTCTTTTTCCTCAAGTGTTAAAAAGCCAATTAAATAATGCTCATCTTCCCTTATTACTTCATAAAGATATACAAAAAGATCTTGATGAAGAGAAATATTATTAATTTGGGAAACAAACACCTCATATCCGATATTATTTATTTCTATCACAATACTATTTTGATTGATATATGTTACTTCACCATGCATTGAATAATACATAAAAAATCACCGCCTAATATGTTTATTTTACATTAATTTAGTGAATAATAAAAGATAAAGCCATAAAAATCAAAAAATTATGTACTTTATCTTTTAAATCTCAAAAATGTCTAATTAATGTATTCAAATTCAAAATCGCACAAAAGAACTGTATCGCCATCTTGAGCGCCCATTTCGCGTAAACGATCATCAACGCCCAAACGTCTTAAATATGCAAGTAACTTTAATAATCCCTCATCAGTAGATAAGTTAATTAAATTATAAGTTCTTTCAACTCTTTCACCTTTAATAATATAGGTATGTGCATCTTTTTTAACGATGACGTAATCTTCTGCATCATCATCTTTAGCGACATATAAACGATATCCTTCTTCCTCATTATTTTCACTATATAATGGGAATGTAGGAGTAACTTCTAATATATTAGCAACTTTTATTAATAAGTCATTAATTCCTTCATGAGTTAATGCACAAATTGGATATATTTCGATATTTTTATCAATTTTCTTTTTAAATTCTTGTAGTCTTTCTTCCGCTCCATCTTCATCCATTTTTGTAGCGACAATGATAATCGGACGAGAAATTAAACCAAATCCATATTCTTCAAGTTCCTTATTAATCTTTAAATAATCATCATATGGATCTCTTTCTCCTGACATTGAAATCATATGTAATAAGACTCGGCATCTTTCAATATGTCTTAAAAATGTCAATCCTAATCCTTTTCCTTGATGGGCGCCTTCTATTAACCCTGGAAGATCAGCAGCGATAAAACTACGGTCATCTTTTAATGAAACAACGCCTAAATTAGGAGATAGAGTTGTAAATGGATAATCTGCAATCTCAGGATTTGCGTTGCTTATGATACTTAATAAAGTTGATTTACCAACACTTGGAAAACCAACAAATCCAACATCAGCGAGTAACTTTAACTCCAAAGTAAGGATTCTTTTTTCTCCAGGAAGTCCATTTTCAGCAACTCGAGGAGTTCTATTAGTTGGTGATTTAAAGCAGGCATTACCTCTTCCGCCTCGTCCACCTTTTGCGACGACAAATTCTTTGCCATCTTCATTTAAATCACATAAAAACGTATGTTCAGGTTCAATGTAAACGACTGTACCAATAGGAACCTCAACAACAACATCTTTAGCGTTTTTTCCATAGCAATTTTTACCCATGCCTTTCCCACCATCTTCGGCCATAATGACACGAGAATGTCGGAAATTAATTAATGTTGAAGCACCTTTTTTAGCAACAAATATAATCGAGCCGCCTCTTCCGCCGTTACCACCAGATGGGCCACCACGAGCAATATATTTTTCACGATGAAAAGCAATCATTCCATTGCCGCCATTACCGGCTCTTACTTCAACTTTCGCTTTATCAATAAACATGTTTATTCCTCACTTTCTAGATAGTCTTCTATAATGAAGAATGGACGATTTTGTGTATCTAAATACATTCTTGACATATAAATACCAATTATTCCTAAGGAAATTAACAAAATTGATGTTACTAGGAACATGACATTTATTAATAACCATATGGTATAACCTTTAGAAGAAATAAAATCAAAGCTACCTGCACTATATAAAATAAATAAAATTAATTGGACTAAGAATGATAGGAATGTTATAATTCCTAATCCAACTCCCCAAATTAAAGGCCAAGTTAAAGGTTTAATCGTACTTGAAGCGAAAGCATCGATGGCTAAGTTGGTCATTGATTTGTAATTATATTTTGATTTACCTTTTTCTCTTTTTCCTCTAACAAAAGGAACCTCGGTAGTTTTATATCCAACAAAAGGAACTTGGATTCTAAAAACACGATTATTTTCTGTTAGTTGATTGACTTCATCAACAACCCGACGTGAAATAAGTCTAAAGTGACCAACATTTTGTGGAACTCTAATTTTTCCTGATAAATTATCACATATTTTATAAAACTTTTTAGCGGTAAATCGTTTCATAAAAGTATCTTCTTTACGTGATGCTCTTCGCCCGTTCACAACATCATAACCTTCTTCAAATTTCAAAAGCATTTCTGTAATAACTTCTGGAGGATCTTGCATATCACAATCCATAACAATCACTGCATCACCTTTTGCTTTTGAAAGTCCTGCAGCAACAGCCGGTTCATGACCAAAGTTTCTAGATAAAGAAACGATGCTTAAAAATGAGCAACTTTTTTTGTATTCTTTTAATAATTCTAAAGTGTTGTCTTTACTTCCATCATTAACCGCAACAACTTCAAACTCATATGAAGAATTATCTTCAATAACCTTTTTTATACGAGAAAAAAAGATATCAACCATTTCATGTTCATTGTACATAGGAACAATAATAGAAATTAGTTTTGCCATAATATCACCTACTTTTTCTGTTATTAATATACAATAAAAAATAAAAAAAGACCATATTAAATGGTCTTAAATTAGCATAAATTATTCAGCAATTTCATAAACAGAAACGCGAGTTCTATTTTTACCCCAGCGTTCATATTTAACAATACCTGCTTTAGTAGCAAAAATTGTATCATCGCCACCACGCATTGTGTTTGTTCCAGGATAAATTTTAGTACCACGTTGACGATAAATAATTGAACCAGCTGTACAATATTGACCATCGCCTTTTTTGGCTCCTAAACGCTTCGATTCGGAATCACGGCCGTTCTTTGTAGAACCAACACCCTTTTTAGAAGCGAAGAGTTGAAGATCTAATTTAAACATCATAATAGATGCACCCTCTTTCTTTAGTGATTTTTAATTTTAATAAAATCCCCATAACTATCTTCAATTGTAGCTAATTGAACCATCATTGTTTCAATAACCACGGAATCATGACGAGAAATTTTATTTCTTGACTTTAAACGAATATAACCATTTTCAATTTTAATGTCATAATTATCAATTTCATTTAAAGCATTTAAAGCGCCCACAGTAATTGAACTTACAGCTGCACAGACAAGATCATGTCCTTCAATTTCACTTGAATCAGCGTGTCCTTTAATTTCAACTTCCTTAAATGAGCCATCTTTATTTACAGTGTAATCTACATTTACCATAATTAACCATTAATTGTTTCGATAGTTAAGCATGTATATGGTTGACGATGTCCGATTGTCTTTCTTTCGTTATGTTTTGACTTATACTTGAAGACACGGATTTTACGGCTGAGACCATGCTTTTCGATTTTAGCGGTCACTGTAGCACCTTCAACATATGGTGCACCAACTTTAGCATTTTTATCTCCGATTAATAAAACTTTATCGAATGTGTAGTTTGAACCAACTTCAACGTCTAATTTTTCAACGTAAATTTTTTGTCCAACTTCAACTCTAATTTGCTTTCCGCCAGTTTCAATAATTGCGTACATAAGGCACCTCCTATAATTAAATTTCACTTAGACTCGCAAGTAAGGCCATCATAGCGATTGTTAGTTACCTTTTTTTAGCGGTTGTAGCTAGTGAGGCGACAACAAAAGAAATATAGCATAATTATGTTATTAATGTCAATAGTTTAAAAAATTAATTTCCTATAGCGGTCTTCTAGCAAAAAATAGGGAATATAAATAAATCTACAATCATTTTCATCAAAAAAAGCTATTAAACTAGAAATCAACTAGATTTAACAGCTAAAATAATTTGTTCTCATATAATCTGTGCTTTAAAATACAAAATTTCAATTATAAAACTCTTTTTAAAAAATCTTTTGTTCTGTCATTTTTAGGATTAAAAAATATTTCACTTGGTGTACCTTCCTCTAAAATTTTACCATAATCCATAAAAATCACCCTTGTTGCTACATCACGAGCAAAATTCATTTCGTGAGTAACTATAACCATTGTCATACCTTCGTTAGCAAGTTTTTTAATGACATCCAAAACTTCATTAACCATTTCAGGATCTAATGCACTCGTTGGCTCATCAAACAAGATAACCTCTGGGTTCATACATAAAGCTCTTGCAATAGCAACCCGTTGTTTTTGCCCACCTGATAAAGTATTAACATTTTTATAAGCAAAATCCTTAAGTCCGACAATTTGTAAATAATATAGAGCTCGTTCAACCGCTTTATTATGATCAATTTTCAAAACTTTTGTTGGCGCTAAAATACAATTATCTAGTACATTCATATTGTTAAATAAATTAAAATTTTGAAATACCATTCCGACTTTAGTTCGATAATTATTTAAATTAAATTTCCGATTTAATATTGATTCCGATTTAAATAAAATATCTCCTTCATCAGGATATTCAAGAAGATTAATACAACGAATAAAAGTTGATTTACCACTTCCTGAAGGACCTATAATACACACTACTTCACCTTTTTTTATCGATAAATTTATACCATTTAAAACGCTGTTTCCTTTATCAAATGATTTTTTTATGCTCTTGATTTCAATAATATTTTCCATTTGTATCTTCTCCTAATTTGAACTCGTTATTTCTTTTACAGGAACATCCATTTTCTTTTCTATATATTGAAGTAATTTTGATGTTAAGAATGTTAAAATAAGATAATAAATAGCAACGATTAAATATGCTTCTAAGGACTTTCCACTATAGATACCTAAAATATCATTCTTGCCTACCGAAAAAAGTTCAAGAATACCGATTAAAGTTAAAACGGAAGTATCTTTAATATTTACAATAAACTCATTGCCAATTGAAGGTAAACTATTCTTTATTGCTTGTGGAAATACCACCTTAAACATCGTTTGAAATTTATTTAAACCAAGTGCTTCTGCTGCTTCTTTTTGTCCTTTATCAACAGAGGTAATTCCACCTCTTAGTACTTCTGTTAAATAGGCAGCAGTATTAACGGAAACCGTAAATAAACCCGCTCGATATGGAGTCCATACCTCGCTAATAAAATATTGATAATCCGCTGCCGACAATGAGTTTTGAAAAATTGAAAGGACTAAATAATAAAAGATAAAAGCTTGAACTACCATGGGCGTTCCACGAATTAAAGTGACATATATTTTCGAAAATCCAATGCCTATTCTTTTTAAACAAGAAGAAAAATAATTATCATAAGGACCGACTTTTAACATTCTTAAACTAACTAATCCAAAAGCGATAATTAAGCCAAATAGAGTTCCAAGTAATGACAAACTTATAGTGGTTTTAATACCATCCTTAAAATTAATTTGAAAATACTTCATAAAATAAATCATTGTATCTAAAGTCGAAGTAGAATCCGTTGGCTTAGTTACATAATTCCATCTATTTATAAAATCAAATAATGTTAAATCAACAAGATATGCTAGCAATATTGCACTTATGATATAAGAAAGAGTCCTTTTAAACCAAAAGCGATCATTTATAATACTTTTAAGTTTTTTCTTTTCTAAAATAGTTTCTAAAATTATAAATACAAAAATTACTGTACTAAATAATAAAAGTAAAATATGAATAATTGATCCACAGTTAGCGACCCAACTTATATTTGTTCCATTTTTAAAGCCACATAAAGAAGCTATTGAAAATGCAATTGATGCAACCGAAGTTATAAAAATATAAATATTTTCATGCTTATAGGATTTAACAAATATGTTAATAAACCATTTAAACATCGCAATAAACATATTGATTATTCCAAAAATTATTAACAAAAAGAAATTAATTAACAAGCAAAAAACATTAAAAAACGCATTATGACTTTTTAATCTTTTAAAACTTAACATATTATCTACCCAATATTTGCGCAACTTTCAACCGCATTCATCATAATTTCATTTCTTTGCTCATTAGAAAGAGTATTTAAAAAGCTATTAACTCCAAGTAATAGTTCTTCATTTCCTTTTTTAATGCCTATTGAAACATCTTTATCAGTATCGACTATGTCACGTAAAGTATTTGTTTCATCATCTAGTAATTGAGTAAATCCTTTACCTTCTTCAAAACGAATCATCTTTAAGGTTTCGCTATTTAAATTAACTTGCCCTTGAGCAACAGGAAGCTCTAAAACGGTTCCATCGATTAAGCCGCTTTTAATGCTCGTAATTAATTCAGGAACAGTATTTTTATCATAACTACCCGATTCAGGCTTTTTATATCCAGGAATACCATGAGCTATATCATCATAAATCGTACCAATTTGGCCACCAATTTTAGCACCTTCTAATTCACTAACACTAGTCGCATTAGCGTATTTACTATCTTTTGAAATTAACAAAACATGTTCGCTAGTATAATATGCATTTGAAAAATCAATATCTATTTTTCTTGAGTCAGTTGGAGACATACCAGCTATTACTAAATCGATAAGATCACTTTTAATATTAGGAATAAGTGCATCCCAATCTAGTTGTTTAATAACAAGCTCCATATCCAAGTAATCAGCAAGTTGCTTAGCTATTTGAATGTCATAGCCTTCTGCATATTTATTTGTTTTATATATTGGATAATTAGTTTCGGTTTTAATATTTTCTGTCCAATTAAATGGCGCATAATTGCACTCTAAACCAACAACTAATTTCTTTTTTCCTGTGTCAGTATTATTTCCTCCTCCACAAGAAGCTGCGGCAAAAACAAAGCCTAATAAAGCAATGAATCGAATTAATTTTTTCATAAAATCCTCTTTTCTAATAAAAAAACGCCACAAGGCGCTTCATTAAATCAAATTTACTAGCGCCTCTACTTAAATAAGTAGGAGTGTTATAAGTATTTCCTATAACCCCACAAGATGTTTATGCCTAAAAACCTTGTTCGGCGATGATTACCTTTCAGTTCCTTCATCGAATGCCTTCTCTAGAACTTACTCTGATGCACCGCTTCCTCTAATTTTTTTATCTAATTCATGATATCACAAATAAACAAATAATCAATATTTTTTTAATTTTCAGCTGTTTTTTAATGATTTTACTCATTCAAATTACTATAAATCATTTTAGCACTTAAATTTTTTAATAAATGTTTTCTTAGTTTTAGCTAAAGCAATAATCTTTTTTTCGACAATAAAGTTTTCATCATATAAATTATTATCTTTATAATAATAGTTCTCATAATGTCTAAATAATCGTATTTTAGATGAAATTTTTACTTTTCTTTTTTCTTTATCATAACGACGAAGTAAAAGAAACTTCATATAATTTTGATATGACAATAATGGATATTTAATCGCATTTATTAAAAGAAAAACCGCTATAACGATTTGGTTAATTCTAAATAAATATATAATCATAAACAAGCAAAATGCTAAAGATATTAGACAAGTTAAAATCTTTGTTTTACTCTCTTCAAAAAAATATGATAAAAAGGCATAAATAATTCTATTTCCATCCAAAGGATAAATAGGAAATAGATTAAATAGGAGAACATTTATCGAGGCTTCGATTCCGTGATTATAACCATAAATAGATAAAATATTAAATTTATATAAAGCTTTTAATATCGCTAAACTTAAAAAAATTGATAATAATCCACTAATAAGAACTAGAATTTGCTTAAGTGGACTATGACTTTCTAAATCATCAAAAGAAGCATAAAATCCAAATGGTAATACCTCTATTTCTTTAACTTTCATCCTTAAAGCAACAGCCATTAAAACATGGGATAATTCATGAATTAAAGCTACAAATAAATGAATAAACAAATAGTAAAAACGTCCTAAAACAAGTGATAATCCGATATATATCACTGTAAAAGGACTAATATAAAAATTAATTAAAAACTTCTTCATATGTTATTTTTTTATTATTTTTAGTAAAGATGACTTTAAACTCACTTTCATAATTAGCAAATGTATCACCTTTTTTTAATTCATCGCCAACTTTAACTAATAATGATTCTAAGAAAAAATAAGAGGCTTTTATGCTATTTTGATAAGAAATAACGACAAAATATGAATTTGTGTCTTTTTCAATATATGAAACTATGCCTTTTTTTAGCATTTTTACTTGCTGATCATCACACTTATATAAATCTTCACCTAAACTTATATAATTAACCGATCCACTTACCGGTAAATCTTTATCATTATTACCAATAATATTAAAATTGAACATTCTATCGAGAGTTTTATCAACATTTTCATTTAAATAGTGGAAA
Source organism: uncultured Staphylococcaceae bacterium (assembly GCA_964504595.1). Classification (GTDB taxonomy): domain Bacteria; phylum Bacillota_I; class Bacilli_A; order RFN20; family CAG-826; genus CAG-826. Next base: position 81,209 of record CAZDEE010000001.1, on the reverse strand, counting down.
TTTAGACTGCTTCCAAAAATACTATTAAGGAAGGTTGCCTCAGGATCATTTCGAGCATAAATTAAAAATCCTATACCTAATGCAGCAACTAGTAAAATTGTCATCATTATCTTGTATATAGAACCTTTTTTGTAAGCAGTATTTTCAATTCTTTTTTTTATTGTTTCAATATCATCCATTTTTATCACCTACTATATACTATGATGACTTGACTCTTTTTATTAGCTTTGAAATAAAAGATTCATTGCTAATTTGATATTTTTCACCACTTATTCGTAAGGCAATTTTTAATATGTTTTCTTCGTTTAATAATTTGATATTATTACCATAATTTTGAATTTTTCTAATATTTTGTTCTTCATACATGTATCCGAGAAGTGGTATTCCTAAAACTCTTAATACGTCATTAATATCCAAGTCATAGTTATTTTTTATACCTTTTTTACTTATTTTATTGACAATAAGTTTTATATTAACAAACTGTTCACCTTTTAATATACCTATAACTTTATCAGCGTCTTTAATTGAGGATTTATCAAGTGTACTTATAACAATTGCTTCATTTGCCCCTTTAATCGCATTATAAAAGCCTCTTTCAATTCCTGCCGGGCTATCGATTAATATATAATCAAAATCCTTATTTAATTCATTAAGTATTGTCATAAAATACTCATGGTTAAATTTTAAAATATCAATTTTAAGCGATGCAGGTAGTAAAAATAGATTATTAAATTCTTTGTCTTGAATTAGTGCTTTATTTAAGGAAGTACGACCCTTTATAACGTCTTCTAAATCATAAATCACTCGATTTTCAACATTTAAAATAACATCCAAATTTTTCAATCCTAAATCAGCATCAATTAAGACCACTTTTTTTCCTAATTTCGCTAGTTTTTTACCTAGTAACGCTGTGATTGTCGATTTTCCAACTCCTCCTTTACCACTAGTTATAACGATAGAACGCGCCATAAAATATTGCCTCCTTTTAAATTATCGAAATATATTTTCTTTCCATTTAATATTTTAATAACATCATTTTCAAAGATTAGTTTTGAAGAAGAAAAGTTCTCTGCAAAAATTGCTCCCTTATTTTTATATAAATAAATTGTTCCTTCAACATTTCCTGATACAAAAAGAAGATCATGGACATGCAAAATTGCTTCTTTATGAATATCACCGATAATAATTGTTGGTGAATTTATTTCTAATTGCTCGCCATTACGAAGCGTAATTTCTAATATTTCCATTTGTTTTTCTTTTTTATATTTAACTTTTTTAAAAAAAGCAATTTGATAATCAAAAAAAAGAGTGAATATCTTATACATAAAGATTGGGGTTGGTAAAAAACTACAATCCAAAGTGATTTCCACTCTTTTTTTACTAAAACAGCACTCTTCCAGTTGTTCTTTTACTAATCTTAGACTTTCTTCAGTATCCTCTTTTAAACTTATAATAAGTTGTTCCATTTTAATCACCGCATTTACTATAACGGAATTAAATGTCGAATAAACTCACATTAAGTTGTTTTCCTTAAAAGAAAAATAATTGTATTGGGAAATGATTATATGATCAATTAATTTAATACCGACATTATTACATAATTTTATTAATTCTAGAGTGTAATAAATATCATTCGTACTAGGATTTTTATTTCCACTAGGATGATTATGTAATAAATAAAATTTTCTTGTCCCTTCTTTTAAAAGACATCTAAATAAATCTACTGGTGAAAATGATGTGTCGGTGGAACTTCCTTTTGATAAAACTTCTTCCTTAATTATTCGATTTTGGTTATTAAGCATAATAAGAACAATCACTTCATAATCCAAAATTGATAGTTCATTGTTATATATATCTAAAACTTGATTTATAGAATCTATTTTAGTGGTAATGCTTTTATTTGTTTTATTAATCCTTTTGCACAATTCAATCGCGCCTAATAAGCGAAAGATGGTGGGGTCTTTAAATCCTCGTTCGCTTTTTAAAGCACAATAATCAAGTTTAAAAAAAGAAGATAAATCATGTTTCATTAATAACGTTCTTCCGATATCAAGCGCGGAACAACCTTTCACACCACTTCCAATAATTAAAGCAATTAGTTCACTAGTATCTAGGGCTTCAATACCATATCTTTTTGCTTTTTCACGCGGTCTAAGACTTTCATCGAGATCTTTTATTCTCATTAATCCCAGCTAAACTTATATCCACCTGGAAGAGTTACTGAGCCTTCATTAGACATGAAAAGTCGATAGCAAACTACCGCGACTATAGCAACCGCCATCACCGCTAAAATTGCAGTTAATGTTATCGCTTCTCCACCATCTAGAGAAGACATTTCCAAAAATGTTAATTCTCGTGGTTCCATAAAAAAATCCCTCCTATATATAATTAGGAGGAAAATCATAAAATTCCTAAAAAAATTATTTAATTAAAGCTTCTTTTTTTTGTAAACATGTATTTAATCGTTCAAGATACTTTTGAAGTTTCTCTTTTTCTAAATTAATCTTTTGTTCAGGAGCCTTCGCTAAAAATCCAGGATTTGAAAGCATCTTATTAGAACGAGCAACTTCACTTTCAAGCATCTTTATTTCTTCGTCTAATTTTGCAATTAACTCATCAACATTTGTATCATCAATAAGAGCAATTTCTAGTTCATTATAAACAAAGATCGTAGCCTTATTTGAAGTTAATGAATCAGTTTCAAAAATAATTTCTTTAGCAAAAGTAAATCTTTCAATATAAGGAATATATTTTTGGAAGACATTATTTTTATCCAATATATGCATTTTAATGCTTGCGTTAGGCGCTAATTGGCGTTCAACTTTATAACTTCTAACATCCTTTATTAACGAAATAAGTGTTTCTACTTCATTAGTCGCGGTCTTTGAAATCAAATTTTCTTCATAAGCAGGATATTTCTCAAGCATAATAGAATCTAAATGTTGTGGTAAATTCAAATATATTTCTTCCGCAAAGAAAGGAGTATATGGATAAATCATCATTAATATACCTTTTAAGCACTTGTATAAAACTTGATATGTTTTTTCAATTGCTTCTTTATCATTACTTTGTAAAGTAACTTTTGACATTTCTAGATACCAAGAACAGAAATCATCATAAACAAAGTTATATAAATGAGTTGAAGCATTTGCAAGTTCATATTTATCCATGTTTGCTTTAACATTTGCAATTGTAATTTCTAATTTTGATAAAATAAATTGATCTAAAGAATTTAAAGAATTAAAATCTAACTTTTCTTCTTTAAAATCTTCTGGAAGATTCAATAAAATATATCTTGCGGCATTCCAAATTTTATTTAAATAGTTTGATGCAGCTTGTAATTTTTCATCACTATAACGGGAATCAAGTCCTGGTGTCGAATTTGTAGTAATGAAATATCTCAAAGCATCCGCACCATAATCTTCAATAACCTTGATTGGATCGACACCATTCCCAAGAGATTTTGACATTTTACGTCCTTCAGGGTCTCTTATCAAGCCATGAATTAAACAGTCCTTAAATGGCGCTTTTGAAGTAAATTCAAGGGATTGGAAAATCATTCTACTAACCCAGAAGAAAATAATATCATAGGCTGTTACCATTACATCGATTGGGAAATACTTCTTTAAATCTTCGGTATCATTTGGCCAACCTAAAGTTGAGAATGGCCATAAAGCACTTGAAAACCAAGTATCTAAGACATCTTCATCTTGAACATAATTTTCAATATCTTTAGGTGGAACTTCACTAACCACAACTTCACCAGTGACTTTATGGTAATAAGCAGGTATACGATGTCCCCACCATAATTGACGAGATATGCACCAATCGTCAACTTTTTCCATCCATGAAGTAAAAACTTTTTCAAATCTATTTGGATAGAAATTTACTTTATCTTCAGTATTTTGATTTGCTAATGCTTGATCCGCTAGAGGACGCATTTTAATAAACCATTGTTTTGATAAGTATGGCTCAACAATGGCGTCACTTCTTTCAGAGTGACCAACAGGGTGAACAATTTCTTCAATTTTAATTAAATCACCATTATTTTTGATATCTTCAACTAGTTTATTACGACATTCAAAACGATCTAAGCCTTCATATTTACCTGCTAAAGAGTTCATTGTTGCATCTTTATTCATACAAATAGGATGTGGGAATCCATATTTTTCACCGATAATAAAGTCATTAGGATCGTGAGCAGGAGTACATTTCATAGCGCCAGTACCAAAATCTAATTCAACATAATCATCAGCAATAACTGGCAATAAATCACCATTTGCAGGGTTATAAACTTTCTTACCAACAATATCTTTGTATCTTTCATCATTTGGATTAACAACGACACATACATCACCAAACATGGTTTCTGGTCTTGTTGTGGCAACCTCTAAATATTGACTGCGATCTTCAAGCCAATATTTAAAATAATAGAAGCAACCTTTATCATCTTTATGAATAACTTCAATATTACTTAACGCTGTTAATTGAACTGGATCCCAGTTAATAATTCTTTCACCTTGATAAATTAAGCCTTTATTGTACAAAGTAACAAAAACATGATTAACCGCTTTTGAAAGACCTTCATCAAGAGTAAATCTTTCTTTTGAATAATCAAGCATTAAGCCCATGGTTTTCCATTGTTCGTGTATAGAAGCGGCATATTCATCTTTCCATTTCCAAGCTTCTTTTAAAAAGGCTTCTCTTCCTATATCATAACGAGAGATTTCTTGTTCACGAAGACGAGCATCAACTTTAGCTTGAGTGGCAATGCCGGCATGATCCATTCCAGGAAGCCATAAAACATCATATCCACATGCTTTTTTATAACGCGCTAAAATGTCTTGAACGGTCGTATTAAATGCATGTCCAATATGTAATTTACCTGTAACATTTGGAGGTGGAATAACCATTGAAAACTTTGGTCCATCAACTTCTCCACATCTAAAATATCCTTTTTCTTTCCAATTTTCATATTTTCCTTCTTCGACTTTTACATGATCATAACGTTTCTCTAATGCCATAATAATCCTCCTAATAAAAATAAAAAACGTCCTATTCAAAGGACGCTAATAAGCGCGGTACCACCTTTGTTCTTAGTTAAAACTAAGCACTTTACTTTTTTCGCAAGTTTACGGGTATATCACCAAGCTCCCAAGCGACATTCCTAATATTACTTGTTCTTTTTCACCAGCCAAGAACTCTCTTTAAAGTTAATATTTCGTACTCCTCTTGTTCAACACGCTATAATTTTAACAAATAAAGATAAAAAATAAAAGGTTTTAATCATTGCTTTTTGTTTTTTCTGTCATTTTACTTAAATTTAATGCAAATTCTTCAACAACGGTCAGATATTCAATTGCCGAAAATAATGATTCTAAGTCCTTTATATCATCATTATAGAATTTTATATCAGGAATGAATAAAAAAGTTAATAACCACTCTCTTTCATAATTCTCTAAGTTATGAATTGCTAAATATTCCTTAAATAAAGAGGCGATATCAATCTTTGTTTTGTATGCTTCTTCAAATAATGATTTTAAATCATATATCGATGGAGCAATTGCCATTTTATCTAGAGAAACAATTTTCCCATACTTAACAATAATGTGATCATAATTAAAATTTTGATAAGTTAAAGAAAGGCGAATTGAGCCCGCTTTTTTCCACATATTCTCTAATATATCTAAACGTCTATTTGCTTCTAATAGAGCTTTTAAAAGATGATCATAAATATTAATAAAATACCAATCACTAGGTTTATGATAGGCCTCTTTTTCAATCCGTTCAATTCGAGATGTTAAAAGCGTTTTAGTATCCACGATTAAGTTTTCTAAATAGTTTAAAGATTCTTCAAAAAAACCATCACTTACTTTAACTTCATAAAGAGAATTATGATGTAAATAACCTAGTGCTTTTATATAAAAATGTAGTCTTATATCTTTATTTAAGTGTTCTTCATCTTCAATATAGGGAGTTAAAGAAAAGAAGTAATTTTCATCACTCTCGATATATTTTCCATATATAGATCGAATTGGAATTAAAAATATATCTAAATTAAGCATATTTAACCGAGAAAAAATAACTTCTAATGATGAAGAAGGATGATATTTAAATATATATTGTCCGTTTTTACTATATATTTTATAAACTTTAGAAGAAATTTTTAATATTGAATCGACTTTAATATTATATTTTTCATATATTAAATTAATCATTTTTTTATCTTAATCAATTGACCTTCTTTGATATTTAAACTTCTTAATTCATCAAAGGAAATATTGCATTTTTGCATAATAGTTTCATCGGTATCATTATTAGTCACTCGATAATAAGAAGACACTATTGTCACACTTTCATCTTTAATTAATCCTTTATTTACTTTTTCTTGATTATAGAAAGCAGATGCTTCTTCTTCTCTTAAAGATTTTTCCTCTTTTATTTCGTCATTTATCTCTTCTTTTTCTTCTATATCTTCTCTTGCATCTTTTTTAGAATCAAAAACTTCAATTCCATCAGTCATTTTTTCTTCTAAATTAATGGTAGTATTTTCACAGTTTTCTTCGATATTTGTTATTACTTCGACATTATCGTTTTCAAGTAGTGCTTCTAAAGATTCCGCTTCTTCTTTTGTTAAATATGAACGGGTTTTGGAAAGAATTAATTCTGTTTGAGGCACTTCAATTTCTAAAAATGAATTTTTTTCATTATAATCAAATACTTCTTTAATTGGTTCTTTTCCTTCTAAAACACACTTAAAAACGAATTTAATTTCATCGTCATTTATTTGATAGGAATAATCACTTATTTTTAAAAGAATACCTCTAATATCACTTATTTGCTCATTAGGGCACATTATATCAACATCTAATGTATCTTGATGTGAAGATGATTCTAGTTCATCCTCGTAATCAAATTTAATATTGATTTTACCCTGCACTCTTATACCTTCGTAAAGAGTAATATAAGAAAAATCATCATCGATTAAAATATTACTTAAGGATTTAACACTATGGGGACATTTTACAACTTTATTAAGAGTAAATAATGGCATAACAAAACCTCCTAATAAAGATTATTATCTTAATATCAAAAAAATGCTTAACAAAGAATTAACTTTAACTCCTAATAAAAACAAAATCATAAAACTTAAAAAAAGCAAGGATAATTCTTATAAAATGACTTTAAAAATTAAGTAAAAAAACCACCGAAAATAGCTTTCGATGGTTGATTTATAAACTAATATAATAAATTTTGTATGACATTACGAATATTTTGTAAAGAAGCTTTATTTTTGATTGAAACAAAATAAATTTGTTGTTCTTCAATATTTTCAAAAGAAATTTTTAAATTCTTTTTCATTAAAGCAGTTTCTTTTTGATTCAATTTATCGCATTTTGTCATCACGATAACATAAGGAATATTGCATTCTTCAATATAGTTAATTAATTCAATATCTTCTTCATTTGGCACTCTTCTAGAATCTAAAAGAAATACTATTCCTCTTAAATTTTTATTACTTGAAAAATATTCTTCCATCATATCTCCAAATATTAAAGTGTGCTTTTTTCCAGCGGAACTATATCCATATCCTGGAGCGTCAACTAGATATTTGCTATCATCAAGCAGAAAATAGTTTAAAAGTCTTGTATGTCCCGGTTTAGAAGAAGTAAAAGCAAGAGAACTATTATCACATAAAGCATTAATTAATGAACTTTTACCAACATTAGATCTACCAATAAATAGGATCTCACCATTTGAATCGTCTGGTGCATCTTTATACGTTGGAGTCGATTTGACAAATCTAGCTTTTCTAAAATCCATCTTAATTTCCTAATGCAATTTCAATTGCGTCATCAACATTATCCATAAGAATGATATTGAGTTTTTCTCTAACTTCAAGAGGAATTTCTTCTAAATTCTTTTCGTTATCACGAGGAATAATAATAGTGGATATTCCAGATCTTGAGGCCGCGAGTGATTTTTCTCTTAATCCTCCAATTGGGAATGCCTTACCTCTTAATGTAACTTCTCCAGTCATTGCAACACTTGATTTTACCTTTCTTCCGGTTAATGAAGAAATAATAGCTAAAGTTATTGCAACCCCCGCAGAAGGTCCATCTTTTGGTACAGCACCTTCTGGAAAATGAATATGAATATCTTCATTCATAAAGATTGTTGGATCAATTCCATACTTAGTTGCGTTACTTCTGACGTAGTCTAAGGCAATTGAAGATGATTCCTTCATTACATCACCTAAACTACCGGTTAAAACTAATCCGCCTTTACCCTTAAAATGAGTAACTTCAATAGGGAGAATATCGCCACCATATTGGGTATATGCAAGTCCTGTTACAACACCAACTTGATCTTCTTTTTCTTTCTCACTATCGTCATATTTTTCCATTCCTAAGTATTCTTTAACCGAATCAATAGTAACTGTATATTCTTTATCTTTATCATCGCTTGAAAGTATATCAACGACAATTTTACGACAGCAACTGCCAATACGACGATCTAATTCACGAACACCAGATTCACGGGTATAACGACGAATAATGTAAAGTAATGCTTCTTCTTCGAAATATACTTTATAATTTTCCAAACCATTATTAAGCATTTGTTTTGGAACAAGATGTTCAGTAGCAATATGAACTTTTTCAATTTCAGTATAGCTTGGAACTTCAATCATTTCCATTCTGTCTCTTAAAGGTCCAGGAATATTTTCAATTTGATTTGCTGTAGCGATAAACAAAACATTACTTAAATCAAAAGGTTCTTCTAAATAATTATCATTGAAAGCAAAATTTTGTTCTGGATCAAGAACTTCAAGCAATGCACTAGCAGGATCACCTTTATATGAAGACGCTAATTTATCGACTTCATCTAATAAAAAAACTGGATTTGCTGTACCACATTTCTTCATACCAGCAATAATTCTTCCTGGCATAGAACCAACATAAGTTCTTCTATGACCACGAATTTCTGCTTCATCTGATATTCCACCTAATGCGGATTTGAAAAACTTTCTGTTTAACGCCCTTGCAATTGATTTACCTAAGGATGTTTTACCAACACCTGGAGGTCCATAAAAGCATAAAATAGGGGCTTTTAAAGATTTTGTCATCTTTTTAACAGCAAGATATTCAATAATTCTTTTCTTAACTTTATCAAGGCCATAATGATCTTCATCTAAAATTTGTTGAACAAGTTTTAAATCATCAGTATCCTCTGTCATTTGATACCAAGGAACATTAACGAGCCAATCTAAATAATTTAAAATCATCGAGGCTTCCAAACTGGATTGAGGCATCATTTCATAACGCTTAGCTTCTGATTTAACTTTTGCTTTAACATATTCAGGATATGGATTCTCTTCAACACGTTTAAGCATTTTATCAATTGAATTAGCGTCATCGTCTTCACCTAATTCAGTTTTAATAGCCTTCATTTTTTCTCTTAAAAAATACTCTTTTTGGCTTTTTTCAGCCGCCTTACGAACTTCACTTTCAATTCGACGATCAAGTTCTGCAATTTCTTTCTCATCACTTAAATATTCTAAAATTAAGCGTAATCTTTCATTAACATCTAATGTACTTAAAAGATTTTGCTTTTTTTCAAGAGACAAAGGCAAATAGTGTGATAATGAATCTGATAATTCAGTTGCAGAAACGCCTTTTGAAAATTGATTAATAAGGGTCTTAGGCATATTAATAGCAAATCCATCGACCTTTTCAAACATCGAAGTAATATTTCTTACTAATGCTACTTCTTCTTTATGATCACCAATGATGTCATCTAGTAAGGTAGCATCGCAGACATATGTTTCATTTTCTTCATTAAATGTCGATAATTTAACTCTTTGAATCGGATTAACTTTAATTCGTATATAACCCTTTTGTTCACTATAATGTATAACTTTAGCAACAACACCGATGTCAAATATATCATCAGTTGTAGGGCTATCTATCTCTGGTGCTTTTTGGGCCGTAATTAACAATAAAGAGTCACATTCATTTTTTGAAATTTCAACTGCTTTTAATGAAGATGGTCTTGCAACATCAATAGCCGCTATATTGTTTGGAAATAAAACCATCGCCCTTGTAATTAAAAGGGGAAGTCTTAAAACTTTTTCATTTTCCATAAATTTTCACCATCTTTCTAAATAGAATCATGGCGGAATCCATGATTACTAGTTATTATTTGCAAGTAAGAAATTACTGATTTTTTTGTTTTCAATGTCTCTCTTAAATTGTCCCATTTGTTTTGAGAGAATTTCTTTGACTTTTTCAAGTTCCATAGAATATTGTTGAGCAATTTTAGCAAGTTCAAACTCAACTTCTTCATCAGTAACAACTAAATTTTCAACGCGAGCAATTTCTTGTAAGCAAACAATGCTACGAATGTTAACTTCAGCATCCGCTCTCATTTTTTCTTCAACATCTTCTGGTTTTTGACCTGTAATTTGATAATATTGTTCAAGTGTTAATCCATTTTGTTGAACTTGTGCAGCAAAGTTTTCTTTCATTGCTTCAACTTCATCAGCAATTATTTGTGGGTGTAAAGAAACCTTTGAGCCATCACGAATTAATTTAACAAGAGCTTCATAATATTCATTTAAAGCAGCTTGTTCTTTTGAAGTTGTTAAATCTGCTTTAACTTTATCTTTCAAAGCATCGATGGTTTCAACACCTTCATAACCTAATTCTTTGACGAAATCTTCATCAATAGCTGGAATTTTCTTTTCTTTGATTTCATGTAAAACGATATGGAATGTGGCATCTTTACCCTTTAATTCTGGAACATAATTTTCTGGGAATTTTACATTAATATCGGTTTCAGTACCTGTTTCTAATCCTACTAATTGATCTTCAAATCCTGGAATAAAAGAACCTGAACCTAATTCAAGAGAATAGTTTTGTGCTGCTCCACCTTCGAATGCAGTGCCATCAACATAACCAGTAAAGTCGATAACAACAGTATCACCTAAAGCAGCTTTACCTTCTTTTGTAACTAATTCAGCATTATTTTTTGCTAATTTGTTAATTTCTTCATCGATTTCTTTCTTTGTAACTCTTACTTTTTTCTTTTCGATGTGGAGTCCTTTATATTCTCCTAACTCGACTGATGGTGCAACAATAATATCAATTTTTGCTTCCATTTCAGCATCACTAATTTTTGTAATTGAAAGAGTTGGACGAGCAAAAGGCATTAAATTTTCTTCATCTAATGACTTTTCATAAGCAGGTTGTAAAACTAAATCGATTGCGTCATTCATTACGCGAGCTTGATCGATTTTTGCTTTAACTAAATTATCAGGAGCGTGTCCTTTTCTAAATCCTGGGACTTCAACATCACTGGCTAATTTATCATATGCTTTTTTTAAAGCTGATTTCCATTCTTCACCATCGAAATGAAGAATTAATTCTACTTGTGAATTTTCTAATCTGTTAACAGTACGTTTCATAATATTTCCTCCTTAGAATGTCCTTTGACAATCCGTACAAGTGGTATTATATATTATTTTTTTGTAACATACAATAAAAATATATTTTTATAGTATACTTTAGTTAGCCTATTAATTGAAAAAATAAATGCAACTAAATTTAAGTAATATCATTCGTTCCCAAAGTCATCTAGTTCAAAAAATAACTATTATTTTCAATCACCAACGGAGCAACATATTAATAATTTTCAAAATTAAAATCTTCACTAATTTAGAAATTTTAAAAAATATCGTAAAACTGTATAGCTAATCTATTTTCTAGCCATAAAAATGCATTTTTTAATTAAAGAAATATGTGTTAAATCTATTGGCTAAAAACAAAAAAACTTTTTATTTTTTAAAGCAATCAATTTGATTATTAAAAATTAAAAAAATCCAATACTATGGTTGAAATTACCATAAAATATTGGATTTATAATAAATAAATTTAATTTTTCAATGTATCTTGAGTTTTTAGTAAAGACTCTGAAATTTCCTCAATTTTTGCAAATAATATCTCCGTATTTAAATTGTATTTATCCGCTACTAAGGCTGTATCACATTTGCTATCTAAATATTGATTAGCAATAATTGTAAATGAAGCAACAAGTAAGTCAATTTCATCTTCACTAATTTCATTAGGAAATATATCAACTGCATAAATGGCAAATAATTCATTCGCAACATTTGCAATACTAGGATCTTTTATTTCCATTTGGAACTTTTTTATAATTTCCATTGAAGCATAATCACTTAAAGGAGCATCTAATTCATAAGGGATAACTTTATATATAACCCCTTTCTTTAAAAACGAAATTTCTTCCATTACCTTTTGTTCTATTAATACTAACAAACAAAAAGTTTTTGCATCATCATCATAATCAGATAATAAAAACGTTTGAATTTCATCAAGAAACAATCTAACATTCATAGTTCTAATTGCGTTAAAAACATATAACATTTCTTCCTTTGAAGAAGGCTCTAAAAGAAGATCCTTAATCTCATCAACAGAAAGATTATGAAATTCTTTATTTCTAGAGAAATCTCTATTATCAAGGTTCTTATATTGCTCTTTTAAAAACTCTTCAACCTCATACGATATATAAGGAAGTGAGTCATAATATTCAAGTGTCTGTCTTATTTCTCCATACTTTTTATGAGAATATAAAATTGACAAATGGATTTTCATCACTTCAAATTGCTTTGTTTCAATTAAACTTCCGTGCTCTTTAATAAGCTCCAAAGCTTCGTCATCTTTTCCTAAATTCACCAGCGATTCTAAACGGTAAAATAAACTATCTTCATCTAAAGAATCATTAGTAAATTTAATAACCAAATCATATTGACCCTTATCAAAATATTTTTTAATACTATCCATTGTTTTAACCTATAAATGCAATCTTTTTTGCATTTCTTCCTTTGTTGCTTTTTGTGGGAAAATAAAGATTCCTAATAAAATTAAGCCTCCAATTGAGCAAGAGACGACACTTGGCCATAAAACATTAATTAAACTAGTAGTTGCCCATAAAATAATAGGAATAATCGCCATTATCGAAATCCATATTAAAGTAACTAAATAATCTCTATATAGTTTCGGTTTTATAAAAACCATCATGATAAGCGTAATTAAAGTCGAGGAAATAAAAAAAGGAACTAGATAATCTAACGACCATAAATCGTTTTTATTTGATACCAAATTTATGCAAATCATAAAAGCGGAAATCAAAAATAAATGGCGCATAAATCGAATCGATAAATTTCGACGAGTTTTAAACATGATCATAATAAATGAATAAATATAAATCGCGGAACCTATTACCATAAGTGACCACCATGAACCTATATCATTAAAAGTATTATTTTTTGCCATCTCGATTATATTAATTATCGAAGAAGCAATAATTGCAACAACAAGGACATATAAAGCGATTCTTAAAACAATTTCATTTGGCTTATGATCCTCATGATATTTAGGATATTCTTGATATTCTTTTTCCTTTTCACTTTCATTTAAAACATGAAAACATAAAGGACATAATTTACGTTCAGTATTAACATTTATTTTACACTTAGGACAATACTTCATCTACTCTACCTCCAAATCATTAGTTTGCATTTCAATTTCAACGCCATCGCGCACTAATTGATTAACGATATGTCTAATGAAAAAGCGTTCAATAATCCGACATCCAAAAGTCAAAACGAATTTGTTGTTATAAGAAACCGCGCCCATAGAATAAGGTAATTTTTGATTAGGTGGAATTAAAAATTCAAATTGATCAATATGTTTTTTCATTCCTTCAGGTAGCTCAACTTTACCTAAATTAGAAAAACTAATCGTATTTGCGTCGCTACCTTGCAAATGATAACCAATTTTCATGCCAATTTTTTTCAAAAATAATGGCAAAATACGGATAAACCAATATTTTTCAAAACGAACATTATAAGAAATCCGCGATGATAATCCCTTTTTATTTAATTCTTTATCAAGTGTTTCTTTAACAAGTTCTATCATATTCGATAGGGTTACATCATCATTTTCATACCGAGTATGAACACGCACATAAAGAGCAAAATTTCTTAAAGTTTGTGAATCAAAAAAGCGACGCGCATTAACTGGTAAAAATAACGCAACAGCTTTTTTAGGATTTGTCTCATGTGAATAATAAATATCATATATTGCTTTTAAAACACATCCAGAAATATATTGTGTTATCGTCGCTGAATATTTTTTAGAAACTTCTTTTAATTTATCTAACGGCATTATTAAATGAATAATTCCAGAAAATACTTCAGGATAGAAATGTCCCTTTAATTGATAAGCACTTTCTTCACCATCATGAGGTTTAATTCTTTGGTCATAGCTCCATGAAAAACTATCTTCTTTTTCAAGTGCAAGCTTCTCAAATTCATCAGTTAAAACCTCACCATTATTTTCTATTTCTTCACCGCATTCTATTAGGTAATAATAGCAAATACACTTAAAGAACTCTAAGGCTCCTGTTCCATCACTTAAAGCATGAAACACCTCTAAAATAAGTCTTTTACCAAAATAAGATAAAGTAAATAAAAAACCATTATTCATTTTTGGATGAACAGATAGACATAAATTAGGATCTTCTTCCTTAATAATTGGAGCATTATTATTGTGATCAAAATATTGCCAAAATAAGCCATTTTTCAAACGAACGCAGAAAGTTGGAAATCTTTTTAAAGCCTTCTTTAAAGCAGGCATTAATAAAAGAGAATTAATTTCTTCTTTGAAAACGCATGAAATACGAAATGAATTAGTATCTTTAGGCGAATAAATAAATGGAAATATTTTTGCTGCGTTATCTAATTTATACCAATTAGCCATCGATTGCTTCATCCCCCTTTTGAAAAATTATATCACATCATCTTTTTTACTTAAAGAAAAAAGGTACTTAAAAAGTACCTTTAACAATCTTTAATGGCGTCCACAGAATGATTCGAACACTCGACCCACAGCTTAGAAGGCTGTTGCTCTATCCTGCTGAGCTATGTGGACACGGGTATATCATACTGAAAAACGCATCATTTTGCAAGTTTTTTTTTAAAGTTTTAATTTAAACAGGACATTTATTGCCTAAATCGCAACTTGATTATAAGTAATTGATGATACTTCAACATCATCTGCGTAATAATATCCATTAACTTGATAACTTTCACCATCAATATTTAATGAAACATTTTGGTCAATATTCATAAAAGAAAAGCTTAATAATATTAATTCATAAATATCAGAATTAATAATTCCTTCTTCTAGTAAGCATTGTTCATTTACACTAATGAAAATTCCCTCTTCATTTACTAAAGGTGGATTACTATAATCTAAATAGTTATAAGTGGAAATATTATTTAATCCCGTAGTAATCGAAGGTTTATATTTAGTTTTAGATATAAAAGCGCTAACTTGTTCGCTTTCATTGCTATATAAAGAAACTGGAATCATATACTCTTTATTATCATAGCTATGGCTATAGAAAACAACAGTTCTTGTTTTTAAAGATACATCTTCTGTATATGTTAAACGATTAATACCGATACTTTTATTTAACGATGTTGGAAAAATTAGATTATTCTTTGGAAATGATGAAAGTGATGAACCATCAACTTGAAGCTTTAATTCACTAACACCATCAAAATCAAGGAATGTATGAACCATTGATTCAAGCATTTTAACTTCATTTGTTTCCGTATAATTATTAAATTCATTAGACATATTCAAGGTTAATATCTCATTATTAAGATCAATATTTAATAATTTTGTATCGACTGGAATATATCCTCTTAAGTATTCATTTCCGGCTTTTGTATTAGTTTTTAAAAGCGAAAAAACTTCGATTATTTCTTCTTGTATCGTTAATCGTTGATTCATTTTAAACGTAAGCGGGATTACATAGTCATCACTTGATAATAGATAAACTCGATGATAAATTTTATTAGTTTCTAAAACTACTTCTTTCTTTATTTCATCGTCCTTAGAATTAAATTTCACTCCTAAAGCAACTCCAGTGCTTATAAGCGCAACCGGAATCATAAAAGTTAAAATTGTTTTGATTTTTAGACTGCTTGAAATAAAAAAAGCAGGTAAAAAATGTTTTTTTCTTTTAAATTCAACCTTACTAACATCAATATCGACAATTTCATTAATAGATACATTATCGCTATTTTTCTTATTTTTTTTGAATTTTTCACATAGCCATTTACTAATCTTATTCATATTGACATTCACCTCACATTTAAAATATATCTACAAGGTAAATAAGTTATGACTAAAAAGATTATTATTTATAATTTTATGAGCTTTATCATTAAGCGTAATAGATAAACTATTACCACTTTGTAAATCATGAAATTGTAATGAATAACCATCTATAAATTTAATATATGGATGATATCGTCTTAATAAAAACAAAATATGTGTAAAATGAGTACAACCAATGACAACATATTCATTTTTAAATTTTAATTGTTTTATTTGCTTGATTAATAATTCTATATCACAATCTTCAATACTTTTTACTAGATGGCCGCCATCAATGGTATCGACACCTTTATTTTTAAAATATGAGCATGTGACTTTTGTTGCAAAAATCGAAGCGTTATATTGCTTAACTAGAGCTTCATTTATATCGATAATCAATTTAATATTTGAAGACAACGTTAGATTATATTTTTTTATAATAACGCTTATAGTATTACAAACTATATAAATTTGATCATATTTTTGAATATTCCACGCTAAAAGTTTGTTTTTTATATATAAAGCTAGATCAGTTTCATTTTTATCACCAAATGGAAAAAATTTTTCTTCCATTTCAATATGATAATCATTATCTATATGCCCCGCTAATAGCCATTTTAAAGATGGAATTAGACCAAACCCGCTATCGAAAAGAAGAACTTTCATATTATCACCTACTATACTTAATGAAACATTTTCAAAAATATGAATACAATAAATTAAATATAGGAGATTTTTATGCCATCTATCTTAACAAAAAGAGAACGTGAAGTCTTCGAATTACTAGTGCAAAACAAATCCACTTCTGAAATTGCGGATATTCTCTTTATATCGAAAAAAACTGTTAGAAATCACATTTCTAATGTAATCCAAAAATTAGGCGTGCATGGACGAGCTCACGCAGTTATCGAACTAATTCGAATGAATGAAATTTCTCTTTAGCCTTATTAATTTAAGGCTTTTTATTTATTTTTTCATATAGTAAAACTGCAACATCATGAGGAATAATTTGTGATAATTCTTCAATCGATGCTGACTTTAATGCTGATATTGTTTCAAATCGTTCAAATAAAAGTTGCTTTCTTTTTTGTCCTAATCCTGGTATATCATCTAAAATAGAAGCTAACATACTTTTAAAACGGACTTGTTTATGAAATGTAATGGCATAACGGTGAACTTCATCTTGCATTCTCATTAGCATAAAAAACAATGGAGAACCTTGTTCAATAATAAATACCTCACCATCTTTAGACATTAATCCCTCAGTTTGATGTTTATCGTTTTTATATAAACCAACGAAAGGAATTGAAACATCAATACTATTTAAAGCTTCTTCACAAGCGTGAATTTGTCCTAACCCACCATCGACAATTATTAAATCAGGATAAGTACTTTTTTCTTCTTTTAAGCGCGAATATCTTCTTTTTATAACTTCTCTCATCGAAGCAAAATCATCACGTTTTTCTTCATGCTCAATGTGATATTTCCGATACATCTTTTTAGCTTTTTGTCCATTAATAAAGCACACCATTGCGCCAACTGGTGATGATCCTTGAATATGAGAGTTATCAAATAATTCAATTCTGTACGGAGTTGGAATATTTAACAATCTTCCTAAATCTTCTAGTAACGATACTTGATTATCCTCTAATCTAGCAGTTAAAAAGTGTTCATCCAATCCTGTTTTAGCGTTTTTAAGCGCTAAATTAACTAGTTCTAGTTTGCTACCTTTAACCGGGCAAATTACTTTTGTTGAAAGAGCAAGAGAAAGGATTTCAGCTATTTCTTTAATTGAAACAATGATTTCTTTTGGCAAAGGATGAGACAAATAATATTGACCAATCATGTTCGTTACTTGCTCTTTTACATCATCGAATTCTTCAACAACAAAAAGATCTTTTCCAAGTAATTTACCTTTTCGATATAAAAGGACTGCAAGTGAAAGATATCCATCACGAGTAGATAGAGCGAATACATCGCGATCAATTTTATCTTTTTGTTCAATATTTTGATGAGAAATAATGTGATCAATTGAATCCAATATTTTTTTATATTCTGCAGCTTTTTCAAAATTAAGCTTTTCTGATTCTTGGTACATTAATTCCTCTATTTCTTTACGTTTTTTGATGTCTTTTCCATCTAAAAATAATGTAATATCATTAATCATATTACGATAATCATCTTGATTTATTTTATTAATACAAGGACCTAAACATTGCCCTAAATGATAATATAAACAAGGTGCTAGAGGTAATGTTTTACATTTTCTTAATGGAAATAATTTATTTAATAAATTTATTATTTCATAACATGCAGAAGATGAAGGATAAGGACCATAATATTTATAAGAAGGATCTCTATCTTTATACATAATTCTTAAATATGGATCATTTTTCTTATAAATAGCTATATAAGGATAACTTTTACCATCCTTTAATAAAATATTAAAGGGTGGATAATGCTCTCTTATTAAATTAATTTCTAAAAGTAATGCTTCCTTTTCAGTTTCTGTTTGAATTGTTTCAAAGCGAACTACCTCTGAAACCATTCTTTTAACTTTACCAACTTGAGGTCGAAGAAAATATTGAGAAACCCTTTTTTTTAAATTTTTGGCTTTCCCAACATATATCACCTTGTCCAAAACGTTAAACATTAAATAAACACCAGGTGAAGTTGTTAATAAATCAATTTCTTCTTTTAAACGTGGGTTCATTTTAAATTCACCACCGTTGCTCCTAATCCACCTTCATTACTATTACCTAAACGATATGAGTCTACGAATGACTGTTTATCCAAATAAGTATGAATTGCTTTTCTTAAAGCTCCCGTTCCTACTCCATGAATAATGCGTACGGTTTTAAATCGTCTTACGCGTGCAGAATCCAAATATTTTGAAACACTTTCTAAAGCATCCTCGACATGCATGCCAATAACATTATGTTCACTACTTAGTGAAGTCATTATTAAAGGATCTCCAGTTGTCTTTTTTATTTTTTTCTTAGGTGGTTTAATCTTTTTGACTTTATTTTTCTTAATATTAAATGTAAAGCCCTCTTCACTAATAAAAGTAATATTATTTTTATTAACAATTGTTACCCGACCTTGAAGATTATTATCAATAACTAGAATGTAATCTCCAACGTTAATAGAGGTATCATTTTCTTCTTCAAAATCATCATTGATTTCTTCTAATGAATCGACTTTCTTTTTTAATTCTAAGGCTTCGTGATACTTTAATGTACCATTTTTCAATTTTAAAAGTATTTCCTCAATTTGAGAATGAACATCCTCTAATAAAAGATGTTTTTCTTTTTCAAAATCAGAAATCATTTTCTTTTTTACTTCATCCATAGATGCATAAAAATCCGTCATTTCTTTTTCAGCTTCATTAATTGTTATTTCTTTTTGCTTTATTTCTTCAATCTTCTTTTCATATTCAATAATCATTTTTTCTAAATATGAAATTTTATCTTCTTGCTCATTATTATGATTATCTTTTAAATAATTATTCGCATAATTAATGATATAATCAGGTAATCCATGTCTTCTTGCAACTTCAAGCGCATAAGATTTTCCTGGTATTCCGACTTTTAAGCGATAAGTAGGAAGAAGGTTTTCTTCATCAAAAATCATCGATCCAATTAAGATACCTTCGTTATTAAATGCATATTCTTTAACACCACTAAAATGGGATGAAATAATTGTTAATGCACCTTTTTCTTTAATAGCTCTTATAAGTGAAACTGCAAGCGCTTCTCCTTCTAAAGGATCGGTTCCAGTTCCAATTTCATCTATTAAAACTAATGAATACTTAGTTAAAGTACCTAAAATATTTTTTAGCGATTCCATGTGCCCAGAGAAAGTTGATAAATTATCATTTAAAGATTGTTGATCACCTATATCGCACAAAAAATTATCAAAAATTGGAAGACTACCCTCTTCATCAGTTGGGAGAGCTAATCCGCATTGATGCATATAAGAAAGCAAACCAACACATTTCATCGCGACTGTTTTTCCACCAGCATTCGGTCCACTTAAAACCAAAACACGGTTGTATTCATCTAAATAAAAATCGTTTTTTACAACTTTCTTAGGATCGATGTGTGGATGTCTTGCACCTTTTAATTTAATAATTGAAGTTTTAGAAATTGAAGCAACATAACTATTCGTTTCTAAAGCATAAGATGCTTTCGCGGCCGCAAAATCTAATTCTCCAAGCATTGTATTGTTATTTAATAAATCTCTTTGATTAAGCAAAACTAATTTAGTTAAATTTTGTAATATACGTTTTATTTCATCTTCCTCTTCTTGATGAAGTAATAAAAGTGAATTATTTAATTCTACAAGTGTTGATGGTTCAATAAAAATTGTCATCCCTGAGCTTGAAATATCATGAACAATTCCTAAAATCTTATTTTTTTCACTATTTTTTACCGGTAGTACATAATGACCATTTCTTAATGTTACTCCACCTTCAGTTAATAAATCTTTGTATTTTGTGGCAAGTGTATTTATTGTAGTTTTAATTGATGATTCAGTACGTATAATTCTTAATCTGATTGATTGCAGTTCACGTGATGCATTATCAAATATCGTAAGAGATGGTGAAACGACATTATTAATCGATGTTAATAAATGTTTTAAACTAGCAAAATCGCGGATATATTCTTTTAATAATGGATAATCACCATCACATTTATTTATAAAATCAAGAACTTGCTCCATGTTATTTATATCATTAACTATATATGAAAGCTCTTGAGGTGATAAAATACCACCTTTATTTGCGTATTCTACATATTTATCTAATAAAATAGAATTGACGATCGGTAATGCACCATATGAAGCAATAAAAGAAATCATTTCTTTTAAAAATCTTAATTCTCTATCCAAATAAAAAGAATCAAATAATGGTTGTAATTCATTAATTCTTCTTTCAGCATATTCACTTTTAATATAGGTTTTTAATTTATTTTGAATTAAATCAAAAGATACTGTTTCTTTCATCGATTTCATTTTCATCACCGAAATTATTTTATCACAAATAAAGTAAATATATATTAAATAAATTAGTTAGTTAATAGGTATCTTTTGTAATATACAACATCAAATAACAATTTTTATTTAAAAAGATGTGGTATAATTTGTGATGGTGATTAAAATGAATGACTATGTAACGATTAAAGTATCAAAAGAAATATCTGAGCAAATTAAAAATGACTATTCATCATATTTAACTAAAAATAATGGCGAATATGTTCTTTTTTCTGTGCTAAAAGATGGTTTATCAATTACTGCATATACTTCTAAAAGAGAAACAATAACCGTTACTTTTAAAGGAGACACCGCACTTGAAGCGGCTTTAAAATATGATAAATCCGCACAAAAAAAAGAAATAAAAGAAGCAACAAAAACATGTTTTAAGATTTCTTCTTCTCATATTGGAAGTGATGAAGTTGGAGTCGGTGATTTCTTTGGTCCTATTGTTGTCGTCGCCGCTTATGTCGATGAATTCTATTATCAAAAACTTCTCACATTAGGAATTGATGATTCAAAGAAACTAAGCGATAAAAAAATCTTAGAAATAGGTCCTTCATTACTAAATGATTTTAAATATAGCCTTTTAATTTGCTATCCAGAAAAATATAACGAAATGATAAAAAAAG
Source organism: uncultured Staphylococcaceae bacterium (assembly GCA_964504595.1). Taxonomy (GTDB): domain Bacteria; phylum Bacillota_I; class Bacilli_A; order RFN20; family CAG-826; genus CAG-826. The sequence goes on along the minus strand of CAZDEE010000001.1, from coordinate 59,290 downwards.
GGTTTAATATGAATAAAATTAAAGCCTGGCTTCATAATCATGCTTTATTGACTTTAAAGAAAAAATATCAATTAAACGCGCCGATATACGTCGACCAATTTTGTTCTGTGGACAACTATTATAAATATCTGATAGATTCACCTGATGTTGAAACTAATATCACTTTTCTTACAAAAGCTGAATCTTATTATCCCTCTGTTGCCCTAGCTTCTTGTATCGCACGATATACATTTTTAAAAATTAATGAAGAATACAATAAAAAATATGGGATATTAATTCCATTTGGAGCTTCAAAAAAAGTAACTGATACGGCAATTGAATTTGTACAGAAATATAATTTAAATGAATTAAATAAAATAATAAAAATGAACTTCAAAAATTATCTTGAAATCCTTGATAATCTAAATTCAAAGAATAATATATAAAGTCACTTTAAAAATTACTTATTAAAAATTTAATAACAAGATTATTGATATGATTCATTTATAATTTATGCACTTAGGATAATGCTATTACTAACACTTTGAAGAATTGTCAATCTCCTTTTAAAAAAGTATAACTTTAATAAATTAATTATTGCTTGAATAATAAACAAATAAACAAATAAGAAATAACCATTAATGATTTACTTTTTTTTAAAAAGACATGCTTAAAACAACTAGATGTTTTCCAACCTAAAACACAAGTAGGAATATTATTAGATCTAATTAAATATGATTTCATTTGATTTTGTAAATCTTCATATGAATAGAATTTCAAACATTTATAAAATCTTTCATTATCGTTTCTAGGACTTCGTTCTATTTTTTCATTATAACTTGGTGTTCTAGGTTTGATTAACTTATGTTTGATTCCTAATTCCTCGCATAATAAATCAAATTAATGCACTTTATTTACTTCTCTTAAAAATTATTGAATTGATTTTTATTATAAAACTCATCAATAGAAATAACTCTTGTTAAATTTTTTCGTTTCGGATTGACATAGTTATCAAAAACGTTTTGGACTGTTGTGGAAGTAGTATTTAATTCATTGGCTACAGATGTAAAAGTAGCATTGTATTTTTGTAATTTTAAAAGAATTTGATGAATCATTTCATAACTTAGTCTAGATTGTTTTGGACTATAAATATTATTTTGAGAATAAGTGTTTCCACATATCTTGCATTTATATCTAGAAAAGGTGTTTTACAAATATGTAGGAGAAACAACGACCGCTAATACAACTATTACTATAAATGAAGGAACAGTGGGAATTGCACCAAGTGCCTTTTCCAATAGAATTGTTTGTGCAAGTATCGTTAATTTATTTTCTAATTTTGTTTCTTCTCCACATATTCCATTTCCAGCTTCATCGAATAAAAAAAGAACATTTAATCCAAAAGGAAAATATTTTTTCTTGTTAATGTATTTATCATATATGATGCACAACCAATATCTTTTTTTAAATACATTTGACCTTGCTTTAAAACAGCATCGAAACTCATATTTTTCCTCCTCATTTTTAATTTATTTTTTGCAACTTCAAATTAGCATAGAGAAAAAACTTATATCAATAATTATTTTTAATTCTAGACTATTTTATTAATTTGTTTATTTTTATAAGAAAAAATTGAATTATAAAAGAAACACTCAAATAAAAACACCGAAAAATAACTCTCGGTGTATCGATTTAAATAGCATAGACACATTAAATATTGTCTATTTTTCTAATCTTTCTAAAACTTTTTTAAAATCATTAGGCAAATCAACTTTAAATGTCATTTCGGTTTTCAAACGAGGATGAACAAAAGTGATTTGATAAGCATGTAATAATTGTCCGTTATCAAAAAGAAGGCTTTTTTTCTTTCCATATAAAGGATCTCCTTCTAAAGGATAACCAATATAATTCATATGTACTCTAATTTGATGAGTTCTTCCTGTTTCAAGTCTACATGTTACTAATGTATATTGATTATATCTTCTTTCGACATGAAAATATGTAATCGCATCTTTACCATTTTTAGTATCTACCGCCATTTTAAGACGATCATATCGATCGCGTCCAATTGGGGCAATAATCTTTCCATCATCTTCTTTAATTACACCCTTTACAAGAGCGATATATTCACGATGCATCGAGTGAGACGCAAGTTGTTTAGCAATTTCAACATGCGCAAAATCATTTTTACAAACAACAATTAAACCTGAAGTATCTTTATCTATACGATGGACAATTCCTGGTCTTTCAACTCCATTTATTCCGCTTAAATCATTGCAGTGTCCTAGAATAGCGTTTACTAATGTTCCATTATGATGACCATTTCCAGGATGAACTACTAATCCACGAGGCTTATTAATGACAAGTAAATCATCATCTTCATAAACGATATCAAGAGGAATATCTTCCGCTTCAATTGATGATTCAACAACACTAACATCTTCATAAAGAATAACATCATTTAATTTTACTCTATACGAACCTTTAACTACTTTTTCGTTAACTAATACTTTTTCTTCTTTAATCATATTTTCGATATGTGTTCTTGAAAATTCACTTATTAAAGATAAAAGTTTATCAAGGCGATAATCTAAATATTGTTCATCGACTATATACTTAGAAGACATTTTTTTGTTTCTCCTTTAAAAAAGGACATTTTTCATAGCATTCATTAATTAATTCTCTTAAATACATAATATCTTTTTCTTTAATATCAATGATTTCAATTTTCGTAATTAGGGATTTGATTACATCTTGCGGGAAAGATGATTTTTCAAGGTTATTAACTTCTTCATATAAACGTTCTTTAATCGAAGTTATTTCTTTTTGCGCTTTATACAATTCAAGTTGTTCCATTAACATCACTCCTAATAACATAAATACACCAACGACTAAACACATATCAGCAAAATTAAATACTGGGAAATCATAGCCATTCTTTCCAATTAATTTAAAGGAAAGAAAATCAATGACGCCTCTATCATAGTAAGGTGTACCTGGAATATGTTGACACACTCTATCAATCATATTTCCAGCACAACCAGATATAATAAGCATATAAATAATTCGATAAATAAGTTTTAAGGATTTATATTTCTTTGCAAAATAAATACTAAATACAATCAAAAATCCCACTGATATTCCCGCGAGAAAATATGTTTGTCCTTCTAGCCAAGACCAAGCCGCTCCTTTATTAAATTGAAGCTTAAAGGAAAAGAAATCTTTGATAATAACAATCGTTTCATTGTTAGCATTTTGTAAACCATAAAATGCTAACATTTTAGTACCAAAATCAATTAATATTAAAAGTGGAATAATCCATAAAAAAGATTTCAAAAAGCGAATTAAATTATCCTTAATTTTCTTCATCATAATCACCAATAGCTTCTAAACAGCGACTACAAAGATGATGTTCCCCATGTTCATGAATTTCATCAACATAATTCCAACAACGATCACAACGATGTCCTGTATGCTTAATAATCTTAACATTACTAACATCTAAATCTTCTCCATCATTACTTTCAACAACGCCAATTTCACTAACGACAAATAATCTCGCAAGTTCTTCTTTAGAAATTTTATTTAATAAAGATTTAAGTTTTTCATCTTTTAAAGAAACAAGAACATGTGCTTCTTGAGCTGAGCCAATTAAACCACTTGCTCTACTTGTTTCAAGAGCTTTTAAAACATCTGTTCTTAAAAGTAAGAATAATTGATATTCATCTAATATATCATGTGAATATAAATTTGAAACTTTAGGATAAGAAACAAGTTGAACATATTCTTCAGTTTTGAAAGGATAGAAACTATAAACTTCTTCCATAGTAAAAGATAAAATTGGTGTCCATAAGAGCATTAAAGTATATAAACAAGTATCAATTACTGTTTGAATTTGCTTACGACGTAATGAATCACCTTTATCGCAATATAAAATATCTTTGCTTAAATCTAAGTAGAAAGAAGATAAATCAGCGCTCATAAAGGTTGTTAATAAACTTGTTGCACTAGCAAAATCAAATGCATCCATAGCTTTAATTACACCATTTTTAACTTGTTCAAGTCGAGCTAAAATAGCTTTATCAACCCATTCAAATTCAGTTGGAGCTTCTTCTTTTTTATAGTCAGCAATGTTTCCTAACATAAATTTAAATGTATTACGTATTTTACGATATGATTCAGAAACTTTCTTAACCATATCTTCACCAAATTTGACATCACTTTGATAATCAACGCTTGCGGTCCATAATCTTAAAATATCCGCTCCATAAACTTGTGACATCTTCATAGGATCAACACCATTGCCCTTTGATTTTGACATTTTTTCACCTGCGGAATCTTGAATAAATCCATGGCTAACTACATTTTTATAAGGAGCATGACCTTCAACAGCAGTAGAAATAATTAAGCTAGAATTAAACCAACCACGATATTGGTCACTACCTTCTAAATATAAATCAACTGGATGTTTATATCCGCGTGCTTTACATACAGCAATTGAAGATGAACCGGAATCAAACCAAACATCCATAATATCAGTTTCTTTAGTAAAAATTCCATTTGGTGAATGCTCATTTTTATATCCACTTGGTAAAAGATCGGCTGCTTCTTTCTCAAACCAAATATTACTTCCATGCTCTTTAACAAGTTCAATTATATTATCAAAAACTTCACGTTCAATAATTGGAGTTCCATCTTCACAATAGATAATAGGAATTGGTACACCCCACGCTCTTTGACGAGATATACACCAATCACCACGATCTTTAATCATATTATGAATTCTAAGTTTGCCCCAGCTTGGTTTCCATGTAACTTTATCAATTTCCTCTAACAATTGCTCTCTAATTGGATCGATAGAACAGAACCATTGAGGGGTAGCTCTAAAGATAAGTGGTTTATTTGTTCTCCAGTCATGAGGATACGAGTGAACGATTTGTGTTGCTTTAAGAAGAGCGCCACAAGCTGTTAATTTATCAAGAACAACCGCATTTGCGTTTTCATAGAATAGTCCTTTTAAATCATCTCCAGCTTCTTCACTCATATATCCTTTTGAATCAACTGGACATAGTGGTTTTAAGCCATATTTAACACCAACTTTAAAGTCATCTTCACCATGACCAGGTGCGGTATGAACACATCCGGTACCAGCATCCATAGTTACATGATCTCCTAAAATAACAACGGATGTTCTATCGTATAAAGGATGTTTAGTTAAAATATACTCTAAATCGCGTCCTTGAACTGTATTTAATAAATCACATTGCTCAAATCCGATTTCATTAACGATGTTATCTTTTAATGCTTTAAGTAAAACAAATTTTCCTTTTTCGGTTTGATAAACGCCATATTCATACTCTGGATTTACACAAATTGCTAAATTTGCTGGAATTGTCCAAGGGGTAGTTGTCCAAATAACTAGCGAGGTATCAGTATCTAATACTCCTTTACCATCAACAACTTTAAAAGCAACATAAATCGCATGTGACTTAACATCAGCATATTCAATTTCCGCTTCTGCAAGTGCAGATTCACTACTTGGTGACCAATAAACAGGCTTAAGTCCTTTAAAAATCAAACCTTTTAGAGCCATCTCACTAAAGACGCGAATTTGCTCACTTTCAAATTCTTTTTGTAAAGTCATATAGCGATTTTCAAAATCACCTAAAACACCAATTCTCTTGACTTGTCCCATTTGTAAAAGAACTTGTTGATGCGCAAATTGCTCACAGTGTTTTCTAAACTCGACTAATGGAGTAGTCTTACGGTTTATTCCTTTCTTTGTGATGACATTTTCAATTGGTAAACCATGAGTATCCCAACCAGGAATAAATGGTGTATAATAGCCACTCATTGCCTTATAACGAATAATAAAGTCTTTTAATAAGTGGTTAAGCATATGTCCACAATGCATATTTCCGTTTGCGTATGGAGGTCCATCATGAAGCATATATTCTTCATTTCCTTTATTCTTTTCAATCATCTTGTAATAAAGGCCATCTTTTTCCCACTTTTCAACCCATTTTGGTTCTTTAGTAGGAAGATTGCCTCTCATTTCAAAATCAGTACGTGGCATTTTTAAAGTTTTCTTTAATTCCATAATTTTGTCTCCTTTTTTAAAATAAAAAAACGTCCTATCTAAGGACGCTGTTAACGCGGTACCACCTTAGTTCTAGAATATCTCTAGCCCTCTATTTAGTGTAACGTACTATAACGGGTTTAGTTACTAATTTCCCTAAACCAACTCAAAAGTGATAATACCATATCCTATGTCAATGACCTTGCACCAAATATCATCTCGCTAAGACTAGTTTATATAGCATCGCGTCTTTCTCTTCGTTTTTCGAAAATATTATTACACGAAATACAAAAAAATTCAATCTTCTTTATATAAAGAAGAATTAATTTAACGAAAATAAATAAATATTTGGTTCAAGTTTCAATCTTTTTCCTTCATGAGCGTAAACTACTCCACTTAAAAAATCGATTACTCGATACTTATCTTTAGTAAGTAGATTCGATACATTAACAATAATATCTTGTCTTGCTAACAAATTATTTGCGATTTCTTGAGCTTCATTATAGTTCATCACCATAAAAACACGAGGTGCAATACCGGTTTTCTTTTTATTTTCTTTTGTCGAAACAGTTGTCTTTTTTTCACTACTTGTATCCCCACTTGTAGGGATAAGCCAATTTTTTAAATTTTCTTTGAACGATTTCATACTAAAAATATGTTTTTAATCTTTTTAAAGCACTTTTTTCTAATCGAGAAACTTGTGCTTGCGATATTGCAAATTCTGAGGCAATTTCCAACTGGGTTTGCCCTTCATAATATCGCTTTGTTAATATTAATTTTTCTAATTCATCTAAATGCTTAAATCCCTCTTCTAAGGATAATGAATTAAGATATTTTTTTACATTATCCTTAGTCTCTGGGATTACATCAATTAATTCTACAGATTCTTCAAAATCATTATATAGGGGTTCACTTAAATAGCTAACACCCGCAAGCGCATCAAAACACTCAACAATATCAAAATAACTTACTTCAAGAACAGTTGCTAGTTCTTCATATGTTGGTTCTTTTTGATAGGTAGCAATCCATTCTTCTTTAGCTTTTAATGCTTTATATGCGCGGTCTTTTATTTGTCGTGAAACGTGTAAGAAAGATGAGTCTCTTAAATAACGTTTTATTTCTCCTAGAATCATTGGAACTGCATAAGTAGAAAATTTCACATCATGCTCCAATGAGAAATTATCGATTGCTTTTATTAATCCAACAACACCTACTTGAAATAAATCATCGAGATTATCACTCCTTTTTGCAAATTGATTAACGATACTAAGAACTAACTTTAAATTACCTAATATCGCTTTATTCTTTGCTTCAATGTCACCAGATTTATATTTTGCAATATAATCTATGGTTTCTTTTGAACTTAATACAATTAAATTTGCCGTGTCCACTCCCGTAATAACAACTTTATGTTTAGCCAAAGCAAATATCTCCTTTTGCTTTTAGTATTGGCTAAATTTTATTTCAATAAACCGACTTTTAATTTTTTTATAATTTTCTTTTCTAAACGAGAAATATATGATTGTGATATTCCTAAAAGTTCCGCAACTTCTTTCTGGGTTAATTCTTCTTGTCCATTTAAACCAAATCTCATATTGAGAATTTCTTGTTCTCGTGGTTTAAGTTTTTCAACTGCCTCTAAAAGAGCTTCTTTATCATCTGTATCATTCATATCTGTTATGACTTCCTCTTGTTCTAAACTTAAAATATCACCAAGTAATAATTCATTTCCATCGTAATCAAAATTAAGGGGCTCGTCTAAGCTGATTTCATTTTTATACCTGGCTTTTTTTCTTAGATACATTAGGATTTCATTTTCGATACATCGAGAAGCATACGTGGCTAATTTTATGTTCTTATCACATTTAAAAGTATTTATCGCCTTTATAAGGCCCAGTGTTCCAATACTAATTAAATCTTCTAAATTAAATAAATTATTGTCATATCTTTTAGCGACATATACAACTAATCTAAGATTATGCTCAATAAGGCGATTCCTAGCATCAAGAGATCCATTTCGATATTCATCAATTACAATTTGCTCTTCTTCGCGACTTAGAGGCGGCTTAAGAACTTCATTTCCATTAATATAATATACAGAACCTTTAGAAAATAAATATTTTTTGATTTTTTCTAATAGTTTAAACATATCTAATATAAGTAGGCATTTAAAAGACACTCACAGCCATTAAAACCTTTCTTATTTTCCACTAAAGCAACATAAACAAGTGTCTTTTCATCTTCATTTAAGGTAATTAATGCTTCTGTTAACGCCATTTCTGTACCAGTATCAACTGTTTTAAAAGATACTTTTCCTACAACATTAAATGTATCAAAAGGCCATGAATCTTTAAGACAGAAAATAACAGGTACACCTTTGTATTTTAATGTATTTCCAGTATCAAAATAGCTACGGAACTTTGCTTTTTTATTGTTAACTGACAATATTACATCAATTTTATAGTTTCCTAGATGATATATTTTATCAACACCATGACTAACTAAAAATAGTATTAAAATAAATAATGGGGTTAATACTAATATAAATAAGCCTTTAGGTTCATGGATAACAAATACAAAGTTAACAACGCTAACTGACGAGGTAAATAAGGACATAAAAAATGCATTTGCGTAATAGCAAGATAAATACGTCACTAACGGTCCTAAAAATTTCTTTTTAAAAAAAAGATAAAATATTAATGCATGGATAATAATAATAGCTATAAGTGATATCCACCATTTTAAATATACAAATAAAATAATAATTGAATTTGCTAAAGTTAGTTTAAATAATCCCCTCCCTTTTAAGCGATTAATAGATATAGTATTTAAAAAATAACCACTAATCATTGATAAAATAATGTGCGATATGACCATTAAATCAAAATAAACATTCATTCCTTATCACCGTTACTAATTCTAAAGTATCGATATTAAATAAAAAGTCGAAATAAATCATATGCATAAAAAAAGTCATAACAAATTGTTATGACTCAAATTGAAAATAAAAACATTATTATAAAAATTAGAAATCATTGCCTTTTAAGAAATTTGGAAGAATTGAATCATCATCTTCCTCTTCATTTTCATTAACTTCTTCAACTTTAACTCCTTCATACACACGAGGTTGAATTGGTCTAAATGTTGGGACTGATGTAAAATCATATTCTTCAGAGAAATCTGTGGCAATAACACTAACTAAGATTTGATCTGCAAGTTCTGAATTAATAGAAACACCAAATTTCATATCTAAATTTCCGCCAGCCGCTTCCATAATTTGATTTGCACAATCTTGAGCTTCATATAATGAAACATTCATTCCACATGTAACCGATATAATTGCGCTTTTTGCACCTTGAATAGATACTTCTAAAAGTGGTGATGAAATTGCCGCCATCGCAGCTTCTTGGGCCTTGTTAGGTCCACTACCCATACCAAATCCAATCAATGATATTCCTGAATTCTTCAATGTATTACTAACATCAGCAAAATCTAAATTTATAACTGCCGGCATCAATATTAAATCAGTGACAGTTTTTACCGATTGAGCTAAAACTTTATCTGATTCTGAAAATGCTTCAGAAATTGGATTTTGTCCATTCATCATCAATAATTTATCATTTGAAACAACGATAATTGCATCGACGTTTTCTTTTAATTTTATAAGTCCTTCAACAGATTGAGAAATGCGCTTTTTACCTTCAAATCCAAAAGGTCTTGTAACAATTGCTACAGTTAAAGCACCTTCTTCTTTAGCAATACGCGCGACTACTGGTGAGGCTCCTGTACCTGTTCCACCACCCATTCCGGCTGCAATAAATACCATATCTGCGCCTTTAACAATATTACGTATTTCCTCTTCACTTTGTAATGCAGCTGACTCACCAACCGCTGGATCTCCTCCTGCACCTAAGCCTTTATATGAATCATTACCTAAAACTAAACGATTCGGAGCTTTAGAAGTACTTAAAGCTTGTTTATCTGTATTTGCAACATAGAATTCAACCGAAGATATATTTTCATCAATCATTCTATTTACAGCATTATTACCAGCGCCACCAACACCTATTACAATAATTCTTGCAACTGGCTCAAAATTATCTAATTCATTACCAAACATAATAATTCCTCCTATATTTCATCGTTAAAAGCGTCTTTACGCATTTTTATCTTTCTTGTTTTAGTAAGCTCAACTTCAGGTGAAACTTTAACCTCCTCATTTTCAAGAGGATAAGCACTACCAAGTAATTTTAAAGCACCAACGCAATTTGTGAATTGAGCATCTCTTGCTCCAATCGATCTAGGAGCGTATATTCTAATATCATTTGAATTCAAATATCCTTTTATGGTTTCTGCTAAACCATAGAACTTGGTTCCTCCACCTACTAAAATAATAGGTAAATTAACGATATTTGGATTGTACATTGTGGCAATTTCCTTAATTGTATTAGAAATTTCTTTAACATAATCATTAACATTATTACCAATCGCTTCTTTAAAATCTTCAATGGTATAACGCTTCTTTTTCTCTTGGCTTGTTACTGAAAATAACGGCGCTTTAAAGCTTAAATTATGTTCATCAAATCCAAATATTTCTTTTAATTGCTGTGCAACAGCAAAATCAATTTCAAAATATGATGCAAGTTTATCAGTAATATGATCGGCACCATGATAAACAAATGTTGAGGCAATTAATTTTTGTTGACCAACCAATGAAACACTTGTAAGTCGAGCACCTAAATCAATTAACAAGAAATCGCTAGGAATATTTTGATACTCTTTAACAACTTCTAATGCGGCATGAGGTGCCACATAGATGTTTTTATCAGAGATATTAATATTTGCTTTCTTAAAGACTTTCTTAAAAGACGAAACATAATAAGTTGGACAAACATGAAGTTTAGCTCTTACCATTAATGAATTAGAATGTTGTCCTAAAGGTGGTTCAGGAAAACTTTGACCTTTATCAAGAACATATAACTCAGGAAGTATGCCAATAATTTTAGAACCTTCGGTTGTTTTAGCCTTAGAAACTTGATTTAATACATTATCAACATCAATCTTTTCAATAGTATCCTCGCTTGAAACAACTGATGTCTCTTGTGAATGATCATAAACCTCAAAGCCGATTGGAGGAATAATCATACCATATTCAGCAATTGGAGACGAAAGCTTTGCAGTTCCTTCTTTTAAAGCTTGTGAGATTGCGTTACCAACGCTTATATAGTCACTAATTTCTCCATCAACAATCGCCCCATTATCTAATCCCACTTTTGCGGTACTTAAAATAATTACTTCATTGTCAAGAAGATATCCTGAAACGAATTTTACTGCAGTTGAAGTAATTTCAAAAACTCCGACATTTTTACTTTTCATAAGGCAACCTCCTCACTTACATAGTACGGCAAACATTTTGTTTACCATTATATCCGCATATCGTATTAGAATACGATAACTCATTTATTGTATCATGTTCATATATTTTTTTGTCACTAAAATTTGTAATCTGAGAAATAATTTGTTGAATTCTTATTTCCTCTAAAAAAAATTGAAATGTTTCATCTTTCATTAAGATTCGATAATAAGAAACACTATCGCCCTGATTAGCCTTAAAATAAAAAGCAAAAAGTAATACGTTATCGCTACTATATACTCCTTCAAAGTAGTCAACATCATTTAAAACTTCAGGAGCTATTTTTTTTAAATTATCAAGAACTCTTAATCTTTTAGACTTTGCTATATCTTCACTATCCTCGCTATTTGAAAAAGAAAAATCACTTAGTAATCTAGGAATATGCCGCTTTATAACTTTGTTGCTTGGATTTTTAAAAAAATCATATTTTGATTCTGGATATTTAACTTTAAATTCGCTCAAGTAAGAACCATCAGAAAGAATATAATCTTCATTGGAGTCTAATAAAAGAACCGCTAATTCATCGATATTAATTTCTAAGCCTATAATGCTCCAGTTTACTTCCGCTTTTAATATATACTCCTTGCTTGATAACGAATTTTCAATTTTCTTCTCATCAACAAAAATTAATGGGGTATCAACTCTATATCCGGCAAAAGACAAAATCTCACTATTAGTAAGCAAAAAATTTCCATTGATATATAAATTGCGACAGGAAAAAGTTGGTAAAAAAGGAATAAGACAAATAGCAATTAAGACAACTAAAAAAAAGACTGTTCTAAAAATAAAATTTGATTTTTTATTTTTCTTTTTTTTAGTAATTTCTTGCTCAAATAAAGAGATACGTTCAGGACTTAGACTTGTTTTATTATCATTTTCCATGCCCATACCTCCTTTTTTATATATCAATTTCTTCCTCAAGTTTTATATCGTATTTATTATAAACTTTATCTTTGATAAAGGCAATTACATATAGAATATCTTTTCGAGTTGTTTTTCCTCTTATTTCAAGGAAATTACAATGTTTTTCATTGATTATGATATTGTTATATTGAAATCCTCTTAATCCACACCCGTCTATAAGTTCATAGGCATTAAAAAATTGTGGATTTTTAAAAGTAGAACCCAAAGTAATGATGCCTAATGGTTGATTTTGAACTCTCTTATGATGATAAAAATCTAATTCTTTTTCTAAAGCTTCTCTATTACATTTTTTTAATCGAAATTTAGCGGAAAATATGATAAAATCATTGTTTTTTTTAAAAGGTGATTCACGATAAGTAAAATCTAAATTTTCTCTTTTATAACTAATAATTTCCCCTTTAATAGAGACTCCGGTTATTTCTAATAAATCATCGCTTATTGTATATCCATTCGCTCCAGCATTTGAAGCAATTGAACCACCAATTTCTCCAGGAATATCCGCGAGTTTATTCCAATTACAATAACCATTTTTTGTTAGATATCTAGCTAAATAAGCAAGCTTAACGCCACTTTCAACAGTTAAAATACCTTCTTTTATTTCAATTCTATTACCAGTAACTTTAATCGCCACTTCTTTATCATAAAAATCACAAAATACCTTATTTGTAGCCCCAGAAAAAATTACTAATCTATCAGATTCTATTTTAATATTTTTTAATAAATACGATAAAGATACTAAATCTTTAACTTCATAATATTTTGATATTATTCCTCCAACTTTAATAAGGGATTTATCCGCTAAAAGAAAATTATTATACACTCTAATTCTATTATCCGTTTTCAATTTCATTCACCATTAAAGATATTGCATTAACTTTTCGTAATTTAATCATATTATCTATTAATTTATAGTACAGAAACACGTTATTTTTCATTTCTAATATACTTTTAGCGAGTTTATCTTCAATTTCATTTTCTTTAATCATTATCAAAGCATTCCTATCATGATAGTAACTAGCATTATTTTCTTGGTGATTGTGCTTAACGTAAGGAGAAGGAATTACAATTGAAGGAACGCTTATCGATATAACTTCTTCAATTGATGTCGCACCACCTCTTAAAATAACAAGTGAGGAATTTGACATTAATTTCAAAATATTTTCTTCATAATCGATTACATTAACATTTTGATAATCAAAAGCGCTTTTGTATTTACTATATAGTTCTTTTCCGGTAATAATCGTAAACTCTATATCTTCATTCTTTAAGGTATTAATAACATTTATCATTTTATTTAGTAAAGAAGATGAACCTAAACTACCTGCTAAAAAAAGCACTTTAAATGGAGTTTTTTCGACTTTATTTTTTCTATATTGATACGCAATTTCTCCTCGTGGATTGCCGACAATTTTTATAAGGTGTTGATATCTTTTATCAATTGTTAAATCTTCATATACAGTAAATACTTTTTTAGAAAAGCGGAGTGCGAATCGATTTGAATCACCTATAACTCTGTTTTGTTCATGAATGTATAAAGGCTTTTTAGTAAAAAAACATCCTAACGAAGCCACAAATGAGACAAAACCCCCAAACGATATTACTAAATCATACTTTTTGATGATTTTTGAAAGATAAAGTATATTCTTAAATAAACTAAGTAACTTATAAGGTTTCTGTTTGTAATATTTAGCCTTTGAATCAATATTTAAATATATTTTTTGAATTCTTTTATCGATAATCATCCTTTCTTCCATTGAATTTTTTATAACTACATAGCCTATTTCGTGTTTAGGTAACAATCTTTCAATTAGGGAAAGTGCTGGATAAATATGTCCTCCACTACCACTAGCAAAAAAAAGTATTTTCATTTCAAATATTCTCCTTATTAGTCCTTCCAACAATTAATCCTAATGAGATTAAAGTCACAGATAATGATGAACCGCCATAGCTTATTAAAGGAAGCGTGATTCCTGTTACTGGCAGTAATGAAACAACTACACCTAAATTTATAATTACTTGAATAAAAATAAGGCCCAATAACCCTGTAATTAAAAAAGAAGAAAATTGGTCTTCTCTTGTTTTAGCAAAGGTAAAACCTCTATAAAATAAATAACCAAATGCAAACAACAAAATTATTCCACCTATCAAGCCAAGTTCTTCAACAACAATAGCAAAAATGAAATCGGTCTGTGGTTCAGGAAGATAAAATCGCTTTTGATAGCTATTTAGTAATCCATTACCAAGTAATGCCCCTGGTCCAATTGCATACAAGCTTTGAATTATTTGAAACCCAGTTCCTAACGGATCGTGCCATGGATCGATAAATGAGGTAATTCGATCAAATCTATATGGAGCAATTACAATTAATACCACCATCATCGAGACACCTAAGCATCCAAATAGTACATAATATTTAATTGGAAGTCTTGAGGTGAACATTAATAAAACAATGCTCGCTAACATAACCATCGCGGTCCCAAAATCCGGCTGTAACATAATTAATAAAAATCCTAAAAGTGTAAAAATTATTATTGAAACAAAACCTTTTATCTTCTTGGTTTGATCATACTTTTCACTTAACATTTTACTTGCATATATTACTAAGGAAATTTTAAAAAGCTCGGATGGCTGAAATGCAAATGATCCAATTCCAAACCAAGACCTCGAGCCATTGCGCACTATTCCTAGTCCTGGAATTAATACTAATCCGAGCAATATTAATGTCATTAGCATAATATGTGTTGCATATTTTTTTAATATTTCCGTTTTTATTTGGCTAGAAATTATAAAGCCCAACATCCCAATTCCTGCGAAAAGAACTTGACGTTTTAAATAATAAAACCGATCATTAAACTTCGCTTTAGCCCAAACATTTGATGCGCTGTAAACCATATAAATTCCAAACAAAACTAATATTACTGTTGTTGTTATTATTGATAAACGTTCTTTATTTTCATTACGCATTTTCTTTGCTCCTTATTAGATTTATAAAATATTCCCCACGCGCTAGATAATTTTTAAATTGATCTTGGGATGAACATCCTGGAGTAAATAAAATATAAATATCATCATTTAAATATACTGATATTTGTTCAATTATTTCATCTAATGTTAAAAAGCAATTTCCTTTATTTAATTGCTTTTTTATTATAAATCGATCTTTTCCATAAATATAAATTAAATCATCCTTATTAACATTTAAAGATGCAAAGCTATCGCTTTTTGCTATTCCACCTAATATTATTATTCTTTTTTTATCATTATGAAGCATTAGACATGTATTAGAAGCACTAACGCTTGTTGATTTAGAATCATTTATTATCGTAGCAAGAAAATTACTTTTAACTAATTCATTCCGATATGAAGGAAATTTCATTGATTTTATAACATTGTTAACTTTGCTTTTAGAAATATTAAATAAATAGGAAATCAAATAAATAAAATGAATATTTAATTGATAATAATAATTAATCTTCTCTATTTTTGTGGCCACTAAAGGATTAAGATCTTTAAATTCTTCATGTAAAGATTTATCAACAATTAGTATCCCATCACTCTTTTTTAATAAACTTATACGTTTTTTTGATGCTACATAATAGCTATAATTATTAACACCATCTAAATGGTTAGGTACGATATTATTAACTATTAAATAATCTCCAAAACTAGAATATGTATCCTCAATTTGATATGACGACAACTCCAAAATAACAAGCGAATCATCCTTTAAAGAAGGAACAATACTAGAAAATGGGATTCCAATATTTCCTGCAAGAAAAACATTATCATAATAGGTTGATAATATTTCATATATCATTGAACAAGTCGTTGTTTTGCCATTAGAACCAGTTACTAAAATATACTTTATTCTTTTATTTTTTAACAAGCGTACGCAAAATTCAATTTCACTAATCAATTCTTTAGTTAACAGACGAATTAATGAATAAATTTCATTTATACTTTTTATTCCTGGACTACGAACGACAATATCAAATAAAGGTAATGTTTTTTTTATTTTTTCTAAGTTGTAATACTTTTCATCTTTAATATAATCATCATAAATATAAACTTCATACTCATCTTTAATTAATTCATGTAACGCTTTTAAGGAACTTCCATAGCCTAATAAAAGAACTTTTTTCATATATTAACTCCTATAACAATTGAAATTATTGATAATATAAAGCCAAAAATATATAGTATCATCACAATTTTCCACTCTGGCAAACCTTTAAGTTCTAAATGATGGTGAAAAGGCGCCATAAGGAAAATACGCTTCTTTCTAGTTTTGTAAGATAAAACTTGAAAAATAACCGATAATGATTCAAAAACAAAAATACCACCACTTATTAAGAGCAATATTTCTTTATTTAATAAAAAACTCACTATAGATATACATCCTCCTAATGGTAAAGAACCAACATCGCCCATAAATATTTTTGCAGGATGAAAATTAAATAAAAGAAACGCGAACAATGAACCAATAAGAGGCATGATAAATAATGCAATTTCATACTCTTTTTCAATTAAAGATAATATTAAAAATGGCGCTAACCCAATCATCATTAATCCGCTTGCTAAACCATCTAGACCATCGGTCATATTAACCGAATTTGCGCCACCAACAATAACAAAAATAACAAAAGGAATGAATAAAAAACCTAAAGGAAGCATCTTAATATTTAATAGTGATAATTTCCATAATGAGTGCTGTTCATAACCTAAATAGCTTAATATTAATAAAACAGTTATAGTTTCAAGTAATAATCTTATATAACCATTTAAACCTTTTCCATTATTTCTTTTTATTTTTAACAAATCATCAATTAGACCTATTATAAAAAAAGAAGATGAGACAATAAATAACGATATAAAAGAGCGATGTTTTATCATTTCAAAACCAAATATAAACGCGCTTATCCAAGTAGAAATAAAAATTCCAATTCCACCTAATGTTGGTGTTTTTGCTTTTTTTTGATGAGTTGAAACGATGTCATCTTTAATAACTTGTCCAATCTTATGAGAAACTTCTTTATTTATTAGATACTTGGTTATAGAAAAACAAATAATAAATGATAATAAAAAAGATAATAATAACTCAACTAATCGCATTATTTCTTGATCCATTTTCGTACCTCTTCTACATCACTTAAATATATTTTTAAATTTTTAATTAGTTGAATTTGCTCATGACCCCGTCCTAAAATCAATACTGTGTCATCTTTTTTGGCAATTTTTAAAATTCGATGGATTGCTTGCTTTCGATCATATTCTACAAGAAAAAAAGAAGGATTAATTTTAATAATATCTTCCACTATATATTCTTGCTTTTCATTACGAGGATTATCATTTGTAACTATCGCTATATCAGCATATTGATAGACATATTCACCATATTTAGCTCTTTTAATTTTATCACGATTTCCTCCAGCGCCAAAAAGCACTAATAAACGCCCTTTTGTCTTTTTCTTATATTCCAATAAAATTGTTAAAAAAGCAACTTCTGTATGTGCATAATCCACTATTACCAATGGCTTTTTAGATATAATTTGACTTCGTCCTTTTGGCAGTTTTACTTTTCTTACTTTTCTATCAAGAATTGATTTTTTAACATAATTCAATGCAATTTGATAGGCAAGAGCAAGATTTTCAATGTTGAATTTTGATAAATTAAGCTTTTTCTGTATGATTTTTTCATCAACTTGTATATATGGCCTTTCAATCCTATCTATTACATCTGTTAAAACATTACCAATGTATATTTTTGAAAACTGTTCATTTATAAAATCAATTTTCACTTTTTGATATTCTTCAACGCTATGATGATAATCTAAATGATCTGATGTTAAATTGGTTAGTCCTACAACATCAAAAAGAAGTCCTTTTACACGTTTTTCTTTAATACCAATACTAGATACTTCCATAATCACATATTTATAATTTCTTTCTTTTGCCTTTAATAAAGCATGTACAATTTCAATTGATGATGGCGTGGTATTGGTTACAAAATAAGCATTTTTTCTTTTTTCAATATTGCTAATTAATAAGGAATTTGGCAGTAATTGCGCAATAAAATTTGCCGTAGTACTCTTTCCATTTGTGCCAGTAATTCCTATTAAAACGAGATCAAAGCTTGGGTCATCATAAAACCATAAGCAAAAATTCATTAATTTTTCTTTTAGAAATTCGTAATCTTTATCGCTTAATATTAATTTTGCTCCATTACTTTTGGCCTCATTAATATAATTATTACCATTCCCGATTGCTACAAAAACCGAGTTACTATTTACTTTCTTTGAATTATCTTGAATATTTGTGAGCAATATTTCACTACAGCTTTTCATTCCAAAGTACTTCATAACCTCGCGATATGTTTTCATTATTTATCTCCTAGCATAATCATTATTCGACTACCTTCATCAATTTTTTCACCCACTTTTGGAAGCTGATCGATAACATATTCCCCTTCTCCCATAAAATTAAATTTAAAATATTTTGATTTCACCTTTGATTTGTGAAGACCTATATAATTTTCAACACCATATGTTTTCGTATCCATCCATGTGTAAATTCTTTCTTCTCCACCATCACGTTTTTTAACATTTAAAATCGGTAGAGCTTCGGAAAGCAAACGCCGGATAATTGGTCCAATGGTTGTTCCTCCATATTGTATAGTACTTTTTGGTTCCCTCATTGCAAAATAAACAACTACTTGAGGGTCATCCATTGGAGCTCCAGCAATAAAAGATAGTACATAACGTCCATCTTGATAAATGCCATTCTCGGCAATTTGAGCAGTTCCAGTTTTACCTCCAACCCGATATCCTTCTAAATACGCCTTCCTTCCAGAACCTTTTGATACAACACACTCTAATGCCCTTCTCATAATTGAAGATGTTGATGAACTTATAACTTGCCTTTTTATTGCAATTGGATATTCATAAATTGTCTCATTTGTAGGACCATAGATCAGCGATTTTGCAATATGAGGTGTATATAAATATCCTCCATTAATTACTGCTGAAAAAGCCGTACATAATTGTATTGCAGTCGTAGAAATTCCTTGTCCAAATGCACTTGTTGCCTGTTCTAGAATTCCAAAATTATCATACGAGAAAACAATTCCTTTAGATTCACCTACAATATCCACACCAGTTTTTTCACCCATTCCAAAATCTTTTATATATTTATAAAGTTTATCTTTTCCTAATCTTCGAGCGATTTCTACAAATCCAGGATTTGAAGAGTTTTGTAAAACTTCTAAGAATGTTTGAAGTCCATGCCCACCTTTCTTCCATGATTTAATTGTAGCCCCGCCGATATTTTCATATCCTTTATCATAATAATAGTCATTATCAATATCAATAACACCTTCATTTACCGCTGCGGCAAAAGTTAAAGCTTTAAAAGTTGATCCTGGCTCAAAGCTTGAAAATACTGGTAAGCTACGATTATATATTTCATTATCATAGTCTTGATAATGATTGTTATTATAGGTTGGTCTATTACCTAAAGCTAAAATTTCACCATTATTTGGATTCATTATTAATGCAATTATTTCCTTTGGATTATATTTTAAATAAGCATTTTCCATTTCTCTTTCTAATAAATTCTGCAATTCAATTAAAATAGTTAGTTTTAAATTAAGTCCTTGTTTTGGCGCTGAAACCCGCGAAGATGTTGAAGGAAATAATCCACCTTTCGCATCTAACATATAATTCAAGCTACCATCTTGTCCTTTTAAATAACTATCGTAATAACTTTCGACCCCAGCAAGTCCTTGATTATCTATACCGACAAATCCTAAAATCGAAGCCATATTTTCCTCATATGGATAATAACGCTTATTATCTTGGATTAAATAAATACCTTCTAATCCTAAATTATCTATTTGTAGAGCTACATCTTCACTTATTCTTTTTCCTTCTGGATGAAGACGAACAATTGAAGTTCTTTTAGAAAAAGTATTGTATAATTTTTCTTCATTCATTTCTAAAAGAGGCGCAATTAAGGATGAAGCAAGTCTTTTATCTTTTATTTGATATGGTATTGCGGCGACACTAACAACCGGTTGATTAATAGCTAAATTATTACCATTAGAATCTAAAATAAGTCCTCTTTCTGCAACAAGAGGAAAGCTTCTTTCCCACAATTCTGTAGCTTTTGATTTTAAATAATTATATTTTCCTAGAGTCAAATAAGTTAACTTACCTCCAATTACAGATAAAGCAACTATACTTAATACAATTACAATATTGATTCTTTTTCTTGCATGAGCGTTGAGCATTTTTTCACCTCTTTTTATAATATGAAAAAGAATAAGAGGATATTAAAAAAGTTAACGATATAATAAGTTTTTTTATTAATTTAAAGATGAAATAATTTTTTTACTACAACATAAAATAGACTTTTAACTCTAAAAAATAATTAAACAATTAAAAACATAATTTTCATAAAAAGAATAAAAAAACCTAGCATTATGCTAGGTGCTTATAATCAAAATTTTCTTGTGCAAATTCCTTATGTTCTGAAATTGGTTTTGCAAATCTTTCTTGTTGCTCCATAAGGTTTATATTATAGTTTATTGATATATTTTCTTTTTCAAATTTATTCGATAAAGGAATAATTACAGCAAGAGCAACAAAAGTAAAGATAAATGAAATACCTCCAAGTTTTTTCATAACATAATCCATTTTTGTTTTATGTACTTTTTTCATTTTATTTTTCATTAGTATCATTCCTTCCTTTATTTTCTTCTTTCAATGGTCCTTAATTTTGCACTTGCAGAACGAGAATTAATTTCTAATTCTTCTTCGTTTGCTTCAATGGGATGCTTATTAACTAAAAAGTAATTTGCTTCTTGATTGATAGGTAATACAGGTAAATTCCTTGGTGTTGATTCAACACTTGAAGCTTCTTTAAATATACGTTTAACAATTCGATCTTCTAAAGAATGAAATGTTATAACCGATACTCTTCCTCCAACCTTAATTCGTTTTAAAGCCTTTTCTAAGGCGATTTTTAGCACATTTAGCTCATCATTAACTTCAATTCTAATCGCTTGAAACACTTGCTTTGCTGGATGTCCTTTTTTCTTTAATACTTTACTTGGCAAAGCGCTTTTGATGATATCAACTAGTTCAAAAGTTGTTTCAACAGGTTTAGTTTCTCTATAATGAACAATTTTTTTTGCGATTTCATAAGCAAATTTTTCTTCGCCATATTCTCTAAATATTGTTGTTAATTCTTGTAAGCTATAATCATTAACAATCTCATAAGCGGATAAGGAGCTTTCTTGATTCATTCGCATATCTAGACGAGCATCAAATCGATATGAGAATCCTCTCTCCCCATCATCAAATTGTGGAGATGAAACCCCTAAATCCATTAAAATTCCATCTACTTCTTTTACCCCTAATGCATCTAGATGTTCATCAAATGAAACAAAATTTGCATGAATATATGTGATTTTATCACTATATGAGTTCAATCTTTCTTTAGTTTCATCAATCGCGGTTCTATCTTGATCAAATCCATAAACATGACCTGATTTGATTTTTTTTAGTATTTCTAAGGTATGACCTCCGCGACCTAAAGTTAAATCGACATATATTCCATCTTCTTTAATTTCTAGTGAATCAATTGTTTCATGAAGCATTACTGAAATATGTTCCATTAATCTTCAACTCTCTTTCTTTCAAGAGATTCCGCAATTTCTTCATCTCTAGCATAGTTTTCATCATAGTATTCATTCCATCTCTTTCGATCCCATATTTCGAAATGATCAAGAACACCAACTATAATTACTTCTTGTGAAATACCCTCTTTTTTAAGAAATTTTGAAGGAATTTGCAATCTTCCTTGCTTATCAATTTCAATTTCATCAAATGAGGAAAAGTGAATACGTAAATGAGAGCGAGTATCTTTATTGTTATATGAATAGCTCATATATTCTTTTAATTTTGGTTCAAAATCTTCTTTTGTGTAAATGGATAAACAACCATCAAACCCTTTTGTGATATAAACACTGCCCTCAATTTTAGAACGGAATTTACTTGGGATAAATAAACGTCCTTTTGCATCTAAGTTATGCTCATAGCTTCCAAAGAACATTCTCCCACTTCCTTCCACTTTATTCCACTTCACTGCAATTATAATGCATTATTCCTCCTATTGCAAATAAAATTGTATGTTTTTTTTGATATTGAATTCATTTTTAAGTTTAAACATAAAAAAACTCGAAATTGATTGTTGTGAAACCAATTCGAGCATAAAAATTACTATATCTATTATTTAATGCTATATTAAAATATATATAAAAAATTGTCTAATATCTAATACCGCAATTTATTGTTTCAGGTGATATATTTAAATATTTAACAAGCCAAACGTTTTTTATTTATTTAACAATAGTTATATATAATTTTGTATATAAAAAATGCACCATTTATGGCGCATTTTCATAAATTTAATAATTATTCATCAACTTCAAAATCATCTAATGCAGATAATCTTGGGTCTACTTTATCTTTATGACGATTATAATATTCATCTTCAGTAATTACTTCGTAATCTTTTCCATTGGTAGGAAGTTTTGCTCCTTTTTTTACCACTTTCATAGGAATTTCAGTAATTATTAATCCTAATATATATATATCTAAATCCAAAGTGTTTCCTTCAATATAAATTAAGTTTTCATCTTCTTCATGATATTCGTCTTTTATAAAGCAAAAGTCAAGTTCATCATCAAAATCTACTTTATAGTCAACTTCTTGTAAAGTATATGCACATTCTAAAACTAAATTTGCCTTAATTGAAAATAAAGCATGAACTATTCCATCATCTTCACTCAATTCAACTTTTCCGTGAACATATGGCATTCTAATTAACGAATGAATTCCTTGCAGTTGTTCAGTGGAATAAGTTATATCCTCTTCTTCTACTAAATGATGTAATCTTGCAAGAGTTTGATAATTAACCTTCATAAACTATCCTCTTAAAACGATTGAAAATTCTTTAAATAAAGCTTCTTTAATCGCATTTTCACTTTCTAATATCTCTTTTTCTTGAAGAGTTTTTTCATCATTTTGGTATTTGATTTTAATTGCAATACTCACATATCCCTTATCAACATGTTCACCTTTATATACATCAAATACTAAAACATCTTTTACTAAGCTCTTACCAGCCTTTTTAATTACACGAATTAAATCAGATGATTTAGTACTCTCTTTAACAATTAAAGCTAAATCCCTTTCCACAAATGGAAATTTTGAAGGAGTTTGCATTTTTTTACGACTAGTTTTAACATCCAATATCTTGCTTAATAACAATTCCATTACTAAACATGGAGCTTTATCAAGATCATATTCCTTGCGAAGCGTTGGATGAATTTCTCCTAATACACCAACAAGTTCTTTTCCAAAATAAATTCCCGCGCTTCTACCTGGATGATAAATATCATTTTCTTCCAATTTATCAAGACGATATCTAGTTGGTTCAATACCTAATTTTTCCATAATAGCCTCAAAAATTCCTTTTAAAGAATAGAAGTCATAAGGAATTGTCTTTAATTCATGTCGATATGCATCATAGCCATATAATCCAATACATAAATGAGTTGACTGTGATCCTTCAACAAATACTTCACTAACTTCAAACATAGAAAGATGTTTTGCTTGTCTAGCAACATTATATCGTAAGGTACTTAACATTGATGACATTAAGCTTTTACGAACTTCAGCATGTTCATCAGTCATTGGATGTAATAGTTTATATGGTTCTTCTTGATGGAAAAAATTAAACCTTTCATTATCTTCTTTTGAAATAAGTGTATATGTTAAAATTTCATCAAGACCATTATTTAATAAGAAATAACGAATATTTCTCTTCTTAACTTGTAATTCATTTAAACCACCTAAAACCGCTTTTACGGTTGGAAGTTCACTATTGACATGTTCAAATCCTAAAATACGAATTACTTCTTCACTTAAATCAGCATCACATGTTATATCAATACGATGAGGTGGAACAATAGCAATTAATTTATCGCCTTGCTTTTCAATTTTCACACCCACTCTTTGTAAAACAGAAATAATTTCTTCTTCACTAAAGGAGGTTCCTAAACGATTATTAATTCGATAAGCACTAGTGATAATTGTCCTTAATTCATGATCAATTTTATCGTATGTGACTGTTTGATATTCTTTACTACTGCCACATAATTCTTTTACCATGTTTGCAGTAAAAGCTAAAACATCTTCATATTGATGTGGATTAATTCCCTTAATAAATCTAGCACTTGATTCACTTCCTAAATTTAATCTAATTGATGTCTTTCTAACTTGAGCCCCAACAAAATTAGCAGATTCAATAGCAATGCGTTTTGTTTTGGATGTCACCGCACAATTTAAAGAACCCATAACCCCACCTAAACAAGCAGGTGTACTTTCAGAAGTAACAACTAAATCACCTTTTTGTAATTTATATGTCTTTTCATCAAGGGCAACAAAATCACCTTCTAAATCATCTCTGACTATTAATTCTTCTTTTGGTAATAAATCTAAATCATACATATGTAATGGTTGACCAAACATTAACATCACATAATTACCAATATCAACAATATTATTAATTGAGCGAATTCCCATTGCCATTAATGTTTGTTTTAACCATAAAGGAGATTCTTTAACTTCAATTCCTTCAATTATTTTTATTGAAATTTGTTGGCATTTATTCGTTTCAGATTCAACTTTAAAATTAGTTGGTAATAATTCTTGATTAAATGTAATTTCTGGTAAAGTTAACTTTCTTTCAAAAAGAGATGCAACTTCTTTAGCAACACTTATCATTGCATTACAATCCGATCTATTAGCAAGTAGCTTCATATCAAGAATTACATCATCTAATCCTAAGTATTCCAAAACATTTTCATTTCCAACTGGAGCGTCATTAGGTAATTCTTCAATTCCCGCAAGTTGAGCTTCCGTTAAATATTTCTTATCGACTCCTAATTCAGATAATGAACAGCACATACCATTGCTTTCCACTCCTCTAATAACTCCTGCATTAATAGTTAAAGAAGGAAGTTTTGCTCCAACCATTGCGACAATTACTTTTAATCCTTTTCTTGCATTAGGTGCACCACAAACAATTTGCGTAATTCCATATTTTTCGCCTAAATCAACTTTTAAAATATGCAAATGATCGCTGTTAGGATGCGCTTGACATTCTTTAATTTCACCAATTACTAACCCACTCGCAGAAGCAAGATAAATAATATCTTCTACTTCAATTCCCGCAAAAGTTAATTTATCCGCTATTTCTGAAGGAGTAATACCATTTAAATCTACTAATTGTTTAAGCCATTTTACACTTACTTTCATTTTTTATTACTCCTTTCTAAATTGATGTAAAAATCTAATATCATTTTGATAGAATCGACGAATATCATCGATACCATAACGTAGCATTGCTACTCTTTCAATACCAATACCAAAAGCAAATCCTTGATATACTTCTGGATCATATCCTGACATTCTTAAGACATTTGGATGAACCATACCTCCACCAAGTATTTCAATCCAACCTGTTCCTTTACAAACCGAGCAGCCTTTTCCTCCGCATTCATAACAGGATATATCAACTTCCACAGATGGTTCAGTAAATGGGAAATATGATGAACGTAATCTTATTTCACGCTTTTCTCCATACATCTTTTTTAAGAATAATTCTAGTGTTGCTTTTAAATGTCCTAAGTTAATATCCTTATCAACAACTAGTCCTTCAATTTGAGCAAATTGATGAGAGTGAGTTGCATCATCATCATCACGACGATAAGTTTTCCCTGGACAAATAATTCGAATTGGCTTTCCACCTTTCTTCTCCATAACACGAGCTTGAACAGGTGAAGTATGAGTTCTCATTAATGTTCTTTCATCTATATAAAATGAATCTTGCATATCACGCGCTGGATGATCAGCAGGAATGTTCATTAATTCGAAGTTATAATGATCTAATTCAACCTCAGGACCTTCAACAATTTCATAACCCATCGCTGCAAAAATATCAATAATTTCATCTTGAATTATATAAAATGGATTTTTTGCGCCAGAAGAAAAGTTTCTTCCTGGTAAAGTAATATCTAGCGCTTCATTTGCTAGTTTAATTCTTAAAGTTTCTTTTTCTAAAGCTGCTCTTTTTTCTTCAATTTTACTTACAATGCTGTTCTTTATTTCATTAATTTTCTTTCCAAATGCGGCTTTTTCTTCACCACTTAAGGTTTTCATTTGGCCCATCATTAGCATCAATTGAGATTTTTTAGATAAATAAGTATTTCTAATATTATTTAGTCCTTCTAAATCTGAACATTCATCAATTTCTGCGATGGCTTTTTTATACAAGCTATCTAATGTTTGCTCCATTTTTTGTTCCTCCTATAAATAAAAAAAGTCGCTTCACTAAGGAACGACTTTCGCCGCGATACCATCCTACTTCGTCTAAAATAGAAAACGCACTTAATTTAACTATTAACGCTAGTCACGAGCAAAGCCTGTACTCCAAGGTGAATTCATAAGCATTTCTACAAAGCGGTTCCACTATTTCGCTTTTCCCTAGCTAGAAAGAGACTTATTACTACTTCTTTTCAACGCACGACTAGAGTATAACATAAGAAAATCTTTTTTTCTATATATATAGAAAAGTTTTGCTTTTAAAATTTTTAATATAGCATCAGAAATTTTAAAATTTAATTATTAATCATCATTTGTTAAAACCGAATCTTCTTCAGGTTCCCATGAAGTCGAAAATTCGCTATCTTTAAATAATTCTGTTAATCCTGTTATCTGTTTTAATCTTAATATTTCATCTTTATCCATACCTAAGTGTTTGCTTATCCAAGCATCACTGCGGCCTATTTCGTGCAATTCACGAATTATATTACTCATTAAATCAACATCATGGCTTCCTCTTGCGCGGTTATGCCTAATTGTGGATGCCATTCTTTGATCAAGAGATTTATTAATAACAGAAACAGGTATCATCCCATTTTCTCTATCATAAATATCTTGATGGTCGAGCATAATACGATAACGGTGGAATCCATCAACAATAATATATTGATCATTTTCCTTATCGTAATAACAAACAATCGGCATTGTGTAGCCATCTTGTTTTATAGAATCATATAATAATGCCATTTCTGGTGGGGCGACTGAATTAGGATTATAAACATTTGGTACAATCTTCTCAATCGGAACCGCGATGATATTATAGACTGGACTTTTATAAGAACTCATATAATTTCCTCCACAACTTTATATTTTTTCGATAACGCATCGATACGCACTTGCTGTTCTCTAGTTAATCCAAAACCTAAAAATCGACAAGTATGATCATTTTTTAAAATGCAATAGCACATTCTTTTCCATGATGGAATATCCTTTGTTAAATGAACATCATCGGTATGATCTGGAATACTTCCAATAAATATAATTCTTGTCTTCTTATCTTTTGTATAATTAGAAACTCCATTTCTTCTAATTTGATAACCTCTGGCTTCTATCTCTTTAATAGCGTCTTCTGGAAGTCCTCCTCCGATAGAATGCCAAAACTTAATTGATGTATTAAACTTTTTAATATAACTAGAACGTAATTTCTTAGGCAAGGTATCTAATAAAAATTTTGTATACTCTTTCCATGTATAACCTTCAGGAAGTGTGACATTACGATACCCCATCGCTTTAGTTCTTCCATATATTGCCCCAAAATTAGCACCTTGAACTCGACCAACTAATTTTGTCCATAAATCCGGTTCAAGAACGCGGTAAAGATTTAAACTCTCTTTTGCGTAATCATTAAAAGGAGATGCTACCCGCATTTGAGATGGCTTCAACCCAGCCTTATAATAAAGATCATATAACTTATTATAGTCATATCCAAATCGATAATTCGCGGTCCATACATCACTAACAGTCCAATCATATAGTGGTGAACCACAATAAACATCTTTAAATTGCTTCGTTATATAACATTGTCCTTTATATCCATATCTTTTATTAACAAAGCCACTATAACGGGACAAGGATTCCATTGCTCTAATACCCAAAAGACAAATTGTTTTCTTTTTCCCATGAGTTTCTTTATACCATCTACCAAATTGTTTAGCCAAATCTTCTTGGTGCATACGATATTTATACAAACTAAAAGGATTATTTCCCAAATGTATTAAATAAGGAACATCTGGCATTGGTCTTACCCAAATATCTTCTTTATGATCATCCCATGGATACCAAAATGTTTGATAACTACTTAAAGCAGTTCTAGTCGCCATTGGTAAGCATACCCAAAAAGGTTCAATACGATCTAAATATTTATCAAACGTCCTTTTAACATATTCAACAGTCAAAGTGTACTGGGCCTCAAAATCTTGATGAAAGACACCAATTTTCTTTTTAATATTATGTTTTTCCATATAGTCCATAAGTAAGTTTAAAAGAAGGCCACTATCTTTACCTCCACTAAAAGAAACATATATATTTTCGAATTCTTCAAAGATAAATTTAAATC
The DNA here is from genome assembly GCA_964504595.1 of uncultured Staphylococcaceae bacterium. Taxonomy (GTDB): domain Bacteria; phylum Bacillota_I; class Bacilli_A; order RFN20; family CAG-826; genus CAG-826. Next base: position 30,329 of record CAZDEE010000001.1, on the reverse strand, counting down.
TCTCTTGAAGAGCTTCATAAACATTCATATCTAGATATTTCTTTTTCATAACCTCACCCACTTCCATTTTAGCAAGTTAAAAAACTTGACTATTCTTTATAAATTATTTTAGCGTACTATCAACGTAATAACACAATATTCCAGTAGCAACACCAACATTTAAAGATTCCATAACTTTCATTGGAATGAAAACTTTTTCATCCGCTAAAGACAAAGAATCATCACTAACTCCATGACTTTCATTTCCAATTACTAAAACGACTTTCTTATTTAATCTAACTTGTTCAATCGGCTTTCCTCCATGAAGATAAGTAGCTAAAATTTGATAGTCCTTTTGTTTTAAAGAATTTAAAATTGAAGCTTCGCCTTCTTGAATTTGTAAATTAAAAATTGCTCCTTGAGAAGATGATAATACTTTCTCATTATATGGAGAACAACTTCCCTTAGATAAAATTATATCATTAAATCCAAAGGAAACTGCAGTTCTTAATATCGTTCCTAAATTCCCTGGATCAGAAATACCATCTAAATATAAAATGCGATTTCCATAAGATAATTGTCTTTCTTTTAATTTACATACAACAATAACGCCTTGAGGTGTAACTTGACTAGAGAACTTTTTAATAACATCATGAGTCACAACAAGTTGGTCAATATGTTCAGGAATATTATCAATAATCTTCTCAGTAATTATTAATTCTACTTGATCAGCCTCTAAAGCCATCTCTAAAAGATGGAAACCTTCAACAAGAAACAATCCTCTTTCTTTTCTTATTTTAGAGTCTTTCAATGTTAATAAATCTTTTATTCTTGTATTTGTTCTACTAGTAATATAATGAATCATTAGCAATGACCTCCTTTTAATTTTTTTATTTCCTGTTTGTACATTGGATAATATCTATTTATTTCATCATAAAAAGCTTTAGAATGATTAAATTGTCGATAATGAGCTAGTTCATGAACGACAACCGCATCTATAACACTAATTGGATAGTGAATTAAAGTCAATGAAAATGACAATGAATGAGTTCTTCTTGAATTAGATCCATATCTCGTTGACATTTTTTTAACAGTTACTTTATATGAAGGTTTAATATTCATTATATCTTCATAATATCGAACTCGATCAGTAATAATATCTAAAGCCAAAGATTTAATTTTACGTTCCAAATCACTTTGATTTCGATATGTAATCGCATTTTCTATATCATCATCGAGAATATATCTTAGTTTTCTTTTCTCACCGAGTATATAGATATATTCTTCGCCTATATCATCTTCCGAAATTAATTTATTTAATAACCTTTCATTCAAATGAAGGCAGGCATTCTTAATATAAGCAACACTTACAACTCGAGGTGCAGAAACATGAAGGGCACCATTTCTAATGCGAAAATTGATATTTTTAACTTTTTTATAAGTTATATTAATTTGAATTTTTTTACCTTTATAATCAATCGATGTATTAATAATATATTCCTTCATTTAAATCCCTCAAATTCAAAATGTGATATTACTAATTATTTTAGCAAAATAAGCACATTTTTTCAAAACTAATTGAAAATATTATTTTAAATATTTAAAATAAAACCGGTGATCTTATGGAAAAAATATTAGTGAGTGCATGTTTAATGGGAGCATATTGTCGTTATGATGGAAATACAAATTATAAAGAAGAATTAAAATCACTACAGAATAAGTATGAATTCGTCTATATTTGTCCTGAATGTGATGGAGGCTTATCTATTCCAAGAGCGCCAAGTGAAAGAAAAAATGATATTATTGTTAATAAAAATGGTGTTGATAATACGGAATTCTTTCTTAAAGGCGCGATAAATGCGCTTGAAGTTGCAAAAAAAAACAATATAACAAAAGCAATTTTAAAATCAAAAAGTCCATCATGTGGTAAAGGAAAAATATATGATGGGACTTTTAGCGGAACACTCATTGATGGAAATGGAATAACCGCTGAATTGTTAATGAAAAATGGAATTAAAGTCTATACAGAAGAGGAATGGAAAGAGCTAATAGATGATGAATGATAGAGTAAAATGTATATCCGAAATTAGTGCCTTAACTGCATTAACTATTGTTGTAACGCTGATTATTATCATACCTCTTTCCTCTAACAGTGGTTATCTTAACTTATCTGATGCCCTAATTATAATTGGTTCGAACATCACTTTTCCTGTAGGTGGAATGATTATTGGTATTTGTAGCGGTGCAATATGTGATTTAATTTCTGGTTATACTACTTATATTCCTTTTACAATTATCGCAAAAGGATTAGAAGGATTCTTAGCAGGTTATTTTTTTAAGAACATCAAAAGCGAAAAGTTAAAATATCTATCATTATTCATCGCTGGATTTATAATGGGTTGTATATATTTTATCCCAGATTTTGCATTTTTTGGCTTTTCTGTAGCAATTTTGAATATGCCTTTAAATATTTTGCAAGGAATTATGGGGGGCCTTAATTGCGTCGCCTATCATTTATAATTTAAAAAATAAAAAACTTAATATAAATTAAAATCATAAAAAGAGTACTTTCATCTATTTACAAAAAAAGTACTCTTTTTATTTATATTTTTTTAACTGCTCTCTTATTAATAAATAAAGCATTGGTTCTCAAATAGTCCCAATGCTTAATATACAAGTAGTTTTTTAATTAAAATGGTTTAAATAAAACTATCTATATTTTGATTCTTTTAATTCTTGTAAAGCGCCATTATCAATTGCTTTCACAACTTCAGTCATTAAATCAACCGCAGCTTTATAATCTTCAATATCAATTAAAGAAACATGGCTATGGAAGTATCGACATGGTAAAGAAATTGTCATATTGATAATTCCATCAAATTGCTTGTGAATTTCACCACTATCAGTGCCACCGGCAGTTAACATATCATAGGTATATTTAACACCTTTTTCTTTCGCAATTTTTTCAACAAAATCAAACAAACCACGATGAGCAATAACACTTCCATCCATAATTGATAAAGCAACACCTGAACCTAATTTTGTTGGATTGTTTGGTGAACCTGGTAAGTCATATGACATAGTTACATCAGTAGCAAAAGCAATATCTGGATGTACATGGTAAGCAGCAGTTTTTGCACCTCTTAAGCCAACTTCTTCTTGAACTGTACCAACAGCAACATAGTTAGCTTTATGTTTTTCTTTAGAAAGATTTTCTAAAACTTCTAAAGCAATTGCCATACCAATACGATCATCCCATGCTTTACCTAATAAGGTCTTTCCATCATTAAGAACTCTAAATTCTGTATATGGAGTAACGGTATCACCAACACGAATGCCTAATTCTTCAATCATCTTACGATCGGTAACTCCCATATCTAAATATAAATCCTTAGTATCTAAAACCTTCGCTCTCATTTCAGGTGGTAAGCCATGAGGTGGTTGAGCACCAGTAACTCCCTTATACTCTCTTCCATCACGAGTTTTTACAGTCATAACTTCTGCAAGAACAACATGATTCCACCATCCACCAACAGGATGTAATCTTAATAAACCTGAATCCTCAATACGGGAAACTAAGAATCCAACTTCATCCATATGACCGCAAATCATTACGGTTGGTTCTCCTTCATTTCCATGTTGATAAGCAAAAATACAACCTAATTGATCGTGTTCAATTTTATTAGCATATGGAGTGGCATATCTTTCAAAAAGCTTTGAAACCTCAACTTCATTTCCAGAAATACCATTAACTTCGGATACTTCTTTTAAAAACGTTAATCTTTCTTGTTCATTCATTGTTTTTTCCTCCTTTATTTAATTATTTTACAATCTTTTTTAATTTCCAAATTTCTGATGCATATTGTTCAATTGTTCTATCGGATGAGAAATATCCAGATTGAGCTATATTTATTAAACAACTTCTTGCCCATTTTTCTCTATTTTCATATAAAGAACAAATTTTATCAAAGGCTTTTTCATATGATTCAAAATCCTTTAAAATAAAATATTCATCATTGCGATACATGACTTCATCAAATATCATACGATACTTATTTCCATCGCCTTGTGACCATTCTCCGGTAAGTAATGAATCCATCAAATTCTTTATTTGAGGATTAGTATTGTAAATATCCCATGGATTATAAGCACCTGTCCATCTTAATTTATCGATTTCATGGTCTTTTAAACCAAAAATAACAGCATTTTCATCACCGACACGTTCAACAATTTCCACATTAGCGCCATCTAAAGTGCCTAATGTAATTGCCCCATTCATCATAAACTTCATATTTGAAGTTCCTGATGCTTCTTTACCAGCAGTGGAAATTTGTTCAGAAATATCCGCAGCAGGAATAATTATTTCTGCAAGTGATACACCATAATTTTCCATAAAAACAACCTTCATATACTTAGATATTTCTGGATCATTATTAATGACTCTTGCAACATCCAAAATTAATTCAATTATTTTTTTAGCGTACGCATAGCTTGGCGCAGCTTTTGCACCAAAAATAAATGTATGTGGTTTAATTCTAAAGGTTGGATCATTTTTCATACGTTGATATAAATACATTATATGGAAAACGTTCATTAATTGGCGTTTATAAGCATGTAAACGCTTGATTTGAACATCAAAAATTGAATTTGTATCCACCTCAATATCAAAATGATCCTTAATATATTTTGCTAAGCGAGTCTTATTTTCTTGTTTGATATCCAAAAATTGCTTTTGTAATTTTGTATCGTCAACATAATCCATTAACTTTTCAAATTTATTTGGATTTAAAATCCATTCATCACCGATATATGAAGTAATTGTGGAAGCTAATTTTGGATTAGAATATAAGAACCAACGACGATGAGTAATACCATTTGTCTTGTTATTAAACTTTTCTGGGAATAACTCATAGAAATCTTTAAATGTTGATTCTTTTAAGATTTTTGTATGTAAAGCCGCGACGCCATTAACTGAGAAACAAGCATAAATAGCTAAATTTGTCATATGAATCATACCATCTTTAATGATGGAAACATTGCGACGACGATCTTCTGAAAAACCCCGTGTATTTAAATATATATGGAATCGGCGATTTATTTCTTCAATAATCATGTAACAACGAGGAATCAATTGTTGTACATAATGAACAGGCCATTTTTCCAAAGCTTCAGCCATAATTGTATGATTAGTATAAGCCATACATTTTTGAACTTGAGCCCAAGCTTCATCCCAGCCATAATGATATTCATCCATTAATAATCTCATTAATTCTGGAATAGCTAAAATTGGATGGGTATCATTTAATTGGAAAACGTATTTATCAGAAAAATTATCTAATGTTCCATATTTTCTTAAATGAGCCCTAATCGCACTTTGTAAACCAGCACTCACTAAGAAATATTGTTGACGAAGACGTAATATCTTACCATGTTCTGTCGAATCATCTGGATAAAGTCCATGACATAACTCTTTTAAAGTCGTTAAATAATCTGAGAACTTTTGATTCTTTGGTAAGTGCTTTTCACTTGGTTCAGCACTCCACAAACGAAGAGTATTAGCAACTTCATTGTGATAACCAATAACGGAAACATCATAAGGAACAGCTTTAACACAAATTGCATCAACCGTTCTTGAACGAATGCAACCATCATCATCTTGATATGTTTCAGCGCGTCCATAGAATTGAACTTCTACAGCATGTTTTGGTTTTCTAACTTCCCAAACGTTTCCATTTGTTAACCATTGATCAGGAACTTCAGTTTGCTTTCCATTAGCGATTTTTTGTTTAAAAAATCCATATTCATAACGGATACAGTTACCATCACCAGGATATCCTAATGACGCAATTGAATCTAAGAAACATGCCGCAAGACGTCCTAAACCACCATTACCTAATCCAGCATCAGATTCAGTTTCTTCAAGTTCATGAATATCAATTCCTAAAGAAGCTAATCCTTGTTTTGCAACATCATAAATACCTAAATTCATCATGTTATTGACTAACAAACGTCCAATTAAGAATTCCATTGAAAAATAAATTAATTGACGTTGTTCGTTTTTTTGCACTGCATCACTTGTTGTTCTCCAGTCTGCACTTGCATAGTCACGAACCATTTCTCCTAAAATATTGTATCTTTCGGTAATATCTGAATTTTGAATACTAATACAATATTTTGTGAGTAAACGACGCTCAAATTCTCGAGCAAAAGATTCTTTGTTTTCAAAAATGTTTTTATACATAAATAGACCTACTTTCTTATTTTTTTAACTTAAATATAATTGCCGCAAAGCTTGCTAATTTAATTGTGATTTTATGTGGCTTATTCTCTGGACCTAATGGAGTAGTCATTAAAGGCAATCCATTATATTGATTACAGCCACTATAAACATCTTTTTCAGAGTTGAATATTTCTTCATATTCACCATCAACATAAACACCGATATCATAATATTCATAGTAATTAGGTGTCATATTAAATACAAATACGAGGACATCCTCATCATATGTACGTTGAAAAGCATATACACTTTGATCAGAATTATCAACCATTAACCATTTAAAATGCTCGCCATTATGCTCTTCACTATGCATTGCTTTTTCATAAGCATAAATAGCGTTTAAATCACGAATCATTCGTGAAATTGAATCATGAATTGGAAATTTCTTTAATTCCCATGGAAGCGATTTATTTTCATTCCATTCATCAAAACTCGCAAGTTCATTACCCATAAAATTTAATTTCTTACCTGGATGTGCCCATTGGTAAGTATATAAATTTCTAAGTTGCATAAATTTTTGAGAATAATCACCCCATAATTTATTGATAATTGTTCCTTTTCCATGAACCACTTCATCATGTGAAAGAGGAAGTAAAAAGTTTTCTGAATAAAAATACGCCATTGAGAAATTAATCATATTGTGATGATATTTACGATAAATAGGATCTAATCCATAATAACGTAAAGTATCATTCATCCAACCTAAATCCCACTTATAATCGAATCCTAAACCGCCATATTCTAGAGGTTTTGTTACACCTTGATACGCAGATGAATCTTCAGCAATAATCATTAAATCAGGATGTGCATAATGTAGTTTTCCATTCAATCTTTTGATAAATTCGATTGCTTCATCATTAACACCTTTTGAAACATCTCCATGCCAATAGATGATATTACTAACCGCATCTAATCTAACACCATCAAAATGATAATTACTAACAAAATATTCAATTGCGGACATCAAAAATGAACGAACAGGATCTTTTCCTAAATCAAACATTGCACTTCCCCATTGAGAATAAGTATTACCTCGAGAAGCATATTCATACATTTTTGTGCCATCAAAATTTATCAATGCATGTTTATCAATTGCAAAATGAACTAACACAAAATCTAATATAACGCCAATTCCCGCTTGATGCATTCGGTCGACAAACGACATTAATTGCATTGGGTTACCATAACGAGAATCAACAGAATAAAAACCAGTTGCTTGATATCCCCACGAACCATCAAAAGGATATTGAGTAATTGGCATTATTTCCACATGTGTAAACCCATGACTCTTTACATATGGAATTAAGTAATCAGCAATTTCCTCATATGATAAATTTCTACCATCAACTTGTCCTTTCCAGGAACCAAGATGAATTTCATAAATACTCATCGGTTGATCAAAATTACGATTTCTATTTCTCATAAAATCTTCATCATGCCAAATAAAATTTTCATAATCAAATAATCTCGAGCATGTTCCAGGGCGATATTCACTATAAAAAGCATAAGGATCAGCTTTATCTACATATCGGCCTTTAGCATTTTTGAAATGAAATTTATAAGATTGATAATTAGTTAAATTAGGAATAAATAATTCAAATACTCCCCCATCATCAATTTTATTCATTTTATGAACTGTTGCATCCCAGGAGTTCCATTCACCAATAACGGAAACATCACTTGCATGAGGAGCGTACAAACGAAACATAACGCCTTTTACATCATCTACCGTAACAAAATGCGCTCCAAAATATCGATATGCATCTATTGTTTGACCATAATAGAAATCATTTAGTAATCCATAAGCCATAATAGGCACCTCCGTATGTCCTTTAATATTATATATTAAATTTTCAATCGTAAAAAGGAAAATTTACTATTTCCATTACTTTCATTGATAAATTAGCTCATAAATATCCTCTTTTCATTTAAAACAACGCATTTTTAGGTATCTTAAAAGGGGTATAAACCTTTACATTTATAGCAATTTAAAGTAAAATATTTGCGATAAATGGAGGATTTATAAATATGTCAACAAAAGTTATGGCAGTTAATGCCGGAAGCTCATCATTAAAATTTAAATTATATGACATGCCTAGCGAAACAGTAATTTGTAAAGGTATTGCCGACCGTATTGGTCATGAAGATGCTATTTTTAAAATCGAATCTAATAATGGAAAAAAAGAACTCATTCTTCCTATCCTAGATCATGCAGTTGCTGTTCAATTATTATTAGATAACTTAATCAGTGAAGGAATTATCAAATCACTTGATGAAATCGGAGGAATCGGTCACCGTATCGTTCAAGGAGGATCATATTTTAGTAGTTCTGCTATATTTGATGATGATACAGAGAAAAAAATTGAATCACTTATCAAATTAGCGCCTTTACATAACGCAGCACACTTAGTAGGCTTTAGAGCGTTTAAAAAAGTTCTCCCAAATGTTGGAAATGTTGCAGTATTTGATACCGCATTCCATCAAACAATGGAACCTGTAGATTATATTTATCCAATTCCATATGAATATTATACCGACTATGGTATTCGTCGTTATGGCGCACATGGAACATCTCATAATTATTTGGCACTTGAAGCAGAAAAATACTATGATAAAGAAAAAGGAAACCGTGTCATTTCATGTCACTTAGGAAGCGGTGCTTCATTGTGTGCAATTTTGGATGGAAAATGCGTTGCAACATCTATGGGTCTCACTCCACTTGGTGGAATTATGATGGGAACAAGAACCGGTGATATCGATGCTTCTGTAATGGCATATGCTTGCGAATGTACAGGAAAAAGCGTTGAAGAAATGTATCAAATATTCAATAAAAAATCAGGATTTTTAGGCGTTTCTGGTGTATCTAATGATAGTCGTGATGTTCTAGCCGCAATCGAAAAAGGAAACCAAAGAGCAAAACTCGCTAACGATTTATTTGTCCGCCGCATTCTTGATTTTATTGGTCAATATTATGTTAGATTAGGCGGTTGTGATGTTCTCGTATTCTCAGCGGGTATCGGTGAAAATGTTGGATATTATCGTCAACTAATCTGTGATCAATTAGAAGGACCATTAGGTGTTAAAATCAATAAAGAACTTAATATGCCTTTAAGAGGTAAAGAAGCATTAATTTCAACACCTGATAGTAAAATTAAAGTTGTTGTTATTCCAACTGATGAAGAAGTAATGATAGCTAGAGATACAGTTAAGTTATTAAAACTTTAATTAAGGTGTCATTATGTTTAAAAATAATATTAAAAATGTACTTTCTTCGTATAAAAAAGAAGTAAAATTGGTTTTAAAAAAAATCAAAGAATATGACAGAATTGTTATATTTCGTCATCAAACTCCTGATTTTGATGCCTTAGGAACTCAAATCGGATTATATTATTTCATTAAAGAAAACTTTCCTTCTAAAGATGTGCATATTGTTGGAGAAAATCATGTAGTCTTCACTCCTCGCCTCTATCAAGAAATGGAAATACTAGATGAAGCATATTATAACGAACCTTTTTTAGCAATTGTGGTTGATACTGCGGATACAAAAAGAATATCAGATGGTCATTTTAAACAAGCTTCTTATATTATTAAAATTGACCATCATCCAAATCGCGAATCGTATGGAAATGTCAATATTGTTTTAGAAGATTTAGCTGCTGCTGCTGAATTAGTTTCATTAATTCTTTTTTCATTTCCTAAAAAATATAAAATCTCTAAAAACTGCGCTAAATACTTGTATAGCGGATTAGTCGGAGATTCCGGTAGATTCTTATTTAATTCTACTTCTGTAACTACCTTCGAAGTTGCGAAGCGCTTAATTTCCACTGGATTTGATATATCAAAAGATGTTTATCAAAAGATGTATCAAAAACAAATGGAAGACCTAAAAGTTACCGCTTATGTTTTAAATAACTTTAAAGTTTCACCTCACGGAGTTGCATATTATGTTCTTAGTGAAAAAATTCAAAATGAATTAAATATAACCTTTGAAAGAGGAAAAGAAAACTTAGGTCAACTTTCAAATATTGAAGATATTCATATATGGTGTTCCATTACGGAAGATAAATCACATAATCGTTGGAAAGTTTCTATTAGAAGCAAAGGTATAAAAATTAATGGCGTTGCTGAAAAATATCATGGTGGTGGCCATGATCAAGCATCTGGTGCTGAAATATATAGTCTTGATGAACTTCCAACTTTAATTGATGATTTAGATAAATTAATTATTTAATAACTACGAAAGTCCTATTTTGAATTAGTCAAAATTGGGCTTTTTATTTATTCTATAAATAAATATTCTTTTTATTAACTTTCATTAATGCTAAAATATAAAACGAGGTGAAAGAAATGGAATTTACTCCTTTAAACATTAGAAGCGGTTATTCTTTTTTAAAAAGTGGTCTTTCTGTTGAAAGAATTTTTAAAGCACTAAATAAAAATGGATATCATTCCGCTGCATTATGTGATTATAAAGTTCTTTTTGGAATTCCTTCTTTTATCTATGAAGGAAAGAAAAATAATATCAATACTATAATAGGTTTAGAATGCACATTAATTTTTAACTTAAACCACTATACTATTTGTTTATATGCAAAAGATGAAAATGGATATTTAAATTTATGTCAAATTAGCTCAATGCTCTCAAAAACCGATAATTTAGATTTTGATTTTTTAAAAGAACATCGCAATGGACTTATTTGTGTTACTTCTTCCTTTCAAGAATCAATTAAAGAAATAATTACTAATAAGTCACATAGTAATTTAGTCACTTTATCTTCCATATCTTCTTTATTTAAATCATTCTATTTAGGTTTAGAAATCTATAATGAAAAAGATAAAAAATATGCTTCAATTGTTAGAGATTTTGCTTCTAATTATGGCTATCAAGTCATTGCCTTTCCAAAAATTCTTTATGAAGAAAAAAATGATGCTATAACACTGAAAATTGTTAATGCAATCGCAAATGATGAGAAAATTATTGAAAATGAAGAAGTCGGATTTAATTATTTTCATTCAAAAACAGAACTTCAAGATCTTTATAATGAAGAGGAATTAAATTTAACAACTGTTATTGCAAAATCGTGTAATGTAGATTTTTTCACTAAAAGAGGTCGCTTATTAAAATATAAAGGACCAAAAAATAGTGATTTAACACTAAAAGAAATGACCTTAAAGGCCTTAAAAGAGTTTAATCTAGGAAAAGAAGATTATTTAAAAAGATTAGATTATGAATTAGAAGTTATTAAAAACATGGGCTACTCTGATTATTTCATAATAGTTGCCGATTATGTACAATATGCAAAAGAACATAAAATACTTGTTGGGCCAGGTAGAGGCTCTGCTGCATCATCTTTAGTTGCCTATTTATTAAGAATTACTAGTGTTGATCCTTTAAAATATCAACTTCTTTTTGAAAGCTTTTTAAATCCAGCACGAAGTACAATGCCTGATATTGATATCGACTTTGGTGATATAAGACGCGATGAAGTTGTCGAATATTTAAAAGAAAAATATGGTCATAATCATGTTGCTAATATTATCACTTTTCAAACTATAGGTGCAAAACAATCAATAAGAGATGTTGGAAGGATTTACGCTATTCCAACTCATCATATAGATTTACTTTCAAAAACAATTCCTGATAATAGATTATCTTTAAGAGAAGCTTATAAAAAAATCCCTGCATTTAAAAGTCTTGTCGATAGTGATAAATACTATTTAAATATTATTCGATTGGCATCAAAGATTGAAGGTTTACCTCGTCATTCTTCTACTCATGCTGCAGGTATAATTTTAAATGATGATAATCTTTTAAATTCAATTCCAGTTCTCATCGATGATAAAAACAACTATATCTCTCAATATGAAATGAATCCACTTGCGGATCAAGGATTTTTAAAAATGGATTTATTAGGCTTACGAAATTTAACAATTATTGAAAGATGTATCAATAAAATAAATGTAAATCACCAAACTAATTATGATTTAGAATCTTTACCTTTTGATGAAGATATTGTTTTTTCATTAATTTCTTCAACTAAAACCATGGGACTATTTCAATTAGAATCAAGTGGCATAAAAAAAGCTATAAAGCTTCTTGAACCAAATCGTTTTGATGATATTATCGCTTTACTAGCCCTTTTTAGACCAGGACCATTAAATAACATTCCTCTTTATGCTGCAAGAAAAAAAGGACTTGAAAAAACAACCTACTTTTGCGATGAAGTTGAAGATATTTTGTCTTCAACATATGGAATTATTGTCTATCAAGAACAAGTTTTACAAGTAGTTACAAAAATCGCTGGTTTCTCTCTTTCAAAAGCGGATCTTTTTAGGCGCGCTATCTCAAAAAAAGATGCAAGCAAACTAGAAATTATGGAAAAAGAGTTCTTAATTGGCGCGGTTAATAATGGGCATAGTGAAGAACTAGCAAAATCAATATACGAACATATCCTAAAATTTGCTAATTACGGATTTAAAAAAGCCCATTCTGTTGCATACTCGATGTTGTCTTGTAAAATGGGATATTTAAAAGCAAAATATCCAGTCGAATTTTATGCCACAATATTAGAACAAACATCATCAACTGGTGATAGTAAATTTAATGAATATATTAGTGAAATTAAATCATTTGGAATTAATATCCTCTTACCTTCTATTAACAAATCAACTAGAGAATATCTAGTTCAAAATAATTCATTATTATTTCCTCTTATATCTATTAAGGGAATAAATAATGTTATTTGTGATGATATCATTAACGAAAGAAAAAAAGGATTATTCACTTCTTTCTTTGATTTTGTTATTAGAATGTCTTCATATCGAATTAATTCTAGTCAAATTGAAATGCTCATTAATTCCGGAGCTCTAGATGAATTTGGATATACACGTTCTTCTTTGAAAAAAGCTACTTTAGGGGCAGTCGAATATGCTTCTTTGATTGGCAATTCATATAATGTTGGAGAAGACAATTTGAATTTTATTTTACCTCCTCCTTTAATTGAGAAAATCGAAGATGATCCTTTAGAAAAATTACTAAATGAAGCTGAATCAATTGGGGTAATGATATCTAAAACACCTCTTTACTACATTAAAGAAAAGCTTGCATCTAGAAAAATCAAATCGATATATGACGCTAAAAACAGCACATCATATATAACTTTCGCTGGTATTGTTAAAACATTTAAGACAATCAAAACTAAAAAAGGTGAGCCTATGGCGTTTATTACTTTTTTTGATGATGATGGAGAAATCGAAGTTGTCGTATTTCCAAAATTGTACGCAACTACATTTATGAGTATAAGTAAAAATCAAATTTTCATTATTAAGGGAAAAATAAATGACAACTCATTCATAGCAGAAGAAATGAAAAAATGGGAGGAATAAATATGCCAAAATTATTAGTTATAGATGGTAATTCATTGCTTTTTAGAGCGTTCTATGCCACAAGTTATCCAGGCGCTACAATCATGAAAACAAAAGACGGAGTTCCAACAAACGCATTATTTGCTTTCGGAAATATGATTAATAAAATTATTTCATCTTTTAAAAGCGATGAACATATTATCGTTGCCTTTGATACTGGTAAAAAAACATTTAGACATAGTGAATTAGATACATATAAAGCAAATCGTAAACCATGTCCAGAAGAACTAAGTATTCAAATGCCTTTGGCGCGAGAACTTCTACATGCTTTAGGTGTCTTTACCGCCGAAATCGAAGGTTATGAAGGCGATGATGTTGCGGGTACTGCTGCAAAAAAGGCCGCCAAAGAAGGATACGATGTCGAAATATATACATCTGACAAAGATTTTCTTCAACTAATCGATGATAAAATTGAAATTCATATTCTTAAAAAAGGACTTTCTGAAGTTGAAATAATCAATAATGAAAACATGGTTGAAAAATACGGATTTACTCCTCTACAAATCCTTGACTATAAAGGATTACGTGGCGATTCCAGTGATAATCTTCCAGGAATTCCTGGCGTCGGTGATAAAACCGCAATCAAGTTAATTCAAGAATACGGAACTTTGGAGTCGATAATAGAAGCCGCTCCAAATATGAATTCAAAATTGGGCGAAAAAATTGTTGCTAATGCTGAATTAGGTAAAATGTGTAAACATTTAGCTAAAATTATTATCGATGTACCTTTAAACTTTACCCTAGAATCAACAGAATATTTAGGATATGATTTTAAAGAAATAAGTTCTTTCTGCTCTCGTTATGAGCTAAAGCAACTACTTTCTAAAATTAGTGTCCAAGGAAAATCAAAAATTACAAAAGAAATTGTCCACTCTGTTGATGTTATTGAAATTTCCTCTTTTTCAGGTTTTATTAAACCAAAGGCCATCGGAATCGCAATTGATAAAGAAAACACTTCATATCATAAGGCGGAATTATTTGGTTTAGGTATCTCATTTGATGGAAAAACATATTATATTTCAAAAGATAATTTAATTAACGATTCTTCCCTTAAAGATTGGTTAAAAGATAAAGAAATAGAAAAATATTGTTTCGATTATAAAGCAATTAAAGTTCTTTTAAATCGTTATGATATCGGATTAGAAGGATTAAAATTTGATCTTTTACTTGCATCATATCTATTAGATTCTTCTTTAATTAATGAAGAAGATGCTATATTTTCCTATTTCAATATTTCAATTTCTCATAATGAAGAAATTAGCCTTTTTAACACTTCTAATATAAAAAGAACGGGTGAAATTGCTTATTATTCAAAAGAAATTTCTTCAGAAGTACTTAAAGATTTAAAAGAAAATAATGCTTTAGATTTATTTTTAAATGTTGAATGCCCATTATGCAATGTTTTAGCAAAAATGGAAATTGAAGGATTTCCTTTAAATATCAATACTCTTCGCGAAATTGGACAACAATTTAAAGAAAAGCTAAATGATATAACCCAAAAAATATATCTTGAAGCAGGCGAAGAATTTAATATATCTTCACCAAAGCAAGTTGCATCAATTCTATATGATAAAATAGGACTTCCAAATCAAAGAAAAGGGTCAACATCAATGGATGTTTTAAAAACACTTGTTCAATATCATCCAATTGTAAATCTTATTCTAGAACATCGCAAATACGCTAAACTTGTATCAACATATATTGACGGCTTAGAAAACTACTTATTTGAAGACAGTAAATTACACGCTATATTTAATCAAGCTTTAACTACTACAGGAAGACTTTCTAGTAGCGAACCTAATCTCCAAAATATTTCTGTTCGCGATGAAGAAGGAAAATCAATTCGTAAAGCCTTTTATTATGATGATGAAAACACATATATATTATCAATGGACTATTCTCAAATCGAACTTAGAATATTAGCAAGTCTTTCTAATTGTACGAAATTAATTGAAGCATTTAAAAACGGCGAAGATATTCACGAAGTAACCGCTAGACACATTTTTAACATCGAAGGTGAAGTTCCATCTTCATTAAGAAGAAAAGCAAAAGCGGTTAATTTTGGTATTGTTTATGGTATATCCGACTGGGGACTAAGCGAACAAATAAATGTGACCCCTAAAGAAGCTAAGAATATCATTAATTCATTCTATAGCGCTTATCCAGAAATTGGCATTTATTTAAGAGATATAGTCTCTAACGCTGAACAAAATGGCTATGTAACCACTGTTTTAGGAAGAAGAAGATATCTTCGAGAAATTCATGATTCATCATATCAAGTACGTGAATTTGCTAAGCGTGCCGCAATGAACGCTCCAATACAAGGTACTGCTGCCGATTTAATTAAAATAGCGATGATTAAAATCGATGAAAAGCTATCTTCTTCTAATCTTCGAGCTAAAATGGTTCTTCAAATACATGATGAATTAATCTTTAAAGTTCATAAAGATGATATTGAAGAAGTTACAAATCTCGTCGTTGAAACAATGGAAAACTCAATGTCTTTTGCGACTCCATTAAAAGTTGATGGAAGCTACGCAAAAACATGGTACGATGCAAAATAGAGGTGAGACATATGCCTGAATTACCTGAAGTAGAAACTATAAGAAGAATATTATCACCTCGATTAGTAGGCCATGCATTTATTGAGATTGAAGTCCTATACGGAAGAATGATTCATTCTTCATTAGAGAGTTTAAATTTAATAAAAAATACAAAAATTACAGATATTGATAGAAAAGGAAAGTATCTAATATTTAAATTTGAAAATAATTACGCTTTGATATCTCATTTAAGAATGGAAGGCAAATATTATTTTTATGATTTAAATGAAGATAATAGCCGTTTTGCTCGAGTTATCTTTTATTTAGATAGCAATCAAAAAGTCTGCTACGATGATTCACGTAAATTTGGAGTCATGAAGATTGTACATCAAAATGAATTAATCTCTGATTGTTGGTTAAGTTCTTTAGGGCAAGAACCTTTAGAAATTGATGATTATAAAGTTTTATATGAAAAGGGGAAAAAATCTACAAAGCCTATCAAATCACTTCTTTTAGATCAAACTTTTGTCTCTGGATTAGGAAATATTTATGTCGATGAAACCTTATTTCTAGCTAAAATACATCCGCAAAGAATTGCAAAAACACTCTTAGAAGATGATTGGAAAAACATTTTAGAAGCCTCAAAAAGAACTTTATTAAAAGCAATTGAATTAGGAGGCTCAACAATTAAATCATATCATGCTTCTAGAGAAGTAAATGGTCTATTCCAAGAGGAACTCTTAGTCTATGGAAAAAAAGGACAATCATGTCCTATTTGCGGCAGTAAATTATTAAAAACTACTGTTGGAGGAAGAGGCACAACTTATTGTCCAAGATGTCAAAAACTAACTAATAAAACTATTATCGGATTAACAGGTGCGATTGGATCAGGTAAATCAACCGCACTTAAAATATTAAAAGAATTAGGAACTGATACCATTTCATGTGATGATGTTGTATCTTCTTTATATAAAGATATTCATATTATTAAAGAAATTGAGAAGTTACTTAAAATCAATCTTATTACAGAAAATGGAGATTTTAATAAAGAATTACTTAGAAATGCTATTGCAAACGATAATAGTAAACTTAAAACGCTAGATAAATTTATCCATCCTTTAGTTAGAGAAAAGCTTATTAATTTTATTAATAAATCTAAAAAAAATATTATTACTTTAGAAATTCCTCTTCTATTTGAATCTAACTTTGATGATTTATGCACTATAACTATTGCAATTAAGATTAATAACAAAAACCAATACAGAAACCTTTCAAAAAGAAATCAAGCTCAAATCGATAAAATGATTAAAATGAACTATCTTGGCGAAGAATACCCTTATTCTGATGCTGTTACCTATTATTTAGATACAAAAAATAGCATTGAAACACTACGTTCAATGCTATATGAAATAATAAGTAATTTATCACACAATTAGTGGTTTATATTTTTTGATAAAAAGTTAATTATGTTTAATAAGTTAAATATAGTTTCTTTTTATCTTTTTTTTACACAAAAGTTAATAGATTTTAACTCCTTCTAAATGAATCTCTTTTTTCGACATTATCTTAATCAAATCACCTAATGATTGAGATTTGATTTTTCCTAAAGAATTAATTCCATATAATGAAACTAAATCTTTTATACTGTAATGAGAAGTAAAATAAACTGGCTTATTTTCTTTTGCGCGATAACTTAATAAAGGATAGATAATTGTATCTCTTATATATTCATTTTTATACTCATTACCAAAATCATCTAATACTAAATAATCGACATTCATATATTTTTTTAAAAGCTCATTAAACTCTTCTTTATTTGTGAATGATAAATCATTTAGCTCTTTAATTCGAGTTGGTGAATCAAGAAATGCACATTTTTCCCCTTCATTCTTTTTCAACAAATCTTGAATTAGTATCGCAACAATATATGATTTTCCTAATCTACTTGGCCCATATAGATATAACCAATCTTTCGAGTCACTTTTTAATAAATCTCGGCATTTAATAATCAAAGGTTTTCTTATCTCCGAAATATCAAAATCCACTTTATTGTACATTGATTTTCCAACCCATTCATAATTGAAATCACGGGTAATAAACTTATTTTCTAATTCTCTTTTTTGAATCATTTTTGGACAGAATACCATTTTTCTTTCAATATAGTCTCCATCAATTTCTGGCTTTATTAATAAACAAGGATTCTTTTTTTTGCATTTTTCTAGACCCGGACAAGAAGCGCAATAATGTAAATCATCATTTATATCAAGAAAAATATCTAAATATTCATTAACAAGTTCTACATTTATATTCAATTCACTTAAGTACTTTTGCATTAATGAATCATTATATAAAGCATTTAATTCTTCTTCTTTAAATCGATCTAAATCATTGCTTATTAATATTTTTTTTATTGTTCCTTTTTTCATTTTTATTCTCCTTGTAGTTCTCTAATCAATGTATCTAAATCAACATCTTCATCATTTTGATTATCATTTTCAATAACTTCTTGTTGAACTTCACCACTTACTACTTCAGTTGGTTCATTCTTCTTATATCGCTTTTTATTTAAGAAGTTCATCGCATCAAGGGCGTTTGTGATATTTGCTCTAGCTAAACTTGCGCCAATTTTTTCAGTAAAAGAAGCCGGAAGCGTATTATCTTTGACATCTAAAACATAATCCACAAGGGTATTAATAACACTTGGAGGTAGTTTTAATTTTGAAGACAATCTATCAATTAAGGCTATGTCACTTGAGACTGGTTCTGTCATGTTTTGCTTTATTTTTAAATATTCATAACAAGACATCGTTTCAAGAAGCTCAATTTTCTTTGCAATTCTAGAAGTTGAAGTAATTTGACTTTTTGTACCTTTAACTTTTCCCATACTTGGAAAATAAAGTTCATCTTGACAATATTTTTTTAATAAATCCAAACGGAATATTGCCTTTCCATCCTCATTTCGATAATAGGTACGATTAACAACATCTGCCATAGAAGAGCCATCTAAACCAAAAAGTGTAGCGACACGTTCAATTTCTTTTCTTTCTTTTGCAGTAAAGATTTTTTCACTAGCAAATCCATATTTATTTTTCAATACATCAAAAAATGTACCAAAATCAAATTCACACTTGACATCACCATAAACTTTTTTTCTTTTGCTTCCCTTAGCTAATGTCGAAGCTTTACTATAACAAGGATCGTCTAAGTCAGGTAGAAAAACACTACTAAACGATGCTGATATTTCTTTTAAATTACTATAATCATGATTTGTTGTAAAAGTTCTTGCAATCTTTGTTGCTTCTATATGACCTAAATACTTTTCAAATAATCCAGAAAATAATGGATCTTCAAAAAAATCACCCGGTTGTTTTGGCGCATACAATGTATAAACAAAATAAGAAATTCCTTTATCTTCACGATAATATGTTCTTAATAAGCCCACCGCTTCTAATTTTTCTTTTGCTTTTTGAAATTCACTTGCGGAAATTTGCATAAAAGTGAATAAGTTTTCATGAGTGCAAATTTCTTGATATGCCTTACGGTCATGTTCTGCCCAAAGAGTAAAATAAAGGGCTAAAGAGGTATAGCCAATAAGAGGTTGATATAAAATTGTAAGTAATCGACGATCATAATCACTAATAATACTTCCCAATCTTATTTCTAGCCAATCATCTTGTTTTGCATATTTCATATCGCTCACCCCATTTCTTAACATTATATATTCTTTTACTTATCTTTTAAAGACAACAGCAAAAAAGTTGTGGATAATTCGTTAAAAATGTGGAAAAAAAGATGGAGATAAACTCCATCAATTTATTGGATTTCAATTTTTTTATCAATTATATGAACTGTCCAGAAATACATTCCAACCATTTTGCCAATTTCTACAAGAAGTGACCAAATAGAGAACACGCTAGTATAATCCATAGAATTTGTCTCATTTAACACAATAAAGCTTATCTTACCGGTTGTATTATTCAAAGCTACATGCATTGAAATAGGATCCATTGCCATAACAATTGCGAATAACATGCTTGCAACTATGTAAATAACAAATACCATATTTTCTTTCTTTTTTGAACTTGTAAGTGTTTGTGCATAAGCACACACAAATTGAATTAATATAAGTTCTGCAACTAAAGAAACTGCACTTTCAAATATATATAAGAACGAAATAAATGGATTGATACTTATCAAAGATAACAACTCGCCAATAACTGGGAATATTGCATTTAAGCTGCTTGCATCAACAATTAATAATAAAACTAAAACTGAGATAGTTCCGGATAAAAAGAATCCGAATAAATAAAGTAATGATGAAACTATTTTTGAAAGAATGAGTGAATGAGTAGAAATTGGTAAGGTAAAAGTTAAAAATGCTCGTTTTCCATAAGTTGAACTATAAAATAGTTTTATGAAGAACTTAATAGCTAATCCTAAAACTCCAATAATAGAAAAAGCATATAAAATCATTGAAATGACCATCAAAGTATCGCTTTTACTAACGATTGAGATCCCTAAAAACACACTTACTAGAATTACTAATGCATAAGCAATATTAAACTCTTTCCATGTTGTTTTTAGTTGATGCTTTAAAAGTCGCTTAAACATTTAAAATCCTCCCTAAATATTTCATCAAGTGTCTTACCAGTTTCTTCTTTCACTTTCTTTACATCACCAAATTTAACAATTCGACCTTTTTTAATAAATATAAAATTATCAAGAATCCCTTCAGCATCTGCAATTAAATGGGTAGATATTAAAATACTAGCTTTATTATTATAGTTTTCCATAATGAGCTTAAATATTAAGTCTCTAGCAGCAGGATCTACGCCCGCAATTGGTTCATCAAATATATATATTTCCGCTTTTCTTGATAGACACAATATCAATTGAACTTTTTCTTTTGTGCCTTTCGATAATGTTTTAAAGTGCCTATCAAAAGGAATATCTAATTGTTTAAATAATTTAATTGCTTTATCTTTATCAAAATCATCAAAAAAGTCTCCATAATACTCTAGTGCATAATTAACTGTCCAAGAATCATCAATATACTCATGATCTGGTAAGAAAGAAATTATCTTTTTTGATTCAATTCCTAAAGGTTGCTCATTAACAAAAACTTGTCCTTCATAATTTCTTATTAATCCTGTTATGATTTTTATTAATGTAGTTTTACCAGCTCCATTTGGACCTAACAAACCATAAATTTTTCCTTTTTCCAATATAAGATTAACTGAATCTAAAGCTAAAACATCCTTATATTTTTTAGTTAGTCCACGCGTTTCTACTAAAATATCGCTCATATTTTTAAGTATCCTCCTGTTAATTTAAGTTTAGGTCTTAGCATAGTCATTGTCAAATAATAGTTAAACACAAAATATAAAAATTATTTTTAAACATTTAAAACCAAAATATAATCATTTTTTAATAAGATAAATGAATTTTTAATAAATCAAACGAAGCAAAATTCAATATTACATCCACTTTTTAAACTACTTTATTCTTAATATTTAATTTTTGTTTTCATATTCTTTAATTATATTAATTAAAGTGGTAAAATAGAACTGTATGTGAAAGCGGAGGTTATATTTATGACTATTAATAAAATTGGAGTTTTAACATCTGGAGGAGATGCTCCAGGAATGAATGCCGCAGTTCGTGCGGTTATACGTGCAGGTCTTTCAGAAGGAAAAGAAATGTATGTTGTTTATGATGGATATAAAGGACTAATTGATGACAATATTCAAGAAGTTGATCGTTCTTTTGTAAGTGAAATCATTACAAGAGGAGGAACAATTATTCACTCAGCTCGTCTTCCTGAATTCAAAGAAGAAAAAGTAAGACAAATTGCGGTCGATAATCTTAGAAAAAGAGGCATTGATGCTTTAGTAGTTATTGGAGGCGATGGCACCTATATGGGCGCAAAAGCTTTAACAGCAATGGGAATCAATTGTATTGCCATCCCAGGAACTATTGATAACGATATCGCATCAACCGATTACACAATTGGATTTGATACATGTTTAAATACCATTTGTGATGCCGTTTCAAAGTTAAGAGATACATCTTTTTCCCATCATCGCTGCTCAGTTATTGAAGTAATGGGAAGATATTGTGGCGATTTAGCTATCTATGCTGGTATTGCTTGCGGTGCCGATTTAATCATTTCAAGCGATTACAAATTAACAGCGGAAGAAATAGCAAATCAAATTAAGAAAATGCATGAAAATGGTCGTAGCCACATTATTGTTATTGTTACTGAAAAGATTTTTGATGTAAATGCACTTGCAAAAGAAATCGAGAATATTGCCGGAATCGAAGCAAAATCCGAAGTTTTAGGTCGAATTCAACGTGGAGGTTCTCCATCAGCACGCGATCGTGTTTTAGCAGCCCAACTCGCCACATATGCAGTTGAATTATTAGTTGCGGGAAAAGGCGGCCGTTGCGTTGGCGTTAGAGGCGACAATATTGTCGATTACGATATAATGGAAGCTTTGTCAATGAAACGTACAAAACATGATGATTTAATTCATGTTATTGAAAAATTGAGATAGTCTAGGAGAATTGAATATGATGCTCAATATCTCAAAAAACACAAAAATTGTTTGTACTATCGGTCCTGCAACTGATAATTATGAAATGCTCATTAAACTTATCGATGCAGGAATGAATGTCATGAGAGTTAATTTCTCTCATGGTAGCTATGAAGAACACTATAAAAAAATATTATTAGCCAGACAAATCGAAAAAGAAAAAGGTATTTTAATACCTATCATGCTCGATACAAAAGGTCCAGAAATTAGAACCCATTTGTTTGAAGGCGGAAGCGCAAAAATAACTAAAGGAGCAATCGTAAAAGTTATTTGCGGTCAAGAAGTAACTGGTACATCTGAATGTTTCTCATTGTCCTATGAAGGACTTTATGATGATGTTAAAATCGGTGATTATTTACGTTTAGATGATGGAAATTTAGATTTAGAAATTATTGATAAAATTGAAAATAAAACTCTTGTTACTAGGGCTTTAAACACAAATGTTTTAGCAAATAGACGTGGTGTTAATGTTCCTTATATCAAGCTCACAATGCCATTTATCTCTGAACGTGATCGTAGTGACATCATTTTTGGTTGTGAAAACGATTTTGATATGATTGCTGCATCATTCACAAGAACCGCTCAAGATATTTTAGATGTTCGTCAAATATGTCTTGAACATGGACGTCCAAACATGCAAATAATCGCTAAAATTGAAAACCCTGAAGGCGTTGATAATATCGATGAAATTATTAAAGTATCTGATGGTATTATGGTCGCTCGTGGTGATTTAGGTGTTGAAATTCCTGCCGAAGAAGTGCCAGTAATTCAACAACAAATAATCGATAAATGTCGTATTGCTGGTAAACCAGTAATCACTGCAACTCAAATGCTTGATTCAATGAAGCATTATCCACGTCCAACACGTGCGGAAGTAAGTGATGTTGCAAATGCAGTTATTAATGGTACAGATGCCGTTATGTTATCTGCAGAATCCGCTTCTGGAGATTATCCAATTGAAGCGACATCAATGCAAGCTAAAATTTCAACAACAATGGAAAAATACCTAGATTATGAAAAATTAGCGCATGAAGCATACGATACATCTGAAAAGAATAATAATGATGCGATATCAAATTCAGTTGCGAATACCGCTCTATTGATTGGAGCTAAACTAATCATTTGCTTTTCTGAAACTGGAACAACTTTTAAGCGCATTTCTAAAGCACGACCTATTTGTCCAATTCTCTCTTTTTCAAACAAAAGAGATGTTTGTTTAAGCGCAGGCTTATATTGGGGAGTTCAATCTCTCTATATTCCTTCAATCCCTCAATTTATTGAAGAAATGGAAGCTCTTGCTTTAATTAAAGCTCATGAATTGGGCATTCCTGCCGGTTCACCTATTATTATTACTGGTGGTACTCCTACAGGTGCAGGTAAAACTAATTTTATGAAAATTGTCAGCGTTAATGAAATAAAGGATATTTAATTATGAAACACGTTATTGCTATCGATATGGGCGCCACAAATATTCGTGTTGGTGTTATCGATGAAAATTTAAATATTGTTGAAGTTATTAGAGAAAGAACATCTCATGATGGAAACGAAGCTTTAATAAAGCAAATTATTAAACTTATAAATGAACTTCACTATGAAAACTACAATATATCTTCTATAACTATAGGCGTTCCAGGTCGAGTTAGAAATGATGGTTATATTTATGAGTTACCTAACATTCATGTTAAAGACATCAATTTAGTAACTCCTTTAGTAAAAGAATTTAATATTCCAACTTATGTCATTAACGATGCAACCGCTGCCGGACTTGCTGAGGCTGTATCAGGAAATGGAAAAGATTATTCATCAGTATTTTTTATTACAATATCAAGCGGTGTCGGCGGGAGCTTTTTTATAGACCGTGAATATACAATTTCATCAGTAGAAATTGGACATACTTTAATCGAGTATAAAGGCGAATATTATGAATTTGAACGCATTTGTTCTGGATATGGAATCAAAACACTTGCCAAAATAAACAATATCGATTTAGAAGAAGGTTATCATATGTTCATCGGATACCAAAATGGTGATAAAAAACTCACTGCTTTATATAAAGATTGGTTAGATTTATTCCACAAATTCTTTAATTTTATTCAAAATTCTTTTTCACCAGATGTCATCGTTTTAACTGGAGGAGTTATGAAATCTAGTCATATATTTCTTGATGATTTAAAAGAAAATAATCCAAATTGTAATTTAGTTAAAGCATACCATGATCAAGATGCTGGACTTATCGGCGCGGGTTGCTATGGTATTCAAAAAGTTTAAAAACTTGACTTATATTGACATTTAGTTATAATGTTTTTGTTAGTAAAGAGGGATTTAGCTATGAAAATTTTAATTACTTCCGACTCAACTTGTTCATTACCAAGAATCGAAGCGGAAAAAATTGGATTACCAATTCTACCATTAAATGTAATTGTTGATGGAGTCGAATATCATGATGGAATTGATATTAATCAAGATAAATTATGTGAAATGATGAGAAAAGGTGGAATTATAAAAACATCCACACCTACCCCATATGAAATAGAGCAATTTTTTGATGCTCAATTTGAAAAAGGATATGAACATATAATTCATTTCACTATTTCTAGTAAATTATCTTCAATGTTTGATTTATTTACTAATTACTGTAAAGATAAATACGGAGATAAAGTTACCGTTATTGACTCATCTGCGGTTTGCCATATGATGTTAGATCATGTTTTAACTGCGATGAATCTTGTAAAGGAAAATAAAACAGTTGAAGAAATTATTCCTGTTTTAAGAGAAAGAATTAATAGTGATTTTTCAATATTTATTCCTGAAACTTTAACTTATTTAAAAAATGGAGGTCGCATTTCACCTGCCCTCGCAGTCATTGGAAATATGATCGGATTAAAACCTATTTTAACATTTAAAGATGGAGAAATCGGCAAAGAAGGAACGACAAGAAATATTAAAAAAACACTTAATGAAGAAATCAAGAAAATTGCTAGTAAAAAACTTGATCCTCATGTTTGGCATATTGTTTTATTAACTTTTGATACCGATGAAAATATAATTTCATTTGTCAAAAACACAGTTCATGAATTATTGCCAGAATTTGAAATAGTCGACGCTCCTATATCAATTAATGTCTGTGCCCATACTGGTCCAGGAACAATCGGAATAAGCACTTCAAAATATCCATATTAAGCGGGTTTAAAATCCGCTTTTTTATTTGACTTTTTTTCTATAAAGTAATATTATAATCTTGCGTTGATAAAGACACGTTTATTTATGCTTTATTTATAGAGAGGAAATTAATTGGTGAAAGATTTCTATTTAAACTAAATAAATACCACTTTTGAGCAATCTTTAATAGGATCGTAATTCGGCGTTAACGATTAATTAAGCGCATGTTATCTAACATGAAATAAGGTGGTACCGCGTAAATATAACGTCCTTATATTTGGACGTTTTTTTATTTTTAAAAGGAGAGATAAATTATGTTAAAATTCATTTTACCAAATGAAAATATTTTAGAAATTGAAGAAGGTCTTCATGGTTATGAAGTTGCAAAACAAATTTCTAAGAGTTTAGAAAAAAAAGCTATTGCTTATAAAATTGATGATAAAATCTATGACTTAGGAAGCGTTATTGAAAAAGAAGGAAAATTAACATTTCTAACTGAAGAAGATCCAGAATCTCTAGATCTGTTACGCCATAGCGCTGCTCATTTACTCGCCGAAGCTGTTAAACGTCTTTACCCAAATGCTAAATTTGGCTTTGGACCAACAATTGAAGAAGGATTTTATTATGATATTGACTTTTCTTCCCCTATATCTGATAGCGATTTAGCTAAAATTGAAGGAGAAATGAAAAAAATATCTAAAGAAAATAAACGAATTATTAGAAAGGAAGTTTCTAAAGAAGAAGCTTTAGAACTTTTTAAAGACAATCCTTATAAAATCGAGTTAATAAATGAAATTAAAGATATCATAAGCGTTTATTCACAAGGTGATTTTATTGATTTATGTCATGGCCCTCACGTTCCTTCAACCGGATTTATAAAGCATTTTAAATTAACCTCTATTGCTGGTGCCTATTGGAGGGGTGATTCAAATAATAAAATGCTTGTTAGAATTTATGGTACAGCTTTCTTTAGTGATGATGATTTAAAGAATCATCTAAATTTAATTGAAGAAAGAAAGAAAAGAGACCATCGTCGTCTTGGAAAAGAATTAGGATTATTTATGATGTCTGACTATGGACCAGGATTTCCATTCTGGCTTCCTAATGGTATGACATTAAGAAATACATTAGAAGATTTCTGGTACAATATTCATCGCCGTAATGGATATGTATTCGTAAAAACACCAACTATGCTCTCTAAAGAATTATGGGAAGTATCTGGTCACTGGTATAATTATAAAGAAAACATGTATATATCTGAAATCGATGATAAAGAATACGCAATTAAGCCAATGAATTGTCCAGGTGGAATGCTTGTTTATAAGAATTCTATGCACTCATACAAAGATTTACCACTACGCATTGGTGAATTAGGTCTTGTCCATCGTCATGAAGCTAGCGGTGCTTTAAATGGCTTATTTAGAGTTAGAACATTCACTCAAGACGACGCTCATATTTTCTTAAGAGAAGATCAAATTATCGATGAAATAGGCCGTCTTTTAAAACTCTATGATGAAGTATATTCTATCTTTGGATTAGATTTCCATATTGAATTATCTACTCGTCCTGAAAATAAATATATTGGCGATATTGAAATTTGGAACAAAGCTGAAAAAGCCCTAGAAGATGCATTAAAAGCCTATGGTAAAAAATATAAAATCAATCCTGGTGATGGAGCTTTCTATGGTCCTAAATTGGACTTTAAACTACGTGATTCAATTGGTAGAATTTGGCAATGTGGTACAATCCAATTAGATATGAATTTACCAGAAAGATTTGATTTAACTTATATTGATGAAAACAATCAAAAAGTTCGTCCTATTATGCTACATCGTGCATTATTCGGCTCTATTGAGAGATTTATTGGAATTATTACCGAGCACTTTGCTGGCGCCTTCCCAACTTGGCTTGCTCCAATTCAAGTTGATATTCTTCCAGTCAACAATCTTTATCACCTTGAATACACTCGCGAATTAGTGGAGTTATTTGAAGATCAAGGAATTAGAACTAAGCTTGATGATCGCGAAGAAAAACTCGGATATCGTTTAAGAGAAGCTCAAGTTACAAAGATCCCATATTCACTTGTTATTGGTGATAATGAAGTTGCAAATAAAACTGTTACCTATCGTAGATATGGAGAGAAAGACCAACATTCTGTTTCATTAAATGAATTCTTAGAATTAATTCACGATGAAATTAAAAATAAGAAGTTATTAAGCAAATAGTATTTCTAATAAAGTGGCAATAAGCCACTTTTTTTATGCAAATAAAAAAACCAGCATATTGCTGGTTTAATAAAGACTAATTACTTTGCCAATGCATTTTTAGCAGTTGCAACTAAACTTTCAAATGAAGCAAAATCATGAATTGCGATTTCACTTAACATTTTACGGTTAATTTCAATTCCTGCTAATTTGAGGCCATGCATAAATTTGCTATAGCTAATATCACACATTCTGCAAGCCGCATTAATACGTTTAATCCATAATTTACGGAAATCACGTTTAATTAAACGACGATCAATATATGCATAACGTAATGAATGCATAACTTGTTCTTTAGCGGTCTTAAAGATACGATGTTTGCTACCAAAATAACCTTTTGCTAATTTAAGAACTTTTTTACGTCTAGCTCTTGTAACTGTTCCACCTTTAACTCTCATTGTCTAATCCTCCTTATTTAGAAAGTAAGTATTTAACCCTCTTGCAATCTGATGCATGGACTAAACCGGACTTTCTTAAATGTCTTTTTTGTTTATGTGATTTGTTATGGGAAAGATGGGATGTATAAGCTGACCATCTTTTTAATTTACCATTACCGGTAACTTTTACACGCTTTGCAAGTGCGCGTTTTGTTTTCATTTTTGGCATACTCTGTTCCTCCTATTTTTTCACTTTTGATGCTAAAACTGCTGTTAGTAATTTTCCATCAAGAACTGGTTTTTTCTCGATGATCGCGTATTCTTCTACAAGTGCGATAAAACGATTCATTACATCTTCTCCGACTTCAACGTGTGTCAATTGACGTCCTCTAAAGCGAAGAACAACTTTCACTTTATTTCCTTCTTTTAAAAACCTAATTGCGTGTCGTACTTTAGTTTCTAAATCATGTTGACCAATTACTGGTGTTAATTGAACTTCTTTTACGACAATTACGTTTTGATTCTTTTTAGCTTCACGTGATTTCTTTTGTTGTTCAAAGCGATATTTACCATAATTTATAATTTTACAAACTGGTGGTTTTGCTTGAGGAGCAACACATAATAAATCTAAATCATATTCACTAGCTTTATTTAAAGCATTGTATCGGCTCATAACCCCTAATGATTCACCATTAGGACCAATAACTAGAACCTCTTGGAAATAAATAGCTTCATTTACTAAATCACCATTATTACGGTCATTGCGGCGTGGGCCTTGATTACCTGTAGGTGTTGTAGTTGTAGTTGAAGTTGATGGATTTGTTTTATACTTGTTAATAAGAATACCTCCCTTACAAAGAAAAACGGACACAGAAATGCGCCCGTTAAAATACGATTTTTTTCGTGTTTTGTGAACCTATTTAGTATCTAAATCAGGTGAGAAGCGGGCGCCTCTTCTTTCCACGTCTTTTATTTGCGTACTTATAATATCATTCTAGTCAAATTATGTCAAGAAAATTCATGCTTTCTTCAATTTTTTTCATTTATTTTCTTTAAATAAGTACAAACGTCTTTTATTTTTATTCAAAGCAACTTCTAATCTAGAAATAATAAGATTTCAAATTAATAAAAATCTATTTTTATTTTCCGCATCTTCACATTTTGATACCGCTATACTTGAAGTCATGCTATTCCAGCCGCAGCAGTAAATGCCTAATCTTATTTAATCTATTCATAATAAACAATCAATGCTATAAATATTGCCAAAATTATTCTTAATACAAACAAAATAATTTTTTTCATAAAACAAAAATACTTTATATATAATTGATATAAAGATTTTTTAATGCAAATAATTATTTTAGATAAATTATCCCTTTAATCCTCTTGATTGACGATCCATATCCTCAACAACGATATCATAAATTTCACCTAATGTTGAACAATACTTAAGAACTTCCCATGGTTCATTTGTATGAAAATGAATTTTAATTAATTCATCATCACCAACCGCAAGTAAGCAGTCTCCTTTTAAATTATTTTCAAAGTAATCATTTATTGCATCTTCATCTAATCCTTTTCCCTCAATTAGCAATTGTGTATCATATTTATATTCAAGCATAATTTTTTTCTCCTTTATTCAAATTTATTATACCATAGTTACTACAGAAACACCATTACTATTTTTTTAGTTCCTTTTTTGCTAC